>CABZFJ010000005.1 GCA_902524995.1 uncultured Pelagibacteraceae bacterium | reverse complement strand
GAAACCAGGAGACAATGTTGAAGTCGAAATCACTGATATTGGTGTTTTATCTAACACTATTAAGGATGAAATAATCTCAAATTAGAGTTAAAATTTTAATATAAATTTTAGAGGGAGAAATATGAAAAACAAAATAATTGGATTTGTTTTTGGTGTTTTAAGTTTAGGTATAGTAAATGCTGCTTCAGCAACTGAACTTAAACTTGCAACATTTGAACCACCAAAAGCTTTTATCGCAAGCAAAATTCTTGCTGCATGGGCTGACAAAGTAAACGAATGTTCAGCTGGAGCAGTTAATGTTAAAATGTTTGCAGGAGGTGTGTTGGGAAAACCACCACAACAATATGATATTGTTACAAAAGGTGTAGCAGACATTTCATGGACGGTACTTGGATATATCGGAGGACAGTTTCCATTAAGTTCTGTAATTGAATTACCTTTCTTAACAAAAACTTCAAAAGCAGGGTCTAGAGCTTTAAATACTCTTTATGAAGAAGGTTACTTAGATAAAGAGATGGCGGGAATTAAACTAATTGGTTTACATTCTAATCCTGGATATCAAATACATATGAAGACAGATAAAGTTGTAAGACCTGCTGACTTCAAAGGTAAGAAAATGAGGGTACCAAGTAAAATTGCTGGAACAATTTTAAAAACTCTTGGCGCAACTGGTGTAAGAGTACCAGCTCCTGGAACATCAGAAGCACTTAACAAAGGTGTAATTGATGGAACTCCATTTCCTTATACTGCAATAGGATCTTTTAGATTATTTGATGTAACTAAATTTCACACTGAAGTTAACATAACCAATGCAACATTTGGTTTGATAATGAACCAGGGTAAATATGATGGATTATCAGCAAAAGGAAAAGGATGTGTAGATAAATTTAGTGGTCAGTGGTTTGGTGATTGGGCATCTGGATTAATAGATAGTCAAAATGCGAAAATGAGAGTTGAGGTAGAAAATAAACCTGGACATGAGATCATAGTAGCCTCAGATGATGTTATAGCTGAATATAAAAAAATATTAGCACCTATCGAAGCAAACTGGCTTGCTGAAATGAAAGGAAAAGGCCTTGATGGTGACTCAGTTCTAAAAAGAGCAAGACAAATAATATCTAAAATAGACGGTTAATTTAAACCTAATTTTTGAGCCTGTATTTAATAATGCAGGCTCAATTTTAATCCTGTATAGTAATTGAATGGCAATAAATGCATTAAGTTATATCGGTGTTAATTCTGATCGAATTGAAGACTGGTCAGATTATTCACAAAAATGTCTGGGAATGCAGAAAGTGGATAGGTCAAAAGACTCTCTTTCATTTAGAATGGATGATCAAAAGCAAAGATTAGTCGTTACAGGAGATACTGGAGATAGCTTAGCTTTTATGGGTTGGGAAGTTGAGAAAAAAGAAGATTTAAAAATATATGCTGATCGTCTTGAGAATAATAATATCCAAGTAACTTATGGACAATCCTCATTTGCGGATAAAAGATTTGTTAAAGATTTAATTTATTTTAAAGACCCTCAGGGCAATCAGATAGAATTGATATTTGATCCAATGAAAGATAGTGATCCTTTCAAACCATCTAGACCAATTTCTGGATTTAAAACTGGTGCACTCGGAATGGGCCACGTTGTTTTACATGCTAAAGATTTTAATAAACTTGTCCCTTTCTATAAAGATCTTTTAGATTTTAAAATCAGCGATTATAGCAATACACCAATATCATTATGTTTCTTTCATGTTAATGGTAGACATCATAGTTTTGCATTGTTTGGATCGGGTCAACAAGGATTTCACCATTTTATGGTCGAGTACAATTCCTTAGATGATGTTGGACAGGGATATGATTTAATGAATTTAAAAAATGATAAAATTGCCTATACAATGGGTAGGCACACTAATGATTACATGACCTCATTTTATTCAATAACACCATCAGGTTTTTTTGTTGAAAATGGCTGGGGCGGAAGAATAATTGATCCTAAAACTTGGGAAGCCATTGAAACTTTTGAAGGCCCGAGCTTTTGGGGGCATGAAAGACTATATTTACCAGAAGAAGAAAGAAAAAAATTTAGAGATAAAAGAATGCAAACTGCTGCAGAAGGTAAACAAGCTCCTTTATTAGTAGATTGCCCTTGGCTATATTCCAATATTGCTAAAAAGAAATAAATTTAAAAATTAATGAAAGAATATGATTTAGTAATTGTTGGATTAGGTCCAACAGGAGGAACCCTAGCAAACTTATTAGCAATTCAAGGTTATTCAATTTTAATTTTAGAAAAAGAAAATAGTTTTTACCCTCTTCCAAGAGCAGTCCATTTTGATGACGAGGTTATGAGAGTATTTCAAACAATTGGAATTACAGATAAATTTCTAAAATATACTCTAATTAACAAAGGAACTAAGTTTGTAAATAAAAAGGGTGATGTAATTTTAGATTGGCCCAGACCAAAAGAAATTACTGAAAATGGATGGTATCCAAGTTATAGATTTCATCAACCTGATTTAGAGAGACAATTACGAAAGAGACTTAAATCTTTTAAAAAGGTCCGTATCCAGCAAAATACTGAACTCTTAAAAGCTACAAATACTAAAAATAATGTTCGAATAATTTATCAAGACATAAAATATAATAGAATTCTGAATATTAAAGCTAAATATTTAATTGGTTGTGATGGTGCAAATTCAACAGTCCGAAATCAGATAAAATCAAGCATGAGTAATTTAGGATTTACTCAAAAATGGGCAGTGGTTGATTTAATTTTGAAAAAAAAGAAAAATAATCTTCCAGATCGAACAATTCAATTTTCTAACAAAGTAAGACCAGCAACGTATTGCAGAAATGTAGGCAGAAGAAGAAGGTGGGAGTTTGTAATTAATAATAAAGAAAAAGAGGAAACAATTATGTCTGAAAAGTACATATGGAATTTCCTTAAACCATGGCTTAGTAAAAAAGATGCTAAACTCGAGAGAAAAACTATATACACATTCAAATCTGCAATTAGTAAAAGTTGGAGAAAAGGTAGAATATTCATTGCTGGTGATGCTGCGCACTTGATGCCACCTTTTATGGGACAAGGAATGTGTGCTGGAATAAGAGATGTCTCAAACCTGTCATGGAAAATATCACATTGTTTAAAGAATAATCATTCAGATAAATTACTTAATACCTATCAAAGTGAGAGATATTCCAATGTAAAAGAGTATGTAAGCACAACTATGAGAATGGGTTCTTTTATAAATGCTATCAGCTCAACAAAAATTACAAAAAATATTTCTTCAAATAAGGAAGGAGTAAAATCTATGAAATCCATTAAGCCAAAACTGGGCAAAGGAATTGGAAAAGTTAATGATAAACTTCGAGGTAAAATATTCCCTCAATTTAAATTAAAAAATGGAAAAAATTTAGATGAAAAATTTTCTTCAAAACCTATTGTAATAATTTCACCAAAATTAAAGAAAAAAATTTCCAATAAAATTAATTATGTACTGTCTAATAATGTAAATGGCTTAAGTGAATATCTTAATAACATAAAATCTGAGGGACTTATAGTTAGACCAGATAGATTTATAATAGGTTCTATAAAATCTAATAAAATTTCAAAAATAAAAAATTATTCAATTTAAATTTAATTCCTCTTTTATAATTTTTATTTTTGTTTCATTATCTTGAGCAATTTCACCTGAAGGAAGATATAATGAATTTTCAAATCCGATTCTTATTTTTCCACCAAGTTTTATTGCTTCTTTCAAACAAATAAATTCTTCTTTTTCAAAAGCACATATAGCCCAATCTGCTTTAAATTTATTTTTTTCTAATTTTTCTAAATATAAAGGTATTTTATTTGGATTACTAATTTTACCAGTATAGTGACCGATTACAAATAAGCACCAAGTGTTGTCTTTTTCAATTTCAGATTGGTTTAATAAATTTGAAAGTAAATCTATATCCTCAGGTTCATGACAAATATGTTGAACATTAATTTTTTCATCAGATAAATATTTATATAGTTTTACATCTTCATCAGTGGGATTTCTGCTTGGAATTAATTCTCTAATTGCAATCGATATTCCTGGTGGTTTAACATCATAAGCATATTTACGCATTTCACCTGGTGAATATCTCCCAACAGCCTCAGTAGTAACTTGTAAGTGCATGTTAGGAACTATCTCATTTAATTTTATTAATGCCTTACTACAGTCTTTAGCGTCTAATATATGTTGGCTATTTTTATCTCTGATGTGAAAGTGAATTGCCTCAGCACCTGCTTCGTATGATAATTTTGCTGTATTAATAATTTCATCAACAGTTATAGGAACTTTTGGATGATCCTTCTTCATCGGTCTTACTCCATTAGGCGCTACCATAATCTTTGGGAGTTCTTTAGGTTGATAAAATTGCATAATTAAAGTCTACTATTATTTGGTATAAATAAAAATTAAATTTACTGATGAGTAATAATTTAAAAGTTTCGATAATTATAATACTTGGAGTGATAGCTTTATATATATCAACCCAGTATTATTCAGGTTTTAATAAAAGTAAAACTATTAAAGCGTGTATAATTGGAAAAGCTGAATTAGATTCGAATAAACCTGAGAGTGAAAGGCTATCTGCTGATGAAGTTAAAAAATTTTGTGAAGATCAAATAAAATGATGAAAAAATCAAAAAGATCAGATGTTGATCCATTTATAGTAATGGATGTAATGGAATCAGCAAGAATTGCAGAGGAAAAAGGTAAAGATATAATTCATATGGAGGTAGGGCAGCCAGGAACACCAGCACCTAAGATTGCAAAAGATTATATTACAAATGAAATTAATAAAAACAATCTAGGCTACACGGTATCACTTGGTCTACCAGCTCTGAGAACGAAAATTTCAAAGTTATATGGAGATTGGTACAATTTAGATTTAAATCCAAATAGAATAGTAGTTACAACAGGTTCCTCTGGAGCCTTTATATTATCTTTTTCGGCATTGTTTGATAGTGGAGACAGAGTTGGAATTGGTTCTCCAAGTTATCCTAGCTATAGACAAATACTAAAATCACTAAGTTTGGAAACAGTAGATATTCAAACTAAACTTCGAAATAGATTTCAACCTGTTCCAGCAGATATTACAAATAATAATTTAAATGGAATTCTTGTTGCATCACCTGCAAATCCAACTGGGTCTATGTTAGATAAACAATCGCTAGAGAATTTAATTAATACAGCAAATGAGAATAATGTAAGTTTTATTAGTGATGAAATTTATCACGGAATTCAATATGAAAATAATCCAACTTCAGCTTTAGAGATTACAAATAACTGTTATGTAATTAATTCCTTTTCGAAGTACTTTTCTATGACTGGTTGGAGAATAGGGTGGATGGTAGTGCCAGATGATCATGTTAGACAGGTAGAAAGACTTTCGCAAAATTTGTTTGTTTGTCCACCACACGTAAGTCAAGTTACAGCTCTTGCTTCTTTAGATGCAAATGAAGAGTTACAATCGAATGTTGAGGTATATAAAAAAAATAGAGAGATACTTTTAGAAGAATTACCTAAAGCAGGATTAAAAAAGTTTTCACCACCTGATGGAGCTTTTTACATATATGTTGATATTTCTGAATATTCAAATGATAGCCTAGCTTTTTGTAAAAAAGTTTTAGATGAAGCAAATGTTGCAATAACACCAGGAATTGATTTTGATCAAAAAAGAGGAAATTCTACTATCCGGTTCTCATATGCTAGAAGCACAAAAGATATAATCGAAGGTGCTAAGAGAATTAAAGAATATATGTCTAAAAATTATTAAAGGGGGTCAGCTCAGTTGGCTAGCACCAAAAGAGCTCCCCTTTTTATGCCATTTTGGCCAAATCCATCAAATGGATTTAGTTTGTGTTTTTTTTAATATGTGATATCTCACCAGCTAAGTGTCAGGTGGCGTTATTTCAAGCATTTGCATCTCCTTCACTTATAAAAATAATATTTTGATAGGTCGTTTTCAATAAATTTATTTATACTTTTCATAAATATATTATTTGAATACAACCTGTCTCTATAGTAAATTCTCGATATCAAAAATAATTAAAAACCTTTATCGTCAAATTGGAAAATTTTGTCACAGAGACAGTTCAATAATTAATTTATAAGTAAAAACTTATGAAAACAATATTTGTTGTAGGTTCAATAAAGCATACATTAAAGTACACTAGAAAAATGCCTGAAGGCGAAGTTAAAAAAATGAAATCTTTTGTTACTAACAAAGGACAAAAGCT
Source organism: uncultured Pelagibacteraceae bacterium (assembly GCA_902524995.1). Classification (GTDB taxonomy): domain Bacteria; phylum Pseudomonadota; class Alphaproteobacteria; order Pelagibacterales; family Pelagibacteraceae; genus Pelagibacter. The sequence goes on along the minus strand of CABZFJ010000005.1, from coordinate 60,022 downwards.
TGAAAAAACTTCGAAATTTAAAATTTTAAAGGTCTCAGACGATAAGAACTCAAGAACTTTTAAAATAAATCTTTAATTACTAAAATGAACAAAATCGTATGGTTCAGGAACGATCTACGTGTATCCAATAATGATGCATTTAATGAGGCTGTAAAATCAGGGAGGATTTTACCAATTTACATATTTGATAAAGAATATCACAAATTACCCACATCAAGCTCATTCCATCTAGATTTTTTAAAATCATCATTAGAAGATTTATCAAAAACACTAAGTGTAAAATATAATTCTAAACTCAACATATATTATGGAGATACGTTAGATATTTTAAGTCATTTAACTGATAAATTTAAAATAAAAGAGGTTTATTCAAATATAATATTTAAAAACATGTACATAACTAACTTAGATAAAGAAGTTAGTTTTTTATTTAAAGAAAAAAAAATTAATTGGAAAATATCAAACCAATTTGGCGTTCAACTAAATCATAGAATTAGAAATAAATGGTCTTATAATTGGAATAAATTTATTGATAGCGAAATCGTCAATTCAAATATGAATTGTGAGTTTATTTCAGACAGGTTTGTAGAAGATTTATCGAAAATAGAAACAAACAATTTAGAAAATGGGAAAATTCAAATTGGCGGGCGACAAAACGCACTTCGACTTTTAGACTCTTTTCTTAATGACAGATCAGAAAATTACCAAAAAGAAATGTCTTCACCAATAACTGGAGAAACCTCTTGTTCTAGATTAAGTCCTCATATTGCATTCGGAAATATTTCTATTAAAGAAATTTTTAAAAAAACTAACGATAAATTAAAGTCTAATTTATCTTTTTCAAAAAAGAAATCCTTAATTGCTTTTAAAAGTCGATTAGCCTGGCACTGTCATTTTATTCAAAAGTTATATGATGAACCAGAAATTGAATTTAGAAATATGAATAGTGCTTATAATGGAATAAGAGAAAATGATTTTAATGAAGAAAATCATTTAGCGTGGAAAAAAGGAGCTACTGGTTATCCATTTGTTGATGCTTGTATGAGGTACCTTCGAACTTATGGATGGATTAATTTTAGGATGAGAGCGATGTTGGTCTCATTTGCCTCTTATCAATTATGGCTAGATTGGAAAAAAACATCAAAACATTTAGCAAAATTATTTACAGATTATGAACCAGGCATACATTATTCACAGTTTCAAATGCAATCAGGAACAACAGGAATAAATTCAATAAGAATTTACAATCCAATTAAACAATCAATTGATCAGGATCCTTCAGGAGATTTTATAAAAAAATGGGTTCCAGAATTAAAAAATGTTCCAGGAAAATTAGTTCATGAACCATGGAAATTAACATTTATTGAACAAAAGGGAATAAATTTAGAAATTGGTAAGGATTATCCATCACCAATAGTTGATAATAAAGTATCAACAAAAATTGCTAAGGAAAAAATCTGGAGTGTTAAGAAAACAACAGAAGCAAAAATTATTTCAGCTGAAGTTTTAAATAAACACGCTAGTTTATCTCAAAGGAGATAAAATTTAATTACCGTAAGGAATTCCAACTAATTTCCCGTTTTCATTGTAAAAATAGAAATAGTTAGGATTTATAACTTTTGGCTTTTTTGCAAGCGTCTTAAATTTAAGTTCTGATTTGTTTTTTTTAATTTACGTTTCACGAATGACAAATACTTTAAAAATTTAATTAAACTATTGATAACTTTTCAACCCAGGTATGCATTTATTTTTAATTTATAAATTCAAATTAAGTATATCTATTAATTTTACTTATGAAATTATCCGAATTATTTGAGCAAAATGGATTTAATTTAGGAAATCTAAAAGAATCTTTTGATTTAATAGATGGAAAATCAAACCATTTTGTAGCTGAGAGTGATAAAGTTTTAGCAAAGCAGCATCAAATATCAGAAAACATTTATTTTTTAGTTAAAGGTAAAGCCACATTTACTAAGTATTTTGAAACTAAATCAATCACCTTTGCAAAAATAACAAAGCCTGCAACACCTCTAGGTATATCTGGGCTCAATCAACCCAATAGGTTTATGGGTGAAATTTTAATTGAAGGTGGAACAGAATATATCTCATTAAAATTAGATGATTTAAGAGATTTACAACAAAAAAACAGTAAACTTATTTCCACATTATATTCAGCCATATCGTTTTTTTCTTTCCAACTTCTTGTATCTTCAAGAAATTTAAACACTTTATATAAAGATGATGAAATACAAATTTCTCCGGGTATCCCATCTGAAAAAAGTATAACAAATATTCATAGAATTAAATCAGCTACTTTTTTTTCAACTCTTAACGATAATGACTTAGAAAAGTTTATTAAATTAGGTAATATTAAGATGTATTCATCAAATCAAAATATAGTTAAAGAGGGAGATGTTTCTAAAGGTTTAAAGATATTATTAAGTGGTAAAGTTGATGGCTTATTTCATAATTTCATTAATGGAAAAATAAGACGAAATTTTAGAACTTTAACCAGATCCGGTATTGCTTTAACTTTATCTTCTGGTAAAGGGGATTTCTTCAATCCATATACAATTAGATCTACAAGAGATACAAAAGTTTTACATATTTCTAACGAAGCTCTTGAAAATCTAATTATTTCTGACCCTGAATTGTCTATAAAAATTTTTAAGAGACAATTGTGGCAACTAGGACGTTTTCAACAAAGTGCTACTGGTTTAACAAAGTATTCAGCAGAAAACGAATTAGAATTTGTTAATCTATTATTAAAAGATAATACAGCACGAATACCTGCTAGTTCTAAGTTATATAGCGTACCACATTTATTGAAGAGCACTCATACTTATGCATTGGCATTTGATGTAGTTTATGAATTAATTATAAAAGGAAATGAGATAGAAAAATCATTATCTAGTCTAATAAAAGATACTTTAAATAATTTAGAAAGAGAGTCTCGTTTCCATAGCCAATTAAATATTATTTACAATAGAGTATCCAATTCCTCTAATAATTCAGATAAAACAAAATTAAGAGAGTTAACTAACTCTAATTTCACCAAAGCTTTTGATAATGTTAAATATGTAATTAAGGGTTGGGAAAATTTGCCTGATGAACCAACAAATATTTTTTTTTATAATCATTTAGCAGCTATAGATGACAATCAACTTGCTAATGGACATTCATTCTCAATAGATAGTCATTTCATTAGTTCAAAAATTTTATATCCAAAATATAATGATGGAGGTCAACGTATTGTTAGAACAAGTCGGAACACTGAATTTTGGCGATATAATTATTATGAAAATTTAGATTACATTTTTGTCCATACTCCAGAATCTGACAAGTTGGATGAAAGTGATGAAGAAAAGAAAGTAAGAAAACAAAAGCTTTTTGATGAAGCTCAAAAGGTATTTAATCAAAAAAAACCGATTGTAATTGCTCCTGAAGGAACCTCAGAAACAGAGGATAATAAAACAATAACATCTCCAGGGCCATTTAAAGCTGGTGCATTTAATCTTGCATTTAAACTTAATCCTAAACCAAAACTAATTCCAATTGCTCTTGCTAACTTTGATTATCCAGTTTCTAAAACAATATATTCAGCCGTTATTAAGGAGCCAATAATTATAAGTGATCATGTCAAAGATCCAGAAAATCAAAAAGAAATGAAAAGCTTCTTAGATAATTACAGAACTAAATTTAGATCTTATGTAGAAGAGGCTATTGATTTAGCTAAAAATGTTCAAGACAACATAGATAAAATAGAAAATTTGAAAACTAATGTAAATTTAGTTAGTCCAGTTGAAGAGGAGTTTGAATTAGACGTTAGAGAATTAGAACATAATTCTTTTCAACAGACGAAAACAAATAACAGTGTTGCTTTGTATGGAAGTTCAACTTTTAAAATGTGGGATAATGCCAAAAATGATTTATCAACAAATAATCTTTATAATTTAGGTTTTGGTGGTTCTACTTTAGTATCTTGTAGAAGATATTTTGATAGATTGGTTGCTCCTTTAAAACCATCTAATCTTTTCTTTTATGCTGGGGATAATGATATCGGTTATGGAATGGATAGTGATGAATTATTAAAAGAATTTTCATTGTTTTCTAATCAAGTTGAAGAAAAACTACCTAAAGCAAAATGTTTTTTTATTTCAATTAAGCCTAGTCCCTTTAGAAGAGATCTTATGACAACAATTTTAGATGCAAATTCAAAGATAAAAAAGCACTTAACCAATTTAAAAATGTGGGATTATGTTGATATTACAACACCAATGATAAATGCTGGTTATGATAAGTTTTATGATGAAGATCCACTACATATGAATGAACTTGGATATAGTTTATTAAGTAAGCTTGTAAGAGATAAAATTTATAATTAATATTTTTTAATGAATTTTAAAAAATATCTATGGAAATGTAGATTGTTAGTCCTCAATACACCTAATTACAGTCATCCAGAATATAAAAGATCAAAAGATTTGTATCAAAAAGAAATTAAAGGTTTTCACAAAAGATATATAAAGTTGGTAACAAAATTAGATAAATCAAAAAAATTTAAAGTTACTTTAATTGGTTTTGATGGCACAATAAAAATTGACTTAGATAATATATATACAAAAAATATCTTTGAAATTGTTGATAAAATGCCAATGAATAAACTAATGAAAGATAAAAAATTTAAACCATTAAATCTTTCTTTATTTTCAGATTATAAACCAGAGACAACCTTAAAAGGTTTAGGTTTTAAAGATAAGGAAAAAGCATTGTTTACTGTTTCAGCTATAAAAAAAAGACCAATTAAATACCAAGTAAATGTTATTGCAACTATGCTAGGTAGAGCAAAAAATCATCCGAATAAAACAAAAGACATGAATGATGCTATAATTGTTTTTAAAAAATGGATGGAAAATTACAAAGCAAATAAAAATGAAAAATAAAGGCTTTACATTAATAGAACTTCTAGTGGTTGTAGCTATAATCGGTATCTTATCTGCAGTAGGTGTAGTTGCTTATAGTGGTTATACCGCAGGTGCAAAAAAACAAACCATGGCTAGTAATCAAAAAATGATTCAAAAGTATGCTATGGCAGAAATTTTGAAATGTCAGTCTGGAATTGATTTAACTGAAGGTCCAGATAGCAGTAAGCATATTAAAACATGTTCTACAGGGGGTGCAGGTAATTTAAACAGCAATGTTTGGGCGCAGTATTTTATAAATGTTTTTGAAAGCAAAATAACAAACCCATACAAAACAACACCAAGTAATCCTGACGGTTTGCTAAATAGTGGTCCAACTAGAAATGCAGGAGAAATAGTTTTAGTAGGGTGGAACCAATGTGATATTAGCCCATGTTTTTTAATAGATGCAGCTTATGATGACAAAGGTACTAAAAAATCATTAGATCCAATGTTGCAGGTACCAACTGGTTTTTAATATGGTTGAATTTTTATTTAAAGTATCACTACTAATTCTAGGTTTAATAGTAATTAGGTTTGGTATAATTCAGATTAGAAAGTATAAGAAGGGGGAAATTAGATCAAAAAATAATATTTTTAGTCAAATTTCATTTTTAATTTTCTTTGCTGCAATTATAGGGTTAGTTATTTATTCAATTTTAGGCTTACTCGAATAAGCTAATTTATCTCATATATTAATTTTTATATTCCAATAAAGAACTTGATTATGAAAAAAATTATCTTCGTTTTTCTAAGTATTTTATCAGTATTTAGTTATGCAAATGCTAAAGATTTTTTCTTAAATATAACTGATCAAATTTCAGAAAATGAGTTTCGATTAAGCTATGGAGTATCAGTTTCCGATGTTAATAAAGACAATAAATATGATTTTGTGGTAACTGGCTTTGGTTTTAAAAATTTAGCACTCTCTTATAAAGATGGAAAATTAATAAATATTGTAAATGAAAAAATATTTACAGATGAAGAAAGAAGAACAATCGGTGTTGCTGCATGTGATATCGATCAAGATGGTTATGAAGAAATATATTTTTTAAATACTGATACATATAGTGGATCAAAAATTTACTCTGATCGATTAATAGATTTAAATAATAATAAATTTGAGGATTTATTTGAAAAAGAAATTAATCAAAATGAATTAAACTTAACAGCTGGAAGGTCAGTGGTTTGTGTGGATAGAAAAGGTGACGGTGCATATGGTATTTATGTTGCAAATTATGGTGGTCCAACTCGATTTTATGAATTAATCAGAGATCGAATAAAAGACCAAGCTAAATCATTATTAATTGATAAAATTACCGGAGGTAGAGCCATAGTGTCTGGACATATACTTTCAGATCGATCAGATATTTTTGCAGCAAATGAAAGAGGAGATAACTTTTTATATTACAATTCTAAAGGATCTTTCCAAGATGTTGCTGAAGAGTATGCGGTTCAAGATAGATTTGAAAATGGGAGAGGAACAGCTCTGAGTGATCTTTTATACAGAGGAAGATTAGATATTTTATCTTCTAACTGGGATGGAATACATAGAGCATATGTTTTAGATGGAGATAAATTTAAAGATATATCAACATCTCCATATAACGATCCTACAAAAATAAGAACAGTCATTTCAGCTGACTTTGATAATGACGGATACGATGAAATTTTTATGAATAATATTGGAGAACCAAATAAACTTTTCAAAGTTTTAGAGGGCGGAGTATTTAAAGAAATTAAAATGGAAAATGGTCTAGAGACTGTTGGTCTTGGAACTGGAGCAGCTGTTGCAGACGTTGATGGCGATGGAATTTTAGAATTATTAGTTTCACATGGTGAGTCGGGATTTCAACCTTTAACTTTATATAAAGCAGATATTACAAATTTTAGTTATTTAAGAATTAAGCCCCTTAATCAATTTGGAGCTCCAGCAAGAGGTGCAACAGTAACAATGAAATCCAATAAAAGAATTCATGCAAAAACAATAGATGCAGGCTCAGGTTATCTCTGTCAGATGGAACCAGTAGCTCATTATGGAATAAGACAGGATGAAAAAGACTTTAAAGTTGAAATTAAATGGACGAATGGGTCAATAGAATCATTTGATATTGATGAATTAAATAAAACTTACGAATTTAGACAAAAATTATAGGACAATACTACTCATTATATAGTGTTGAAAAATTATAAAGCTTTTATATATCTCCCTAATGACTATTTGTTCATTATCATTATTAGCATTATTTGTATCAGGCGTTGTAATGTATCTCTTTAGAGAGCCATCTGAGGAGGAAATTAAAAAATTCAATAGTAAAACTCAAGACCGAAGTGACTGGTCAAATATGGGTTTTTAAATTATTAATTAATGCAGAGGCTTAAAAATATAATAAGTCTTATTATATTTGTAATTTTTTTTTCAATTCCAATAAACTCAGCAAATTCTCAAGAAAAAAATTACTACCAAGATATTGTTAATGATTGGAATAAAATTTTTCCTGACAGAAATAGAAATGCAGCAGGTCCTAAATTTTTTAAATATATAATAGATAAAGATATCTCTTATGAAGATTTTGTAGAATATAATAAATTATACTGTGCAGTATCAGGTTCTTTAATAAGCCCGAATGCAGTACCAGAATATGTTTATTTAAGTGAAAACAATACAGGTAAGAAGATATGTGGTGAATATTATAGATGCTGTATTCCATGCTCTTGCGATCTAATGAAATATTCAAAAACAACCAAGATGAAACATAAATTTAAAGATATGGAAAAAGAGTTTTATGTTTTTACGATTGAAAACCCTTGCGGAAAGCCAGATTTTCCCACAAGAGTAAATAAAAAATATTTTTGTAATGGTTATGACTTAGATACGAAACAAGTTTCAGTAGTAGATGGAAAACTGGTCATTGGTTTATTACACAAAGCCAAAACTTGCACTCAATATAATGTTAATGCCATAGATAGACACCAAGTGACTGGGAGATACTGCACTCTTAGAAATAATACTCCGTTAGATCAACTTCAGTCAGGTATGGGAGATATATTCATTAAACTTGCAAGATAAAACCAAGATTATATATTAATCAAAATGGTATTGTATAACGAAAAAATTAAACACCTTAGTTGCTCTGATCTGAGAGTATTTTTGAAAAGATTGGTCAAAGATAAGATAGAAAAAGAGTGGACCGAGGACTTCATTGATAATATGAACCTCGTAATAATCCCAAGAATGACAATAAAAAGACGTTACGAAAACAAGGGCATTGATATGACCAGACTAATTGATAATCCTGCCTACTATCAACATGTAAAAAAGAGTGTAGACTCCCGAGGAAATCTGGAATTCAAAGATCGATAATTTTTTCCAATAAGCCAATTTAATCCCTAGAACTGTATCCATATTTTCTATAAGCTTTCCATATAAAATAAACTAAAGAGGGAAAATATGAGTAAATTTTTTAAAATAATTGTTGTCTTATTTTCATCTTTATTTTTAAGTTTTGCAGCAAATTCAACTGAAGTTAAATTTGGACATGTAGGTAAACCTGGATCTCTATTTTCTGCATCAGTTGATCATTTTGCTAAACTTGCAAATGAAAGATTAGGCAGCAAAGGAAAAGTAACTGTTTTTGGTTCTTCGCAACTTGGAAAAGATAAACAAGGAATGCAAAAACTGAAATTAGGGACTGTTAATATGTGGTTACCTTCATCAGTAATGGCGTCTATCCATGATGAGTTTGGTGTATTTGATATGCCATTTATCATAAAAGATAGAACACATATGAATAAAGTTGAAAGTCAAGTTTTACCGGGAATGTTTAAAAATCTTGAAGCTAAAACTGGATACAAAGTTATCGCTGTTTGGGAAAATGGATTTAGACATATAACTAATAACACTAGACCAATTAACACTCCAGGTGATTTAAAAGGAATTAAATTAAGAACTCCTAAATCAAAATGGAGAGTTAAAATGTTCCAATCATATGGTGCAAACCCAACTCCAATGTCATTCTCTGAAGTATTTACTGCTTTGAAAACAGGTACAATGGATGGACAAGAAAACCCATATGCACAGATCGCTAGTGCTAAATTCCAAGAAGTTCAAAAATATTTGTCAATCACAGGTCACGTTTACACTCCTGCTTATGTAACCGTACATAACGACCATTGGAGTAAATTACCTGCAGATGTACAAAGTATTTTAGAGCAAGCTGCTAAGGATACGCAAAAATTTGTTTATGCTGAAGCTGCTAATCTTGAAAAATCTTTATTGGGAGTAATCAAATCAGCTGGAGTTCAAGTTAACGAAGCTGATAAAGGTGCTTTCATAAGTGCAAGTAAAGGAATATACGATCAATTTGCATCAGAAGTGCCAACTGGTGGTGCATTAATTGATAAAGTATCATCTTTAGCAAATTAATTTAATTTGTAACAGGCCCTCTACCAGAGGGCCTGAAAAAAAAAAATGACATTGCTAAAGTTTATAAATTTTTACGAAAAAATATTAAAACTAGTTCTGTTTATAATGATGGTTGCATTAGCAGTAACAGTTTTGCTAGGTGTTACTTTTCGTTTCGCTGGCAGTGCTTTAGTTTGGTATGATGAGGTTGCAGCTGTTCAGCTTGCTTGGATAACTTATTATGGTTCAGCCTATGCAGCTCTAAAAGGTTCTCATATAAGTGTTCCAAGTATTTTCAAAGCTTTTCCATTAGCACTTAGAAAAATTTTCTTTGTAGTGTCAAAATTAGTAGTTTATGGTTTTTTAATATTATTAGCTTATTATGGTTATTTAGTTCTAACTCTAATAACTGGAGAAACTTTAGTAACATTAGAGTGGGTTCCGCAACCATTTGTGCAATCAGTTATTCCAATTGCATCATGTTTATTTATTTTATCTGAAACTTTAAGAATTCCCGAAGACTATAAAAATTTAGTTCTTCAAACAACAGGTGACGAGCAAACAGGAGATATTTAGTGATAATTCTTACAATGTTTGCAGTCCTTCTACTTCTTTTATCTATTAATGTGCCCATTGCTATTGGCCTTGCAGTAACAACAATTATTGCAATGGTATTGAAAACTGGAACAAGTTTTTTAATTGATACAGCAATCGTAATGTTTGATGGATCAATGAAATTTCCATTGATTGCTATTCCTTTATTTATCCTCGCTGGATCAATAATGAATAGTGCGGGTATTTCTAGAAGATTAATTGCTTTTGCTTCAGCGCTCGTAGGATTTATTAAGGGCGGCCTAAGCATGATCAACATTGCTACATCTATGTTTTTTGCTGAAATTTCTGGATCTGCAGTTGCTGATGTTGCTGCATTGGGATCTATCTTAATTCCAGCCATGAAGAAAAAAGGATACCCTGGTCCATTTGCTGCGGCAGTAACTTCTTCTTCAGCGTCTTTGGCGATTATCATTCCGCCTTCAATACCAATGATTGTTTACGCGGTAATGGCTCAAAGTTCAGTAGTACAATTGTTTGTAGCAGGAATTGTACCAGGAGTAATAGGTGGCTTCTTCTTAATGTTAGCAGCATACATTACTGCAAGACGTAAAAACTTCCCTGTTGAGGAAACATTTAATATTCCAAATGTAAAAAAAACAGCTAAAGATGCTGCACTGGCATTTTTACTACCGGTTATTATTTTAGGTGGAATATTTGGTGGAGTTGTTACCGCAACAGAAGGTGCAGGTTTAGCAGTTGTAGCATCATTAGTTATTGGATTTATTTATAAAGAAATAGATTTTAAAAGATTATACGAGTCAGCCTGCGAAGGAGCAATTCAAACAGCTTCAGTAATGTTATTAGTAGCTGCATCTGTATTACTTGGTGAATTTTTAACAATTGAACAAATTCCACAAAAAGTTGCTGAATCAATTATTGATTTTACAAATAATAAATATGCAGTGTTAGGAATATTAAATGTATTTTTGTTAATTATAGGTTTCTTTTTACATTCAGTTGCTGCAATAATTTTAACGGTTCCAATTGTAATGCCATTAGTTAATGCTGTAGGCATTGATCCAGTTCACTTTGGAATAATTGTAACATTAAATTTAGCAATTGGCCAACAAACACCACCAGTTGCAAGTGTTCTAGTTACAGCATGCTCTGTTGCAAAAGCAGATATATGGGATGTCACAAGGTCAAATATATCTTTTATATGTGTATTATTAGTATTGTTAATGTTGGTAACTTATGTGCCAGCTATACCAATGACACTGGTAGAATATTTTTATAGGAGCTAGATGATCAAATTAATTAAATTAAATAAAAAAAATAAACATTTAGTCGAAGTTGTTATCAATAGACCTGAAAAATTAAATGCAATGACTAAACCAATGTGGATTGAACTTGGTAAGGTCTTCAAAAAGTTATCAAAGAACAAAAATTTAAGATGCATCATAATAAGAGGAGAGGGTGGCAAATCTTTTTCACCAGGAAATGATATTGGCGAATTTAAAAAACAAAGATCTTCATCAAAATTAGCTAAATCGTACGGTAAATTTTTACATGGTACTCTTGGAGCAATTTTCGATTGTCCAATACCAACAATTGCTTTGATAGAAGGAATATGTGTTGGTGGTGGATTAGAAATAGCAGGATGTTGTGACATTAGAATTTGTGGCAAAAGTTCTAGATTTGGAGTTCCAATTAAAAGATTAGGCTTAACAATGGCTGCAAAAGAACTTGAGGTGCTTTTAAAAGTAGCCAATTACACAACTGCAATGGAAATATTATTTGAAGGAAGAGTATTTGGCGCTGATGAAGCATTTCAGAAGAGTTTAGTTAATAGAGTAGTTAATGATAAAGATGTTGAAAAAGAAGTATATAAATCAGCTGAATTAATATGTGAAGGTGCTCCAAAAGTCGCGAGGTGGCATAAGCAATTTGCAAGAAACATTTTAAAAAATGGAAAAGTAACAGAAAAAATAAATAATCTAGGTTACAAATGTTACGATACGCAAGACTTTAAAATTGGATATCAATCTTTCTTAAACAAAACAAAACCAAAATTCAAAAATAAGTAATAAATGACCGCATCATTAAAAGGCATTCGTGTACTTGAGATGGCACAAATAATGGCTGGTCCCACTTGTGGACTGTTATTAGCTGATCTTGGGGCAGAGGTAATTAAAATAGAAAAGACACCTGGAGGAGATGATACCAGAAACTTCTTGCCACCAGAAATTAATGGTGAGTCTGCAGCCTTTATGATGATGAATAGAAATAAGAAAGGTATCGCATTAAATTTAAAAGACAAAGATGGAATAGAGATATTTAAAACGATGTTAAAAAATTCTGATGTAGTTTTAGAGAATTTTAGAAAAGGGACATTAGAAAAATTAGGTGTTGGTTATGATGTTATGTCAGAAATTAATCCTAAAATCATATTATGTGAAATATCTGGATACGGTAGAACAGGTCCTTACGCAGATAAAGGAGGATTTGATTTAGTTGCACAAGGAATGAGTGGACTGATGAGTATTACTGGTGAAAGTAAAGACAAGCCGCCAATGAAAGTAGGTGCACCTATAACAGATATAACAGCAGGTTTACTTGCAGCTAGTGGAATTTTAGCAGCATTAGTTCATAGAGAAAAAACGGGCGAAGGACAAAAAGTCGATACATCACTATATGAAGCTGGTATTGTTCATACTTACTGGCAGTCTGCTATTGCAGGTGCCACAGGAGAGTCACCTGGTCCATTAGGATCAGCACATCCTTTAACAGCACCTTATCAAGCTTTTAAAACAAAAGATAAATGGATTACGGTAGGTGCTTCAAATCAAAATACTTGGCTTATGTTACTTAAAGCAATTAATCGTGAAGATTTGCAAGAAAATGAAAAATTTTCATCAAATTTAAATAGAAAAAAAAATTTAAAAGAACTAGTTGATATTCTTAATGAAGAAATAATTAAAAAAACTTCTAGTGAATGGTTAAAAATTTTCGATGATAATGGATTACCATGCGGACCTATTAACTCGATAACAGACATGTTTAAAGATCCTCAAACAATTGAAAGAGAAATGGTTATAGAAGTAGATAATAAAAAAGCTGGCAAAAGTAATGCTATTGGTATGCCAATTAAATTTTCAAAAAGTAAAACTGAAAAATCAAAAGGTGCTCCAAACTTAGGAGAACATACCAAAGAAGTTATGCAAATTTTTGGTTATAAAGATGACCAGATTGAAGATTTTTATAATAGAAAAGTAATTCTTTAATTAACAGTTTCAAAAATTTTAAATAATAATTCTGAGACATGCTTACCTTTTTTCTCAGATAAATCAGATATTTGATGTCTGCAGCTTGTACCATTTGCAACTATAAAATCTTTTTCACTACTATTATTGATTGCGGGTATTAGAGAAAGATTAGCCATTTTTTTCGAGACTTCATAAGTCTTACTGTCATATCCAAATGAACCAGCCATTCCACAACAACTAGACTCTATCATTTCATTATTAATATTTAATTCTGATAAAAGATTAGTTAGACCCTTCATTCTATCTTGTGATTTTTGATGACAGTGCCCGTGGATTAATACATTTTGATCAAACTTATTAGCTTTAATATTATTGTTATTTCTTAATTGTTCTAAAATAAATTCCTCTAGCAGATAAAATTTATTTTTAATTTGTTCTCTGTTATTTACATTTTTTAAAGTTTGATATTCATCGCTAAATGTTAATAAACAGGATGGTTCAATACCTACAACTGGTAAATCAATGTAATTATTCTGTATAACATAATCATTGAATCTATTTAGTTCTTCAGATGCTTTGTCTAATTGACCATAAGATATATAAGTTCTGCCACAGCAAAGTGGTCTCTTTAATTTATCTTTACCAAAACTTGGTATAATTGTCTGATAACCAAATTTATTTAGTACTTTAATTGCATAAACTAAATTTTCATTTTCAAAATTGATATTAAATGTATCTGCAAACAAAATTACTTTATTTTCTGATGCTGTTTGACTTTCGTAAATCTCTCGTAATGCGTTCTGTTTTTGAACTTCAGGCATAGTCCTTGCAGTTGCAAAGCCAAACTTTTCAACAATTGTTGAGATTAACGGTAGGTTTTTAACCTTATTGAATATAGGAGCAACAATCTTTAATAACCAAATAAGTCTTGGCATATCTGAGATAACTCTATCTTTAATTCGCATACTAAATTTTTTATAGTAATGAGAAAGAAACTCAGATTTCATCTTAGCCATATCAACTGACATAGGACATTCTCTTTGACAAGCTTTACAGCTAACACATAACTCCATGGTTTCATACATTTCTTTAGATGCAAATGAACCTTCTGGTAGCTGATTAGATAAAGCTAATCTTAAAGTATTTGCTCTACCTCTCACTAAATCCTTTTCTTCTTTAGTTACTCTGTATGATGGACACATCACACCAGAGTCTAATTTTCTACAAGCTCCATTATTATTACACATCTCAACAGCATCGGAGAATTGACCCCAGTTAGACCAATCATAATGTGTGTCAATATTTTCTGTTTGATAACCTGATTTGTATCTCATTAAAGATCTATCGTTTGATTGAAACGGTCTAACAATTTTACCTGGATTTAAAAGGTTTTTACTATCGAATGTATCTTTTATTTTTTCAAATGCATTTGTGATCTTTTTACCAAACATCATTTCATGAAATTCTGATCTAACAATTCCATCACCATGTTCTCCTGAGTGAGAACCTTTATAATCTTTAACCATTTCAAAAGCTTCTTCTGATATTGATCTCATGTTTTGTATATCTTTATCAGATTTCATATTTAAAACTGGTCTTACATGAAGAGTTCCAACAGATGCATGAGCATAAAACATTCCACTTGTTCCATATTTTTTAAATATTTCTTTTAATCTCGCTGTGTAGTCAGCTAAGTGTTCTAAAGAAACTGCACAATCTTCAATGAAGGCAACTGGTTTTTTATCACCTTTCATTGACATCAAAATATTTAATCCAGCTTTCCTTATTTCAAAAACTTCCTTTTGTTCTGATAAATCTGAATAATATGAAAACTGATTTTTTTTGTTTTGATTTAAAACTAAATATTCTAGATCCTTTATTTTCTTTTCGTATACACTTTTCTCAGTATCAATAAATTCTACCATCAAAACAGCTTTAGGATTTCCTTTGATATATTTTTTTATACCTCCAGCATACATTGGTATTTCTTTTGCTAAATTTAATAAATTTTGATCCATCAACTCAACACAAGTTGGTTTTAATTTTACTATCTCTTTTGATAATTCCATTGCTTGATGGAAATTATCAAAGTAACAGACACCCAAAATCTTATTCTTTGGTATTTCTGATAATTTTAATTTTATTTTATTGAATAAAGACAATGTTCCTTCAGAGCCAACAAGAAGATTTGATGAATTAAATCCTTCTGGATCAATTAAATCAATGTTATATCCTCCAACTCTTCTTTGTGTCGTTGGCCAGTTAGCATCAATTTCGCCTCCAACCTGCTGTCTTACATCAATAAATTTATCTATGATTTTATAAAGTCTGTCTTGGTTATTCTTTGTTGCTAAATAATTCTTATTTATTTGATCAAAATTAAATATTGAGCCGTCATCTAATATTGTTTCAATTGCTAATACATTATGAACCATGTTGCCATAATATAAAGATCTTGATCCACAGGAATTGTTAGCTGACATTCCTCCAATAGTTGCTCTGCTGCTTGTTGAAACGTCTACTGGAAACCAAAGACCATGAGGCTTTAAATATGCATTTAGATGATCTAATACGACACCTGGTTGAACCCAAACATATTTTTCTTCAACGTTAAGTTCTAAAATTTTATTTTGATGTTTAGAGTAATCTAGTACAACACTTTCGCCAACAGTTTGACCACATTGAGAACTTCCACCACCTCTAGCTAATAGAGGTACAGAATTCTTTTGTGAATACTCCATTAAACTTAAAACATCATTTGTATCTTTTGGAAGAACTACACCAAGAGGTTTAATTTGATATACAGAAGCATCGGTACTGTATCTTCCACGTGAGAATTCATCGAATAAAGTTTTTCCATCAACTTTACTACTTATTTCTTTACCAATTTTTTGTATCTGATCTGAATTAAACCGCATAAAACTTAATTAAAGGTTTATTTATTTTTGTAAACCAGTTTACCGAACTTTTTTAACGCGGCCTCTGAAATCTCTAAACCTAAACCAGGTTTTTCATTTAAATGTATCCATCCATCACTCATTTTATGTGGATTTTCAAATAATTGTGCCTGCAAAGGATCTCTCTCATCATCAAATGACTCAACAATTCTCCCAGCTGGAGTTGATGCAACTAATGGAGCATGGATATAACAATCATGATGTGGTGCTACATCTATATGATTTAATTCGCATAAAGCTGAAAGTTTTTTTCCGTTAGTAAATCCACCAAACATTGTGCAATCAAATTGTAAAATTTTTATTGCCTCTTCTTCAATCATGGATCTGCATCCATAAATAGTTATTTCACTTTCTCCACCCGACAATGCAATTTTAGTTTGTTTTGATAAAAGTTTTAAAGTTCTTCTATCATCTTCCCATCTAACAGGTTCTTCAATCCATGTAGGATTAAATCTCTCGAATTCTTTTACACCTTCAATTGCAGTTTTTAGATCCCATGCTCTATTAACATCAATCATTAAACCTTTTTGATATCCAATTTCATCTCTAATAATGTCTAATCTTTTAGAATCTTCTTTGATACTAAGTCCCCCAACTTTAACTTTAAAACTTTGATGACCAATATTTACTAATTTTTTTATTTCATCTCTTAGTTCTTTTTCATCTTTACCATCTCTGTAGTAAGCACATGTAACATAAACAGGAATTTTGTTTCTGTATCCACCAAACAATTTATACAATGGGATGTTTGATGCTTTTCCTATCAAATCCCAACATGCGATATCTAAAGCTGCTGAAATTCTGATTAATGCTTCTCTGCTCCAACCTTTTTCGCTACTGGTTCGAGTATCAGTTAATTTGAAAATTTTTTCATAAATTTTTTCAGGGCAAAATGGATCTTCTCCAATTATTAAATCTTGTAAGCCATTTGAAAATGGTTTGATGATAGGAACTATATCAGTGTAGCTTGTTGCTAAACCAAATCCTGAATGACCATCTTTAGTTTTAATTTTAATTAAAAGTTCATTAGCTGTTGGTACAATGAAGTGGCTAACCCAATGTGGCTTTACTTCATCTGGATTATTAAGAACATAAACTTCTAAGCTATCAATTAAATTACTACTATTTGTCATATATTATAAATTTGCTTATATAATTTCTTTAGCATATACAGCGGTATGGCAATTTCAAATAATATAAGACCTGGTCGACATTTTTTACAAATTCCAGGACCAACAAACGTTCCAGATAGAGTTCTAAGGGCTATGGATTATCCTACTATAGATCATAGAGGACCTGACTTTGCTGAATTAGGATTAAGAGTTTTAGATCGAATAAAATTAATTTTCAAAACTTCTGAACCTGTAATAATTTTTCCAGCTTCAGGAACAGGTGCTTGGGAAGCTGCACTTGTAAACACTTTAAGTGCTGGAGATAAAATCTTGATGTTTGAAACTGGACATTTCTCAACTCTTTGGTGGGATATTGCTCAAAAATTTAAAATTGAAGTAGACTTTGTTGAAGGTGATTGGAGAACAGGTGTTGATCCAAACATCGTTGAACAAAAACTAAAAGAAGACAAAGATAAAAAAATTAAAGCAGTTTGTGCTGTACATAATGAAACTTCTACTGGTGTTACAAGTAGAATTGGAGAAATTAGAAAAGCTATGGATAATGCGCAACATCCAGCTTTATTATTTGTTGATACGATATCTTCATTAGGCTCTATTGATTATAGACATGAAGAGTGGAAAGTTGATGTAACTGTTGGTGGTTCTCAAAAAGGATTACTATTACCACCAGGACTTTCTTTTAATGCAATAAGTTCTAAAGCTTTAGAGGCATATAAAACATCTGAATTACCAAAATCTTATTGGGATTGGGGACCGATGTTAGAAAACAACAAAAAAGGTTACTTTCCTTATACCCCAGCCACAAATTTATTTTATGGTTTGGATGAAGCAATCAATATGCTTACAGAAGAAGGTTTAGATAATGTTTTCAAAAGACACAAAAGATTTGCAGAAGCTACAAGAGTTGCAGTTAATTCTTGGGGATTAGAAATACTTTGTAAAAATCCAGAAGAATACTCAGACTCATTAACAGCTGTAATGGTTCCAGACGGTCATGATGCAGATTTTTTAAGAAAAACTATTTTAGATCACTATAATATGTCATTAGGGACAGGTCTTGCAAAAGTTGCTGGAAAAATTTTTAGAATTGGTCATTTAGGTGATTTTAATGAACTAATGTTAGCAGGAACATTAGCTGGTGTTGAGATGGGTTTAATGAAATCTAAAATACCTTATAAAAAAGGTGGAATACTTAAAGCACTTGAGTATCTTTGTTAATCAATCAAGTGATAAATCATGCTTGATTTTTGCATCATAGGATCAGGAATTTCTGGATCAACAATCGCAAACTTATTAAATAAAAAATATTCCGTTGCAGTTTATGATAAAGCAAAAGGATATGGTGGAAGAAGTTCATTTAAAAAATATAAAGATAAAGTCGGATTTGACCATGGACTTCAATATATCTCTCCAAAATCTACGAAATTTAAAACATTTACTAATCAACTTATTAAGAAAAAAGTTTTAAAAAAGTGGGGAGGAAATCATTTATTTCTGCATAAAACAGTCAAAGAAATAAAAAATCATTTAAAATTAATTGGAACAAAAGGAAACAACTCTATTAGCAAACATTTATTAAAGAAAATTAAATGTAATTTTGAACATGAGCTAATAAATATAAAGAGATTAAATGATCATTGGGAATTAACATTTAAAAATGATGTAAAACAAAAATGTAAAAATCTCATTTTGACTTGCCCATTTCCTCAAACTAAGAAATTAGGACAAAAATACTTAAATAAATCTTATTTAAATCAAAAAGTTAAGATGGATGCCAATTTAACAGTTATGATTATTACAAAAAAACTTAAACAAATAAATAGCAGTTATTTTTTTAATGATGAGATGCTTGGTTGGGCTGCATACGAAAATAGTAAGAAAAGATTTAATTATAAGTATGATTTATGGACACTTCAAAGCACATACAAATACGGTAATAAATTCACCAAAGATTATAGAAACAAAAGAAAATACTATACAAATCAACTAGTTAAAAAATTTGAAAAATTAACAAAGTTAAAAATCAAAAAAATTTATCACTCAAGAATTCATGGCTGGATGTATTCATCAAATTCAAAGCCACTTAAACAATTATCTTTATGGAATAAGTCTTTAAAATTAGGTTTATGTGGTGATTACTTTGGAGGACCAAGACTAGAAAATGGGTGGCAAAGTGCACACGATTTACATAATAAAATACGATATGGTATATAAATGAAAATTATATTTTCGATATTAATTTTGTTTTTTTCAACATCCATTAGTTATTCAAAAAATACTGACATCATCCATGACTTTAAAATGACTTTCGATTGTAAATTAGAAAAAATAATGATCAAAAATAAAGATTTTAATTATCAAACATTTACAGCAGATAATATCGAAGTTGATAAAAAAAAAGTTTTAAAAGTTGTAGCAGCACAACCAAGTGTATTAACAATTAATGGTTTATCAGAATTTATAGATACTTATGCAGATATAAGTAAAGATGATGTTAGAATTGCAAAAAACGACACCATTTTATTTAAAAATATAGATAAAGAAAAAAAATACTCAGAGTCAGTGTTTTTAAATAGATCCACTGGTGAATTAATTCATGAAGTCACTAAAAACATGAATACTAAAGATAATGAAAAATATATTTCTTTCTTTGGTTGTAATAATAAATGGAAATCAAATAATTAATAATTTTTAAACAATTACTAAATCTAATTTTTGATTACCTAATCTTTCATTTCCTTTATCAGTAACCAGATAAGTTTCACCTAAATTCATGGCTAATTGATTTTCAGAGTCCATCAATATCATATGCATAAAGAAAATATTTCCTGGTTGGATCTCATATGGATTCCCTGTGTAAAGCATTGGCCAATCCATCCAATTTGGAGAAAAAGTTGCTCCTAATGAGTAACCACATGCATTCATTCGTGAATTTTTAAAGCCATGATCATCAAAGATTTTTGCATGAACATCAAAAACTTCTCCAATCTTATTTCCAGGTTTTAATTTATTTTCACAATTTGTAAGAGCTTCAACACATGCTTCATGCATTTTATGATGTTTCGGATCAGCTTTTCCTATTGGTATTGTTCTAAACATTGCTGAATGATAGTGCCTATAGGTTCCAGCCCATTCAATGGTCAATTGATCTTGATCATTAAGTATTTGCTTTTCTGCTTGATATCGACAGAGTAGAGCATTTTTTCCAGACCCTATAATAAATTCATTTGCAGGATAATCTCCACCTCCATCAAATATAACTCTGTTCATTTCAGCTAAAATTTTAGACTCACTTACTCCTGCTTTTGCATGCTTCCAAACTTCATCTAAAGCTTTGTCAGCTAAATTTGCTGCTTTTTTTACATAACTAATTTCTTCATTAGATTTAATTACTCTTAGTTTTGTTATTAATTCTGACTTATCCTCAATTGAGCAATAGTTTTGTAATACTGTGTTAAGTCTCAATGCATTTCTTCCTGTAAGACCGTATGCTTCATATTCGACACCAATTTTTTTTCCTTTTAAATTTAACTCATCTAAAATTATTTTGAGATCATCAGCAGGATTAGCACCATCTTTATCAACCCAAATTCTTATATCACTAATATTGGATGTGTTTTGAGCTTGTCTTAAATCGGGAGCTCTAGTTAATAATATTACATTGCCTTTTTGATCTAAAACTAATGCTTGAAAAAAAACATATCCGAAAGTGTCGTAACCAGTGAGCCAATACATAGACTCCTGTCTAAACATAATAAGAGCATCTACACCTTTATTTTTCATAGAGTTCAGTGTCTTTTCTTTTCTATTTGATAATTCTTCTTTACTAAAATGAAGACCCATTAACGAATGTTAACACTAACAGAACCAATTTTATCAACTGTTCCTTTGTATAATCCTTTTCCTTTAAATGGAACTACTCCCACAGTTGAGCCTGTGAAAACATAAAAATCTTTATTTAAATTAATTTTTTCTTTTTTGATTTTATTTAAAACAAATCTTAAACAATTTAATGGATTTACATATACGATATTAGTATTTCCATTAACTTTTAATCCATTTTTCTTACTTTCTAATGTTGTTTTTAGGTTGTTTAAATTTAATTTTTTAAATTTTGTTTTTCTTCCAACGACAAATCTAATATTGAATCCAAAATCTCCACAGATATCTCCCAAATATGTAAATTTTTTATTTCTTTGTCTAAATCCAACTATCTCAAAACAAGGCCCCATAAACTTTATAAATTTAGTGACATTTGATTTTGTAACCTTTCCTCTAAAATCAAAGAAAGATTTTTTAATAAAGTAATAAACTTCAACTTCTATACCCTTAGTATGTTGGTTAATTTTTACATTTTGACCCGATTTAACAAATCTTTTTTTAAATACTTTTGCTGTAAATGGTTCTTTTTCTTTTAATTTTTTTAAAGCTTGAATGCCTGTTCCGCCAGCTTTTACACCTATAGTTTCATCTTTAATTTGAGCTTCACATAATTTTCTAAGCTTATTAGCTAAATTAATATTCTTGCAATACTTAACTGGAATAGGGTTGATAACTGTATTTGTGTTGAAAGCTTTTACTAATTTATCTGCAATACGATTAATTTCATTTTTCATAGATAGAACTTATTGAAGAATGCTCATTGGATCAAGTCTAGTTTGAAACCAATTGATCCTGAAATCTAAATGAGGTCCAGTAGATCTTCCAGTAGATCCAACTGTACCTATGATATCTCCTTGTTTTACTTCATCTCCAACTTTAACCATCACATTTTCCAGATGTGAATATATCGTCGAAATACCATGACCATGATCCATTATTATTGTTCCTCCAGTATAATAAAGATCATCTTCAGCCATAGTAACTACACCTGTTCCAGATGAGATAATTTTAGTACCTTTCTTAGCTGCTATATCAATTCCGTAGTGAGGCCATCTCGGCTTACCATTGAGAATTCGTTGACTGCCATAAACACCGCTAATAATTCCTTTTACTGGCATAATAAAATTCTCAGAGAAGAAAGTTAAATCAGAATTTATAGCTCTTGCTTCACCAATTCTTCCATTTTCTTCTTTAATTCTTTTATAAACAGATTCTGGTGGTGTAACTTTACTTTCAGGAAGACCATCTATTCTTTGAATATTATATTTTCTTTTAAAAACTTTTTTTATAATTTTATTTTTTTTACCATTATTTATTTCAGTAATGGCTACATCGAATTTTCGATCTCTATCTATACCGAATACGAAATATCCATTCTCAGATACTTTCACTTGTATTTTATCAACAAATACCTTTGATCCAGCTTCTGCTTTACCTAGAATAAAATGTCCCTGTAAAAATTTACCTTGAAACTCTAAAGCATTAGAATGTGTAGAAAATATAATTGCTAGAAAAAGCAACAATTTTTTCATTATTTTGCTGTCCAACCCCCATCAATTACAATTGATGTCCCAGTTATCATACTTGCTGCGTCTGAAGCCAAAAAACAAACTGCTGTAGCCACATCTGACTCCGTTGCAAACTTCCCCATTGGAATATTACTTAATGCAAGTTTTTTAAATTTTTTATTTTTAAAAAATCTTTTAACCATTGGGGTTTCAACAAAAGTTGGCGCAACTGTATTTACTCTAATATTTTTTGTAGCAAGCTCCACACTCATACCTTTAGTTAGTCCTTCGATACCAAATTTGGTCATGTTGTAAACATTTCTTCCAGACATGCCCACATGACCTAATTGGGACGATACATTTATTATTGAACCACCCTTTTTTTTATTTTTTAACATTATAAGAACAGTTAATTGAGCAACATTGAATGCTGCTTTTACATTCAAGTCGACGAGATAATTCATACTTTTTTGTTTGATTTTTTCAAATGGTTCAGGAATATTCGTTCCTGCATTATTTAACAATATATCAACTTTTTTTATTTTTTTTAATTTTAACGAAAGATCGTCATAATCCATTATATCGCAAGTTATTTTAATTAATTTACCTTTAACTTTTTTTATATCTTTTTGAAGTTTATAAAGGTCTGATGAAGTCCTACTTATACCAATTATAGTTGCACCAGCTTCTGCCATTGCAATTGATGATGCTCTACCAATGCCTTTTCCAGCACCAGTAACTAAAGCAACTTTATTTTTTAAATTAATTTTTTTTAAATACATTTATAAAAATAGTTTTACGTCTGTATATATTAGTTCTATTGCAACAAATAATATTGCTAATAATCCAACCCATCCTATCCATTTATACTTTTTAATCCAGCCAGATATCAGTGTTGCTGCAGTAGCCATTAAAACTATTGATAAAACAAGACCAAAAATTAATAACATATAGTGATCTCTAGCTGCACCCGCTACTCCTAATACATTATCTAAACTCATTGTTACATCTGCTAAAATTACAGTTGTTATGGCTTTCATAAATGAAGAGTTATCAACTTTTTTAATCTTTTCCTCTGAGCTACTATTCATTTTAATTACATCCTCATAAAGTCTGTAACATATATAAAGAAGTAATATTCCACCTATAAGTCTAAGTCCTGTGATTTGTAATAGATAAGCAGTTATTAGTGTGAATATAATTCTTAAAACTACTGCTGCTCCAATTCCCCAAAAAATAATTTTTTTTCTTTGTTCTGTTGGAAACTGAGAAGCAACCATTCCAATTATAATTGCGTTATCCCCAGCTAAAACTAAATCTATAAAGACTATTTGAAAAAAAATAAAAATCTGTTCTGATATCATTAGCTATTCAATATCATATCTGCACCCTTTTCAGCTATCATAATTGTTGGTGAATTAGTATTTCCAGATGTAATATTTGGCATAATTGATGCGTCTATAACCCTTAAATTGTTAATTCCGTGAACTCTAAGTTTATCATCAACAACTGCGTTTTCATCACTTCCCATTTTACATGTTCCAACAGGATGAAAAATAGTTTGTGCAAATTCACTTCCTGCTTTCACTAACTCTTCATCGTCTTCAATATTTGCTCCAGGTCGATATTCCTCTGGTTCGTATTTTTTAAATGTCTCTGTCTCCATAATAATTCTTCTCACAAGTTTTAAACCTTTTGCAGCAACCATTCTATCGTCTTCAGTAGATAAATAATTCATTTGAATTTTTGGTGGTTCTCTATTGTCAGCACTTTTAAGTAAAATTTCTCCTCTACTAGATGGTCTTACATTTGCGACAGTTGGAGTAATACCATGAAAGTCATGTAATTTTGATTTTCCTAAAACATCAGTGCTTATTGGTTGTACATGAAATTGTAAATTTGGGGTCTCCCTCGAACTATCACTTTTCGCAAAACCACATACTTGACTTGCCCCCATAGTCATAGGGCCGCTTTGCTGAAGTACATATTCTAAACCAATTAAAAAGTTTCCAAATAAACTATTTATTTTTTTATTAAGAGACTCGAGATTTTTAACTTTATAAACCGGTCTAAACATTAAGTGATCTTGTAGGTTTTTTCCAACACCTTTTAAATGTTTTACACCAGCAATGCCAAAATTTTTCAAATTATCTAAGTCACCAATACCTGATGTTTGTAGAATATGAGGAGATCCGATTGATCCTGCTGATAATATTATTTCTCTATTTGCTCTAGAATTTATTAGTTTATCATCTTTGAAATACTTTATGCCAATTGCTTTATTATCTTCAAAAACAATTTTTTTAACATGAGCATCTACTATTATTTTCAAATTTTTTCTATTTTTTACAGGATTTAGATATCCTTTAGCCGCACTACATCTTAGTTTTAATCCAAATTTATTACGTGTTGTAGTAAATTGAAAATAACCAACTCCAAAGTTATTACCTGTATTAAAATCATCTACTTTTGGAATTCCTATTTCATTAGCTGCATTAATGAATTCATCTAACATTTTGAGTTTGATTTTTTTATTCGAAACTACAATTGGACCTGAATCATTATGAAATTCACTTTTTCCTAATTCATTATTTTCTGATTTTATGAAGTACGGCAGCACATCTTCCCAACCCCAACCTACATTTCCTTGCTGTCTCCAATTATTATAATCTTGACTTTGACCTCTAATCCATAAAAGTCCATTGATAGAGGAGCTCCCTCCCAGTGTTTTACCCCTAGGATATCTTATTGATCGGTCATTCATAGATTTATCTTTTTCAGTATGAAAACACCAATCCACTTTTGGATTATGCATAGTTTTATAATATCCAACTGGTATGTGTATCCATGGATATGTATCTTTGCCTCCTGCTTCCAATAATAGAACTTTGTTTTTTGGATTTGCTGACAATCTATTAGCTAAAACACATCCTGCTGAACCAGCACCAATAATTATGTAATCAAATTTATCCATATTTTTTATAAATAATCTTTAATGAATATTTAATGATTTTAAACATTTTTCTCATAAAAACGTCGAAATGACACTTGTATGTGGCTTTAATTTTTGAGAGGATCTTAACATTATAAATAAAAAGAGAGGGATATAATGAGAAAAATCATTTCAATGTTTTTTGCTATATTTTTAGTAGTTGGATTTATTTCCAACGCATCAGCAAAAACACTTAAATGCCAAACAGTACTTAATCCTAAAGCGGATGAAGTTGTAATGTTAAAAGATTTCACAGATACTGTAACAGCATTAACAAGCGGTTCCCTAAAGTTTGAAATTATGCCAGCTGGAACTGTAGTTGGTGGAAAAGAAACTTTAGATGCAGTTGATAAAGGTTTAATTGACTGTGGTTTTGCATGGACACACTACTGGTCAGGTGACCATCCTGCAGCAATGTTATTTGGTTCGCCAGTTGCTGGTGGAGGTGTAGGTATAGATAATTTAGCATTCTTATCATGGTTTCAATATGGTGGTGGTAAAGAACTATACGATAGATTATGGGACGAAATGGGAAGAGATATAAAAGGATTTATGCTTCAACCAGTTGGACCAGAAGCTTTAGGTTGGTTTCCAAAACCAATTAAAGATATGGCTGATTTTAGAAAATATAAATTCAGAACTCCTCCGGGAATTCCAGGACAGACTTACAAGGATATTGGTATAGCATCTGTTGCAATGGGAGGTGGAGATATTCTTCCAGCTCTTGAGGCAGGAACTATTGATGCGGCTGAATGGTGTTGTCCAAAACCTGACTTAGTATTTGGTTTCCAAAAAGTATTGAAACATTACTATTTACAAGGTCTTCACCAAGTAGTCGTTAATGCGGATTTTTATATTACTGGAAAAACATATGATGCTATGACTGATCATGAGAAAAAATCTTTAGAAGTTGCAGCTAATGCATCTTTAAATAAGTCATTAAGCAGAAGAATATATGAAAACGGTAAGGCATTAAGAGAACTTACAACAAAACATGGAGTAATCTTAGAAGATACACCATCAGATTATTTCACAGAGTACATGGCTGCTGCAAAAGCAACATTGAACAAAAACTCTGAAGAGAATGCTTTCTTCAAAGAAGTTTATGACTCAATGAAAGATTTTGCTGATATAGCAGTACCTTTCTGGAGCGGAGCACAAATGTCAAATGCTAAGCTTGGAATGGCTCACGCAGCTACATTAAAATAATAAAATACATAATTTAGAGCGGACTAAATAGTCCGCTCTATCTAACAAAATTTTCTATATGTCAGATGAAATAAATAAATTAGATATTTCTGATGAAATGATTGCTGAAAGAAGGGGCAATCAAAATAAAATGCCAGATGATATGCCAAAGTTAATGGCTAATATCATATTAAAAATTGATAAATTCAGTAAAATTGTAGGTAACATAGTTTGTTGGATAACTGTTCCGTTAATTTTAGCGATGACTTATGAAGTACTCGCTAGAAAATTATTTTTAGCTCCAACTTATTGGGCATATGATATGAGCCGATTTTTATATGGAGCACTTTTTATGTTAGGTGCTGGATATGCTTTATCAAAAGGAGTTCATATAAGAGCAGATTTTTTATACAGAAATTTTAAAACAAAGACACAAGGCATAATAGATTTTTGGCTTTACATTTTATTTTATTTTCCTGGCATGCTTGTCTTTTGTTATATGACCATCGGTTTTGTTGAAGAGTCTATTAGAAGAGGTGACAAGGGTATGGATACAGCTTGGATGCCGTTACTCTGGCCTATAAAGACTTGTTTACTTGTAGGTATCATTTTTCTTTTAATACAAGGTGTCTCGGAACTATTAAAAAGTTATTGGGCTGCAACTAGAGGTAGATGGCCTGGGGAAAATAAATGATCTCACATTTAATTAGTCCAGAAATTCTTGGTTTCATTTTAGTTGGTGTAATGTTGTTTGCAATTTTTGTTGGTTTCCCAATTTCATTCACTTTAATATTTCTTGGTTTTGTATTTGGTTATTTAGGATTTGGAAAATTAGTATTTTATTTAATGACTTTACAATTTTCCATGGTTATGACCGAACAAACTTTGGCCGCAGTCCCACTCTTTGTCTTTATGGGTATAATGATGGAGCAAGCTGGTTTGATGGAGAGATTATTC
Source organism: uncultured Pelagibacteraceae bacterium (assembly GCA_902524995.1). GTDB lineage: Bacteria > Pseudomonadota > Alphaproteobacteria > Pelagibacterales > Pelagibacteraceae > Pelagibacter. The sequence continues at coordinate 32,218 of CABZFJ010000005.1, read as the reverse complement.
TCTTCTTTTCAATTGATGTTGGCTAAAGTTAGAGGTTCACTTTATTACGCTGTTTTATTTGTATCGGTAATTTTTGCTGCTGCAACTGGAATTGTTGGTGCTTCAGTTACAATTTTAGGAATAATGGCGGCTAAGTCTATGAAGAGATCTAAATATAACGTTAGACTTGCAGCTGGAACTATTACTGCTGGTGGTACTCTAGGAATACTAATCCCTCCAAGTATTATGTTGGTAGTTATGGGCCCAATAATGGAAATTCCAGTTATTGATTTATTTGCTGCTGCTATTTTGCCAGGCATACTTTTGGCATCTTTATATGCTGCTTACACTACGATTAGATGTTGGATTGATCCAAGTCTGGGCCCAGTGCTTCCAGAAGAATTAAGAGCAACAAGTATGTCAGTGGTATGGAAAGAATTTTTTTTAGGCTTAGTTCCACCTGCTGCTTTAGTATTTGCTGCATTAGGAAGTATACTTTTTGGATTTGCAACTCCAACTGAAGCTGCTGGATGTGGTGCGATGGGTGCTCTTTTGTTATCACTAGCTTATAAAAAATTGTCTTTAAAAAAACTTCAAGAAGCTCTTGTTAAAACTTTAGAAATAACAGCTTTGATTATGGTATTAGTTGCTGCTTCAAACTTTTTTGGTGCAGTTTTTGCTCGATTAGGTACTCCAACGTTACTTACAGAATTTTTATTAGGTCTTGAAATGAGTAAGTACTTAATATTAGCAATGGTAATGTTGATGATTTTTTTACTTGGTTGGCCATTAGAGTGGGTGCCAATTGTGATGATTATAATTCCAATAATATTACCTTTAATTGAGGCATTAGGATTTAACCTAACATGGTTTGCGATACTCGTTGCTGTAAATTTGCAAACCGCCTGGCTCTCTCCACCAGTTGCTTTATCTGCATATTTTTTAAAAGGCGTGGTACCTGAGTGGGATTTGAAAGATATTTATTTTGGAATGATGCAATTTATGGTACTTCAAATAATAGGTCTTATTATAATTATTATATTCCCTAAAATTGTATTGTGGTTACCAGGTGTCTTATATGGACAGTAGTGAATATTTGACTAATATTAAATAAGTGAATCAAATCGAAAAATTTCAATTAAGAAATTGGGAATTAGTTTCAATAAATCCTAATAATAGAGACTGGAGCTGGAAAAACTATTTTAATTTTTGGGCTATAAATATACAAACTATAGTTGGTTTTTCTTTAATATCAGCTTTGTATTTATTTTATGATCTCAACTTTTTTGTTGTGTTATTAGGATCATTGCTAGCAGGGTTATTAGTATTCTTTTTTGCAAACATAATTGGGAAAATATCTCAAAGCAGTGGTTTAAGCTTTCCAACAATTCTCAGACTTTCAATGGGTTTTACTGGAGCAAGATATATAGGAATGATTAGAGGTATAGTTGGTCTGTTCATGTTTGGTGTTCAGACTTTTTTTATATCGAAGTCACTAGGCTACATTGTAAGGATCACTCTATTTAAAATTGATAACCAATTATTACAGAATGAAATATTTTTGTTATTCTTTTTTGGTTTAAATTTAATTGATTGGGTTTGTTTATTCATAACTTTAATAATTCAATATATACTTTTTACAAAAGGGCAGTATTTTATTAAATCATTTATAAATTTTTCAGGAATTTTCATATATTTAGGATTATCTGTATTGCTGATTGTTATATTATCAGAATATTACAACCAACTTTTAAATGGTATAAAACTAAGTCTTGTTTTTACTAACTTTAATGTCCAAACAAGTATCGCTCCTATTATTTCGATTGCAGGGACATTATTTGCCTATTTTGCGATAGTTCTTTTAACATTTGGTGATTTCTCTAGATATTCCATGAATTACAAAGAAATGACCAAAGGTAATTTAAGTATAATATTAAATTTAATATTATTTTCATTTTTCTCTGTCCTAATAACATTAGGATCAGATATCATTCTTACTAGCAAAGGCTTGAATGCTTCAAGTTTATTAACAAATCCAAACGACATAATTGGTAAATTTAATAATAATTTTTTAACTTTGTTTTGTTTAGTATTTATTATTATTTCTTCATTATCTACAAATTTGATAGCAAATTACATTCCTTCACAAAATACACTTATAAATTTCTTTCCAAATTCATTAACGTTAAAAAAAACAGGTGTTGTTATATCGATTATTGGATTAATTATTTCAACATTTTGGCTTTCAGTTTTTAGTAATGGAAAAATATTATTGTTTATTGAAGGAGCGGCTACTACTTTTGGCCCGATTTTCGGTGTATTGGTTGCAGATTATTATTTATTCAAAAAACAACAAATAAATCATAAAGAGCTTTTTTATCCAAAAGAACAAACAGAATATATTTACAGTAACGGTTGGAACTTAAAAGCATTGTATGCTCTTTTAATTGGATCAATATTTTCTTTATCTGCTTTATTAAATGAAAACTTAATACAATATCAATCTTTTGGATGGATTATTGGAGCATTCGTATCTTATTTAGTATATTATTTATTAAATAATAAATAATGATGAAAGCTCTTGTCTACACTGGTGTTGAGGAAATGGAATTTAGAGAAGAAAAAGAACCTTCTGAAAAACCTGGAGAAAGTATTCTAAAAGTTCATGCATCAGGTATCTGTGGCTCAGATATGCATGCTTATCACGGCAAAGACGAGAGAAGAATTCCACCTTTAATTTTAGGTCATGAAGTTAGTGGACAAATAATTAATGGAAAGCTTAAAGATCAAATATCAGTTCTTAACCCATTATTAACTTGTAGAAATTGCGAATACTGCAAAAGTGGAAGAGAGCATCTATGTCCAAACAGAGTTCTTCTTGGAATGAATAGACCTTATGAAAGACAAGGTGCTTTTGCTGAACTAATTACAGTTCCTGATCATAATATTTTCAAAGTTCCTGAGACGCTCGATGTAAAAGAGGCTGCAGTTGCAGAACCAACAGCAGTTTCATACCATGCAGTATTATTAGCAGTAGAAGCATCAAAAAAACCATTAACTGAATGCAGAACTCTTGTTCAGGGTGGAGGAGCAATTGGGCTATTATGTGCATTAATTTTATCCAAGATCCAAGGAAATACAAATTTAACAATTTCTGATCCTAATCAAAAAAGACTAAATGAATGCTCTAAATATGTAAATGCAAAAACAGTTTCACCAGACCATAAAGATATAAAAGAGAGCAGTTTTGATTTAGTTTTTGATACTGTTGGACTTGAAGTTTCACGACAACAGGCAATCAGTGTAGTAAAACCAGGCGGAATAATAGTTCATATCGGACTAACTCAGCCAGCAGGATCTTTTAATTTTAGAAAAGCAACTCTTCAAGAAGTTACTTTTATTGGAACTTATTGTTACACAAACAAAGAATTTGGAGAAACTATTGATATTTTAACTAATAACAAGCTAGGCAAGATAGAGTGGATTGAATACAGAAATCTTAAAGATGGTTGGGGAGCTTTTAAAGAAATTCATGATGGAACCTGTTCAGCCCCTAAGATAGTGCTTCTGCCTTAAATTCTTGGTTTTTTTAGAGGTATTAATACCTTTTTCTCTCCAAATTTTTCAGAATTTTTTGAAATTACTGGTGCAGTTATAATTATAGACCAATAAATCATCAAACCAAAAAGAACTGTTAACCTCATATCATCTAAATAGAGAACAATAATGAATTATGCATGTTTAAATAATGTCAAAATTTTGAATTTGAAAATTATTTTATCTTTTATATAGAGAGGGCATGTTTAGATTTTTATTAAAATTAATTTTAGTTGGAGTATTTTTTCAAACAACTTTGTATGCAGAGGATGTAAAAGTTTTTGAGTTTACAGACAAAGAACTATCAGAATTGACAGTTAGAAAAGTAAGAGGTGCAGATAATAAAACTGAATATTCAGTTGGCTCTAATGAGAAAGGCAATTACTTAAAAGCTATTGCAAATAATGCCGCTTCTGGCTTAGGCAAGGAGATTAAAATTGATCTAAATAAAACACCTTTCATAAATATAACTTGGAAAATAGAGAAAGATATACCAGGGATAGATGAGACAGCTAAAAAGGGCCACGATTTTGCGGCAAGAGTATTTGTTATCAAGAAAACTGGAGCTACCGCTTTATCAAATAGAGCTGTAAATTATGTTTTTTCAAGCAATCAAGATGTTGGAAGCAATTCACCAAGTCCATATACCAAAAAATCTGTAGATAATGTGCTTGCTACTACCAAAACAAACTTAAATGAGTGGTTAACTGTTAAAGCAAATGTCAAAGAAGATTTCAAAAAATTCCATAATTTAGACGTTAATGAGCTGGACGGTATAGCGATCATGTCAGATACAGATAATTCCAAGAAAAAATCAATTACTTACTATCAAAATATCTATTTTTCTTCTCAATAAATTTTATTAATATCAACTAATGAAAGTATTTAAGTATAATTTAAAAGTATACTATGAGGATACTGATTTTGGTGGAATAGTTTACCACGCAAATTATTTAAAGTACTTTGAAAGAGCAAGATCTGAGCTTATTTATTCAATAGGATATTCAAATAAAAAGTTATTAGATAAATTTAATGTTTTAATTGCAGTTAAAACTTGCAATGTAGACTTTAAAAAACCAGCAAAATTTGAGGATAAAATTACTGTTTTTACAAAAATTAAATCTAATACTTTAACTACTATTACAATGTCACAAGTAATTAAAAGAAAATCTGATATTTTATGTGATGCAGAGATTAAATTGGTATCTTTAAATAAGTTAGGAAAACCAGTAAAACTTCCAAAAGTATTTATTAACAAATTAAACTAGTTCTTTTACTTTTTTAAATAGTTTAGTCATTTGTTTTTCATTTATTCGTCCAGTATTTACATTTCTTGGACTTGGATGATAACACCCCATTAACAATACATTATTAGGTAATTTATAATATGTTCCATGAACAAATTTTACTCTTTCAGTGTAATCAAAATTTTCTCTATAAAATTTCACACAAGTATCAAAGGCAATTTTTCCTAAAGCCACAATTATTTTAAGATTTTTAAGTATTTCAAATTCAGATTTGAAATAACCGAAGCAATTTTTTAACTCTTCATTTAATGGTTTATCTCCTGGAGGAACACACTTTAAAGCCGGTGTTATGAAAGTATTTTTTATTTTCAATCCATCATTTACATGATCTGAATTTCTTTGATTAGCAATTTTTACATTGTGTAAACATTTATATAAAAAGTCTGAGGATTTATCGCCAGTAAAGACTCGACCAGTCCTGGTTCCACCATGGGCTGCTGGGGCAAGTCCTACTATCATTATCTTTCCATTTATATCTCCAAACCCTGTGACTGGTTTCCCCCAATAGATTTGGTCCACATATTGTTTTCTTTTTTCAGTAGATATTTTTTTCCTAAACTTCACAAGTCTAGGGCATTTATTACATTTAATTATTGTTTTTTTTAATTTTTCAAATTTAACTGTCATTTATGAAATATATTTATATCTCTATTTTCTTTATTCTAAATCTTTTTATTTCAAATAATGTAATCGCCGATCAATCAGTAATTAAAGAATTGCAGAAGGGTGGAAAGATTGTATTTATAAGACACTCACTTGCACCAGGAAATGGAGATCCTGATAATATTGATTTAAAAAAATGTGACACTCAAAGAAATTTAAATCAAGAGGGCATAGAGCAATCAAAAAATATTGGAATATTATTTAGCGATAATAATATTCAAATTGATAAAGTGTTATCTAGTGAGTGGTGCAGATGTAAAGATACTGCAAGATTTGCATTTAATAATTATGAAATCTTCAAAGGGTTAAACTCTTTTTATCAAGAGAAGTTTTATAAATATAAAGATGAACAAATTAAGAGTTTAAAAAAATATATATCTAATTGGAATGGTGAGAAAAATCTTATTTTAGTTACACATTTTGTAGTTATTTCAGAAATGTTAAATTTTGGTACTTCATCTGGTCAAATTGTTGTTACAGATAAAGATTATAAATTTATAGGAAGTATTGAAACTATGTAGCGATATTTAGCAAACCCTTTAAAGGTGGACCTATTGATTACAAATCAATTGCTATACCAGATGAGCAAAAAGCGGATTGGTGATTTTCAACTTAAAAATTTAATTTAGTCTAATGAATTTTTCATATATACACTTGTAATAAATAATTATGAAAACAGCAATTATAAGCGGTTGTGACAACAATTATTTTAATACCTATCTAAATCTTTATAATTCATTAATAGACAATAAATGTTTTGAATATGCCGATTTATGCTTTGTAAATATTTCTGTTAGTGAAAATAATATAAAAAAAATATCTAAAAATATTAAAAAAATAATAGAACCAAACTGGGATTTTAATTTTAAATTTAAAACAAATGATTGGAAAAAAATCTTAACTATTAGACCATTCTTAAAAAAATACTTTCCAGAATATGATACATATATTTGGTTGGATGCTGATACATGGGTTCAAACTCATGAATTTATAAATGATTTTGTTGAAGTTTCTAAAACTGGAAAAGTTGGTATAATTCCAGAATATGATATTAATTATGAAGTTAATAGAGAAAAGTATTCGTTTAATAAAATCATTTTTAACCTCTATAAAGCCAAAGGATGGTCATATAAAAATTTAAAAAAATATTTTGATCAAAAAACATTTAACAAACTGCTTCAAAAACCAATCTTGAATGCTGGGGTATTTTCTATTCCAGGAGAGAGTATTATCTGGGATTTATGGGCAGATGAATACCAAAAAATTGTAGAAAATTCTTCTGATGATTACTGCTTAAATATGGATCAGGCAAGCCTAAATAAGATTTTGTATAATAATTTAGATTTAGTCAATTTTTTTAATTCAGAATATAATTACTTAATTAAAAATTCACTGCCATTAATAAATAAAAATAATTTTTATTGCATTAAAGACTATCCATTTAATAAAATTAAAATTTTACATCTTACTGGAATTGATAAAAATAAACTTTATGAAATTAAAACTATTGAAGGAAATAAAGTAAAAACAAATTTTCAATATGAAATTAAATAAATAGTAAGTGAGATGGTGCCCCGCACAGATACGAACCGCAGACCTATTGATTACAAATTAATTCTAAAAGTTTATATTGAAGATTTAATAGCATCGTAAATCAACTCTCTAGTTGTTTCACCCAAACTTCTATAAATTTCTTTATTATTTTCAAAAATTAAAAGTGTAGTTTGAAACTTAACATTTAATAAGTCAGCTATTTCCTTGTTTGTTATATCAAATGAAAAATATTCAATATTATCAAAATTTATATCTGACAATGCACCTGTTTCTTTTGCCTGTTTTAAAATTTTCATTTGTCCTGCACAAGACATGCAGTATTTAACCCAAGAACTTACAATTACAATCTTTCCATCAGATTGAGCTTTATCGAATAAATCTTTATCAAATGTTGTTTTTTTTTCTATTGCATTAGCACTTAAGGCGAACAGACAAATAATAATAACTAGAATTTTTTTCATAATACTTGATACATCAAAAAATTAAAAATTATATGCTTACATCCTGAAAATATTGTCGCAATTTTAAATTATTTAATTAAGATTAATATTGTATGAAAATTGGATTTATAGGTGTTGGATGGATGGGATTTGGTATTGCAAATAACATTCTTAAAAATAATCATGAATTATTTGTCATAGCTAACAAAAAAAGAAAGCCAATTGATAAAATAGTTAAAGAGGGTGCAAAAGAAGTTAAATCCTATGAAGAACTTTGTAAAGGTGGATTAGATGCCTTGTTTTTATGTGTTACGAATTCTCCTATAGCTCATGAAATTGGAAAAAAAATAGTTTCATTACTGACTGATAAAACAATTGTCATTGATATTACTACTCATAATCAAAACGGATCTGTTGAAATGGAGCAAATATTAAAAGCAAATAATATTCCTTATTTAGAGTGCCCTGTTATGGGAGGTCCTGTTCAAGCAGAGGAGGGAATATTAGGTGGAATTGTTGGTGGATCTGAGGAAAATTTAAAAAGATCAGAAGAACTTTTAAAATGTTTTTGTAAAAATTATTATCATTTTGGAGGGATTGGAAATGGCGCAAAAACAAAATTATTAAATAATTTTCTATCTTTAGGAACTGCTACTTATGTAATTGAATTAATAAAAGCTGCGAATAAATTAGATATTGATTTAGATAAACTTTATAAGGTAGCCCAATTAGGCTCAGGAAACTCTAATGCTTTAAAAAGGATTTTTGATAAGGTTTTAGAGAATGATTACACAGGTTTTAAGTTTACAGCAACTAATACACTAAAAGATTTAACATATATTACTGATCTATTAAAAGGCATGGATAATGCAGAAAAATTGTCTGATTTATCAAAATCATTTTATAAAAAAGCTGTTGATGATGGTGATGGTGAACTCTTTATAAGTGAATTGATAAAAAAAAATTAATCTTTTTTTTCTTCTTTTTCTTTTTCAGCGAAGAATAAAGCTATCGCAAATAAAGTTGTCCATCCAATTCCTAATAAAGCTTTTGGACTAGTTTCAGCACTCCATATATCTAAAAAGATTGCACCTAATGCAAGACCGAGGAGATAAATAACAATTGCAATATTTGTTTTGCTCATATCAATTAAGCTAATGTTTTACACTATTATTCTAATTGGACAATTATAAACAATCATATATAAAGCACCAATAATTTGGGCGAGTGGCGGAATTGGTAGACGCGTTGGTCTTAGGAACCAATAGTGCAAACTGTGAAGGTTCGAGTCCTTTCTCGCCTACCATAATTTATGAAAGTAACAGTAGAAAATAAAAAAGGTTTAGAAAAAGATATAAAAGTTTTTATTGATAAAAAAACTATATCTGGATATCTCGAAGAAAAGTACGAAGAGATTAAAAAAGATGTTGTTTTAAAAGGATTTAGACCAGGAAAAGTACCTACAGAAATTTTGAAAAGACAATTTGGAAAAGCTGTCTATGGGGAAGTAATCGATAAAGTATTGAAAGATACTACAACAAAAGCTCTTGAGGATAATAAAATTAAACCAGCCGGTCAGCCTAAGATCGATTTAAAATCATTTGGTGAAGGAAAAGATCTTGAATACACAATTTCTGTAACAGAATTACCTAATGTTGAAGTTGGATCATTAAAAGATTTAAAAGTAGACGAGTATATTGTTAAAATTGATCCTAAAGAAACAGATAAAAGGATTGATCAAATAGCAAAAACTCAGAAAAATTTTAAAGATGCTGAGGAAAATTATGCGGCTAAAGTGGGTGATTTAGTTGTTTTTGATTATAAGGCAACAGTTGATGGTAAAGATTTTAAAGGAAATGAAGGAAAGAATACCCAATTAGAACTTGGAAAAGATTTATTTATTAAAGGATTTGATAAGCAATTAGAAGGAGTCAAAAATAAAGAGGATAGAAAAGTAGAAGTTAAACTACCAGAAAACTTTCCAGAAAAAGAAGTAGCGAACAAACCTGCAGTGTTTGAGTGTAAAATTACAGCAGTAAAAAAACCAGAAGAAACAAAAATTGATGATAACTTTGCAAAAAATTTAGGAGCAAAAGACTTAAATAATTTAAAGGAATTAATATCTAAACAAATCAATGATGAATTTAAAAATTCATTAGAAATGATTTCAAAAAAACAAATTCTTGAACAAATCGAAAAACAAAAACTTGATCAGCTACCAGCAAATCTAATTGAACAAGAGGTAAATTTATTAGCTCAAGGTATGAAGGAAGAAGAAAAGAAAAAAAATATGAAATACTTTGAAGAACAAGCAAAAAAAAGAATTAAAACTGGTTTAATATTAAATGCATTTGGTGAAAAAAATAAAATTAAAGTTTCTCAAGAAGAGTTAAATGCAGAAATACAAAAACAATTTAGAATGATGCCCGGACAAGAAAAGATGGTTAAAGAATATTATGAGAAAAACCCAGGGGCGATTGAGAGTTTAAGAGGTTCTATTTATGAAGAGAAAATAATTGGAGAACTTAAAAAAATTGCAAAAGTAAATAAAAAAGAAATTAGCAAGGAAGAAGCTGAAAAAATATTAAAAGAAGAGAATGAAAAAAATCAAAAAGAACAAGAAAGATTAACAAAACTATCTCAAGGTTCAGACGATAAAGTAAAAGAGAAAAAAGAAGTTAAGTCACAAGATAAAAAAGAAAACAAATCAGCTAAACCATCTAAAGCTCCAAAAAAAGTAGCAAAAAAAACTAAATCAACAAAAAAAGTTAGCAAAAAGTAATCACAAGTTGTATAAGTAAATCGAATCACTTATGACAACGAAAATTCCTGAACACCTAAGTACTTTGATCCCAATGGTTGTTGAGCAATCAAGCCGAGGCGAAAGAGCTTATGATATTTATTCAAGATTATTAAAAGAGAGAATTGTTTTTGTAGTTGGACCAATTAATGATGCTGTTGCATCTTTAGTTACTGCTCAATTATTATTTTTAGAGTCTGAAGATCCTAAAAAAGAAATTTCATTATATATCAATAGCCCAGGCGGACTAGTTACAGCAGGATTAGGAATTTATGACACGATGCAATATATTAAACCAGAAGTTAGTACATTGTGTATTGGTCAAGCTGCGAGCATGGGATCATTTTTATTAGCTGCAGGATCTAAAGGAAAAAGATTATCTTTACCGAATTCGAGAATAATGGTTCATCAACCTTCTGCTGGTTTTCAAGGTCAAGCAACTGATATAGAAATTCATGCTAATGAGGTCATGTCATTGAAAAAAAGATTGAATGAAATTTATTCTAAACACACAGGTAAGTCTGTTGATCAAATTAAAGAAGCTTTAGAGAGAGACAATTTTATGACTCCAGATAACGCAAAAGATTTTGGTTTGATCGATAAAGTAGTAAAAAAAAGAGACTAAACAACAATATATAGTTTATTCACAACCTATACTTGATTAAGAAGTAATCTTTGTAATAAAGTATTAAAATTGATTCGTTATAAAAAACTATGAGCAACAATAATAAAAATATTCTTTACTGTTCTTTCTGTGGAAAGAGTCAACACGAAGTCAGAAAATTAATTGCTGGACCTACAGTTTTTATTTGTGATGAGTGTGTTGAGTTGTGCATGGACATTATTAAAGAAGAGAGCAAAGATACTTTTGTAAAACATCAGGATGGATTGCCATCACCGAAAGAAATTTGTGCAGTTTTAGATGATTATGTAATTGGACAAGATCATGCAAAAAAAGTTTTATCAGTTGCAGTTCATAATCATTATAAAAGACTAAACTACGAAAATAAAACAAGCAAAAACGTAGAGCTTTCAAAATCAAATATTTTATTATTAGGACCAACTGGATGTGGAAAAACATTACTTGCTCAAACATTAGCAAGAATTTTAGATGTTCCATTTACCATGGCTGATGCAACTACATTAACCGAGGCTGGTTATGTTGGAGAAGATGTTGAAAATATAATATTAAAATTATTACAAGCAGCAGATTATAATGTTGAAAAAGCTCAGCGAGGAATTGTTTATATTGATGAGGTAGATAAAATAAGTAGAAAATCGGAAAACCCTTCAATTACAAGAGATGTTTCGGGTGAAGGAGTTCAGCAGGCTTTATTAAAAATAATGGAAGGAACAGTTGCTAGTGTACCTCCTCAAGGTGGAAGAAAGCATCCACAACAAGAATTCTTGCAGGTAGATACCACTAATATTTTATTTATATGTGGAGGTGCGTTTGCAGGTTTAGATAAAATTATTTCCCAAAGAGATAAAGGTTCATCAATTGGTTTTGGTGCTGAGGTTAAAAGCCTTGAAGATAAAAAAGTAGGTGAATGGATGAAAAATCTTGAGCCAGAAGACTTACTAAAATATGGATTGATACCGGAATTTGTAGGAAGACTTCCAATAGCAGCTACCTTAGATGATCTTGATGAAAAATCTTTAGTTAAAATTTTATTAGAGCCAAAAAATTCTTTAATTAAACAATACCAAGAGCTATTTAAATTAGAGGGAGTGAAACTTACTTTTAAAGATCAATCTGTTAAAGATATAGCTAATAAAGCTATATCAAAAAAAACTGGAGCAAGAGGACTTAGATCTATTCTGGAAAATATATTATTGAAAATAATGTTTGACCTACCCAGTCAAGATAACATAGAAGAAGTAATAATCGATTCAGGTGCGGCTAAAGGTGTATCATCGCCTGTAATTGTTCATTCGAAGAACAAAACTAAAACTGATAAGACTTCAGCAGCATAATTTCACGTTAATAAATCATAATTTCCTATTGCATTATAAAATATAATATCCATATTTCTCTAATGGACATAAAAGTAACTTTGCCATTATTGCCATTAAGAGACATTGTTGTCTTTCCAAGTATGGTAATACCTTTGTTTGTTGGTAGAGATAAATCAATCACTGCATTAAACGAGGTAATGAAAGGCGATAAAAAAATCGTTCTTGTTACACAGAAAAATTCTGAAGTCGATGATCCTAAAAAAAATGATGTTTTCACTTATGGATGTGAAAGCAATATTTTGCAACTACTAAAACTTCCTGATGGAACAGTTAAAGTTTTAGTTGAAGGTACCAAAAGAGTAAAAATAGTAGATTTTAAAGATGACGAAAAGTTTATTAAATGTTCATTTGAGTATCAAAAAGATATTATTTTAGAAGACGAAGATATACTGCCATTAAGTTTAACAGCAATAAAAAGATTAGAAAAGCTTACCACAGTTAACAAAAAAATATCTTCAGAGACAATCAACAACATTAAACAATTAAAAGATCCATCAAAAATTGCAGATAACATTGTATCACATATCAATGCTAGCATTTCGGAGAAACAACAAATTTTTGAGACTTTAGATGTAAAGAAAAGATTAAATAGCATTATTAAAATCATGGAAAACGAAGCAAGTATTATAGGTGTTGAAAAAAGAATAAGAGGAAGAGTTAAAACTCAAATGGAGAAAACTCAGAGAGAATATTATTTAAATGAGCAATTAAAAGCTATTCAAAAAGAATTAGGTGAAATCGAAGACGGTAAAGATGAGACGACAAGTTTAAAGAAATCGATATTAAAAGCAAAGATGCCAAAAGAAGTCGAAAAGAAATGTATGTCAGAATTAAAAAAATTAAAAAACATGAGTCCAATGTCAGCAGAGGCTACAGTTGTAAGAAACTATCTAGATTGGATGATAGATTTACCATGGTTTAAAAAAGATAAAGTAGACATCGATTTAAATAAAGCTTTAAAAATCCTTGAGGAAGATCATTTTGGACTAGAAAAAGTTAAAGAGCGAATTATTGAATTCTTAGCCGTTCAAAAAAGAATGGATAAAATTAAAGGTCCTATACTTTGTTTAGTAGGTCCTCCAGGTGTAGGTAAAACATCTTTAGGTAAATCAATAGCTAAGGCAACCAACAGAGAATTTGTAAGAATGTCTTTAGGTGGAGTAAGAGATGAAGCAGAAATAAGAGGTCACAGAAGAACTTATATTGGTTCGCTCCCTGGAAAAATTATTCAAATGATGAAAAAAGCAGGTACTAAAAATCCTTTATTTTTACTTGATGAAATTGATAAAGTTGGAAACGATTATAGAGGTGATCCATCCTCAGCTTTATTAGAGGCTTTGGATCCAGAACAAAATACAACATTTAACGATCATTACTTAGAAGTCGATTATGATTTATCAGATGTTATGTTTGTAACAACCGCAAACACATTAAATATTCTTCCTCCACTTTTAGATAGAATGGAAGTCATAAGGATTCCAGGATACACAGAAGATGAGAAGATTAATATTGCAAACAAATATTTACTTCCTAAGCAAATCAAAGACAACGGTGTTAAAGAAGGTGAAATGAAATTGGCTGATGATACAATAAAAGAAATTATAAGAAGCTATACACGAGAAAGTGGTGTAAGAAATTTAGAGAGAGAAATATCGAAAGTAACAAGAAAAGTTGTAAAAAAAGTTGTAAATAATGAGGAAAAGAGTGTTGAGGTTAATAAAAAAAATATACCTGACTTTCTTGGAATTAAGAAGTTTAAATTTGGTGAACTAGAATCGGATAATAAAGTTGGAATAGTTATAGGTTTAGCTTGGACAGAGTTTGGGGGAGAGATATTAAAAGTTGAGACAGTTAACATGCCAGGTAAGGGCAGAATGCAAATAACTGGTAAGCTAGGTGATGTAATGCAAGAATCAGTAAAAGCTGCAAAATCTTATGTTAGATCAAAATGTTTAGAGTTTGGAGTAACACCTCCACTATTTGAGAAAAAAGATTTTCATATTCACGTTCCAGAGGGTGCAACACCAAAAGACGGACCATCTGCAGGTATAGCCATGGTTACATCAATAGTATCTTCAATTACTAAAGTTCCAGTCAAAAGAGAAATAGCAATGACGGGCGAAGTAACAATAACTGGTCAGGTTTTACCAATCGGTGGGTTAAAAGAAAAATTATTAGCAGCTCATAGAGCTGGTGTTAAAAAAGTTTTGATACCTAAAGAAAATGAAAAAGATTTAGTTGATGTTCCAAAAAAAGTTAAAGATGATATTGAAATTGTGCCAGTAGAAACCGCAGATGAAGTAATCAAAATAGCTTTAACTAAAGAATTGAAGCCTACTGAGTGGACTGAAGTAGATAAATTAACTGAAACTAAAAAAGATGATAAATCTCAAGCTAGTATTCAGTAATAAACAATTTACATTATAATAACCTTGATGTAATAGTACCATGTTTTGGGCGGTTAGCTCAGTTGGTAGAGCATCTCGTTTACACCGAGGGGGTCAAAGGTTCGAGTCCTTTACTGCCCACCAAAACACGGGGGTGTAGCTCAGTTGGTTAGAGCGATCGCCTGTCACGCGATAGGTCGAGGGTTCGAGTCCCTTCACTCCCGCCATCAAATAAATGAATAAAATATAGCCTTAAAATGTGACCTATCTGCTCTTTTAGTTGATATAAAAGGTGCTATATAGACTCATCATGCTTGCGGAATTTTTAAAAGATTATTTGCCAATAATTGTATTTTTACTAGTTGCATTGGTTTTAAGTGTAGCTTTTGTAGCGGTCAATTATTTAGCCTCTCCAAAAAACCCTGATCCAGAAAAATTATCAGCATATGAATGTGGATTTGAACCATTTAACGACTCAAGAATGGAATTTGATGTTAGATTTTATCTTGTAGCAATATTATTTATAATATTTGATTTAGAAATTGCTTTTCTATTTCCATGGGCAATATCACTAGGTAAGATTGGAATATTTGGATTTACATCAATGATGATTTTTTTATTTATTCTAACTATTGGTTTTATTTATGAATGGAAAAAAGGAGCATTGGACTGGGAATAAAATGAATTTAGACGAAAGAAAGAAAAATATTCCTGATGAATTTAAACAATTAGCACAAGATTTTAGTGATAATGGTTTTATTACAACATCATTAGATAATTTGGTGAATTGGGCAAGAACAGGATCTTTACATTGGATGACTTTTGGACTTGCATGTTGTGCTGTTGAAATGATGCAAACTTCAATGCCAAGATATGATTTAGAAAGGTTTGGTGCTGCCCCACGAGCCTCACCTAGACAATCAGATGTGATGATTGTTGCTGGAACTCTAACAAATAAAATGGCACCAGCACTAAGAAAAGTTTATGATCAAATGCCGGAGCCAAGGTATGTAATTTCTATGGGAAGTTGTGCTAATGGTGGTGGATATTATCACTACTCTTATTCAGTAGTAAGAGGGTGTGATCGTATTGTGCCTGTCGATGTATATGTTCCTGGTTGCCCTCCATCTGCTGAAGCACTTCTCTATGGAATAATGCAATTGCAAAAGAAAATCAGAAACAAAGGTTCTTTGGAAAGATAAAAAAATGCAAAATATCCAGGATCTAGAAAAAATTTTGAACTCAGAGTTAAATACAAAAATTAAAAACTCTTTAATTAAACACGATCAGATTTACTTAAAAGTTGATGAAGCAGACTTAACTGAGGTTATTTTATTCTTAAAAACAAATTCAAAGACCAAATTTAGACAATTGATAGATATCACAGCAGTTGATTTTCCTGAAGATGAAATAAGGTTTAAATTAGTCTATCTATTATTAAGTCATGAATTCAATCAAAGAATTATTATAGAGATAGATGTTAAAGAAAAAGAAATTGTTGGCTCAGTAACATCTATATTTCCTGCTGCAAATTGGATGGAAAGAGAAGTATTTGATATGTATGGGATAGACTTCAAAGATCACCCAGATCTTAGAAGAATTCTTACAGATTATGGATTTGAGGGACATCCTTTAAGAAAAGATTTTCCTTTAACAGGTCATAACGAAGTTAGATACAGTCATGAAACTAAAAAAGTTATTTATGAACCAGTTAAATTAGAACAAAATTATAGAAATTTTGATTATGAAAGTCCATGGGAAGGAACTAAGTATATAAAAGAACAAACGAAAGAATAATGGCTAAAGAAACTAAAACTTTAAATTTAAATTTTGGACCTCAGCATCCTGCTGCTCATGGTGTTTTGAGATTAATTTTACAGTTAGATGGAGAAATAGTTGAAAAGGCAGACCCTCATATTGGACTATTGCATAGGGGAACAGAAAAATTAATTGAAAATAAAACATATACTCAAGCCGTTCCATATTTTGATCGACTTGATTATGTCGCACCAATGAATCAAGAACATGCATTTGCTCTGGCAATTGAAAAAATATTGAAAATAGAGGTTCCAATAAGAGCTCAATATATAAGAGTAATGTTTTGTGAGATTGGAAGAATACTAAGCCATATTTTAAATGTTACTACTCAAGCAATGGATGTTGGTGCACTGACTCCAACCCTATGGGGATTTGAAGAAAGAGAAATATTAATGGGCTTTTATGAAAAAGTTTCTGGTTCAAGGTTACATGCAAACTATTTTAGAGCTGGAGGAGTACATCAAGATTTACCAAAAGGATTAGATAAAGAGATTGGAAATTTTTGCGAAAGATTTCCAAAAATAATAAATGATTTGGAATTACTTTTAACTGACAACAGGATATTTAAACAAAGGAATGTTGATATTGGAGTCGTATCCAAACAAGATGCTCTTGACTATTCTTTTTCTGGAGTAATGCTGAGAGGATCTGGTGTTCCATGGGATTTAAGAAAATCTCAACCTTATGATTGTTACGAACAATTTGAATTTAAAATTCCTGTAGGGAAAAATGGTGATTGCTATGACAGATACCTCTGCAGAATTGAAGAAATGAAAGAAAGTGTAAATATAATAAATCAGTGTTTAGCAAACTTACCTGTTGGACCTATTAAAACTGATGACGGAAAAATTAGTCCACCACCAAAAAAAGAGATTAAACAATCAATGGAAGCTTTAATTCATCACTTTAAACTATTTACCGAAGGTTATAGAGTTGATAAGGATGAAATTTATACTGCCGTAGAAGCTCCTAAAGGTGAATTTGGTGTTTACTTGATTTCTGATGGTTCAAGCAAACCTTACAAATGTAAAATTAGGGCTCCAGGATTTTCTCATTTACAAGCTATGGATTATTTAATTAAAGGTCATATGTTAGCTGATGTTCCTGCAGTTTTAGGTTCAATGGATATTGTTTTTGGTGAGGTAGATAGATAATGGCTGTTAAAAAAATATCGAAAGTTCAACCTGAAAATTTTGAATTTAATAAAAAAAATAAAGAAACCGCAGATATAATTATTAAAAATTATCCATCTGGAAAACAACAGAGTGCTGTTATGGCTTTGTTGTACTTAGCACAAAAACAAAATGACAATTGGATACCTTTAAGTGCAATGAAATACATAGCAAAGTATTTAGATATGCCATACATAAAAGTATATGAAGTGGCTACATTTTATAGCATGTATAATTTAACACCAGTTGGTAAATATTTCTTTCAAGTTTGTACTACAACTCCATGTATGTTGAGGGGTGCATATAACTTAGTAGAAGTGTGTAAAAAAAAAATTTCAGAGGAGGAAAATATGCTATCTAAAGATGGTAAAACGTCTTGGTTGGAGGTTGAATGCTTAGGAGCCTGCGTAAATGCTCCAATGCTTCAATTAAACGAGGATTACTTTGAAGATCTAGATTCAGCAAAACTAGAAAAAATAATTGATAAAATAAGTAATAATGAAGTTCCTCAGCCAGGATCTTACAGAGGCAGATTAAGTTCTGAGCCAGAAAATACAAGAAAAACACTGATAGGAATTAAAAATGCTTGAAGACAAGGATAGAATTTTTAAAAATTTGTATAATGATTTTGGTCCCGATTTAGCTTCTGCAAAACAAAGAGGAGATTGGAAGAATACAAAAGAAATCTGTGAAAAAGGACGTGAATGGATAATAGATGAAATTAAAACTTCAGAACTTAGAGGAAGAGGTGGCGCAGGTTTTCCTACTGGATTGAAATGGTCTTTTGCTCCAAAAGAAGTTGGATCAAGACCACATTACTTAGTTATCAATGCAGATGAGTCTGAACCTGGAACATGTAAAGACAGAGATATTTTAAGATTTGAACCACATAAATTAATCGAAGGCTGTTTAATAGCTTCATATGCTGTAAATGCACATAAGTGTTATATCTACATAAGAGGAGAGTATTTTAATGAAGGGCAAAAACTTCAAATAGCTATTGATGAAGCCTATAAAGATGGGCTTTTAGGTAAGAATTCAGCAGGAACAGGTTGGGAATTAGATATATATATACATTATGGTGCTGGAGCTTATATTTGTGGTGAGGAAACTGCTTTACTTGAAAGCATTGAGGGAAAAAAAGGTCAACCAAGATTAAAACCACCATTTCCCGCTTTAATTGGCCTTTATGGTTGCCCAACAATAATTAACAATGTTGAAACAATTTCAGTAGTACCCACAATTCTCAGAAAAGGTGGTAAATGGTTTTCATCTCTCGGTAGACCTAAAAATACTGGTTCAAAGATATATTGTATTTCAGGAAACGTTAATAATCCTTGTAATGTTGAAGAAGAAATGGGAATTCCATTAAAAGAATTAATTGAGAAACATGCAGGTGGAGTTATTGGCGGATGGGACAACCTAAAAGCAGTTATACCTGGTGGTTCTTCAATGCCATTGCTTCCAAAAGAAACATGTGAAACAATTAAAATGGACTTTGATGCATGCGTTGAGAATAAAACAGGTTTAGGGACAGCTGGAATTGTGGTTATTAATAAAGATCAAGATATTATTAAATGTATGGCAAGAATAGCTAGATTTTATAAACACGAAAGTTGTGGTCAATGTACTCCTTGCAGAGAAGGCTCTGGTTGGATGTGGAGAATGCTTGAGAGAATGGCCAAAGGTGAAGCCACAAGAGACGAAGTGGATATGTTACTAGATGTAACAAAACAAATTGAAGGTCATACCATTTGTGCATTTGGAGAAGGATCCTCATGGCCAGTCCAAGGATTAATCAGAAATTTTAAAGATGAAATAATTGAAAGAAATAAATTTGATCCAATAGTAAAAAAACAAAAAGACATACCCTATTTAGTTGATCAACATTTATTAGACAAAGATAATGCTTAAACTTAAAGTAAACGATATTGACATTGAGGTAGAGAAAGGAACTACTGTATTACAGGCCTGTGAACAAGCTGGGGCAGAGATACCAAGGTTCTGTTATCACGAAAAATTATCTATAGCTGGAAATTGCAGAATGTGTTTAGTTGAAATGGAAAAATCTCCAAAACCAATTGCTTCATGTGCTATGCCTGCTGCAGAAGGGATGGTACTTAAAACTAATACTGAAAAAGTTAAAAAAGCAAGAAAAGGTGTAATGGAATTTTTACTAGCAAACCATCCACTTGATTGCCCAGTTTGTGATCAGGGTGGTGAATGTGATTTACAGGATCAATCTATGTATTATGGGATAGACAAGTCAAGGTTTAAAGAAAATAAAAGATATGTGCCAGAAAAATATATGGGCCCTCTTATAAAAACTCAAATGACTAGATGTATTCACTGCACAAGATGTATAAGATTTGCAACAGAAGTTGCAGGTGTTCCTGAAATTGGTGCAATTGGAAGAGGTGAGGATATGCAAATCACAACTTATTTAGAAAAAGCTATGGAGTCAGAACTTTCAGCAAATGTTATCGATTTATGTCCTGTTGGTGCTCTGACATCAAAACCATATGTCTTTGAGGCTCGACCGTGGGAATTAAAAAAAACAGAAACGATCGATGTCATGGATGCAGTTGGATCCAATATTAGAGTAGATACATACGGATGGGAGGTTAAAAGAGTTCTTCCAAGAATTAACGAGGAAATAAATGAAGAGTGGATATCTGATAAAACAAGATATGCTTGCGATGGATTAAAAAACCAAAGATTAGACACACCATATATAAAGATAAATGGCAAATTAAAGCCATCTAGCTGGGAAGACGCCTATAAAGCTATATCTGAGAGTGTTTCAAGAACAAAATCTGAGAAAATTGCTGGATTTATAGGCGATATGACAAATATGGAAACAATATACGCTGCTAAAGAATTTTTTGAAAAAACTATAAAATCTGCAAATTTAGAATCAAGGGAAGAAAAGTTATACATAAATACAAATAAAAGAATTAATTATCTATTTAATAGTTCAATCGAAGGAATTGAAAAAAGTGACTTAATAATTCTAATCGGTACAAATCCAAGATTTGAAGCAACAATACTTAATTCTAGAATTAGAAAAAACTTTTTAAAAAATAAAACTGAAATTATATCATTAGGTAATGTAGGTGATTTAACATACCCTTACAATGTATTTGATAATAGTACTGATATTATAAGAGAAATTGTTGAAAATAATCACAAAATTTCAAAAAAAATAAAGCAATCAAATAAGCCAAGTTTAATTTTTGGCCAATCTATTCTTAAGCTTAAGTCAGCCCCATATGTTTTTGAAGAATTAAAAAAATATTTAGAAGAAAATGGCAAGATTTCTGAAGAGTGGAATGCTTTAAATATCTTACAAAAAAATTCATCAACAGTTGGATCTTTTGATTTAAATGTGCTGGCAAAAAATTCTAGCTATGAAATATTAGAAAATTTAGAAAAAAATAATTATGAAGTTTTAATATTATTTGGTCAAGATAATTTGAAATTTCAAAAAAAAAATGAATTTATAATTTATATTGGTAGCCACGGCGACAAAGGTGCAAATATTGCTGATGTGATATTACCAGGTGCCACATACACTGAGCAAGATGGTTATTTTACTAATCTGGAAGGAAAGTTGCAAAAAGCATATAAGGCTTCATATCCTCCTGGTGAAGCAAAAGAAGATTGGCTAATAATAAATGAACTATCATCATTCATTAAGAGGAAAAATTTATATAAAGATAAAAATCAATTGATTGATGCTTTACTTAATTATTTAAAACTTAACAACTTAAATGAAACTGACTTTAAAGTACCAGAATATGATTTTAAATCAGAAAAAATTTTTACAGATGAAATAGATTATTATCACTCAAATGTTATAGCGAGAGCGTCAAAAACTATGTCTGAGTGTAAAAATACTAGAATGAGTTTGCCAAAAACTGGAACAGATAATTAATGACAGAGTTATTTATATTTTTTGAACAAATTTACAGAATTATGTTCTTATTGATTCCTGTCTTAGTCTCTGTAGCAATGATTGTTTGGCTAGATAGAAGGGTATGGGCGTTCGTTCAAAAAAGAAGAGGTCCAAACGTTGTTGGTCCATTTGGATTATTTCAAACGCTAGCCGATGCACTTAAATATATATTTAAAGAAATTATAATTCCTGCAAGCTCCAATAAAGTTATTTTTATACTTGCGCCAATAGTTACAATGACCTTGGCACTTATAGCTTGGGCAGTAATTCCTTTTAGTGAAAGCTATGTATTAGCAGATATTAATGTAGGTGTTTTATATCTTTTTGCAGTTTCTTCTCTTGGTGTTTACGGAATAATTATGGGTGGATGGGCATCAAATTCTAAATATCCTTTTTTAGGAGCAATTAGATCGGCAGCTCAAATGGTCTCATACGAAGTTTCCATAGGTGTAATTATTATAAATGTATTACTTTGTGTTGGCTCTTTAAATTTAAGCGACATCGTTTTAGCTCAAGAAGACTTATGGTTTGTAATACCATTATTTCCAATGTTTATAATATTTTTCATTTCAGCTTTAGCAGAAACAAACAGACCACCTTTTGATTTACCAGAGGCTGAGGCAGAATTAGTTGCAGGTTACCAGACAGAATACTCTGGGATGATGTATGCAATGTTTTGGCTAGGTGAGTATGCTAACATTTTACTTATGTGTGCCATGGGATCAATTTTATTTCTTGGTGGATGGCTATCTCCAATAGATGTATTTCCTTTTAACGTTATTCCAGCACCAATATGGTTAATCTTAAAAATACTATTTCTTTTTATCTTATTTGCACTTATAAAAGCTATTGTACCCAGATATAGATACGATCAATTAATGAAACTTGGATGGAAAATTTTCCTACCATTTTCACTGATTTATGTTGTATTAACAGCAAGTTTTTTAATGTATTTTGATTTATTACCGGGACAATAAATGAGCTTAATTAGAATTTTAAAAACAATTTTCATGATTGATTTCTTAACAGGATTAATTATGGCAATAAAAGAAATTTTTAAACCAAAAAAAACTATCAATTATCCATTTGAAAAGGGAGTCATCAGTCCGAGAGCGAGAGGAGAGCATGCCTTAAGAAGATATCCTAATGGTGAGGAGAGGTGTATAGCATGCAAACTTTGTGAAGCTGTTTGTCCTGCTCAAGCTATCACGATAGAATCAAGTGAACGCAAAGATGGAAGTAGAAAAACAACGCGTTATGATATTGATATGTTAAAATGTATTTATTGCGGACTATGTGAGGAGTCATGTCCTGTGGATGCGATTGTTCAAGGTCCTAATTTTGAATTTGCTACTGAAACGAGAGAAGAACTTTATTATAATAAAGAAAAATTGCTAGAAAATGGAGATAGATGGGAAAATATTTTAGCAGCAAATATCAACGCTGATAGTTCTCACAGATAATCAATGATTGCTCATGCAATAGTTTTTTACTTTTTTTCATTAATTGCGATCGTGTCTGCAATAATGGTAACAGTTTCAAAAAATACAGTTAATTCTGTTTTTTTTTTAATTTTAGATTTTATTAGTATTTCATGTCTTTTCATTATGATTGGTGCTGAATTTTTGGGAATGATAATGCTAATTGTATACGTAGGAGCTGTTGCTGTTTTATTTTTATTTGTTGTTATGATGCTGAACGTGGCTCAACAAAAAAATGAGTGGTTTAATTCTACTGGAAGGAGTTCTCATATTCCAATAGGTCTTCTAGTAAGCATTATAATCTTTTTTGAGTTAATTATCGTTATAGGTGGTTGGAAATATAAACCAGATTTGATAGATTCTATTGCAATCGAAATTAATACTGAATTAACCAACACTCAATCTTTGGGAAGTGTAATTTATACAGATTATGTGCACTTATTCCAACTTTCTGGAATGATTTTACTTGTAGCAATGATAGGAGCTATTGTTTTAACCTTTAGACAAAGATCAGGAGTAAAAAGACAAAGTTATTTTAAACAAATTTCTAGAGAAAGGAAAGATGGCATTGAATTAATTGATGTAGAAAATAATAAAGGGGTAAAAATAGATGTTTAGTATTGGTCTTGGACACTATTTAACTCTTGCTGCAATAATCTTTACTATAGGAATTGTTGGAATTTTCTTAAATCGAAAAAATATTATTGTTATATTGATGAGTATTGAGTTAATTCTTTTAGCAGTTAATATTAATTTAGTATCATTTTCAATTTTTATTAATGATTTAAGTGGTCAAGTATTCACTTTGTTCATATTAACAGTTGCAGCTGCTGAGGCTGCAATAGGACTGGCTATTATTGTGGTTTATTACAGAAACTCTGGAACAATAAGAGTTGAAGAAATAGACAAATTAAAAGGATAAAGTGGAATACTTAATATTATTTTTACCTTTAATAGGTTCAATTATATCTGGTTTTTTTGGTAAAACTCTTGGTGATAAAGTTTCACAACTAATTACTTGTTTATTTGTTTCTATATCGGCTTTATTGTCTTTATTCATATTTTTTAAAGTTATTTCAACTGGATACGAAAATAATGCAATTATTGCAGCTTGGATTAATTCAGGATCATTAAATGTAAATTGGTCAATCAAAATTGATGCGCTTTCTGCAGTAATGTTAGTTGTGGTTACTTTAGTTTCATCTTTAGTTCATATTTATTCTGTAGGTTACATGTCTCATGATCCACATAAACCAAGATTCATGGCTTATTTATCATTATTTACATTTGCTATGTTAACTTTGGTAACCTCGGATAACTTTTTGCAATTATTTTTTGGCTGGGAAGGAGTTGGTCTTTGTTCGTATTTTCTAATTGGTTTTTGGTATAAAAAAGAAACCGCTAATGCTGCTGCCATCAAAGCTTTTATAGTAAATAGAGTAGGTGACTTTGGTTTTGCTCTTGGAATTTTTTTAATATTTTACATTTTTGGAACAGTAAATTATGATGAGGTTTTCAGTAAAATTCCTGAAATTATTGATCAAAAAATAAATTTTCTCTCTTTTAAATTCAATGCAGTAGATTTATTATGTTTATTGCTTTTCATTGGAGCAATGGGAAAGTCAGCACAATTTTTGCTTCATACGTGGTTACCGGATGCAATGGAAGGCCCTACACCAGTATCTGCTTTAATTCATGCAGCCACAATGGTAACGGCAGGAGTTTTTTTAGTAGTTAGGTGTTCTCCAATTTATGAGTATTCAGAATTAGCCTTATCTGTAATCACTTTAGTTGGAATGACCACAGCATTTTTTGCAGCTACAGTTGCTCTTGTACAAACAGATATAAAAAAAATTATCGCTTATTCAACGTGTAGTCAGTTAGGATACATGTTTTTTGCAGCAGGTGTAGGTGCATATAATGTTGCAATGTTTCATTTATTCACTCATGCTTTTTTTAAAGCCCTTCTTTTTTTGGGTTCAGGATCAGTAATTCATTCATTTAAAGATGAACAAGATGTCACTAAAATGGGAGGTGTATTTAAAAAATTACCTTATACATATGCACTAATGGTTATTGGCACTCTAGCTTTAACAGGATTTCCTTTTTTATCAGGCTTTTATTCTAAAGACGCAATAATTGAATTTGCTTACATAAGTGACACAAATTTTGGAATTTATGCTGCTGGTATCGGTGTAATAACAGCTGTAATGACTTCTATATATTCATGGAGATTAATATTTAAGACTTTCCATGGAGATTATAAAAATAAAGATATTGGTATTGATGCAATGCATGAGTCACCATTAAGCATGATGTTACCTTTAGTATTATTAGCTGTTGGAGCAGTTTTGTCAGGTTTTTTATTTAAAGATTTATTTATTGGTCATGAAACAATGTACAATTTTTGGGGTGAGTCTATAAAATTTTTAGAACCATTAGGAATAGAACACCCTCCAACTTGGTTCTTGTTTTTAACTCCTTCATTAGTAGTTTTAACAATTCCATTGTCTTATTATCTGTTTGTAAAAAATACTAAAATTGTAGATGAAATAGTTTTAATAAATATGCCAGTTTATATTTTCCTCAAAAAAAAATGGTATTTTGATGAATTATATGATCAAATTTTTATCAGACCATCAAAAAGTATTGGAATATTTCTTTGGAAAAAAATTGATGGATCAATAATTGACAAATTTGGACCAGACGGAGTTTCAAATTTAATAAAAAGTTTTTCGTTTAAAGCAGTGAAATTTCAATCAGGATATATTTATCAGTATGCTTTTATAATGCTTTTGGGATTTTCGATTCTATTAACTTTATTAATAGTTAACTAATATGAATTTTCCTATTTTATCATCATTAATCTTGCTTCCAACAATAGGGGCTTTATTTATTTTTTTTGTTAGATCGTCTAATTCTCAATATCAAAGTAGTAAGTATGTAGCCCTTTTTATAACTTTGGCTAATTTTTTCTTATCTTTATATTTATGGATTATTTTTGACAAATCTTTAGTTGATTTTCAGTTTGTAGAAGAAAGAGAATGGATTTCTGGGTTTGTAAATTATAAAGTTGGAATAGATGGAATATCAATCCTATTCATTTTGCTAACCACATTCATTACCCCAATATGTGTATTAACTGTAAATGCAACTATAAAAAATAGATTAAAAGATTTTTTAATAGCAATCTTAATACTAGAAACATTTATGATTGGAGTCTTTTGCTCGCTGGATTTGGTTGTGTTTTATTTACTTTTTGAAGCCGGTCTTATTCCAATGTTTTTAATTATTGGTATATGGGGTGGAGAAAGAAGAGTTTATTCAGCATTTAAGTTCTTTTTATTTACTTTATTAGGTTCAGTTTTAATGTTAATTGCAATTATATCTATATATTGGATAACTGGAACAACTGATGTTATTAAGTTATACGAATTGGGTATCGACGCTAAGTATCAAAATTTATTATGGCTAGCATTTTTTAGTTCTTTTGCTGTTAAAACACCTATGTGGCCAGTACATACATGGTTACCAGATGCTCATGTAGAGGCACCAACTGCAGGTTCAGTCTTGCTTGCTGCAATACTTTTAAAAATGGCTGGATATGGATTTATTAGGTTTTCTCTTGGTTTGTTTCCAGATGCTTCATTATATTTTGTGCCTTTGGTTTATACACTTAGTTTGATTGCGATTATTTATACATCACTAGTAGCTTTAATGCAGGAAGACATGAAGAAACTTATAGCTTACTCGTCAGTAGCTCATATGGGCTTTGTAACACTTGGTATTTTTACAATGACACAACAAGGAATAGAAGGAAGTATATTTCAAATGATAAGTCATGGATTGGTATCAGCCGCACTCTTTCTATGTGTTGGAGTAGTTTACGATAGACTTCATACAAGGCTTATAAACAGATATGGAGGCTTAGTTTCTATAATGCCAAAATATGCAATAGTTTTTATGGTTTTTACTTTGGGGGCTCTTGGATTACCTGGAACAAGTGGTTTTGTTGGAGAATTTTTAGTTTTAATGGGTACATTTAAAAAGAATATACTGGTAGCAACGATTGCTAGTCTAGGAGTAATCTTGGGGGCAGCATATATGCTTTGGCTTTATAAAAGAATTATTTTTGGAAAACTCATTATAGAAGATGAAAAAAAAATGGTTGATTTAAAAAGATTTGAAATTGTTACATTATGGGTTTTAGTATTACCGATTATATTTTTCGGGTTTTATCCAGAACCTTTAATTAATTCTATCGAGGTGTCAGTTGCTAATCTGATAGATATGAATGACTTAGATAAAATTAATAAATTAGCATTAGGGGAATAATGGAAAATCTACAACTTATAATTCCAGAGTTATTTATATCTATAATGATTATGTTTTTATTAATATTTGGGGTATTTAAGAAAAATAGTTCTCAACTAGTTTATAATTTAACAACAGTAAGTTTAGTTGCTGCTTTAGCATTATTAATTAACTTAGACACGCAAATTCAACCATTATTATTCGATAATAGTTACAATATAGATAGTTTATCTAGATTTATGAAAATTCTTTTAATTTTGTCTGGGATTTTTGTAATGCTGTCATCATCAAAATATATTCAAATTAGTAAAATTAGCAAAATTGAATATCCAATTCTTATTTTATGCTCAATCTTAGGTATGATGGTGATGATTAGTTCAAATGATCTTATTGTTTTTTACATGGGACTAGAATTGCAGTCACTAGCATTATATGTGTTAGCGTCATTTAACAGAGATAATTTACTTTCAACAGAGTCTGGATTAAAATATTTTGTTTTAAGTGCTCTTTCATCTGGACTTTTATTATATGGGTGTTCACTTATTTATGGTTTTTCAGAAACTACTAATTTTAATCAAATTATGGTTAATACAAAAGAAATAGAATACGGATTAACTTTTGGAATAGTATTTATTTTAGTTGGATTAGCTTTTAAAATTTCTGCTGTTCCTTTCCATATGTGGGCACCTGATGTTTATCAAGGCTCACCAACATCTGTAACAGTCTTTTTCGCATTACTTCCAAAAATTGCTGCATTAACAGTATTTATTAGATTTCTATATATTCCTTTTTATGAATTAGGTGATCAGTGGCAAATGATAATTATATTTTTGTCTATTGCATCAATGGTATTTGGAGCGGTAGCAGCAATTGGTCAAAAAAATCTAAAAAGACTAATAGCCTACAGTTCAATTAGTCATATGGGATATGCTCTTGCAGGTTTATCTACAGGTACAACACAAGGTGTGCAAAGCTCTATTACATATATTACAATTTATCTTGTTATGAATTTAGCATTTTTTAGTTGTTTGTTTATGCTTAAGCGAAACGATGAATATTATGAGAATATTGATGATTTATCCGGTCTTTCAAAAAATCATCCGCTACTGTCATTATCATTGCTTGTTGTTCTATTCTCTTTAGCAGGAATACCACCCCTAGCTGGTTTTTTTGCAAAATTTTATATTTTTGTGGCAGTAATAAACGAAAAAATGTATTTTTTAGCAATAGTTGGACTGCTAGCAACAGTAATAGCAGCTTTTTATTATCTAAGAATAATCAAAATTATATATTTCGATCCAGAAAAAGAAAAATTTGAATCGAAACATAATTTAGGTTTAAAATTTACACTAGTAGCATCAACTTTTTTTATTCTTGCTTACTTTATATATCCAAGTGGAATAGTAGATATAATTTCACAAATAAACATTAATTAATGAAACTCAAAATATATTCTTATAAGGGTGTTAAAAGTACTAATGATACAGCAATAAGATTAATCAAAAAAAAAATAAAACAAGGTATAGTTATTAGCGATATCCAAACCAATGGAAAAGGACAAAGAGGAAAAAAATGGATATCTAAAAAAGGAAATCTTTTTATTTCAATTTTTTTTCCAATAAGCAAGAGATTGAATTTAAAAAAAACTACATTAATAAATGTTAAGATAATCAAAAATATTTTGACTAATATTATTCCACATAAAATCAATCTTAAACCGCCAAATGATTTAGAAATAATGAATAAAAAGGTATGCGGAATTCTTCAAGAAATTATTTATAAGAATGAGATTAAATTTTTAATTATTGGAGTAGGGATTAATATAAATAGTAGTCCAACATTAAAAGAATATGAAACTACTTATATAAACAAATACAATAATAAAATTAATATATCCAAAATGGTACATTTTATAAAAAATAAATTTGAAAATAAATATTCTTATAATGCATAATTTATATATTATTGGAGATATAGGTAATACAGATGTAAAAATCTGTATTTATAAAAATAAAACTATTATTAAAAAAATCAGACTTATTACTGATAAAGTAAATTTGAAATATTTAAAAAAAAATTTAAATACTCTAAGAAAATACGACAAAAATTTAAAACAGATTTTATTCTGTTCAGTAGTACCAAGCTGTTATAAGAAAATTAGAAATTATTTTAAATTATATTTTAATACTAATTGTAATGAATTAAAAAATCTTAATTTAAATAAATTATTAAAAATTAAGGTTGATAGAAAACAAATTGGTTCAGATAGATTAGCTAATGCAATATCAATAATTGATAATAAAAATAATTATATTGTGGTAGATTTTGGAACAGCTACTAATTTTGATGTAATCACAACAAATTGTTATAATGGTGGTGTTATCGCTCCAGGAATAAATCTATCGTTAGATAATTTGTCAAAAAAAACATCTTTAATTCCTAATATAAAATTTAAAAAAACAGACAATGTGATAGGTAAAAATACAATAAGTGCAATTAATTCGGGATTTTTCTTTGGTTATACTGGTCTGATTGACAATATAATTCATTCCATTATTAAACAAAGCAAAAAAAAATATAAAATTATATTTACCGGTGGACTTGCAAAAATGTTTAAAAATTCATTGAAATTAAAACTAAAACTTAAAATTAAAATAAAATCAAATTTAACAACTGATGGAGTTTTAAAAGCAGCTATGTATTCAAATAAATGAAAGAAGAATTAATTTTTTGTCCATTAGGCGGCTCTGGAGAAATAGGAATGAATATGAATTTATTTGCCTATGGAAATCCAGATAATAGAAAATGGATAATTGTAGATATAGGAGTAACTTTTGCAGATGATGCTATTCCTGGAGTTGATTTAATATATCCTGACCCCGGATTTATAGTTGATAAAAAAGATGATTTATTAGGTATTGTTTTAACTCATGCGCATGAAGATCACATTGGTGCAATTGCGCATATATGGCCAAAACTAAATTGTAAAATATTTGCTACTCCATTTACATCAGTATTAATTTCAGAAAAATTTAAGGAAAAGAAAATAGATATAACAGGATATCTTGAAATTGTTCAATTAAATAGCATAGTAGATTTAAATCCTTTTAAAATAGAATTTGTAACACTTACACATTCTATATTAGAACCTAATGGTCTAAAAATTGAAACACCTGTTGGGAATATATTGCATACAGGTGATTGGAAGTGTGATCCAGATCCATTAACTGGAGATAACATGAATTCAAAAAGACTTAAGGAAATTGGTGAAGAAGGTGTTTTAACAATGATATGCGACTCTACAAATGTATTTAGTGCAGGTAGAGCAGGATCTGAGCTTGATGTAAGAAAAAATATGTTAAAGCTAATGGAAAGATTGAAAAAAAGAGTAATTATTACATCTTTCGCTTCAAATGTAGCTAGAATGGAGTCAGCTTTTTATTGTGCTGAAAAAACAGGTAGACAAATATCTTTAGTGGGAAGATCAATGCATAGAATCTATAAAGCGGCTAGGCAGTGTGGTTATCTACAAAATGTTATAGAACCACTTGATGCAAGAGACGCTAGGAATATTTCAAGAGAAAAAATTGTATATTTATGCACTGGTAGTCAAGGAGAGCCAATGGGTGCAATGACTCGTATTTCAAATTATACACACCCAGATGTTTTTGTTGAAAGAGGAGATGCAGTTGTATTTTCCTCAAAAATTATTCCTGGTAATGAGAAAAAATTATACAAACTTCACAATCAATTAGTTAGAGAAGGCATAGAAGTAATTTCAGAAGATAGCGAATTTATTCACGTATCAGGGCATCCTAATAGGGAGGATTTAAAGGATATGTACGACTGGATAAAACCAAAATCTGTAATACCCGTTCATGGTGAACATAGACATATGATTGAACACATTAATTTTGCTAAAGAAATGCAAGTTCCTTATCCTGTGAGAGTAGAAAACGGTGATATTGTTAAAATTTATCCAGGAGAAAAACCCGAAGTATATGATAAAGCTCCGAGTGGTAGACTTTACCTTGATGGATTTATAAGTGTTGAAGAAGATGCCCAATCTATTAAGGAAAGAAAAAATTTATCTTCTAATGGATTAATAGAGGCTACATTGATTATTACAGCAAACGGCAATATTCATAATAAACCTTTATTGACATTTAGAGGATTGCCTATTTACGAAAAGGATGAATTCACTTTTAATCTTGAAGAAAAAATTGAAAAAATTGCAAAAACTTTTTCTTTGAATAATAAAAAACAAGAATCAAATTTAATCGATGCACTTAAAATAACTTGTAGAAAATATACTAAAGAAAAAATAGGAAAAAAACCTTACACGAACATAAATTTAGTGAGGATTTAAGTGAGTATAACAGGCTCCATAGTTGTATATGTGTGCTTGTGGTGGATAGTTTTTTTTGCCATTCTTCCTATCGATGTTAATCGTGAAAAAAAGGGAAATATAGAGGGAGTAGACCCTGGAGCACCAGAAAATCCAAAAATAAGCAAAAAAATAATTTATTGTACTTTAATTACATCTGTTATTTTTATAGTTATATATCTATTAGTAATTTATGAAATTTTAAATTTACGTAACTTTTTAAATTAATGTATTTTTCAAAATCATTTATACCAATATTAAAAAATAACCCATCCGAAGCTAAAATTAAATCTCATCAATTAATGTTAAGAGTGGGTATGATTAAACAATCCTCTGCTGGAA
>CABZFJ010000004.1 GCA_902524995.1 uncultured Pelagibacteraceae bacterium | reverse complement strand
AATTGGTGCAAGTAAATTTCAGATAATTATGAAAGACATAATTCCAAACACAGTCAGTCAAATTATTGTAATTTTTACTCTTGAAGTTGGTATTGCTATTTTGAATGAAGCAAGTCTATCTTTTTTGGGAGTTGGGATCCAGCCACCTACTCCATCGTGGGGATTGCTAATAGCCGAAGGTAAAGAGGCAATTTTTTTTCAGCCATGGCTTATTATTTTGCCTGGGATAGCTCTTTTTACATTAGTTGTATCTATAAATATGTTGGGAGACGGTTTAAGAGATATCTCAGATCCTAACAGCAAGGTAAGTGAAGAATGAGTGAGTTTTTAACAATACAGAACTTGGATATTAGTTTTCAATCAAATAATAAAAATTTGAAGACTGTAAAAAATTTTAATTTAAACCTGAACGAAAAAGAAAGTTTAGGTATCGTAGGAGAATCTGGTAGTGGTAAAACTTTATCCATGTTAGCACTTACAAGGCTCTTGCCTAAGCAAGCTGCTGTTTCAGCTGGTTCAATTATCTTTCAAAATAAAAATTTAAACGAATTAAATAATAAGAACTTTTATAAAGAAATTAGCGGAAAGAAAATTTCAATGATCTTTCAAGAACCAATGACAGCTCTGAACCCTGTTCATACAATTGGAAAACAACTTTTAGATACTTACCTTTATCATAATAATGAAAGTGTTGACAAAGGAACAAAAAGAGCTCTAGAAATTTTAGATGCAGTGAGATTACCAAAATATAAGCAAAGAATGGGACAATATCCCCATCAATTATCTGGAGGTCAAAGACAAAGGGTAATGATAGCACTTGCTTTAATAAATAATCCATCTTTGTTGATTGCTGATGAGCCTACAACAGCTTTAGATGTAACAGTACAAAAAGAAATAATTCAATTAATTTCAGAATTAAGGGAAACCATTGGAATGGCATTAATTTTTATATCACATGATTTAGGAGTAGTGTCTCAAATTTCAGATAACATCATAGTAATGGAAAATGGAAAAATTGTTGAAAAAGGCAAAACATCAAAAGTTTTAGAGAAACCAGCGCATCCATACACACAAGGATTATTAAATTGTTTATTTAAGTTAGAGGATGAGCAAAAGATAGATAAAATTGAGAATAATCCAATTATTAGAGTAAAAGAAATTTCAAAAAGTTACAAATTACCTGCTAAAATTTTTAAGAAACCTGAAATAATTTATGCAGTCAAACAAGTATCTTTTGATGTAAAGATTGGTGAAACATTGGCTATTGTTGGAGAATCTGGGTCAGGAAAATCGACTATAGCTAAAATAATTAATGGTTTAATTAATAAAGATGAAGGTCATATTGAAATAAAAGGCCAAAAAATAGATAATATTAATGTTTCAGATCGTGCCAAATTAATCCAGCCAGTTTTTCAAGATCCTTACTCAACACTAAATCCGGTACATACTGTTGGATACATAGTCTCAAGACCTTTAATGATAAATGAGAATAAGTCTGAAATTGAAGTTAGAAATGAAGTTGTCAAAACTTTAAATCTAGTTGGTTTATCAGAAGATTATTACAATAGATTTCCAAATCAATTATCTGGAGGTCAAAGACAAAGAGTAGCAATAGCTAGAGCAATTATATTAAAACCTCAAATACTAATTTGTGACGAACCAACATCTGCTCTAGACGTCACAATTCAATCACAAATTTTAGATCTGTTGAGTGACCTTAAAGCTAAACTTAAAATAACAATAATACTAATAAGTCACGATATTTCTGTAGTAAAATATTTTTCCGATAGAATAATTGTTATGTACAATGGAGAAATTATAGAAAGTGGAAATTCAAAAGATATAATAAGTGTACCAAAAAATAATTATACAAAAAAACTTATGTCTTCTGTGTTTTCTTTAAAAAAATAATAAAGTTTATTTTTCTGCAATTTAAGAATTATATATTTTACCCAAGTATCTATCTAAAAAAAATTTATTTTTTGATAAAAATTTCAAAACAATATTTCTAATTAATATTACTATTGGATTAGTTAAATGGAAGGCAAAATGATTTAGCTTAGATCTTTTGTTTACAAGTAATATTTTACTTATCTTATCTTTATAAATACTATTTGAATTTGTAATATTTTCTAAAATACCATTTGCTGTTTCAATACTTTGGGAAGCACCTTGCGCGAAAGAAGGTGGAAAAGCAAATAAAGCATCTCCACTCAAATAAGTGTTTTGATATTTTAACGTGGGTAATTCAGTGCTCACAAATACAGGAAAACACTTTATATTTGCTAAACTTTCCAAATTTATAATAGAATTTTTTGAAATAAAGTCTTTTAAAGATTTTATAAATGTTTCTGAATTAAGAATATTTTTATCTTCAATTTCTTTAGTAGTTAGTTTCTTTTTGATTATAGCAACGAAATTATATTCGAGTTTTTGATTTACAGGATAAGTTACATAGTGAAAGTTTGATCCCATATATACAGAAATATTATCTTTTTCATGTTGTTTTAAATTTGCCCTTAAAGCAATGTTGCCATTAAAAATTGGGTTTAAATGATTATTAGAAATTTGGGATTTCAATTTTGAAAAAACACCGTCTGCAATTACTATATAATCGAAACTTTCAGTCTTATTATCCCAAGAAATCTTTATTTTTTCATTATATCCAATATTCTGAATATCTGCTTTAAATTGAATTTTTTCCTCAGGGATATTTTCAAGTAAAAACTTTATTAATGTTGATCTTTTAAGTGTTGTGTAACGGTCGTTTAAATTATTGAATTGCTTTAAATCAATTTCACAAATCTTTTTTATATTATTGGCCTGGAAAAAATTAACTTTTGTTGGATAATATACATCTGAAGCGGAAATGTTTTTAAATCCTATTTTATTCAAAAAATTAATACTATTAACTGAGAGTTGAATTCCATAACCTTCATTTAAATTGAGGTTATCTTTTTTTTCAAAGATTTTATAGTCTATTTCAGTAATTTTGTTTAATTCATTCGCAAGATACAAACCAGATATCCCAGCTCCAACAATTGCAACTTTTTTCATTCAGATTTTGAGATGGTATAAAATATTTTTTTAGTAAATGATGGAATTATTTCTGAGCTTAATTTATCTTTTTTAATTAATATTTTATTTTTAATCTTTGGAGGTCTTTTTGAATTATTTAACAAAATTTTCATTTCCATATTAGATAATTTTATATTAATTTTTTTATTAGTTGAATATTTATACTTGCTTTCTTGCACCTCTGTCATAGGAAAAATTGGCATATTTTTTAAAAATTTAAATTTGTCATTTTTGACTAATAAGTAGTTATTATGTTTTTTGTAAATAGTCGCTTCGAAATATTTAGTTTTTATTTCTTTATTAATTTTAGTTAACTCAAAATCATTTTTTTTTAGAGATATACAATTTTTATTTAAAGGACATTCCTTACAACTTGGATTTTTTGGTTTGCATATTAAAGCACCTATCTCCATGATTGCTTGGGAGTAATCACTAGCGCGATCGGACAGTCCAAAAAAATTAATTTTTGTTTTTAAAAAATCTTTAGATATTTCATTCTGCTTTTTTAAATATAAAGTTCTTTTAAGAATTCTCTCTACATTTCCATCTAAAGGAATAGTTTTAAGGTTAAATGCTATAGACATTATTGCTTTAGATGTATATTCGCCTACTCCTGGTAATTGTAACAACTTTTCATAGGATCTTGGCAACTTACCATGGAAATCTCTAACAATTATAATTGCACTTTTTTTTAGATTTCTTGATCTTGAATAATAACCAAGACCTTCCCAATGTTTCATTAAGATCTTTTCGTCGACATTTGCCAAAGATTGAAAGGTTGGAATTTGTTTTACAAATTTTTCAAAATAAGGAATAACGGTTTTTACTTGAGTTTGCTGCAACATAAATTCACTAACAAACGTAAAATATTCTTTTTGCTTCTGAGAAACTTTTTTTCTCCAAGGTAAAATTCTTTTATTATTATCGTACCAAAGTAGAATTTTATTTGATATATTTTTATTATTCATATGAGTCAAAAATATAATACTAAGCAGAGATATAACTCCATTCAAGGTTTAAGATCTTTTAAAGATACTTTACCCACAGAGGCAAAAAGAATAATTAGTAAAAAAGGTAAAATTTATAATGAAACTTTAGATAATTGGAAATATTTAGTAGGTAAAGATTTATTTAAAGTAAGCTTTCCTAAGTCATATAAAAGTTCAAACAAGTTATCGGGTAGTCGTTTAAATATTTTAGTAAAGAGAGGAAATGAAGTTGACGTTGAGTATTCTAAAAAAGAAATAATAAAAAAAATTAATGTTTTTTTTGGCTATCATGTTTTAGATGACATTAAATTGAATACATTTGATGGAAAAATTGAAGAAAGCCATAAAAATACCGCTATTAATGCGACAAAAAATAAACATATAAAGAGCATAAATAATATTAAAAATAACAAAATAAAAAACTCACTGTTAGAGTTAAGTAAACATTTTAAAATAAAATGAAAAAAATAATTCTTCTCTCAATTTTAATTTTTTTTAATTTCATTAATGCTAATTCTGAGGTTAAACCAATTTTAGTAGGGAATGCAGACTCAAAAGTTAAGTTAATGGTTTTTGAATCTTTAACTTGCAGTTTTTGTGCAAAATTTCATAAAAATATTTATCCTAAGCTAAAAGAGGATTTTATTGATAAAGGATTGATCTCAATAGAATTTAAAAGCTTCCCATTAGATATCATTGCATTTAATGCAACTAAATTAGCGCATTGTAGAAATGATGGTGAGCATGAAATTTTGCATCACCTTTATTTAAATCAAGATAAGTGGATCAAGGGAAAAAATGAATTGGAAGCAAATCAAGCAATGAAAAAATTTATTGATAAAACTGAATATAATCTTGATTTTGATAAGTGCTTAGCGGATAAAAAGATAGAGGATCACATTTTAGAAGACCGAATCGAAGGTGTTAAAAAGTATAAAGTGAATGCTACTCCTACAGTCATAATTAACGGAAAAAAGTTTGAAAATCACTCAAACTACAAAAAATTAAAAAAATACATTGAAAAACTGATATAAGTCAGTGAATGGAATTTAAAAAAATCCAACTAAATGGATTTAAGTCTTTTGCTGAAAAAACAAATTTCCTGATTGAAGAAGGTTTAACTGGGATAGTTGGTCCAAACGGTTGTGGCAAATCAAATATAGTGGAATCGTTACGATGGTGTATGGGCGAGACATCAGCAAAAAGTATGAGAGGTTCAGGAATGGAAGACGTTATATTTTCTGGAACTTCAAACAAACCATCAAAAAATATTGCAGAGGTTTTAGTGAGCTTATCAAATGAAAATAAGGATGGTCCTCTACAATATAATGGGCTCGATGAAATTGAAATAAGAAGAAAAATAGAAAAGGATAAAGGCTCAAAATTTTATATAAATGGCAAAGAAGTTAGAGCAAAAGATGCTCAGATGTTTTTTGCAGATTTATCAACAGGTGCTCATTCACCTTCGATTATTAGTCAAGGTAGAATTGGAGCATTGGTCACAGCAAAACCTTCTGATCGAAGAGCAATCTTAGAAGAGGCAGCTGGTATAGCAGGTTTACATGTTAGAAGACACGAAGCAGAATTAAGATTAGGCGCGGCTGAAAACAATTTAAAAAGGGCTGACGAATTAAGAAGACAACAAGAAAGACAATTAGCAAATTTGCAAAAGCAAGCTGAAGAGGCTGCAAAATATAAATCTATTTCAGAAGAAATAAAGAAAATTGAGGCGGGTTTATATTATTTACGTCTTTTAGAAATTGATAATGAAATTAAAGTAGAGAATGAGATCAACAATGAGGCTGATGACCAAGTTAAGTCCTTCAATGATAAATTAGAGAATTTAAGCATGAAGATTATTGAAAAGAATAAGAATGTAAATCCTATAAGAGAAAAAAATCAAGAAAACTTGTCAAAAATACAAAGGTTAAATTTAGAGTTAAAGAGCTTAGATGAAGAAAAAGATAGGGTTAATGATGAAATACAATCAATTAGAAAGGCTTTAAGTGTAATAGATGAGGATATTGTTAGAGAAAAAAGCATAATCATTGATGCAAACTCTAATGAAAAAAGACTTAGAGAAGAAAAAGAAAATTTAATTACAGTCGACTCAAAATATTATGAAACTGAAAAATTGTCAGGTTTAGATTTGGTAAATGCAAAAGGAAAATTAAAAGATGAGCAAGATAAGTTAGAGAGAATACTAGAAAATCTAAACCTTGATACTCTAAAAAAGAACTCAGAAACTATTGATTTAGCAAGTGAGCAATTAGATAAAGCAAAAGAAATGCTCTCAGAGAAAAATATCAATGGTGCAACTAATTTAATAGATGAATGCAAAATAAATCTTTCATTTTTAAAAATGAAAATTAATGAAATGCATGATGACGATTTGGCAATAACAGTAACTAAGAAAAATGAAGAAATCAAAAGTCTACAAGAAGAATATGCTGAAGCATTTAGTACAAATCAAAATATTAAAAAAGAATCAATTAAGAGAAGTGAAAGAATTAAAATAATTGATCAAGAAATAGAAAGTTGGAAAAACTTATTGGTAAATTCTGAAAAAATGATTAATGAATTAAATAGTAGAAAAGATACTCAACAAAAAAAATTAGATAGCCTAGAAAAACAACCTCAAACACAAGCTGAAAGAAAAGGACAAATATCTGAAAGTTTAAGAATTTCTGAAAAAGAAAAAAGTGATAATGAAATATTAATAGATGAACTAGATAAAGAGATTATCGAATTAAGAAGCAATCTTAATACAACAAAGGAAGAGTCTATTGAAATAAGAGAGCGAAAAGCAAGCTCTGGTGCAACAATCGATGGTTTGAATAAAAGAAGAAATGATTTGTTAGAAAGAGTATCAACAGAACTTAATTTAAAAGAAAAAGATATACTTAATTTTTCAAATTTAAAAGATGCATCTGAATATCCAGATACAGTAACACAAGAGGAATTGCTTGATGAAAAAAAAAGAGAAAGAGAAAAATTAGGCTCAGTCAACCTAAGAGCAGATGAAGAAACTTCAAAATATGAAGATGAAATTAAGAAAATGGAAAAAGATAGACAAGATTTAGTGACTGCAATTATAAAATTAAAAGAAAGTATTACTGAACTCAATCAGAAAGGCAGAGAAAGACTTTTAGATGCTTTTGAAAAAGTAAATAGGAAGTTTAATGAAGTTTATACCAAACTGTTTAATGGGGGTAGCGCGAAGCTAGAACTAGTAGACTCTGATGATCCTTTAGATGCAGGATTAGAAATGTTAGTAAGTCCACCAGGAAAAAGATTGCAGTCAATAACTTTATTATCTGGAGGTGAACAAGCCCTGACAGCTTTATCTTTAATCTTTGCGGTATTTCTTACTAATCCGGCTCCAATATGTGTTCTTGATGAAGTAGACGCACCTCTCGATGATGCAAATGTAACAAGATTTTGCAATCTTTTGACGGAACTAACTAAAATTACATCTACAAGATTTATTATTGTAACTCACCATGCTCTAACCATGTCTAAAATGGACAGACTATATGGCGTGACAATGCCAGAAAAAGGAATTAGCCAACTAGTTGCTGTAGATCTTCAAAAAGCAGAGAGTATGGTTGCTTAATAATGGATGAAGACCAGTTTAAAACTCGCCTAAAAATTGCAAAAAATAAAACCGATAAAGACAAAAAATCTGAAGAGGCAAATAAAGGCTCAAGTATGGGGTCAGCCTTCAAAATGAGCACGGAATTGGTATCTGCGGTAGCTGTTGGGACAATTATTGGGTTTATTTTAGACAATTGGTTTGGTACTAAGCCTTGGTTAATTTTAATATTTTTTTTTATTGGTGTAATAGCTGGAATAATGAACGTTATTAGATCAGCAAAAAAAATGCAAAAATAGTAGGCAAATGGCAGCAAATCCAATGTACCAATTCAACGTGTACCGAATTGGTCCAGAAATTAAAATAAATAACATAGATATTTCATTCACAAACGCGAGTTTGTTTATGGTCATAAGTTCAATAGCAATATTAATTATCTTTAATTTGGGTACAAAGAGATCGATTATACCAAACAAAATTCAACTACTTGCAGAACTTAGTTACTCTTTTATTTCAAAAATGATAAGTGATACAGCTGGATCAAAAGCTAAGCCTTACTTTTCTTTCATATTTTCTTTATTCATGTTTGTTTTATTTTGTAACATGTTTGGGATGATACCATACTCTTTTACTGTCACTAGCCACATCATTGTAACTTTTGTATTAGCAGCATTTATATTTATTGGAGTAACAATAATTGGATTTATTAAACATGGACTTGGATACTTAAAACTTTTTGTGCCAAGTGGAGTTCCAATGGTTTTATTACCATTAATAGTTGTTATAGAAATAATTTCATACTTAAGTAGGCCAATTAGTTTATCAGTAAGATTGTTCGCAAATATGATGGCAGGCCATACTATGATGAAAGTTTTTGGAGGTTTCGTAGTTAGCTTAGGAATTGTTGGAGGTTGGCTACCTTTAGGTTTTTCAGTTGCATTAACAGGTTTGGAGATATTAGTTGCTTTTCTTCAAGCATATGTATTTGCAATTTTAACATGTATCTATTTGAATGATGCATTAAATTTACACCATTAATTAACATAAGGAGGATATAATGGAATTAGAAGCAGCAAAAATGATAGGAGCAGGACTAGCAGCAATTGCACTTGCGGGAGCAGGAGTTGGTATTGGGATAATTTTTGGAAATTATCTTTCAGGTGCAATGAGAAATCCATCTGCAGCTCAAAAGCAGTTTCCAAACTTGTTATTAGGCTTTGCATTAGCTGAAGCGACTGGTTTATTTGGATTAGTTGTTGCATTAATTATTCTTTTCGCATTTTAATTAATGTTGAAAAAGATAATTTTTCAATTTTTAGCTTTAAGTCTTATCTTTACTTATAGTGCTCAAAGTGCTGAAAGTGGAGGTATGCCCCAGCTTAATCCTGAGTTTTGGATATCTCAAATTTTTTGGTTAGTACTTACTTTTGGATTATTGTTTATGATTTTATCTAAGTTCATACTACCAAAGATTAGTAACAATCTTGAAACCAGAAAATCTCAAATCTTAGAGAATATCGAAACTGCAGACAAGCAAAGGGAAGAAACTGAAAAAAAAGTTAAAGAATTTGATAAAATTATCAATGATACAAAAGTTGAAGCGAAAAACTACTTTAATAGTGAAAGACAAAAAGTTTTGGACAATATAAATAATAAAAGATTATCTTTAGAAAAGGATGTTGAAAAAGAAATAATAAAAGCTGAAGAAGAAATAGACCAATTAAAAAAAACTTCTCAAGATAAAGTTAATAAAATTGCAATTGAAACATCCTCCGATCTAGTTAAACAATTAATTGGTGAAGATATAAATAAAAGTAGTCTTTCAGCCATAGTTGAAGATCTTTCTAAAAAAGAAATGGAAAAACATAATGACATTTGATGCAACATTTTGGGTAGCGGTATCTTTTGTAATATTTTTTGGAGTGCTAATTTATTTAAAAGTTCCACAAAATGTTAACAATCTATTGAACAAAATAATTACTGATATCAAAAATGAAATTGATGAAAGTGAAAAACTACGAGCTGAATCTAAAAGACTATTGGATGAGGCGCAAAAGAAGCTTGATAGTGCAAAAATTGAGTGTGAAAATATTATGCAGCAGTCAAAAGACGAAACTGAAAGATTTGTAATTGAAATGAACGACAAATTTTATAAATCAGCTGAACTCAAGAAAAGTCTGGCAGAAACTAAAATCTCTCAAA
Source organism: uncultured Pelagibacteraceae bacterium (assembly GCA_902524995.1). Classification (GTDB taxonomy): domain Bacteria; phylum Pseudomonadota; class Alphaproteobacteria; order Pelagibacterales; family Pelagibacteraceae; genus Pelagibacter. The sequence continues at coordinate 63,031 of CABZFJ010000004.1, read as the reverse complement.
TGAAGGATAATGCCATTAAAGAAATTAAAGATACATCAATTAACATTGCTGTAGAGTCTGTAAAAAAAATTATTTCAACATCTGTTGATAAGTCTAAACTTGACAATTTGTTTAATAAAAACCTTGAAGAAACAAAGACAGAATTAAAGAAAATCAGTTCTTAAACTAAGATAGTTTATCAAATTTTATAAAAATAATGTAAATTAAGGAATATGAATTCAATTGTAATTGGGTCAGGTTTTGGTGGCATAGCAGCAGCTCTTAGACTTCGGGCAAAAGGTCATAAAGTTACTTTAATTGAAAAACAAAAAGATTTAGGAGGAAGAGCGAGAGTATTTAAAAGTAATGGTTTTACTTATGATGGTGGACCAACTGTAATAACTGCTCCTTATTTAATTTATGAAATTTTTAAACTTTTTAATAAAAATCCAGATGATTACATAAAAATAAAGGATTTGGATACTTGGTACAGATTTGTTTTTGAAGATGGAAGCCATTTTGATTATTCAGCAGATGAAAAGAAAATGGAAGAGCAAATTACATTAATTAATCATAAAGATGTTGTTGGTTACAGAAATTTACTTAAATTTACAAAAAAAATATTTGATAAGGGTTATTCAGAATTATCAGATGTACCATTTGATAAACCTTCATTTATGTTTAAGCAAATTCCTGCGTTACTAAGTTTAAAAAGTTATAAATCTGTTTATTCTTTGGTCAGTGGTTTTATTGAAAATGAAAAACTAAGAAGGCTATTTAGCATGCACCCATTATTGGTAGGTGGGAACCCTTTTACAACAACCTCTATATATGGATTAATTTTATATTTAGAAAAAAAATGGGGAATTCATTATTCTATGGGTGGGACAGGACAAATCATAAAAGGGTTTGAGAAATTGATGCTAGAAGAAGATGTTACAATTATTAAAAGTACAGAAGTTAAAAACTTACTTACAGAAAATAAAAAAGTTGTTGGGGTTGTGACAAGTGAAGATGAAGAAATTAAAGCAGATAACGTAGTTTGTAACGCGGATCCTCCTGGTGTTTATTCCAAAATGCTAAAAAATCAAAAATATAACACTTTATTTAATTGGAAGATAAATAGAATGGAATATTCAATGGGATTATTTGTTTATTACTTTGGAACGAAGAAAAAATATGAAAATGTTGAACATCATACTATAAAGTTTGGTGATAAGTACAAAGAGCACTTGGATGATATATTTGTAAACAAAAAATTAAATAATGATATAAGCTATTACTTACATAGACCTACTGCAACAGATTCTAGTATGGCACCAAAAGACCATGATTGCTTTTATGTATTAGTGCCTGTACCTAATAATAAATCAGGAATAGACTGGTCAGTCGAAGGTGAGAATTTAAAAAAACTCGTAATAGATAAAATGGAAAAAAGTTTATTACCTAATTTAAGAGAAAATATTGTAGATGATTTTTATTTAACTCCTGATTATTTTGAGAACGAATTAAATACAAAATACGGCTCAGGTTTTTCAATTCAGCCCAAATTTTCTCAATCAGCATACTTTAGATTTCATAATAAATCTGAGGTTTATGATGGTTTATATTTTGTTGGAGCGGGCACTCATCCTGGGGCTGGTGTGCCAGGAGTCCTATCATCCGCAAAAGTCTTAGATAAAATTTTGTGATGAATGAACAAAATTACTTATCGATATACGCTAAATCTTTTAATTGGGCAGGTTTCTTTTTGCCGAAGCAAGTCTACTCTGATTGTTCTAATTTATACGATTTTTGTAGGTATATAGACAATTTAGCAGATGAAAAAGGTGATCTTGATACGAAATTGAAAAATTTCAATACTTTCAAACAAGATTTCAAATTGAAAAATGAAAATAATCAAATAATAAAAAATATGTGGGATTTAATAAATAAATTTGGAATATCCCAAAGAATAATTGATGATTTATTCGATGGCGTCGAGGCTGATATAAAATCAAAAGTAGAAATCAACACTGACAAAGATCTATATGTTTATTCATATAGAGTGGCTGGAACAGTTGGATTAATGATGGCAAAAATTTTAAATGTCAAAGAAAGATCAGCACTTTTAGGAGCAATTGACTTGGGTATTGCAATGCAATTAACTAATATTTCAAGAGATGTTATTGAAGATGAAGGCAATAATAGGTTTTATATAAAAAAGAATTTTGATGAAATTAAAAGAATTCTAAAAATTGCTGACAAATTTTATAATAATTCATTTATATCAATTAAAAAAATTCCATTCTTTTTAAGATTTTCAATTTTGGTTGCAAGACGAGTATATAGACAAATTGGAAATGAAATCTTAAAAAAAAGAAACTTAGAAAATTATAATAAATCAGGAAAAATTTATGTAAACAATTTGGGAAAAGTCTTACATACAGTGCTATCTATTAGTGATTTGATTAAATTATATTTTGTAAAGGAAGATAAAAAACTTACAATAAAAGAGCATGAGATAATAATGCAAGATATTGAGTATAATGAAAGATTTTGATTACATAATTATTGGAGGTGGCTGTGCAGGCTTAACATTGGCTTATGAGTTAGAGTATCACGATAAACTTAAAAATAAGACTTTAGCAATTATTGAAAAAAGAGATGAATACAAAAGAGACAAAACCTGGTCATACTGGAAAACCGTACCTCACAAGTTTGATGACTGTGTAAAAAAAAGATGGAAAGATTTTACAATCAATTTTAAAGGAAATGTTGAATATAAAGATTGTAAAGAGACTCCTTACGAAAGTATTGATAGTGGGCTATTCTACAAAAAGATTTTAAATAAAATCAATAAAAATCCTAATATTCAATTCTTTAAAGATATTAGTGATGTAAATACTGAAAAAGCAATTTTATTTAACAGTTTACCAAATCTTGAGAATAAAGTTTCTAATTTATGGCAACACTTTCAAGGTGTTGAGATTGAAACCGAAAAAGACTTTTTTGATGATCAAATAATGAATTTAATGGACTTTGATTGTGATCAAAAAAAAAGTGTTCATTTTTTCTATACACTACCCTATTCAAAAAAATCAGCTTTAATCGAAACTACGTGGCTTTCAATAATGGAAGATGATAGTGAAAAAGATTATGATAAACAAATTACTGATTACATCGAAAACACTTTAAAATTAAAAAAATATAAAATTAATTATAAAGAAGTTGGGGCTATACCATTATTTTATCCAAAATTTAAAAACGATAAAAATACGATTAATATTGGAACTGCTGGAGGTATGACGCGTTTGAGTACTGGCTATACTTTCCTGAATATCCAAGAACAAGCAGAATATATAACCCAAAACATTGATAAAATAACCCAAACTAGAGCTTTCAATATAAAAAGTAAGTATAAGTTTTTAGATAGTGTTTTTTTGAAAGTCCTTGCTGAAAAGCCAGAGATCATGCCAAATATTTTCTTCAAAATGTTTAAAAGCAAGTCAAAAACAGTAATTAATTTCCTATCCAATAAAAGTAATATTTTCGAAGACTTATCCATTATATTAAAGATGCCAAAATGGATTTTTATTAAAGCTGTATTTAAGTAATGATCAACAAAATAAATTTTTTTCATTCTATTATCTTTTTTAATATATGTATTTTTTTTTCTGCCTTTGAGGTATTGAGAGATAATTCGTTTATACTTTTTAGTTTTTTTTTAATTCTTACAATTGGAATATCTCATGGTGCGTTAGATCATGAAAAAGGTAAAAAGCTTTTAAAAATTTATAAAATTAAAAATACAGAAGTGTTCTATATAACTTATTTAGGTATTGCTATTTTTGTTATTTTAATTTGGATTTTAAGTCCAATATTATTGCTTTCGCTTTTTTTAATAGTTGCAGCATATCATTTTGGCAAAGAGGATAGTGACTTTATCAAAACAAAAAATGTTAATTTTTTAGAAATTTTTTATTTTATTAAAGGATCATTAGTTATTTCTGCGCCCTTAATGTTCCATAAAGCTGAGACAATCGAAATTTTTAAAATGTTAAACTTTTCAATAGACGAAAATATTGTGGCTAATAATTTTTTAATTCCTTTAATTATATTATCAGTGCTAAGTAATTTTCTTATATATAGAGGTAATAATAATGATTTAAGATCAATTCTTTTTTTAGATAGTTTTTCAATAATTATTTTAAACTATTTTTTTAACCCAATATTGGCTTTTACAATTTATTTCTGCTTTCTTCATTCTATAAGACACTCACTAAGTTTAATTAATGGAATAAATAAAAATTTGATGAAAGGATTTCCTATTTTTTTACGAAAAATTATTCCACTTACAGTAATCACTGCAATGATGTATTTAATATTTTTTTATTTTATTTCAGAAAAATTTGGTATAGATGAAAGTATTATTAAAATAATATTTGTTGGATTGGCTTCATTGACCTTTCCTCATATTTTACTTGAATTCATGGTGGAAAAAAAATGAGTAACAAAAATTTAAAAATCTATTTAGCTGCACCAAGAGGATTTTGTGCAGGAGTTGATAGAGCAATTGAAATTGTAAAAAAGAGTATAGATAAATTTGGTGCTCCAGTTTATGTGAGACACGAAATTGTACATAACAAACATGTTGTAGAAAGTTTAAAGAAAATAGGAGCGATATTTGTTGAAGAATTAGATGAAATCAAAGATAAGTCTAGACCAGTTATATTCTCAGCACATGGAGTGCCAAAGTCTGTCCCAGAGGAAGCTTCTAATTTAAATATGATGTTTGTAGATGCAACATGTCCTCTGGTATCAAAAGTTCATAGAGAAGCAGAAAACTTAAATAAACAAGGTCATCATATATTATTAATAGGACACAAAAACCATCCAGAAGTAATTGGAACTATGGGTCAACTGCCGAAAGGTTCAATAGATTTAATAGAAAATATTGAGGATGCAAATAATTATGAAAATATTTCAAATAAAAAGCTATCCTTCATAACTCAAACAACGCTCTCTGTAGATGATACCAAAGATATTATTGGAGCTCTAAAATCTAAATTCCCAGACATTAAAGAGCCTAAAAAAGATGACATATGTTATGCAACAACAAATAGACAATCAGCAGTTAAAGAAATAGCAGATAAATGTGATATGTTTTTTGTAATTGGAAGTAGGAATTCATCTAACTCGGTAAGATTAGTTGAGGTTGCTAAAAACTCTGGTTGTAGTTCTGCTGAGTTAATACACTCAGAAAGTCCAGTGCCTATAGATAAGATTAAAGGATGTAATACGATTGGAGTCTCCTCGGGTGCTTCAGCACCAGAAATACTTGTAGAAAAATTCATAGCAGAGTTAAAAGATCAATTTACAGTAAACATTGAAGAAGTTGAAATCGTAAAGGAAAATATAACTTTTAAAATTCCTGGAAAATTAAATTAATGGCAGTTTATACTAAAATTAATAATAGGCAGATAAAATTTATCGAGAAAAAATATAATATTGGAAAAATAGAAAATTATTCAGGTATAAAAAAAGGTATTGAAAATACAAACTTTCTTTTAAAGACGAAAAAAAATAAATATATCTTAACTATTTACGAAAAAAGAGTTCAGAAAAAAGATCTTCCATTTTTTATTAATCTTATGTCTGGTCTGTCTAAATTAGAAGTAAAATGTCCAGTTCCCATAAAAGACAATGAAGGCAAATATTTATTTAATTTAAAAAATAAAAAAGCTTGTATTGTCAGTTTCTTGGAAGGAAAAGATAAAGATCAACTAAATAATAAGGATTGTTTTATAGTTGGAAAAAATACAGCGCTACTTCATGAGGCTTCAAAAAAATTAAAAATATATAGGAAAAATTCACTATCGATAAATTCATGGGGGTCAATTCTAAATAAAATCGACAATAAAATTAATAAATTATCAAAAAACTTAAAAGATATAATGAAAGATGATTTGAAAGATATCAAAAAAAAATGGCCTAAAAAAATGCCAAATGGAATAATTCATAGCGATCTGTTTATTGATAATATTTTTTTCAATAAGGGAAAATTTCATGGATTTATAGACTTTTATTTTTCTGCTAATGATTTTCTATCTTATGAATTAGCAACCTGCATTAATGCTTTGTGTTTTAAAAGGAAAAATAGAAAATTTATTTTAGATAAAAATAGATCCTCAAATTTATTAAAAGGCTACCAATCAGTTAGAAAATTAAGTGAGATAGAAAAAAGAAATTTAAATACTTTGTGTAGAGGATCAGCTTTAAGATATCTTTTAACTAGATCTTATGATTATTTAAATACTCCAAAACAAGCTATCATTAAAATTAAAGATCCAAGGGAGTATATAGATAAGTTAAACTTTCATAAGAAACTGAGTACATTTAAGGATTATTCTTGATGATTAAAATCTACACAGATGGTTCATGTATTGGAAATCCAGGAAATGGTGGTTGGGCTGCGATTATTTTTGAAAATGGAAAGAAAATTCAAATTAAAGGAAGTAAAAAAGAGACAACAAATAATCAAATGGAATTACTTGCCCCCATTAAAGCTTTAAAAAAAATTCGAAAAGGAAGCAAGGTTCAAATATTTACAGATTCTAAATATGTAAAATCTGGAATAACTGAATGGATACATAATTGGAAAAAAAATGGTTGGAAAACAGCAAATAAAAAAGAAGTTAAGAATAAAGAACTTTGGACAGAATTAGATAATCTTTCAAACACATTTGAGATTAAATGGAGTTGGGTAAAAGCACATTCAACAGATAAACTTAACAATGAAGTGGATTTATTGGCAAGGTCCTCTGCCACAATATAGGTGCACCTGGCAACAAAACGACCCTTAAATAATTTATTATCTTTCTCTATCAACGATAATTATTTTTAAAAAGACTGTACCTAATATATACTGACTATGTACCATACCTTCAAAACTCAAAATTTACTTTTTTTAAAATATTCTTTTATGTCTTTTTGAAACAATAGGTAAATACAAGAAATCTGTAATAAAGTATTTAAAATTAAAATAGATCTTACTGCCAATTCATTAAATCCTATTTCTGGTATAGGTCCATAAGGAGCAGCAAAACTTACATTTATTGCCCCGATTAAATCTAACAAACCAATCACATTCCAAGACAGCAAAAGACCCCATAGTATAGTGCTTGGTTTTTTTATAATGTGGTAAACTAAAAATAAAGCAGTTATCCCAATAAAAAAGTCGCCCACAAAAGGAACTATCCATTCGGATGGTGCCGAACGCTCATTTTCAGTAAAGATCCAAAACAAAAACAAACCTGACCCAACTGCTCTGAATGACATCCATCCAGTTACAAAAATAATCCAATTTAATTTCACTTAAGAATTACATATCAGAAAAAAACCTCAATTACAAAGTAGTCACAAAGAAATCATAGTTTAACTATGTACCCTGCTATGTACCTATTCAAAAAGTTTTATATTCTGTTATAAGTTGAATTGGAACGGACAACAGAACTGCCATACTAATTATAATAAATCTAAAATACCCTCTGCTGAAGATAAACCGCATTGTTTAGTCTCTTTCTCAACTTTAACATTAACTACTTCTAAGTTTTGAATAACCATCGCATAACGATTTGAACGAATACCCATTCCTTTTGAATTTCTATCTACTTCTGCTCCAATTGCTTTTGTAAATAATAGATAAGGATCTGATAACATTGTAATTTTGCCTCCAGCATTATTTGCTTCTCCCCATGCATTCATAACAAAAGGATCGTTAACAGATAAACAAAATATATTATCTATTCCTTTAGATTTTATTTTATCGGCATTAGCAACATATCCAGGAAGATGGAGTTTTGAACAAGTTGAGGTAAAGGCGCCAGGTAATCCAAATAAAATAACTTTACCATTTCCTAAAATATCTCTAATTTTGCTAGTTTGTGGTTCACCATCTAATATATGAAAAATTTCTATATCAGGGATTTGATCTTTTATTTTTAATTTCATATGGAATTAATTACATAATCTTTAACTTTATTTATATCATTTGATATAACTTCAAATTTTTCTTCTCTATTATAAACATATTTAAGACTATCTGGTAATTCTTCAGTTTTTGAGATTGCATCTTCTATTGCTTTTGGAAACTTACATGGGTGTGCTGTAGATAAAACAACACAATTTTGCTCTAACCCAAGTTTTTTTGCAGCACCTATTCCAACTGCAGTATGTGGATCAACTACAACTTTATATTCTTTATTAATATCTTTTATCATTTGAATAGTTTCTTTTTCATCTAACATTTCAGATGTAAAATTCTTTTTTATTTCATCTAAGTCACTATTATCAATTTTATAAGTATTATTTTTTATTTTACTCATCACATCTTTCGTAACATCTGAATTACAGTCTTTAATGTCATATAAAAGTCTCTCAAAATTACTTGCTATCTGGATATCCATGCTAGGGGTATTTGTTTCCTCAACTTTCTTTTGAGTATAATCCCCACCAGAAATTGCTCTATGAAGGATGTCATTTTTATTAGTAGCTACAATAAGTTTATCAATTGGAAGACCAAGTTTTTTTGCTAAATAACCAGCATAAATATCTCCAAAATTTCCAGTCGGAACAGAAAAAGACAGAGGCTGTCCATTTCCTATTTTAAAATAAGTGTAAAAATAATAAACAGCTTGAACAACAATTCTTGCCCAATTAATTGAATTAACACCTGACATATTTATTGAGCTAGAAAATTTTTCATCGTTAAACATGGCTTTAACTAGATTTTGACAGTCATCAAAGTTCCCCTCGATAGCAATATTAAATACATTTTTCTCTTCATGTATTGTCATAAGTCGTCTTTGCACTGGTGAAATTCTATTGTTTGGATGTAATACAAAAACGTTTAAATTCTCTTTCCCTTTTAAAGCATCAATAGCTGCTGCACCTGTATCTCCTGAAGTTGCTACAATAATATTAATTTTTTCTTGCTCTTTTCCTAAATGGTATTGATAAAAATTTCCTATCAATTGCATTGCAATATCTTTAAATGCAAGTGTTGGGCCATGATAAAGTTCTAATACTTTTAAATCTCCTAAATCAGAAATTTTTACAACATCCTCTGCTCTAAAATTTGAGTAAGATTTTGATATAGTAGAAATTAACTCTTTTTTAGTCATAAAATCACCAATAAACGGGAAAATTATTTCAGCTGCTAATTCATTGTAATTAAGACTACTTAGTTTGTTTAATTCATCTTTACTAAATGGTTTGATCAACTTTGGTACAAAAAGACCTCCATCATCAGCTAAACCTTTCAAAAATATTTTTTTAAATGAAAAATGATCTGAATTATTTCTAGTGCTTATATATTCCATTAGTAATTTTTTTTTCTAAAATATAAATATATTAAAAAAATGGAAACAGCTAATGAAAACCATGTAAGAGCATACTTTAAGTGGTTGTTTGAAATATTGGCTCCTATTTTTTTTGACTGAGGATAAATTCCTTCCTGCTTGCTAATATTGTTGATAATGAACGGAGAAAATTCTTTGCCTGTATAGGTCAATAAATCTTCATCTTTAAGAGTGAACCAATAATTATTATTGACGTCATTATCTGGTTTGAAATAATTAAATTTGCTTTTTAATTTTAAAACTCCCTCAAATTCACTGTCATTTGAAACATACTTTTTAGATTTAAAATCTCTTGGAACCCAGCCTCGATTTATTAAATAGCTTTTATTGTTAATGCTTACTGGATTTACAATATCAAATCCTGGTTCTCCATTTTCATTTAAGGAGTATAAATAAATTATTTTTGAATTATCTAATATTCCTTCAAATTTGATCTTTTTAAAGTTAATTGGATTACTTCCATTAAATCCTGCTGGGTCACTTTTTAAGGATTGGTCAATTGAATTTATTAATTCAAGCTTCCAATTTAATCTTACAATTTGCCAAGTGCCTAATGATAAAAAAACTAAAATAAAAAAGTATACAAAGATTGAAAAAGATAACTTATTTTTCAAGAACTATTAACTTCCCCAAATGTAAATAGCTGCGAATAAAAATAGCCAGACAACGTCAACAAAGTGCCAGTACCAAGCAGCAGCTTCGAAACCAAAGTGATGCTCTTTAGTGAAGTGTCCTAACTTACCTCTCCATAAGCAAACCGCTAAAAAAATAGTCCCAACTAATACATGGAAGCCATGAAACCCTGTGGCCATATAGAATGTAGCACCATAAATGTGACCTGAAAAACTAAATGTAGCGTGTTGGTATTCGTATATTTGCAATAAAGTAAAGAATGCTCCTAAAATTACCGTACAGATTAGACCATTTATAAATCCTTTTCGGTCGTCCTCTAACAAAGAATGGTGTGCCCAGGTTACTGTTGTACCAGATAAAAGTAAGACAAGAGTATTTATAAGTGGGATATCCCATGGATCAAAAGTTTCAATATCTTTCGGTGGCCATACATTTCCCATGAATTCATTTGGAAACAAACTTGCATCAAAGTATGCCCAAAACCATGCAACAAAAAACATTACTTCAGAAGCAATAAATAAAGTCATTCCATATCTGTGATGAATTTGAACAACAGGTGTGTGATGACCTTTATGCTCAGCTTCAATTACAACATCTCTGAACCACATAAAGGCACAATAAATTATAAGTAAAAAACCTAAAACCATCGCCCACATGACTTTACTGTGGAAATAATAAACAGATCCAAAAGCTGTAACTAATGTTGCTATAGATGTAGCTAAAGGCCAAGGACTAGGGTCAACTAAATGGTAATCGTGTTTTTGACCTGATGTAGACATTTATTTTAACTCTCTTTTTTTTCGTTTTTATAATATGCAGATGAGAAAAAAGTATATGACATAGTTACATCTTCAACTCTAGATGTTTTAGGATCATTTACTAATTCTGGATCTAGGTAAAATACTAATGTGTAACTTGCTTTTTCCCCTGGACTCAATGTTTGTTTTTCAAAGCAAAAACAACCTAATTTATTAAAATATGCTCCAAACGATGATGGAGAAACATTATATGTAGCTACTGCAGATGAAATCTCATCTCCTGTATTCTCCACTTCAAATTTAATTCTGTATACCTTGCCGGGCTGTACATCCATTGTTTTTTGATCAACATCAAAATTCCAATCAAGAGCACTGTTAACGTTGGTATCCAATCTTACATTTATTTTTTTATCTAAAACAATATTAGGAGCCTCTTTCGATATTTGTGTAGTTCCACCAAAGCCTGTAACTCTACAAAATAAATCATACAAAGGCACAGCTGCAAAAGATAATCCCAACATAAAGACAAAAATTCCTGCTAGAATTAGTGGAGTTAAAGTATTTTTTTTAATCATAAAGCTCTTTCAAATACTCCGATATTAAATAGTGTGAAAACGAATAAGAAAAGTATAAATGCAACTAAACCAACAGCTGTCCATAAGTTTTTCTTTTTTAATTTCTGATCTTTAATTATCATATAATTTTATCTACTAAGAAAAAAACAAATATTAAAAATAAGTAAATAATTGAATAGCTAAAAATATGTCTAGCTTTTTTTATGTTAAATTTTCCAACTTTATAATTGTAAAGCTGATAACAAATTAAGTTATAATAAAATGTAAGTAGTAAACTGAGTGATAAGAATACTTCACTTACAAATCCGATATAATATGGAAATATAATAGTAGGTATCATTAGCAAAGAGTAAATTAGAATATTCTTTTTTGTGTCCTGAATTCCATTAGTTACAGGAAGCATTGGAATACCTGCTTTTTTATAATCGTCAGCTTTGTACAAGCTTAATGCCCAAAAGTGCGAAGGTGTCCAAAAGAAAATTATTAAAAAAAAAGTAATTGACTCCAACGAAATTGAATTTGTTGCTATTGCCCATCCAATTACTGGTGGTAAAGCTCCTGATGCTCCACCGATAACGATATTTTGTGGAGTTTTTCTTTTTAACCAAATTGTATAAATAAATACGTAAAATAATATCGTAAACAATAATAGAAATGCCGATAGGGCATTTGTAACAAAGTATAAGCTTATAACAGAAATAACTGAGAGGGATGTTCCAAAATATAATGCGTGGTTTCTATTCAGCTTTCCTCTTGGAATTGGACGTAGGCATGTTCTAGACATTAATTTATCTAAATCAGCTTCATACCACATGTTAAGAGCCCCCGCTGCTCCAGCACCAAAGGCTACAATTAATATTCCAATTACTGATTGTTGAAATGAAACTGATGTAGGGGCTGTTAAGAGACCAACTGCACAAGTGAAAATAACAAGAGACATTACTCTTGGCTTCATTAACTTTAATAATTCAGGAATTACACCTAGTTCGTAGTATGATTTTTTTACTTTAGTATACGTCGTAGCCATTTTAATTTTTATATCTTAAGAAGTTACTAACTACTAGATTTTTCAGTACCTTCATAATCTTCAAATTTTGGTAATTCATCAAAAGTATGAAAATTTGGTGGTGATGGAACTGTCCACTCTAATGTTGTGGCTCCTTCTCCCCATGGGTTTTGTGCTGCTTTTTTCTTTTTTGCAAAAGCGTAGATTAAATTAGCAAAAAATACCACTAAACCAACTACAGAAATATATGAACCAATTGAAGAAATGTAGTTCCAGTCAGCAAATGCATCCGGATAATCAGCGTATCTTCTTGGCATTCCAGCTAATCCTAAGAAGTGTTGTGGAAAGAATATTAAATTTACACCTATGAAAGTTAACCAGAAATGAAGTTGGCCCATCCACTCAGAATATTCATACCCTGACATCTTTCCAAACCAATAATAGAAGCCTGCAAATATTGCAAAAACAGCTCCTAAAGATAATACGTAATGGAAGTGAGCTACTACATAATAAGTATCATGCAATGCTGTATCTACTCCAGCGTTTGCTAGAACAACTCCAGTTACTCCTCCAACTGTAAATAAAAATATAAATCCTAAAGCCCAAACCATTGGGGTTTTAAATGATATAGATCCTCCCCACATTGTGGCTATCCATGAAAATATTTTAATTCCTGTTGGGACAGCAATGATCATTGTTGCGGCTAAGAAATATGCCTTAGTGTCAGTGTCTAATCCAACTGTGTACATGTGGTGAGCCCAAACAACGAAACCTACTATACCAATTGAAACCATTGCATAAGCCATGCCTAAGTAACCAAATACTGGCTTTTTAGAAAATGTTGAAACAATATGACTGATCATTCCAAAACCTGGCAAAATTAGAATATAAACTTCTGGATGACCAAAAAACCAAAATAAATGCTGAAATAATGTTGGGTCTCCACCTGTTTGTGCATCAAAAAATGCTGTACCAAAATTTCTATCTGTTAGAAGCATTGTAATTGCTCCCGCTAATACTGGTAACGAAAGTAATAATAAAAAAGCTGTAACTAATATTGACCATGCAAATAATGGCATCTTATGCAAAGTCATTCCAGGGGTTCTCATATTTAAAATAGTTGTAATAAAATTAACTGCTCCTAAAATTGAAGAAGCTCCTGCGACGTGTAAACTTAAGATTGCTAAATCCATTGCTGGACCTGGTTGACCTGCAGTAGAAGATAAAGGTGGGTAAATCGTCCAGCCACCACCGACACCTTGTGCACCTGGAGGTCCATCTACAAAAATTGATGAAAGTAATAAAATAAAGGCAACAGGCAATAACCAAAAAGAAATATTATTCATTCTTGGAAATGCCATATCTGGTGCTCCAATCATTATCGGCACGAACCAGTTTCCAAAACCACCAATCATTGCTGGCATGACCATAAAGAAAATCATTATTAATCCATGACCAGTAACCAAAACATTATAAAGATGGTAGTTACCACCTAAAACATCATCACCAGGATGCATTAATTCCATTCTCATCAAAACTGAAAAAGCTGTTCCAATAACTCCTGCAATAATTGCAAAAATTAAATACATTGTTCCAATATCTTTATGATTTGTAGAATACGTCCATCTCTTCCAACCTGTTGGAGTATGATGATCGTGAATATGTGCTGCTTCTGAACTCATTTTTACTTACTCGCTATTAGTTTTTTATTAATTAAATTTTCATCTTTTGCAAATTTTATCTTCGCCTCTGAAAGCCAAACTTGGTAATCTTCTTCTGAAACTACTTTGACTTCAATTGGCATAAAAGCATGTTTAATCCCACATAACTCTGAACATTGTCCATAATAGGTACCAACTTTTTCAGCTTTGAACCAAGTCTCATTTACTCTTCCCGGCATCGCATCTCTTTTAACTCCAAATGCTGGTAATGCCCATGCGTGAAGCACATCATTTGCAGTTATCAAAACTTTAACTACTTTATTTACTGGAACAATAACTACATTGTCTGTTGCTAACAATCTTGGCTGGCCTTCTTTTAAATCTTTCTCTTCGATCATATAAGCATCAAAAATTATATTTTCATCTGGGTACTCATATCCCCAATACCATTGATATCCAATTGCTTTTATAGTTACATCAGCTTTTGGAATTGCATCTTGTGAATATAAAACTTTAAATGACGGAACTGCCATCACGATCAAGATTAAACAAGGAACTAATGTCCAAACAATTTCAACTAAAACATTATGAGTTCTTTTAGATGGATTAGGATTTCTCGACGCTCTAAATCTTACCATTACATAAAGCATTAAAAATAAAACAAACGCACTTATAGCAACTATGATTGGTACTAACATATAGTCGTGAAACCAAACTATATCTCTCATAGATTGTGATGCAGGCTCTTGAAAACCTAACTGCCAATTTTTTGGTTGGTTTGCAAACGCTTTTACTGAATATGTTAATGCTAAAATTGTTAGAAAAAATTTTTTCATTTGATTTATATATAAATCGAAAATATCAAAAAAATACTAGAGAATTCGCGACAATTTATCAATTTTGCAAATAATTGATAACAGATAATGCGGATATAACTGCAGTTTCAGACCTTAAAATGTTATCGCTTAGTTTTATCGATTGAGACCCTTTAAAACTTAGAATCTTTTTAATTTCACCCTCTGAATAATCGCCTTCCGGACCAATTAAAAGACAATTTGGTTTTGAATTAGAAATTTTAATTTTTTTATTATTCGTATTTAAATCTCCAAAAATTAAATTGATATCCGAATTGTTAGACAGGAATTTATCTAATGATTGAGATTTTTCAATTGAAGGAATATTTATTCTATTACTTTGTTCACACGACTCTATAATTATTTTATTAAATCTCTCATTATTTACTTTTCTAACAATTGTCCTTTCAGAAATAATTGGAACAAATTTTGTTACTCCAAGCTCAGTTGCTTTTTGTATCATGAAGTTAAAATAATTTGATTTAATGGGTGAGAAAGCTAACCAAATTTCTTGCTCTTTATCTTTTTGTCTCAATTGTTCAATAACCTTGAAATGTAAGATACTTTTTGAAATTTCAGTTACAATTGACTTCCATTCTCCAGATTTATTAAAAACGGAAAAGGTTTCTCCTTGTTTAATCCTCATTACTTTAAATAAATAATGTGATTGAGACTTAGTTAAATTAGTCTCTAAATTAATTGATAATTTTTCTGGATAAAATATTCTAATATTACTCATTATAATTAAATTAATTTATGAAAAATATTAAAGCAATCATATTTGATGCATATGGAACTCTATTTGATATTAATTCTGCTGCCGAAAAATGTAAAGAAAGATTGGGTGATAGATGGGAAGGATTTGCCAATTATTGGAGAACTACACAGCTTGAATATACTTGGCTTAGAAGTTTAATGAGAAGACATAAGGATTTTTGGCAAATCACTGAAGATAGTTTGGATAAATCGATGAATTTTTACAATATTGATAATTCAATGAGATCTGAACTATTAAATTTATATAAAGTGCTTTCACCATTTACAGAAGTAAAGGATGCACTAAAGAAATTAAAACAATCAAGTTATAAATTAGCAATTCTATCAAATGGTACACCTGACCTTTTAAATGAACTTGTAGTTAGTAATCAATTAAAAGATATTTTTGATGATATTTTTTCTGTAGAAGAAGTTGGTATTTTTAAACCAGATTCAAAAGTTTACGACCTTCCAATAAATAAATATAATATTGAAAAGAACGAAGTTTTATTCTTAAGTGCAAATACATGGGATGTATCTGGCGCAGGGAATTATGGATACAACGCTGTTTGGGTTAATAGAAATAATAATATTTTTGATAAATTAGATTTTGAACCTAAAAAACAAATAAGTAATTTATCAGAATTGCTTGATTTAATTTAGATATATCCTATATGAAAGACATGACAAATATCGAAGTAGAAAAAATTATAGATCCAACACCAGCATCAGATGGTGCAGGCGTTAAATTAAAAAGAAGTATTGGTGTTGAACCAAATTATTATGATCCATTTTTAATGTTGGATGAATTTGGATCAGAAAATAAAGATGACTATATTGCAGGATTTCCTCCTCATCCGCACAGAGGAATTGAAACAGTTACATACATGTTAGCTGGAAGTTTTGAACATAAAGATAGTACAGGTGGTCAAGGAAAAATGACTGCAGGGGATGTGCAGTGGATGAAAACTGGCAGCGGTATAATTCATTCTGAAATGCCAGCTATGAACGACGGAAAACTTCACGGTTTTCAATTATGGATTAATATGCCTGCTAGCCAGAAGATGAGCAAACCAGAATACCTTTATATTGACTCTGATAAAATGAGCACACATAAGGATAAGGATAAATTTATAAAAGTAATAGCTGGAAAGTTTGAAAATTCAGAAGGTCCAATAAAAAAACACAATGTCGATCCAATATATTTTGATGTAGAATTAAATAAGAGTAAAATTTTTAGTCATAAAGTTCCATCGACACACAATTCATTCATATATTTAATTGAGGGTGAGATAGAAATTGGAAACAATAAGCATGAAAGTATTAAAGACTCTACATTGATTATATTATCTAAAGGTGAAAACTTGAAAGTAACTGCTTTAACTAGTGCTAAATTTTTACTAATATCTGGAAAACCGATAGGAGAACAGATTGCAAGAGGTGGCCCATTCGTCATGAATACTAAACAAGAAATACTTCAAGCAATTGATGATTATCATAATGGGAATTTTGTAAAGTAAATATGAAAGCTATAAGATTTGAAAAGTTTGGAGGTCCAGAAGTCCTAGAATACAAGGATATTGAAATTGGTAAACCTGCTCCAAAGGAAGTTCTTGTTAAAAATTTGTCAGTTGGACTAAATTATATTGATGTTTATCATCGAACAGGTTTGTATCCTATTGAATTACCAAGTGGACTTGGATTAGAAGCATCTGGAGTAATTGAAGAAATTGGCTCAGAAGTAAGTCTTTTTAAAGTTGGAGATCGAGTAAGTCATGCATCTGCTCCAATAAGTGGATACTCTGAAAAACAAATAATGCCAGAAGAAAAATTAGTTACCATACCCGAGGGTATTTCAGATGAAATAGCCTCTTGTATTTTACTAAAAGGCATAACATCAGAATATTTATTACATAGGTCATATGCTGTAAAAAAAGGAGATAAAGTTTTATTTCATGCTGCAGCTGGTGGTGTTGGTCAAATATTGTGCCAGTGGGCTAATGCTTTAGGGTGTGAAGTCATTGGAACAGTTGGATCTAAAGAAAAAGTTGAAATAGCAAAAAAAAATGGGTGTCATCATGTTATCAATTATACAGATCATAATTTTGTGGAAGAAGTTGAAAAAATAGTAGGTAAAAACGGAATAGATGTTGTCTATGATGGTGTGGGAGCAAAGACTTTTGAGGGATCAATAGAATGTTTAAAAATTAGAGGAATGATGGTAGCATTTGGAAATGCATCTGGATATGTACACACTATAGATGTCAAAAAACATATAAATACAAAAGGTCTTTTTTTTACAAGACCATCAATAATGCATTATACAGTTACAAGAGATGAATTAGAAAAATCTGCTAAATTAGTTTTTGAAGCAATTCTCTCAGGAAAAATTAAAATTGAGGTTTCTAAAAAATATAAATTAAGCGAAGCTAAACAAGCTCACATAGACTTAGAGAATAGGGTTTTAACAGGACCAGCAGTTATTATTCCTTAAATTGATCATCCATATCTGAGAGATGAAGTCTTAACGCTCTTGTCGAGATTTGTATTTCTCTTATAAAAAATATTATTGATACCATCATCGATAAACAACAAGACCCAAAGATTATTCTGGCTAAAAAGTATGTCTCTAAATAAAGAGCAAAAACAGTAAGCATATTAAATAGAAAACCAAATGCTGCAAATAGTATGGTAATCCTTAAATTTTTTACTCTATCATTTAAATTAATTAGCTGCTGCTTCCACTCTGGTGGAGTATGCTTTTCAAAAACATATTCGTCGTGAATTTTTCTTATCAAACCACTTAATGTATGAAATCTGTTACTATAGACAGCCATAATTAAAGGAATGGCGGGAAACATTAATGCGGTAACAGTGTAATCAATATTCATACGAATCAGTTTGATTATGAATCTACGCTTTGTTATTTACAAGTAAATTATGTCTGAAAAGGTTAAGATTTTTATTGAATTAACAAGACTCAATAAGCCAATAGGCTTCATGCTCCTATTTTGGCCATGTGTCTGGGGTTTAACAATTTCATACGATTTTTCACTTTCTTGGAATACTTATTTTATTTATGCATTTTTATTTTTTTCTGGATCTGTTTTGATGAGATCAGCAGGATGTATTGTCAACGATATAAGTGATAGAAAAATTGACAAGTTAGTAGAAAGAACAAAAAATAGACCAATTGCATCAGAAAAGATTTCAGTATTTAATGCTGCAATATACGCTGCAATCTTATGCTTAATTGCATTTTTAGTTTTAATAAATTTTAATAAATTTACTATTTATTTGGCTCTTCTTTCAATGCCATTGGCTTTTACATATCCTCTTATGAAAAGATTTACTTACTGGCCTCAACTTTTTTTAGGTATTACTTTTAATTACGGTCTAGTTTTAGCATGGATATCCATTCAAAATGAATTTTCAATTATACCAATTATATTTTATTTAGGAGCCACATTTTGGACATTAGGTTACGACACAATATATGGATATCAAGATATTAATGATGATGAAATAATTGGAGTTAAATCAACATCGATTAAATTTAAAAATAACCCTAAAAAATTTATTTCGTTTTGTTACATTGTATTTTTAATATCATTATTTCTTGTTGGTTATAAAATGAATTTTAATTATTTATACTACATCACTTTGATAATACCATTAACTCATTTGTTAGTTTTTCAATCTTTTAAATTAAAAACTGAAAATGGTGAAGACTGCTTAGCAAAATTTAAAAGTAACAATTTTTTGGGTCTTATTATTTTAATTAATTTGTTAGTGGGAAAATTAACTTAATGAAAAATATCGATATTATAAAAAGATTGTATAAAGATTATACAACAAAACATCTTAACAAAATATTACTTGCTATATTATTTTCTATTTTAGTTGCTGGTGCAACATCTGCAACAGCGTGGCTACTTGATCCTGCAATAGAAAAAATTTTTATAAATAAAGATGAAACTTTAATTTTAGTAATTCCACTTTTAATCATAATAGCTTTTGCAACAAAAGGAATATCCCTATATGTTGCTAAAATTTTAATGATAAAAACTGCTGAAGAAGTCAAAAAGAATATTCAAATTGATATGCTGTCTTCTTTTATAAAGTCTGACACTGAAAAAATTGAAGATAAACATTCAGGGAAATATATTTCAAATTTAAACTTTGATGTAAATCAAATAACTGGCATGTTAAGTAATGCGGTTTTAAACTTATTTAAAGATGGATTAACGCTTATTGGTTTATTATTTGTAATGTTCTTACAAAATTGGAAGCTTTCTCTTATAGCCTTGATAATGCTTCCTATAGCATCAATTACTGCTAAAAAGTTAGGCAAACGTATTGTAAAAGTTGCAACAGAAGCACAGGAAAAATCTGGTGATTTAAACAAATATTTAATTGATCTTTTTAAAAACCATAAAATTATAAAAATTTTTCAAAGAGAAAGTTATGAAAATGAAAGATCTGAAAAATTTGTAAATGAGCTAAAAGAAAAAACAATAAAAATTCACAGTGTATTTATAAGATCAACACCTATTATGGAAGTTGTAACTGGATTTATGATTGCAATATTAATTTTCTATTCTGGTAAATTAATTATGAATGACCAATTGAGTATAAATAATTTCTTTTCTTTTTTAGCAGCTATGATGCTTGCATATCAACCAGTTAAATCCTTGGCAAATGTGAATGTTGCTTTTGGTCAAGGTTTATCTGCTGGAAAAAGAATACTGCCTATTATAGATCAACAAAATACAATATTAGTTAATGAAAATGGAAATTCATTGGCAATAAAAGATGCTTCAATAGAATTTAAAAATATTAACTTTAGCTACAAATCAAATCTTAAAAATATTGTCCTTAAAAATATTAATATGGATATAGTTGGAAAAAAAATGACAGCTTTAGTTGGTCACAGTGGATCTGGCAAATCTACTTTATTAAATTTGATACCTAGAATTTATGATGCTGATTCAGGCGAAATCACAATTGATAATCAAAAGATAAAAGGCTTAAATCTTAATTCATTAAGAAAAGAAATATCTATAGTTGATCAAAATACTACTCTATTTGATGATACCATTTTTAATAACATTAAGTACGCAAAACCAGATGCAAATGACGAAGAAATTTTTAAAGCTGCAAAAATATCAATGTGCACTGATTTTATTGAAAAACTAGATAATAAATTTCAGACTGTAATAGGAGAAAATGGAGTGAAATTATCTGGAGGGGAGAAACAAAGACTTTCGATCGCTAGAGCATTGTTAAAAAATAGCAAAATAATACTTTTAGACGAAGCTACATCGTCACTTGATTCTGAAACAGAGGAAAAAATACAAAAGGCTATAGAGGAATTGACAAAAAATAAGACAACCATTGTTATTGCACATAGACTATCAACAATTCTAAATTCAGAAAAAATTTATGTTATAGATAAAGGATCAGTGGAGTCTTCAGGGAAACATGATGACCTTATCATAAATTCGTCGCTCTATAAAAATTTTTATGAAAGGCAAATTAAAAATAATTAATGTTTTTTTTATATAATATATTGGGAATTATTTTTTTTTTGATTTCACCGTTTATACTAATTTTTAGAGCAATAAATGGAAAGGAAGATTTAAAAAGAATCTTAGAGAAATATTGCTATTATACCAAAAAAAAATCTAATATTTCTGTATGGTTTCATGGTGCAAGTGTAGGCGAAATCATGAGCGTCCTTCCTTTGATAAATGAATTTGAAAAAGATAAAAAAATCAAGAAAATTTTACTTACATCTTCAACACTAAGTTCAGCATCAATAATAGCAAAAAAATCATTCAAGAAAACAACTCATATTTACTATCCATTTGATATTGGATTTATATGTAATAACTTTTTAAATATTTGGAATCCAAAAATTGCAATATTTGTAGACTCTGAGGTTTGGCCAAATATGTACAAAAAAATAAACTTAAAAAAAATTCCCCTTATTTTAATTAATGCCAGAATAACTAATAAAAGTTTTACAAGATGGCAAATCTTTCCATCTTTTGCAAAAGATGTTTTCAATAAAATAACTATTGCCTTACCACAGAATCAAGAAACAAAAAAATATTTAAGAGTACTGGGAGTTAAAAAAATTAAATATATAGGAAATTTAAAGTATTTTAAAAATGATAAACAAAGTTTGAAGAAAAATGTTAAAAAATATTTTAAAAATAGAAAAGTATTCTGTGCAGCCAGCACTCATTTTAATGAGGAAAAAATCATCGGAAAATTACATTTAAAATTGAAAAAAAAGTTTAAGAATTTAATAACAATATTAATTCCACGACATATAAATAGATCAGGGAAAATAATGCAAGAGCTTATAAAGTTAAAACTAATAGTTGATGTAAGATCAAACGGACTTAAGCCATCAGCTGATTGTGATGTATATATCGTTAATACTTATGGAGAAATGTCAAAATTTTTGAAACTTTCAAATGTGACATTTATTGGAGGGTCTATGGTAAACCATGGAGGACAAAACCCGTTGGAAGCTGTAAGAATGGGTAATTACGTGATGCATGGTAAAAAAGTAGATAATTTCAAGGAGATATATAAAGAATTAAAAAAATTAAAAATATCCTCTGAGGTTAAAAAAATTGAGCAAATGGAGAAAGTATTTGTAAAAAATCATAATTACAAAACATCAAATAGTAAACTCAATAAAATTAATTATTTAGGCACTAAAATATTTGAAAATAACTTTAAAGAAATTAAAAATTATTTACAATGAAAGTAAAAAGACCCATTTTTTGGGATAGTTTCAATTTCATATCACTTTTACTCATTCCACTTAGTTTCATAACAATAATTTATAATTTTTTTAAATCTTTAAGGTTACGAAAATATTTCAAAATAAAAACAATTTGTGTTGGAAATATTTATCTGGGAGGAACAGGAAAAACACCTTTAGTTTTAAAAATAAATGAAATATTAAAATACAAGTTTAAAACTGTATTTATAAAAAAAAAATATATTGATCAAATTGATGAACAAAATATTTTATCAAAATATGGAAATCTAATCTGTTTAAGTTTTAGAGATATCGCACTTAGAATTGCTGAGCAAAAAAAATATCAATTAGCTATTTTAGATGATGGTTTACAAGATAAAAGTTTAAATTATGATATTTCTATTGCTTGCTTTAATAGTTCGGAACTAGTTGGAAATGGCCTAGTTTTACCTGCTGGCCCTCTTAGAGAAAGAATTACAAATATTTTAGATTATGATATTGCATTTCTAAATGGAGAAAGAAATAATAAAGGATTTGAAAAAACTCTAAAAAGATTAAATCCAAATATAAAAGTTTTTAGAGCAAAATATTTTCCAAACAATCTTAAGTCTTTTAAATTTAAGGACAACTTTCTAGTTTTTTCTGGCATAGGCAACCCTTTGGAATTTCAACAAACATTAAAAAAATACAAATTTAAAATAAAAAAAGTAATAACTTTTCCTGACCATTATAAATATAAAAATTCTGATATAAACAACATAAAAAATATAGCTAAGAGTAATAAGTTGAAAATTATAACAACAGAGAAAGACTACAATCGATTGTCTAAAATACAAAAAAAAAATATCCAATTTTTAAAAATAGAGTTAAAAATTGAAAAAGAAAAAAGATTTAGAAATATTTTATTAAAGAAATTATGAGGAAGTTTTTTTATTTAATTGAATTTATTTTAATAAAATTATTTTTTTTTATACTAATTATAATTGGTTACAAAAATGGATCTAATTTGGGAGATTTTATTGGACGCTTGTTTGGTCCAATATTTAGATCAAAAAAGTTAATTGAAAATAATTTGGAACAATCTGGTATTGTAGAGAAAAAAAATTATAACAAAATTATCAGCAAAATCTATGGAAACTATGGAAGAATACTTGCTGAATACCCTTTTATTGAAGCATTTAGAAATAACAAATTAAGTAAATTTATTGAAATAGACGGGCTTGAAAACCTAAACAAAATTAAGAGAGAAAAAAGACGAGCTGTATTTATATCTGGTCATTTCAATAATTTTGAATTAATGGCACTCCAAATAGAAAAAGTTGGTATAAATTTGTGTGCTATTTATAGACCGTTAAATAACGTATTCCTTAACAAAACTATGGAAAAAATAAGAGAAAATTTTATATGTAAAAATCAAATTAAAAAAGGGAGATCAGGCACAAGACAGATTATTGAAAATATAAAAAAAGGTAACTCAGTTGCTCTAATGATAGACCAAAGAGTAAGAGAAGGTATAAAAATTAATTTTTTTGGAAAACCAGCTAGTACTACGACCATACCCGCACAATTAATTAAAAAATATAAATGCGATCTAGTACCTATTTATATCGAGAGAAGAAAAAATAATTATTTTAAAATGTTCGTTTCAGAACCAATCAAAATTGGGAGCAATAAGTCAATCAAAGAGATCACTGAACATCTAAATAAGATACTCGAAAAAATGATTTTAAAAAATGTAGAGCAGTGGATCTGGACACATGATAGGTGGAAAAAATAATCAGTTTTTATTTAATAAATCTCTTTTAATTGAGGCCTCAACATATGAAAAGTAGGCTTCTTGTTCTTCAACATTCCAATAAGTTAATTTTTCAAGAGGTATTTTTTTTTGTGAGATAGCACAAATCACATGATCACCATCTTCAATGATCTCAAAATTGTTTGCTAAGTATTTTAATTTAGCTAACTTATTTAACATATTTAAGATATATATTTACTAAATGAAAATTGCAATTATTGGAAGTGGAGGGCGAGAGCATGCTCTAGTTCATAACTTAAGTAATTCAAAAAAAATAACAAAAATATATTCAATACCCGGTAATGCTGGTACCGAAGAAATATCTTTAAATATTGATATCAATTTAGAAAATTTTCAAGACTTATATGATTTTATCTATAAGGAACAAATTGAATTGGTAGTTGTTGGTCCAGAAAAACCATTGGTTGAAGGATTAGTGGATTTCCTAGAGTCAAAAAATATTAAAGTTTTTGGTCCTAATAAAAAAGTTGCTCAATTAGAAGGCTCAAAAATATTTACAAAAGAAATTTGTAAGAAATTTAATATTCCAACTGCTAAATTTAAAATTTGTAAATCTAAAGATGACTCATTTGTATTTCTATCATCATCTAATTTTCCTCTTGTTGTAAAGGCGGATGTTCTTGCTGCAGGTAAAGGTGTTTATATTTGTCAAAATGTTGATGAGGCTAAAACTGCTGTTAATGAAATATTTGATGGTAAATTTGGGAAAGCAGATCAAGTTTTATTTGAAGAATTTCTAGAAGGTGATGAGATGAGTTTTTTTATTATTTCAGATGGAATTAGTTACAAAACTTTTAATACAGCTCAAGACCATAAAAGAGTTGGTGAAGGTGATACTGGTAAGAATACAGGAGGAATGGGAGCTTATTCACCTTCAAGCTTAATTAATAATGATTTAGAAAATAAAATTTTAAACAAAATAATTGAGCCAACTTTAAAAGCTATAAGTGAAATGAATGAGAAGTACGTCGGTTTTTTATATGCTGGCTTAATGATAAAAAACGATGAACCATACCTAATTGAATATAATGTTAGGATGGGTGATCCTGAATGCCAAACTATATTACCTTTGGTTGACAGTGATTTATTAGAAATAATAAATGCTTGTTGTAATTCAAAATTAGAGACACATGAGATAAAATGGAAAAATAAAAAAAGTATGTGCATTGCATTATGCTCTAAAGGATATCCTGAAAAATATAATAAGAATGTTGAAATTAAAAATTTAAAAGAATTCAAATCAACTAAAGATAATTTTATTTTTCATGCTGGAACAAAAAGTTCTGGAAACAAAATTGTAGCAGTTAGTGGTAGGGTAATAAATTTTGTGAATATCTCAGATAGCTATTTATCAAGCAGAAAAGAAATCATCAATCAGATTAAGAAATTGAATTGGAAAGATGGTTTTTATAGATCAGATATAGGTCATAAAGTGATAGATAAATGAGAGTAATTAGTGGAAAACTAAGAGGGAAGTTAATTCATAATCCCACAGATAAAACAACAAGACCCTTAAAGGATATGGTTAGAGAGTCTATATTTAATATTTTAGAGCATTCTAAGAACATAAAAATTAAATTCAAAAACGATGTAGTTTTGGATTTATTTTCTGGTTCTGGGTCATTTGGCATTGAATGTTTGTCTAGAGGTGTAAAAAAAGTCTATTTTTTTGAAAAACATGAACCTTCTTTAAAAGTACTAGAAAAAAATATTAACTATTTAGAACTTAATAAAAATTCGATTATTAGAAAGATGGACGCCTATGAAATCTCAACAGAAAAAATAGGCAATGAAAAAATTGATTTAATTTATTTAGATCCACCTTTCAGAGATAAAAATATAAATAAATTATTAATAAAAATAATAGAGGAAAAAATTGCACAGAGAAGTACACTCATAATTATCCATAGGAATAAGAAGTTTAAAGAAATTTTTATAAAGAATTTTAAAATAATTAGAGAAAAAACTTATGGTTTATCAAAAATAATATTCGGTAAATTACTTTTTTAGAGTTTTTTTGGTTTCTATTTTAATTAATTCAACAGACGGTTGATTTATAGGGTTAACATTCAATAAAGTGCTCAGCATTAGAGTCTCTAGAATAAAAAATGTAAATAATTCTCCGAGTGTTTCCTCGCTTCTTTTAATAATTTCAAAGCTTCTAAATGGTAATTTTTTTGTTTTGAATACTTTTTGTGTAGCTATTTGTTGAGCATGCAATACTTGATCTATGTTTTTTTTGTATAGATGATCTAATCCATCAATTAAATAGTTATTATTAAATCTAAACGGATTTCGCTCTCTAGAGATGAAAAAACTAAAGAAATTATTTTTTGGACCATCCAAGTAAAGTTGCAAAAGACTATGATTATCTTTTGGCATTGTTGAGATTATAGGGAAAAAACCCCTTCCTTTTTTTCCTAAGCTCTCAGCAGATAATTGCTGATACCATTTTAAAAAATTATTTAATTTTTCATCATAATTTAATATTACAGAATTTTTTTTTCCCTTTATTATATTTGTGTAAATTGAAGATACGTTATTTATTAAATAATTAATGAATGCTTTATTTTTAGTCAAATCATTTAATCTTTTAAATTTTTTTTCATTTAATCCCATAAGCTCTGCTGGAACCATTCCGACTTCAGATAAAACCGAATATCTTCCACCAATATAATTTTTATGTTCTAGAATCTCAGATTTGAGCTTATTTGCTATCAGCCTTAAAATATTTTTTTTGTTTTCAGTGATTATTAAATTTTTGTTATTTTTTTGTTTAGTTAAAATTAAGTTTAAATTTGATATTGTCTCTAAAGTATTTCCTGATTTTGAGATAATTATATTTAATCGTTTTTTGTTCGATTTTAAAATATTGAAATTCTGCAAATTATTAAAAAAGTAAAATTTTTTTTTTATTTTATGATCGAGAAAATCATATATAGCCTGTGCACCTAAAATAGATCCACCCATGCCAATTAGGTTAAACTCAATATATTTTTTTAAATTTTTTAAATTTTTTTTTTTAAATGAGTAATCATAATTATTTGCAAGAGATTTAAGTAAAGGATATTTTTTGAATAAAATTCTAAAATCTAGAAATTTAGTGAGTTTCCTTTTATTAACCAATTTTTGCTTAATATTAAAATTTTTGTAAATAACGCAATTTGTTTCCATTAATTATTGGATTTTCTTTTTCATATTTTTTAATAAATCAGACTCATTACTAGAGCTATCATTGTTATTTTCACCCACTTTAAGAATTTCTTTAATTTCATTATTTTTTATTTGGTTTTGTGTCTCTACATCATCACCTGGTTTTGGAAGCTTATTCATTTCTGGAGGCATCTGAAGAGGGTTTTTTTTCTTAACAAGGAATTCATCACTTTGTTCAGATCTTTTTTTTCCCACCAAAGCATCTTTAGCAGATCCACAATATGTTATTGTCGGTAAAATTAATAATATTACAATTAATTTTAATTTACTTTTTAACATTACTCTTTTTATAAAATATAAATTCACTTAAAATAAGGCATATAATACCTAAAGTAATAAATATATCTGCTACATTAAAAATAAACCAATGATATCCTGCATAATTCAAATCTATAAAATCTGGAACTGCTTTATAATATATTCTATCAAACAAGTTGCCTAAAGATCCTCCTAAAATAATCATTAAAAAAATAGATTTAATTCGAGTTTCAACGAAAGCATAATATAAGATAAGAAAATTTATTAAGACGATGATTAATGTTATTACGTTATATGTTGTGTTATTTTCTGATGAAAACAGCCCAAATCCTATTCCTGTGTTCCATATCAAATAAATATTTAAGTACTGATTAACATACAAATCTACCTGTCCATAATTATTTAAAATATTTAAAATATAGATTTTTGAAAATCTATCTATTGCAAAGCAAATAAATAAAAATATAAAACCAATAATAAGTTTATTTAGTTTTTCATTACCCATTTAAATTAAGATGTCCGTGCCTTTCACAATCTTCTTCAAAAATTTTCCAACATACAGGACATTTCGTTCCTTGAGCTTTTTTTGCAACTACATCAATACTTTTTTTTAAATTTTTATCTTCAATTACAGAGGCAAATGAAGTGATACAAATTTCAGAAAAATTAATATTTTTTGCCTTATCATAAAATTCTTTATTTAACTTTATTTCAATCGTTGCCTCTAAACTTGAGCCAATTGACTTTTCAGCTCTCATATTCTCAATTGAAATATTTGCCTCATCTCTAATTTTTTTAACATAATCCCAATCTGAGCTAAGCTCTTCATTATTCCAAGAATTTGGAACAGAAATAAAATTTTGTAAATGTATACTTTGGCTATCTTTTTCTTTTTTAACTAATTGATAAATTTCTTCAGTTGTAAATGACAATATTGGTGCAAACCATTTAAGGAGACATTGTAAAATAATATTTAAAAGAGTTATACAGTTCTTTCTTTTGTCAGAATTTAAAGCTTCACAATATAAAGTATCTTTCCTGATATCAAAATAAAAGGCAGAAAGCTCTACTGTGCAAAAATTTAGTAATTCTTTATATAAGTTGTGAAAGTTATAAATTTTAAAATTATTTTTAAAATTCTCATTTATTATATAAATTCTATGAAGCATAAATTTTTCAAGTGAATCAAAGTTTTCAAACTTAACTTTTTCAAAATCAAGATTTTCATATTGATCTTGAATATTCCCTAAAAGATATCTAAACGTGTTTCTAATTTTTCTATAAGATTCAGCATGTTGATCTAAAATTGAATAGTCAATTCTAAGATCTTCAGCATAGTTTGAAGATGCAACCCAAATTCTTAAAATATCCGCTCCATATTTTTTTAATATATCCTGTGGCGCAATAACATTCCCCGTTGATTTTGACATTTTTAGACCTTTTCCATCTACAACAAAACCATGAGAAAGAATGCTTTCAAATGGGGCGACGCCTCTTGTCCCACAAGACTCAAGTAATGAAGAGTGAAACCATCCTCTATGTTGATCTGAACCCTCTAGATACATAGATGCCGGCCATTTAAGATCATCTCTTTTTTCTAAAACAAAAGAATGGGTTGATCCACTATCAAACCAAACTTCAACAATATCTGATAATTTTTCATAATCTTCTGCTTTATACTTATCTCCAAGAAAGATCTGATAATCTTCGTTAAACCAACAATCAGAACCTTCTTTCTCGTAAATTTTTGCAATATTTTCAAAAACCTCATCATCAACTAAAACATCACCTGTTTTTTTTGAAATAAAAATTGGTAGCGGCACACCCCAAACTCTCTGTCTTGATACACACCAATCAGGTCTAGTTTCAATCATTGATTTTATTCTTTCTTTTCCTTTAGAAGGATAAAAATCTGTATTATCGATGGCTTTTAATGCTTTATCTCTTAGTCCATGGCTTTCCATAGAAATAAACCATTGTGGAGTTGCTCTATGAACTAATGGAGCTTTTGATCTCCAAGAATGGGGATAAGAATGAGTAAGTTTTCCATTTGTTACCAAATTTTTTTGTTCATCTAATTTTTGAATAATCAAATTATTGGCCTTAAAAATATGTAAACCCTCAAAAAATTTAATTTCATTTGTATATTTTCCATCACCATCAACTGTTTCAACTGCTTTGATATTGTTATTTAAACAAAGATTGAAATCATCGGGTCCGTGGCTAGGAGCGCAGTGTACAATACCTGTACCTTGCTCAGTAGTAACAAAATTAGCCTCAAGCATTGGAATATCATATTCATATCCCATTTTAGAAAATGGATGACTGCAAATTGTTCCTTTTAAATCTTTTCCTAAAAATTCATTTAGTACTTTAATATTTTCTATAGAAGTATCTTTTTTAAAAGGTTCTAAAAGGTCTTTTGCAATTACTATTTTTCTATCAACAAAATTTTTGTTATCGTTTATTTCAAGCAAAATATATTTTAGGCCAGCATTGTAAGCTAATGCTTTATTTGCAGGAATAGTCCACGGAGTCGTAGTCCAAATTATTACATCTGCACCTTTAATTATATCTAAATTTGAAATTTTCACTTTGAAAGCTCCATAAATCGTATCTGAAACATGATCCATGTATTCAACCTCAGCATCAGCTAAAGCTGTTTTTTCAACAGTTGACCAAAGAACCGGCTTATAACCTCTATAAAGGCTTCCTTCTTTAAGAAATTTTCCGAGTTCTCTAACTATTTGAGCTTCAGCATCAAATGACATTGTTGAATAGTAATTTTCCCAATCTCCAATTACTCCAAGTCTTGTAAATTCTCCCTTATGAACGTCTATCCATTTGTTTGCAAACTCCCTACATTCTTTTCTGAATTCAATTATTGGAACATCATTTTTGTTTTTTTTGTTCTTTTTGTATTGTTCCTCAATTTTCCACTCAATAGGTAACCCATGGCAATCCCATCCAGGAACATAAACTGAGTCCTTGCCATCCATTTGATGAAATTTCGTAATTATGTCTTTTAAAATTTTATTCAAAGCGGTACCCATGTGAATATTGCCATTGGCATATGGAGGCCCATCATGGAGTACAAATTTTTCTTGCCCTTTACTTTTTTGTCTCAACAAATTGTATAGGTCAATTTTCTTCCAAAATTCAATATAATTTGGCTCCTTGTTTGGCAAATTTGCCTTCATTGAAAATTTTGTTTTAGGTAAATTAATATGTTCTTTACTCA
Source organism: uncultured Pelagibacteraceae bacterium (assembly GCA_902524995.1). Lineage (GTDB taxonomy): Bacteria > Pseudomonadota > Alphaproteobacteria > Pelagibacterales > Pelagibacteraceae > Pelagibacter. The sequence goes on along the minus strand of CABZFJ010000004.1, from coordinate 32,096 downwards.
TGTCATTTTATCTTTTAGCAACTTTAATATCTTTCTTTATCTGTTTTTTTAAAGCATCAATATTTTTAAATTTAGTTTCTCCTCTAATAAATTTTGTAAAATTAATAGTTAGATTTTTATTATAAAGATTTCCAGAAAATTTAAATAAATTTACCTCTAATAATAATTTTTTTTGATTAAAAGTAGGTCTATAACCGATATTTGCTATTCCTTTAATCCTTTTTCTGTTTTTTTCAATATAAACATCGACTGCATAAACTCCTACCTTTGGTATTACATAATTTTTTATATTTATATTGCATGTCGGAAAGCCAATTTTTCTTCCAATCATTCTACCCTTTTCTACGATACCTTCTATAGACCAATTTCTAGATAAAAGTTGATTTGCAATTTTTAAATTACCATTTTCAATTAATTTCCTAATTAATGTTGAGGAAATAATTTTATTTCTTTTATATAATGGTTTTGGGTTAATTAGTTTGTAATTATATTTTTTTTGAAAACTTTTTAATAAATTGACATCCCCCTCTCTTTTATTACCAAATCTAAAATTATTACTAACAAAGATATAATCTGCTTTTAACTTTTTACATAAAATATTTTTAATGAAATCATTACAAGATATTCTTGAGAATTTTTTATCAAATTTTTTATTTATTAAAAAATCAACATTATAGTCACTAAAATATTTGCTTTTTTGATAAAGATTCGAAAGTCGATAGTTTTTAATACTTTTATTAAAGTACATTTTTGGTATTGGATCAAATGTAACCACTCCGATTTTTGAATTATACTTTTTTTTATATTTTTTTGCTTCTTTGAATAGTCTTTGATGGCCTAGGTGCAACCCATCGAAATTTCCAATTAGTATCATGGCATTTTGATGTTTTTTTAAAATCTCAAAATTTTTATAAATTTTAATTTTTTTTACCATTTTAATTTTGTCTGAGTATAATTAATGCTCACTCCATATATTTTTTCCAATCTATTAATACTAATACTGCTTAATTCCTCTTTATGAATACCACTTGTTATTAACAAATTGTCAAATTTTTGAATATTAGCTCCCTTTATATCTGTGTTCAAATTATCTCCAACACATAAAACATTTTTATCACTAGTGTTTGCAGATAATTCATATACTGGAGGATAAGGTTTTCCAAAATAAATTACTTTTCCACCAATTTTCTCGAATATTTTTGCAACTGATCCTGCACAAAATTCTCTAACATTTCCTCTATCAATAATTAAATCTGGATTAGTGCAAACAAATTTTTTATTTGAATATTTTTCGAGTAAATCTTTATAATAATTAATTTCCTTCTCATGATCTTCAAATAAACCTGTGCATATGAAATAATCTGCTTGACCAATATTGTTTACTTTATTTTGTTCAAATCTTTTAAATAGGTCAAAATCTTTTGGTGGTCCAATATGATAAAATTTTGAATTATTAAAATTCTCAATCAAATATTTTAAGGAAGCTTCTCCAGAAGTATATACATTTTCATAAAACTTTTTGAGACCCATTTTTTTTAAAAAATCAATTACTGTTGAATTTGGTCTTGGTGCATTGGTAAGCAATACAAACTCTTTATTGTTTTTTTCTAAGTTTTCTAGAACCTCAATGGAATCTTCGAAAATTTGTAATCCATTGTGAATTACTCCCCAAATGTCGATAAAAAATAATTCGTAATTATCTATTTTAGTCCTTAATCCATCTTTATCTAAGTTTTGAGGCATACTTGAGATATAGCTTAAAAATAAGCTTAATTCTTGAGTTTTTTAGACCATAAATTTTATACAAGATCTTGAAAATTATTAAATATGTCTCTATATGACTGCTAATTTAAAGGAGAATCCGTATGAAATTTAAACCGTTACATGACCGTGTTTTAATAGAAGTTTTAGATAGCAGCGAAAAAACTGCAGGTGGCATAATTATTCCAGATACAGCTCAAGAAAAACCTCAAGAAGGCAAAGTTGTTGCAGTCGGCGGAGGTGCAAAAACTGAAGATGGAAAACTAATACCTATGGACGTTAAAATAGGAGATAAAGTTTTATTCGGTAAATGGTCGGGAACAGAAGTTAAAATTGATGGTAAAGAGTACAGCATAATGAAAGAGTCTGACATTATGGGTATTGCAACCGGTAAATAAATAATAAGGAGAGTTTAGAATGGCTAAAATAGTAAAATTTAATTCAGATGCTAGAGCATCAATGTTAAAGGGAGTTGATATACTTGCCAACACTGTAAAAGTTACACTTGGACCAAAAGGACGTAATGTTGTTATCGACAAATCTTATGGTGCCCCAAGAACAACTAAAGATGGTGTATCAGTTGCAAAAGAAATAGATCTTGATGATAAGTTTGAGAATATGGGTGCACAAATGGTTAAAGAGGTTGCTAGCAAAACTAATGATGAAGCTGGTGATGGAACAACTACAGCAACAATTTTGGCTCAAGCAATTGTAAAAGAGGGATGTAAATATGTTACGGCAGGAATGAACCCTATGGACGTTAAAAGAGGGATTGAAGCCGCTGTGGATCATGTTAAAAATAAACTAATTTCATCTGCAAAAAAAGTTAAAGACAGTGATGAAATTGCACAAGTTGGAACAATTTCAGCTAATGGTGATAAAGAAATTGGAGCAATGATTTCAAAAGCCATGCAAAAAGTTGGTAACGAAGGTGTGATAACTGTTGAAGAAGCAAAAGGAATTGAAACTGAACTCGATGTGGTAGAGGGTATGCAGTTCGATAGAGGATATTTGTCTCCTTATTTTATTACAAATGGAGATAAAATGACTACTGAATTAGAAAACCCACTTATTCTTCTTCATGAGAAAAAATTAACAAACCTTCAACCAATGGTTCCACTGCTAGAGGCAGTTGTTCAAGCAGGTAGACCATTAATGATTATTTCAGAAGATGTTGAAGGTGAAGCACTTGCAACACTTGTTGTTAACAAACTTAGAGGTGGTTTAAAAGTTGTTGCTGTTAAAGCTCCTGGGTTTGGAGATAGAAGGAAAGCTATGTTAGAAGATATAGCGATTCTTACAGGTGGACAAGTTATCTCAGAAGATTTAGGAATTAAACTTGAAAATGTCAAACTTAATGATCTTGGATCTGCAAAGCGTGTAAAAGTTGACAAAGAAAATAGTACAATTGTAAGTGGAGCAGGTAAAAAATCTGACATTGAAGCAAGATGTGCTCAAATCAAAGCTCAGGTTGAAGAAACAACTTCAGACTATGATAGAGAAAAGCTACAAGAGAGACTTGCTAAACTAGCAGGTGGTGTAGCTGTAATCAAAGTTGGTGGTGCTACAGAAGTTGAAGTTAAAGAGAGAAAAGATAGAGTTGAAGATGCATTAAATGCTACAAGAGCTGCAGTTGAAGAAGGTATTGTTGTTGGTGGTGGATGTGCATTACTTTACGCTTCAAAAGAACTTGATAGTTTAAAAGTTAAGGGTGATGATCAGAAAGCAGGAGTAGAAATTGTAAAAAGCGCTTTACAATCACCTATTAGACAAATCACAACAAATGCTGGTGTTGATGGATCAGTAGTTGTTGGTAAACTATTAGAAACTAACAAGCCTAGCAATGGCTATGACGCGCAATCAGAGCAATATGTTGATATGTTTAAAGAAGGTATCATCGACCCAGTTAAAGTTGTAAGAACAGCACTTCAAGATGCTGCATCAATCGCAGGATTATTGGTAACAACAGAGGCTATGGTAGCTGATAAACCAGATGATAAAGACTCTGCAGGTGGTGGCATGCCTCCAGGAGGAATGGGTGGCATGGGAGGAATGGGTGGCATGGGAATGTAATTCCTTACCATACAGAGAGCACTCTAAAAACATACACTAAACAAAATTAGAACCCTCGGAACGAAAGTTTCGGGGGTTTTTTTTACTTTTTAAGGTTCCACTTCTTTCTTCATATTTCAAATTTCTCATCTTGAATTTCAGAACCAAAAAGATTGTTTAATTCTTTAATAAATTCATCGTAGTTATCAGGATATTTCATATGTCCATAAAAGTTTCTTGTTTTACCTTCTCTATTTCTCAATTTAAGTTCCCAAGTATGACCATCTAAAATTCCCTCCATAATATATTCACTTTTCCATTTCCAAACTTGTAATTCATTCATCCTATCCCAAAAATGTAAAATTTTGTGATCCTCTAAATCAATCACTTCTTCAAAACCATCTAATATTTTACCTTTATTGTTCTCTAACAATTCAACACTGATTGGAGGACCCATTGAACCACTTGAATAATAAATGATTTCTTTTTTCATTTATTTTTTTACAATTTTTTTCATTTCTGAAACTAGTTTTTTGAAGTTTTGTTTTAAAACTTTATGACTTTTAAGATGTTTATAGTAACACTTTCCTAGACTTTCATAATACCAACAAATTTGTTTAGGATTAGCAGTAAATCTAGTCCATAACTTTTTACCTTCACGATGATAATCATTAATAATACATGAAGCATTATGAGTTTTATCACATATAGAAACCAATAATGATGATTGAGGTTTTTTTCTTAAATCTAAAATGTATTGTTTTTTTCTTTCAAACCATGGTGGTTTTGGAGTTACTTTTGTATCAGTGCAATCTTCAACTATTTTTGCAACTTTATTTCCAAATTTCTTTTTAATCAATTTAAGTGTTTTTTCACCTCCTTGATCTTCTACTGCATCATGTAAAAGACCTGCTATTGCTTCATCAGTATCTCCACTATTTTCAATGACATGATTGCTTACTGCGGATAAGTGAAAAAAATAGGGAATTTTAGTTCCTTTTCTGAACTGTTTTGAATGAAGTTTAAACACAAAGTTTAATGCTTCTAGATATTTTTTTTGATTTATCTTTTTGTTCATTCAATAATTCTTAACAAAGGTTTTGTTTCTCTCTTTTTTGAAGTCCCATCATATATCTGTCTATCAAGTATCTCATCGGTTAATTTGTGTTTTTCCCCCTCGCCATCTTCATAATAATTTTCTACATTATTATTGGGGTCAAAACACATAACTATATAACCCTCAAATTCTTTAAAAGGTAACTTGGTTATAAAAGGAATTTCATGTGACTTTAAATACAACCTAAACTCTTTTACAAATGTATGTGGATAAATTTTTTCTAACTTATCAATTTGACTTTTTATCAACTCTTTTTGAAGATTAGAAATATCTTTTTTTAATATTTTAATCTGAATTTGTAGTATTTTATCTTTGCTTTTTATCTCTCTTATACAATTAATATAACCACTGTTAATCATTTAATATCTTTAATGTAACCCCACTTATCAATGAAGTCATCTTTCTGTTTGCTTTCTATTTGGGGCGATTCTGCAATGAACTTTGCAATGAACTTCTTAAATAAGTGAGTATTGGCGTACTAGGAATGCGAATGTAATACCCTTTCAATCTTATAAACAAAGAAAATTTAAAACCTCCGTTAATCGGGGGTTTTTTTTTATGTTTGATATTTAGATTTTTAAGATATAACGACGCGCAAATGACATCTTCGATAAGAAACATCACCATAATAGCCCATGTTGATCATGGTAAAACTACATTAATCGATAATCTAATGAAACAAAGTGGGTCCTTTAGGGAAAATGAGATTATTGATGAAAGATTGATGGACTCTGGTGAATTAGAAAAAGAAAGAGGCATTACTATTCTTGCAAAACCAGCTTCAATAAATTGGAAAAACTCCAGGATAAATATTATCGATACGCCAGGACACAGAGACTTTGCTGCTGAAGTTGAGAGAGTTCTAAGCATGGCAGACGGAGCTTTACTATTAATTGACTCAGCTGAAGGAGTGATGCCACAAACTAAATTTGTATTGGCGAAAGCTTTGAAACAAGGTCTAAAACCTATTGTGGTAATTAACAAATTAGATAAATCAGATCAAAGAGCAGATGAAGTTTTGGATGAAACTTTTGATTTATTTGTGAGTTTAGATGCAAATGAAGAACAATTGGACTTTCCAGTAATTTATGCCAGTGGTAGATCCGGGTGGGCAAGTACCGAAATTGAAGGACCAAGAGAAAATTTAAACCCTTTACTTGATTTAGTAATAGAGCATGTTGAACCAGCTTTAATGGATAAAACTAAACCTTTTGCAATGCTTTCAACACTACTTTATGCAGATAGTTTTTTAGGAAGAAGTCTAGTTGGAAGAATATCTCAAGGAACAGCAAAAGCTAATCAACAAATAAAAGCTATAAATCTCAGGGGAGAAAAGGTTGATGAAGGAAGACTTACTAAAATTTTTAGGTATGAAGGTACAAAAAAAGTACCAATAGAGATTGGTGAAGCAGGTGACATTGTGGTAATAGCAGGTCTAGAAAAAGCAAATGTTGCAGACACAATTTGTGATATCCAAATAAATGAGCCTATAACAGCAACGCCAATTGATCCTCCTACGATGTCAATCAAAATTACAGTTAATAGCTCTCCGCTAGCTGGTACTGAAGGTAAGAAATTAACAAGTACTCAAATTAGAGAGAGATTAATTCAAGAAGCACAAAATAATGTTGGAATATCTTTTGCAGAAAATGAAAATAAAGATGCATTCGAAATCAGTGGGAGGGGTGAGTTAATGCTAGAGATATTATTAACTCAGATGAGAAGAGAAGGTTTTGAGATGACTGTAAGTCCACCAAAAGTATTATATCAAAATAGTGACAGTGGGGAAAAATTAGAGCCCATTGAAGAAATTACGATAGATCTTGATGAAGAATTTTCCTCTAAAGTAATAGATTCTATGAATAGGAGAAAAGGTAAGCTAATTGATCTTAAAGATACAGGTAAAAATAAAAAACGATTAATTTTTCACGCCCCAACAAGAGGTTTAATGGGATACACAAGTAGATTTCTTACACTAACAAAAGGAACAGGTGTTATAAATAGGATATTTAATTCTTATGGAAAGTTTGAAGGTGAAATGGAAGGTAGAAGAAATGGTGCTTTAATTGCAATGGAACAAGGTAAAGCAGTTGCTTTTGCAATATTTAACCTACAAGCCAGAGGAGAGATGTTCGTAACACATAATGATCCAGTTTATTCAGGTATGATAGTTGGCTTATCACCTAAACCAGGCGATATGATAATTAATGTTTTGAAAGGAAAAAAATTAACCAATATGAGAACCCAAGGTACAGATGAGAATGTTGTGCTTACCCCTGTAAGAAAAATGTCTATCGCAGAACAATTGAGTATACTTAATACAGATGAAGCACTAGAGATTACTCCAAATTCATGCAGATTAAGAAAGGCGATACTAGACCCTCATGAAAGAAAAAGATTAGCAAAAATATAATATTTTTTTTAAATTAATTTTCGGTTCCCTTTGTAAATGGAAGCCATTTCTCAAAAGCAGATTTGCTGGGTCCATCATACGGAATTGAATATGAATTTGTTCTTGTTAATACCTCAATACCTTTGGAGAAAACAAAAATAAAAACTATTACAAATACAATCGTCATTACTTTAAATGGATCAAAATTTTTCGTTTTAAAAACACTTGCTGCTTTTGCTTCTGCTCTATGAAACTGTTTAAATGTATAATAAACTGCAAAAATTAATCCTATGTGAGCTACATAAGTTCCTGCCCATCCAAATGCAAAAGTGGCATAAGAAAACACATATAAACTAAATACAGTAGTCCATATAAAACTTAAAACTAACAATATTTGTAATCGTATTGTTTTAGGAAGGGCTCTTAAGTCATTTTTACTATCATCAAATAAAATATTTGCAGATTCTTTCATCCAATTTTTTATAGACATGTTTTATATTTACAATTTTTATTTAATAAAACAATCAGTTAATTGTCCTTTAAAATATTTATTTCGTTGCTTTATCAACAATATAAATTCCTAAAGCTACTGCTGGACCTATTCCAAAAGCGAATATTAAAGTACCAAAACCAACTGTACCTCCCAAGTACCATCCGGATATAACAGCTGAAATTTCCAGTGTTCCACGGATTAAAGCAATTGGAAATTGAGTTTTTTTTATCAGACCTGTCATTAACCCATCTCTGGGACCTGGGCCCAAGTTTGCAATTAAATAAATTCCACTTCCTAAACCAACAAGTAAAACAGAAAATATTGCAAGGATATATTTTGAAAACAAAGTGCCAGGCGGGTCGAAAAGAAATAAAGTTAAATCAATTATAGCAGCTATAATCAGGATATTTAAAATTGTGCCTATTCCTGGTTTTTGCTTTAGTGGAAACCATAAACCTAGCACAATAATACTGATAATTAATGTCGATAAACCAATAGAGATATTTAACATATTTGACAAACCTTCAGCGAGAACTGACCATGGAGAATTTCCAGTTGTTGATACAAGTAAAAGGCCCTCTCCCAATCCAAACAATGAAAGACCAATACATAAAAGCAAGAAAGTCATAAATTTAGGTTTAAGATTTAACGGTTCTTCTGAACTCCAAGATTTAGATGGAATATTTTTTATAGTTAAAAACATGTTTCTTTAGAGTATTTATCTTTTAAACATAAAAATTCTATATAAAGTTCCAGAAAGTTAGTTAAAATAATTTGTAATAATGAGAAAGTTTTCGTTTTTTGTATTGGTTTTGTCTACACTCTTCCTTCAGGCTCATACGGACCATTATAAAAATTATAATAAAATAGAAATGGAAATTTTTAAGGATAATGAGAAAATTGGTGAAAGTATTTTTTTTTTTAAAAAAGAAAAAAATAAATTTATTGTAAAAAATAAGACTAACTTCAGCGTAAAGTTATTAGGTGTCACTATTTTTTCTGTAAATAGCAAAGGTACAGAGGAATATATTGGCGATCAACTGATTTCATTTAATTCTGAAACTTTCCAGAACGATAAAAAAAAATTTGTAAATCTAATATTTGATAAAAAAAAAGATAAATTTATTATAGATGGATCATCATTTCAAGGTGAGGCTAGTAAAGAAAATATAGTAGGCAATTGGTGGAACCACAGACTTTTACAAACTGAAACACAAATAAGTCCATTATCTGGAAGTGTAAAAAAACAAAATATAGAATTTTTAGGAAAGAAAAAAATAAAACTCTATGAGAAAGAGTATGAAGTTGAACATTTTAGACTATTTTCAACTAACTCTAATCTACCTGATGATAAAAAATTAAATTTTGAAATATGGTATGATAAAAAAATAGCTTTAATTGTAAAAGTTGCTTATAAAAGATTAGGACTTTGGGAATATAGACTAAAAACTGTTCAATAATTATTTACCAGCTACTGTCATTTCATTAATTAGTAATGTTGGTGCATTTGTAGAGTATTTCATTTCTAAATCATTTGCTAAGATTAAGTTTTTAAACATTTCTTTAAAATTGCCAGCAATTGTGATTTCGCTTACTGGATAAGTTAATTCTCCATTTTCTACCATAAAACCTGATGCACCTACTGAGTAATCTCCAGTTATAATATTGCCTCCATGACCTATGGTTTCAGTAATATAAAGAAATTTTTTTTCTAAATTAAGTAATTCTTTAAAACTTAGATTTCCATTTTCAAAATACAGGTTTGTAGTACCACCAGATCTACCATTAGATTTTAAGTTAAGTTTTTTTCCATAATAGGTATCTATTAAATAATTTTTTAAAATACCATTTTCCACTAATTTTAAAGAATTATTTTCTACACCTTCACTATCAAAGTTTTGTGATCCTATACCTTTTTGTATTTTTGGGTCATCTATGATGTTAATTGAGCTTGGAAAAATTTCATTATCTATTTTATCTTTTAAAAATGAAGTCCCCCTAGATATAGCGCTTGCACTAACTGCACTAGCGAGAGTACTTAGTATTCCTTTAGAAATTCTTTTATCAAAAATAACTCCTATTTTTTCACTATCAATTTTTTTGGGGCCAAGTTTATTTATTGCTTTTTCAGCTGCTATTTTTCCAATTTCATCTGGCTTTAACATGTCATTTAAAAACCTCTTACTTCCAAATTCGTAGTCTCTTTCCATTGTGCCATTAATTCTAGATACTGCTACACAAGAGGATGAAAAATTTGAGGTCTTATAACCATTTTGAAACCCATTACTATTAGCGAGTATAAAATTATTTTTGTTTTCTGTGAAGCCAGACTCTGTATTTACTATTTTATCATCTAATGACGCAGCATCTTCAACATGTTCTAAAAATTCAATTTTTTTATCATTTGGGTAATGTGTTTCATCATATAGTTGAAGATCCTCCATTTTTTTTGACATTAAATCTTTGTCAGGCAATGAATTATTTTCATCTACGGGCGTAATTTTTGTAGCATCAATACAACGTTCTATAAGTTTTTCTAAATTTGATTTAGATAGATCTGAGGAGTTTATACTTGACTTTTTTTTGTCAATGTAAGTCGTTAAATTGAGGGCAAAACTATCTGATCTATTCGATTCATCTAATTTTTTATTTCTAAAACTAACATTTTCAGATACAGAATGTATTACCTTTACACCAACTTCTGTTGCACCTAATTTTTTCGAGTTTTCAATACAATAAGAAGCAATATCTTTTAAAAAATCCTGTTCTTTGATCATTAGAAATTAAAGTTTTGTACCACCCACAGTCATTTTATTTATAAGAATCGATGGTTGAGCCACTCCAACTGGAACTCCTTGTCCTGCTTTACCACATGTTCCTATGCCTGGGTCTAATTTCATGTCATTGCCTACCAATGAAACTTCTTTTAATATTGATGGGCCATCTCCGATAAGTGTTGCACCTTTTATTGGTGAGCCAATTTTGCCATTAGTTATTTCATAAGCTTCCGTACAATTAAATACAAATTTACCAGATGTAATATCTACCTGTCCACCTCCAAAACTTACTGCAAAAATTCCTTTATCAACTGAGCTAATCATCTCATCTTGCGAATATTTTCCTGATAGCATCATTGTATTTCTCATCCTTGGTAACACTACATGCTTGTAACTTTCTCTTCGCCCACTACCGGTTGATTTGGTTCCCATTAATCGAGCATTCAAACGATCTTGCATATAATTTTTTAATATTCCATTTTCTATTAGAACAGTGTTTTCTGTTGGTGTACCTTCATCATCAATAGTAAGGCTACCTCTTCTTTGATGCAAAGTGCCATCATCTACTATTGTGACACCTTCACTGGCTACCTGCTGTCCCATTAAATTATGAAATGCAGAAGTTTTTTTTCTATTAAAATCTCCTTCAAGACCATGTCCAATTGCTTCATGGATTAAAATCGCTGGCCATCCAGGACCTAAAACAACTTTCATTTCCCCTGCTGGTGCTGGTTTACTCTCTAAGTTAACAGCAGCTATTCTAAATGCTTCATCACAAATATTTTTCCAGCTTTCATCTTTTAGATAGTCATCATAACTTTGTCTTCCTCCTACTCCATAGACACCAGTTTCTTTTTTTCCATCTTTTTCCAGAACAACAGATACATTAAATCTGACTAGTGGCCTGTCATCTTTTAAAACTTGATTATCTGATCTAATAATCTCTACTGATTTATGCTCTCCTAAAAAATTTGCTGTAACTTGATTTACAATTGATCCTTTCGATCTCAAATAATTATTAACATTATTTAATAAGTCTATTTTAGAGTTAAAAGTCTTATTTTCTATAGGATTTATATTTTCGTAATATTTGCTATTTGTTTTCGGAATTTCATGATTATAGGTACCCTTTTTCGATTTGAGTGTATCTTTTAAATTATCACTAGATTTTTTCAATGACTCTTTAGAAATATCATTCGAATGAGAATATGCAACTACTTCACCCGTGACAGCTCTAAAACCATAACCTTGGTCTGAATTATAAGTTGAACTTTTTATTTTATTATCATCCAAAATTATCGACTCTGATTTATGATTTTCAAGATATAATTCACCATCATCACAATTTTTTAGTGTTTCAGTCACTATTGCTTCAGCTTGAGAAGCGTCTATATCAGAGTTTTTAAAGAAATTAGACATACAAAGAATGTAGTAGTGATTAATAATATATCAACAGCTTATTTGGCACATTTGTAAAAAAAAAATATTAAAATATACTTAACTTATGAAGGTTTTTTTTAATAATTCTTGCAAAATATGCAGAGCAGAAATCAATATATATAAAAAAGAAAAAATAGAGAATTTAAATTGGATAGACATTACTAAAAATAAAGAAGCTGAATTGGAGACAAATAAAACAGACAAAGAACTCCTTAGAAGACTACATGTAGAGCAGGATGGAGTAATCTATGTTGGTATTGATGCTTTCTTATTAATTTGGAAAAATATTCCGAAATTTAGACTACTTTACAAATTTTTTAAACTGCCAGTAATTTATCAATTATTTTACGTTGGATATGAAATTGTAGCATTTTTTTTATATTTAAAAAATAGACATCAATTAAATTAATTTTGAATAGCATATAAAATCTGAGTTAAAAATGATAAAAATATAAAAAACGAAAAAAATAAAATAAAATACATAACTGTAACAGCTCTGTTTCTTTTTCTTCTTAAAATTACAAATTTTTTATCATCTAAAAATGATATATCTCTATTACCCGACACTGGATAATCGTAGCTCCATCTCCACAGGGAAGAGCCAAATCTTTTGTCTAGCTTATTGTAATAATTTATCCATGCTAACGACCACATAAAAATTAAAAATAAAATAGTTAAAACTAAAAATGTTGAGAACATAATAATTATAAATTATATTAAATTTTTTTTATATGTCTATCTGGGGAAGTTTAGTTGGTGGAATGATTGGTTTTTCTTTAGGAGGACCTTTTGGAATGTTATTGGGTTCTCTAATAGGAGGAAAAGTCTCAAGATCAAGAAGATCTTTCAAATCATTTGCGCAACCTCAACAAATTTTTGCGTTAGCTCTTATCGTTTTATCAGCAAAGCTTAGTAAAGCAGATGGTCAAGTGAGCAAAGAGGAGTTGGTAGCAGTTAAAGATAAGCTAAAAATTCCTGAACATGAATTAGATCAAGTAGGTAAAATTTTTAACAAAGCTAAAGAAGAAAGTACAGGATATGAACAGTATGCTCAACAGATTTCTGAGATTTACAAAGGAAATATAAATGTATTAGAAGAAGTCATTAATATATTATTTTACATTGCAGAGGCAGATGGGAATGTCAGTGATCAAGAATATAAAATGATACAACATGTGTCTCAAATATTTGGACTTAATGATATGCAGTTCAATGGTATTGTAGAAGGAAGAAAATCATCAGATAAACTCAATCCATATGTAGTATTAGAGAGTAAGCCAGATGATAATCTTGGAGATATAAGAAAAAAATATCTAAAATTGAGTAAAGAGCATCATCCAGATTTACTTTTAAGCAAAGGAGTGCCTAAAGAAGTAATTGAAGAAAGTAAAAATAAAATGAGAGCAATTAATTATGCTTGGGATCAAATTCAAAAATTAAAGAATAACTAGAATTGCTCAGACTCTGTTGAACCTTCCATTGCTGTTGTGGAGCTTTTGCCAGAACTTATAGTATTAGAAACTGCATCGAAATAAGATGTTCCAACTTCTCTTTGGTGCTTAACACTTGTGTATCCATCTTTCTCCCGTGCAAACTCATTTTCTTGTATCCTTGAGTAAGCAGTCATACCTTCTTTTTTATATTTTTCAGCAAGTTCAAATATTGCAATATTTTGAGTATGAAATCCTGCTAAAGTTATAAATTGGAATTTATAACCCATCATTCCAATTTTGGTTTGGAATGTTGCAATTTCGTCATCTGACAAATGTTTCTTCCAATTAAATGAAGGTGAACAATTATAAGCTAACATTTTACCTGGAAATTTAGAATGTATTGCATCGGCAAACTTTTTTGCTTCTTCTAAATTAGGTGTTGCAGTTTCACACCATATTAAGTCAGCATAAGGTGCATATGCTAAGCCTCTTGATATTGCTTGATCAATACCATCTTTTACGTAATAAAAACCTTCGGGCGATCTTTCACCAGTTAGAAATGGTTTATCATTTTCATCAAAATCATTTGTTATTAATTTTGCAGCATTGGCATCTGTTCTTGCAAGTATGATGAGAGGAACGTCAGCGATATCAGCTGCCAATCTTGCTGCTTTTAGATTTCGGACCATTGTTCCGGTTGGTACAAGAACTTTACCACCCATGTGTCCACATTTTTTTTCACTAGCTAATTGGTCTTCAAAATGAACACCAGCTGCACCAGCTTTAATAAATTTTTTTGTTAATTCAAAAACATTTAAAGGTCCACCAAATCCTGCTTCACCATCTGCTATAATTGGCAACATATAATCAGTTCTTTCAGTAGTTTTCATATCCCCATCGGCAATTTCCATGTGCTGTATTTGATCAGCTCTTATCAAAGAATTATTCATCGACTCAACTAATTTTGGTGCACTGTCATAAGGATAAAGAGATTGATCGGGATACATTTCGCCAGCACTATTTGCATCAGCGGCTACTTGCCATCCACTTAGATAAATAGCATTCAAACCTGCTTTTGCATGTTGCACAGCTTGATTTCCCGACAATGAGCCAAGGGTATTTATATAAGGCTCGGTATTTAATAATCTCCATAACTTCTGGGATTGTTGTTTACACATTGAATATTCTATTTTTATTGATCCTCTTAATCTTTCCACTTCTTCTGGTGTATAATCTCTTTTAATACCTGCAAATCTTTGCAACTCGAACGAGATATTCTCGGCTGACATAATTCCCCCTTAAAAAAAACCAGTCTTGCTTATTTATCGTTATATTCTTCAGTAAACTCATTCATTCCGCTTGAACCCCAGTCGCAGTGATCGTCTCTTAAATATACCCCTCTGCTTTTATGATCTTGATGCTCCTGGTGATTAGTAGTTTGAGAGCTTATTTCAGTGTGATTTGTTTTGTTTTTATCCATGTAAACTTTATAATTTACAATGTTTACAAAATCCACAAAAAATGTTAAAAATTAAGTAAATACAATAAATTTTTTGTAAATAATAATTTACAAAGTTTACAAATAGTAAATGAGTCAATTAGAACTAAATATAGGGCCAAAAATTAAGTCTTTTAGACGACAACTGGGTCTACAAGCTAACAAACTTGCATCACAACTAAACATATCACCAAGCTATTTAGCTTTAATCGAAGGTGGCAAAAGAAAAATTGATGGAGAATTGCTTCTAAAAATATGTGAGGAGTTAAGAATTGATATTAGTGATCTTACAAATAAATCTGATGTTAATATGGTCAATACAATATCAGAGTTGCTTGATGATCAGCTGTTTGAAGATTTAGACATTGTTGGCCCAGAAGTTAAGGATCTTGCTAGTAGTAATCCAAAAATTGGTAAAGCCTTAATTAGGTTAGGAGATATATTAAAAAAGAAAGATCATGAATTGGTTAACAAGATTGAAAAACTTTCAGGAAAAATTGTAGATAATAGAAAAAATTCATTTCCTGGTGAAGTAATTTCAGATTTTTTGCAAGAAAACAGAAATTTTTTTCCAAAGCTAGAAGAATTTGCAAATCAAATCTTTGATCAAATAAAACAAAATAATAGAACAAGATATATTGCTTTATGTGATTATTTAAAATCAGAGTATAAAATTGAAGTACAAGATATAATTCCTGAGGAAGGAAGACCATTCTCAAAAATTTATTATAAAAAAAACAGAAAATTACTATTGTCTGATTATTTATCTTTGGAAACAAAAAAATTACATGCTGCAGCTCAAATTGCACAAGAGGGAGCTAGCGACATTATTAATTCTTATCTTGATACTTTTAGTTATCCAAATGAAGAGTCGAAAAAATTAACAAAAGTTGCTTTATTAAATTACTGTGGAGCAGCAATTTTAATGCCCTACAAATTATTTCATTCTGAATGTAAAAAACTTAAATACGATCTAGAGTTATTGCAAAATACTTTTGCAACTTCATTCGAACAAGTCACACATAGAGTTACATGTTTGAACGATCCAAAATTACCTGGGGTTCCTTTTCATTTTTTGAGAGTTGATGTAGCTGGTAATATTTCAAAAAGATTTTCATTGTCAGGAATTGAAATACCGCGTTATGGTGGTGCTTGCCCTCGATGGAATGTGTATTCGGCTTTTTCTAGACCTGGTGTTATACAAGCTGCAGTGAGTAAAATGACTAATGGTGAGAAGTACGTATGTATAGCAAGAACAGTTGAAAAAGGTATAGGAAGATATGGACAAAAAAAAAGTATGTTATCTATTGGTCTTGGATGTGAAGCCAAATATGCAAGGGATTTTGTTTATACGGAAAACTTAGATTTGAATGATAAAAAATCAGAGATACCTGTAGGGGTTTCATGTAGAACTTGTGATAGACTAGATTGTTCTCAAAGAGCTTTTCCTCCATTACATAAAAAATTTGATGTAGACATTAATTCTAGAGGAGTATCTGTATATGTCAGTGATTAAAAAACATATAAATTTTGTAATTATATTTTTGTTTCTCAGTGCAAATAATGCATTCTCAGACAACATAAATATATTATTTAAAGAATTACTTAATGCAAAAAATTTACAACAAGCGGAAAGGCTAGAGGATCAAATTTGGAATAATTGGACAAGACATCCAAACAATGACTATCTGACGAACAAATTAGAGAATGGAACTTATTCCATGTACCATCAGCAGTACAGAATGGCATTGAAACTATTTACTGATGTGATTAATGAGGACCCAAAATGGGCAGAAGGTTGGAATAAGCGAGCAACGTTGCTATTTATATTAGGGGATTATGAAAAATCGTTAGATGATATTGAAAAAGTTTTAGATCTAGAACCAAGACATTTTGGAGCGTTATCCGGACGAGCGCAAATATACTTAAGCTTAAAGGAATATGAAAAAGCAGTTGATGACTTGAGAAAAGCGAAATCAATTTATCCATTAATCAAAAGTGGAGAAAATATTAAGTTAATAGAAAAAATTATCAAAGACCAACAAATTTAACTATTCTTAGATCTTTTTTTTGCAATCAGCTGTGTTAATGAGTCTACCATTAAATCTGAGGCTTTAAAAACTTCGCTTGGTTTAAATTCGTGTGAAATATTATTTTCTTCATTTGTTTTATCTTCAATGACTATACCTTCATCTGGAGAATTATTTTTGATATAAATTAGTATTAACCATTCATCATCAATTGTCTCATCCCATTTTATGAAAATCTCTCCAGTTTCAAATCTTCTATCTATGCATCTAAAGATAGACATATGTTTAGTTATATACCTTTTATTAAGTTGAAAAACTAAACTATTCGCACTTCTATAAAAACTTTCAAGTGCAAACTCAATTTTTTGCCTAGCTAAAGTATACTCTCTTTCTCTTTGAAGTAATTTTGCTCTATCGTCTCCTTCTTGTGTTTCTACACCTAGCGCCTCAACTCGTTCTCTTATTTTTTGATCTCTTATTTGTTGATATTTTAATTTTAGTTTTTCGATACGCTCTTGTAATCCTGAATACTCTTCTCTCTTTTCTCTTAAAGCTAATTTTTCAAGTTGTTCTAGTTCTTTTACCTCTCTTATTCTAAATTTTTCAATTTGTTTTTCTAATTTTAATTCTTGTAAAAATTTCTTTTGTCTCTCCGCCTGCTCTTTTCTTAGTATGGCCTGTTCTTTTCTTAAAAATAATTTTATATCCTTTGCTCTTTCTCTCTCTAATTTTTGTTCTTGTTTTAACTGAATTTCCTTTTCTTTTAAAAAAGCTGCCTCATCTTCTTTCTTTTGTTTCTCAATTTCGATTTTTTCTTTTTCTGCCTGTTCTATTTTCTCTAGTTTAATCTGTCTTTTTTCCTCAGCTCTTATCTCTTTAAAACGAATTAATCTAAATTCTATACTTTGAAAAAATTTTTGTATTAATTTATCAATTGCCAGTAAATTAAAATTAAATTTGAAAGAAAACTTATTTTTTAAATCTTCCTCGAGTCTAACTGTTCTTGAAATTATACCTTTTTCAGGAGTTATCTTTTTTTTAACTTTTTTAATTTTTTTTCTTTGGTTTAATCTTTTTGTAGTTTTTTTTTTTAATTTTGATCTTTTTTTTTTAAATTTTGACTTAGATTTATTTTTTGATTTTTTAACCTTTATTTTTAGATTTTTTTTTTTAGATTTTTTTTTCTTTTTTTTCATTTAAGAAATACAGCCTTATCAGCTAATTTTTAATAAATATAGTCTCTAGTATTAGGAACAGATCTTATATCTTTAGTAAGCTGAAGTTGAAATACAACTTGATCTCCCCATTTAAAAGCCATTTCACAACTTGTAAGATAAAATTCCCACATCCTCAAAAATTTTTCATCAAACATTTCTAAAACTTCGTCTTTTTTTGAGAGGAATCTTTCTTTCCAATTTCTTAAAGTGTGGGCATAGTGCATCCTTAAGATCTCTATATCTGTAGCTATCAGTCCAGAATCCTCAATTGGCCTTACTATTTCGCTTAAACTCGGGGTATATCCGCCGGGGAATATATATTTTGTTATCCAAGGCTGTGGGTCTCTCGGTGGAAGATTTGATCCAATTGTGTGTATCAGGGCTACGCCATCTTTTTTTAACATTTTAGACACTCTATTAAAATATGTTTGATAGAATTTTTTTCCAACATGTTCAAACATTCCAACGCTAACTATCCTATCAAATTTTTCATTAAATTGTCTGTAATCTAATAGTTTAAATTCAACTTGATTATCTAAATTTAATTCTTTAGCTTTTTCTTTACTATATTTTAATTGATTTTCTGAAAGTGTAATTCCAGTTACAGAAGCTTTTGTTTGTTTTGCAATGTCAATTGCAAGTGTTCCCCAACCTGAGCCAATATCTAAAACTTTTTGGTTAGGCTGTATATGGAGTTTTTTTATTATGTGATCAATTTTATTTTCTTGAGCAGCTTCTAAAGTGTCATTTTCATTTTTGAAGTACGCGCATGAATATTGTCTTTTTTTATCAAGAAATAAATCATATAATTTTTCTGAAATATCATAATGGTGTACAATATTTTGTTTAGAATTAATAATTTTATTAAAACTAGTTAAGTATGTAAGAGTTCCCTTTAATTTATTTAAAATCTTTCCATAAATATTAATATTTGCTCTTCCAATATTTTTAAAAGCTATATCAAGAAATTCTGTCAAAGTTCCATTTTTTAATCTTAAAGAACCATTTGTATATGCTTCTCCAAAATATAGATCTGGATGGAAAAGTAGTTTTTTATGCAAGCTCTTCTCTAATAATTGTAATTCTATTGGGGTTTCTTTCAAAGGCTTTCCTATTACATACCTATTAGAATTATAATCTATTAAGATAAAGCCATCATATTTAAATAAATCATTTAAAAAATTTATAAGTTTCATTAAGCTGCTTTAAGGTTATTTATACTAAAATTTAATTTATCTAATTCTGAAAAAAATAATTTTTCTTCATCTTTAGATAAAAGTTTTAATGGTGGAATTAAATTTTTAAAATCAGAATCTTCTGTGCTCATGAATGTGTGCAAGCCTGAAATCAGATTATATTTGTCAAATATACTTCTCACCATACAAAGTTTTTCGTTCGATGTTTGATTTAAATTATTTTTAAATTTATCATATACATCCCTTGCTAAATAAGACGTTACATTCGTTGTAGCTGTAATAATACCTGAGCATCCATATTCTAAGCCTTTTAATAATTTACTTTCAGATCCGGGCATAATAGAAAAATTTTCAATCTTTAAATTTTCATATAAGTTGTAACTACTATCCTTTACTCCAAGAACATGGTTAGGAAAGTTTTCAGCTAAATTTAAAACACATTCTATACTAAATTTATATCCAGATAACTTTTCGAAATTATATAAAATTATTCTACAATCTTTGATATTTTCTATTAATTTAGAATAAAAATTAAAAACATCACTATCGTTATATTTATAATATGCCGGTGGCATAACTAAAAAATTTTCAAAACCGATTGATTTTGAAATATTAAGTAAATTAATATTATCTCCCAACGAATTTAGACCAGTTCCAATTATAAATTTATCTTTGTGTTTGCTTTTAGGTAAAATATTTATGAGTTTAATTTTCTCGCTTAACGAAATTAATTGAGATTGGCCAGTGCTGCCAAAAAATATTACACCGTGGCAACCTTTTTCAATTAGATTTTCAGCATGTTTTAGGGTTTTTTCACAGTCTAATTGTAAATTATTATCAAGTATCGAAAGGCTTGCCGCATAAATACCATTGAAATATCCCATACCAAAAATTTATATAAAAATATAAAATAGTAAAGGTTTTAAAAACATATGAAAATCTTAGCAATTCAAAACAGGATGGGCATTGGTGATATGGTAATATTTCTTCCTTATATAGAAGCCGTTGCAAAAAAATATAAGAGTCAAGTAACTTTATTAGTAAAAGAAAATTCAAAAGCTGAACACTTAATTAAAGATAATAAATATATTAAAGAAATTATTATTTTAAAAAGAGATCAAACTAAGAAAAATTTTCACGACGGATTTAGCGGTTTCTTTCGACTAGTTTCTGAAATTAAAAAACATCAATTTGACAAAGTATTAATTTTCAATTCCTCCCTAAGATATAATCTAGTTTGTAAGTTTGCAGGTATTAATGATATTTATCAATACCCGTTATTAGAAAAAAAAAACCAGCATATTTTAAATGCCGCTAATAATTTATTAAAAAATAAATTTAATCTAGAAATTAAAAGTGACCCAATCATCTATATTAAAGATGAAAATGTTCAAAATATAAAAGTAAAATTTAATTTTAGCGCTGATGTGAAAAATATATTATTAGGAATTGGTGGATCCGGACCAACAAAAAGAATTCCTCCAAAAATATTTATAGAGTTTATGAATTTATGTTTAAAAAATTTTAAATGTAGGTTTTTTTTAGCTACAGGTAACAAAAATGAAGAAATTGAAATTATGAATGAAATTTTAAATTATCATAATAATATATGTACTCCTTTAAATGAAATTAGTATTTCTGAAACTTTACCTGTAATTAAAAATTGCAATATTGCTGTTTGTAATGACTCAAGTTTCAGCCATTTATCTGCTGGTTTAGGAAAACCAACTATTGTATTAATGTCGGATACCCCACTAATATATGGAAGTTATAGTTCTAAAATGCATCCTATTATGCCAGATGGTATTGAAAAGGTTACTCATGGAACGGACGGTAAAGAGCAAATAAATCCTTTAAAAATCTTTGAGAAATTTCAAAGCTTAATTAAATAATATTTTTAATAACATTGTCTTTGGCTTCATTTACCAATGTGGCAATGTTATTTAATTCTGGACTTCTATCGGGGTGTATTTTTTTCATTATTTTTTTATAAGATTGTAATACTTCTTCCTTCGTATATTTTTTTTTGGGGTCTAAATTTAAAATTCTATAAGATTCATCAATAGACATTGCTTGGGATGAAACATTCTGGTTAAACTGGTTAAAATTAAACCTTCCAGAATTTTTCAATACTCTTAAAAGGCCCCACAATCTAAACAATTGAAATAACGAAATACCAGCTTTTGTCTTTATTAAGGGCAAAATGGCCAACATAAAAGGCAATGAAAAGACATACCTTCCAGCATATGCCATTATTACTGCTAACATTATTGAAGAAATTATAATAAATATTCTTACAAATTTTGATATTTTTTTTGTTGAAGTTTTGGCAAACCAATTCAATAAAATATATAGAATTATAAAAATTATTAGTATTGCAAAAAAAATATTCATAAATTAATTAAATTTAAATGAAAATACCACAGCTTAAAAAAAAACCAGAATTAAAATCTTGTCACAACGTAACCTGGGAAGACGATTATAGTTGGATACATCAGGAAAATATACTTGAAGTATTGAAAGACAGTTCAAAATTGTTACCAGAGGTCAGAAAATATCTTGAAGATGAAAATGATTATTTTAGTTATCAAATGTCAGATACAAAAGAAATTCAAAAACTTTTATTCAATGAAATTAAAGGAAGAATTAAACTTGATGATGAATCTCTTCCCTTTAAGGATGTAAGATATAGCTACTGGACAAAAACAACAACAAAAGGAAACTATTCTATAAAGTTAAGAAAAAAAATTGACACTGGAGAAATAGAGGAAATTTGGAATGGTGATTTAGAAAAAGAAAAGCTTAAAACAGAATATTTTGGGCTTGGAGACTTGGAAGTTAGCTATAATGATAAATTATTAGCATATTCATTAGATTTAAAAGGATCTGAATATTATACAATACATATAAGGGATATTAAAACTAGAGAGCAAGTTGGTGAAAAAATTGAAAATACTAGTGGCGGAATAACATTTAGCTTAGATGACAAATATATTTTTTACTCAAAGCTTGATGACAATCATAGACCGAGAGAAATTTTCAGACACGAAATTGGGGCTCCTACTAGTAAGGATATTCTTATTTTTAAAGAAGAAAGTGAAGCATTTACTGTAGGGATAGGACTTAGCTCTGATGAAAAGTACTTTTTTATTACTTCATCTGATCATAATACTTCCGAACAGTATTATTTTAAAGCTGATGAAATGACTCCGAAACCGAAACTAATTGATAAAAGAAAAAGAGGGATAATATATTCAGTTAATTCATGGAACAGTAATTTCTATAAACATACAAATGAAGATGCAGAGGATTTTAAGATTGAAAAAACAACTGATTTAGAAAAAAAGGACTGGGAAACATTTATACCTGCAAGAGAAGAGGTTTTAATTGGTGGATTAATTTTCTTAGATAACTGGATAATAAGGTCTGAAACTTCTAATGCATTATCAAAATTAATATTAAGAAATCCACAAAATAATGACGAAGAAGAAATATTTTTTTCAGATGAAAAAGTTATAGTGCCTGGTGTTTCGTTAACCCAAAGAGATAGAAATACCGATACGGTTTATTTATCATATTCATCACCAAAAACTCCTGGAAGGACTTATCAATATAATCTTAAAACAAAAGAGAAAAAATTAGTTAAAGAACAAAAGATTCCTAGTGGCCATAATTCTGATGATTACATAGTTGAAAGACTAGAGTGTGTTTCTCATGATGGAAGAATGGTTCCTCTTACAATAACAAGACATAAAAAAACTAAATTAAATGGATCGGCAAAATTATTATTATATGGATATGGATCTTACGGTAGTTCTATGTCACCAAGTTTTTCTTCAACAAGAATAAGTTTAATAGAACGGGATATTATATGGGTAACTTCTCATATTAGAGGTGGTATGGAAAAAGGAATGAAATGGTGGAAAGAGGGAAAATTATTAAACAAAAAAAATACATTTGAGGATTACATTGCTTCTGCAAAATTTTTAATTGAAAAAAAATTTACGTCTAAAGGTAACATTATTGGAATGGGAGGATCTGCTGGAGGTCTTTTAATGGGAGCTGTTGTTAATCAAGCGCCTGATTTGTTTTTAGGTATTGTTATGGCTGTTCCTTTTGTTGACTCGTTGACTACAAACTTAGATCATTCATTGCCATTAACAGTTGGTGAATTTGATGAATTTGGAAATGCTAAAGATAAAAAAGAACACTTTGATTACATATTTTCATACGCACCCTATAACAATGTTAAAAAGATGGATTACCCAAACATTTTAATAACAACAAGTCTAAGTGATAACAGGGTATTATTTGATGAGCCGGCAAAATTTACTGCAAAATTAAGAGAGTACAAAACCGATAACAATTTACTTTTGTTAAAAACTGAAATGAATGCAGGTCATGGAGGAAAATCTGGAAGAGACGGAGCAATTGAAGAGATTGCAATAGACTACGCATTTGTATTGAAAATAGCTGGAAAATTAAACTCTTGATCTTGAAAAGTCAAAATTAATTACTATATGTTTTCTTTAGTCGCCTAATGGGGCTAACAATAAATAAACTTGCTTAATTAAAGGAGGATAATATGACAAGTAAGGATCTATCAATTTTCAACTCACTTCGGCCTTTCTCAATTGGTTTCGACGATATGTTTGACCAATTTGAAAGTATGTTGGGCAATGGTGGTTTAAGTATGCAATCAAACTACCCACCTTACAACATAAGAAGAACTGGCAAAGATAACTACTCAATTGAGGTTGCTTTAGCTGGTTTTAGCAAAAAAGATGTTGAGGTAGAGTTTGAAGAGAATCTATTAACTGTGAGAACTAAACAAGTTGATAGAAGTGAAAACGAAAACCAAGATGGTGAGATAATCCATAAGGGCATATCGCAAAGACAATTTGCGAGATCATTTACAATTGCTGATGATGTAAAAGTGAATGGTGCAGAGTTAAAAGATGGTCTTTTAACAATTGCATGTGAGAGGATTATTCCAGATCATAAAAAAAAAAAACTTATTGAAATTAAATAAGTTCCTTGCTTGTGGGGCTAGTCCCCACAAGACTAAATACATCCACTAGAACTAAAGCCAATAATAACCCCTGAAGTGTTCACTTCAAATTTTCTTTCACAAGGAATTCCATATTTTTTTGTTTTGTAGATAAGCATTTCATTTCCAAGTTCATTGACAAAATCTTCTGAAGGTGAGCCTAATTCTAATCTCATCTCATTAACTTCTTTCCCAACAAATTGACCAAATTTTTCATTCTCTTTTTCAGCAACTTCGTCTGATTTCTTTTTTATAGTCTGACATCCAGTTAAAAAAATTACTGTTAATGTGATAAATAGGGCAATAAATTTTTTTGAAAAAGTATTATTTTTAAAAGCAATAATCATTAATACATACCTAAAGTTGAATTATGTTAACAATTTGTTCAAAACTTTAATTAAAATGTTTGAATTTAATACAAATTTGAAAAGATGATTAATTTTATAGATTATTGAGTTATTGATTTATTATATTAAAGAAATGCTATGACAACAGACTTAAGAATATCAAATATATCAAAAGTATATCCGGGATGTATAGCTAACGACAATGTATCTCTTCAATTTAAAAGTGGAAAAATATATGCACTATTAGGAGAAAACGGAGCTGGCAAATCTACATTAGTTAAAATTTTGTCTGGTGTAATAAGACCAGATAATGGTGAGGTTTATTTAAATGAAAAAAATTTAAAATTAAGTTCTCCTCTCGATGCCAAGAAAAATAAAATTGGAATGGTTTTCCAGCATTTCAATTTATTCGAAACTTTATCAATATTTGAAAACTTAAGTATAGATACAAATGAAGATAATAAGAGTTTACGAGTAAAAATTAATGAAATACTAAAAAAATACAATTTTAGTATTGATCTTGATGTTCCTGTATTAAATTTATCAGCAGGACAAAAGCAAAAAGTTGAGATTATAAGATGTCTTTTAAGAAACCCAAAAGTTCTAATCATGGACGAGCCTACATCTGTTTTGACAGAGCAGGAAACTGAGGAATTATTTATATCTTTAAAAAAATTCTGTGATGAAGGAATATTGATTATTTACATTACTCACAAATTGAAAGAAGTTTTGTCTTTATGCGATGAAGTGGCAGTCATGCGAAAAGGTAAGGTTGTATCTGTTAGCCAAACACAAAATGAAAAAGTTGAAACTCTTGCAAACAAGATGGTTGGTCAAAAACTAGCGAAAATTAAGAAAAAAGATAATATTTCCAGAAATAAAGATGAGATATTTAAAGTAAAACATTTAAATTTCTATAGTGAGGATCCCTTTGAAACAAATTTAGTAAATCTAAATTTTTCTGTCAAGAAAGGAGAGTGTTTAGGTATAGCAGGTATTTCTGGCAATGGTCAAAACGAACTCTTTCAAATTTTAAGTGGGGAAATAATTACGCCCGATACATCAATCATTTTTCGAAATAAGGAAATAGCCAAACTAAATCCAAAGCAACGACGTGAATATTTAATGGCTTTTTCTCCTGAAGATAGAATATCTCAAGCAGCTGTACCTGAATTAAAAATTTATGAAAACGTAGCTTTAAATAATTTCAAATCATCAAATTTTTTTGAGAAAGGTTTGGTAAATGAAAGAAAAATTAAAGAGCATTCTAAGAAAATATTATCTGATTTCTCAGTAAATACTGACAATGTTGACTTAAAAAGTCAATTTCTATCGGGAGGAAATTTACAAAAACTTATTTTAGGGAGAGAGTTAATTACAGCTCCGGAATTATTAATTTGTTACAATCCAACATGGGGACTCGATGTAGGTGCAATCAATTATATTCATGAAACGCTTATAAAAATTAATGATCAAGAAAAATCAACGATTTTAATTTCCACAGACACGGAGGAATTATTAAAACTCAGCGATAGAATTGCAGTTATTTATAAAGGTAAGCTCTCAAAAATAATGCATTCAGAGGAAGTGACTCCAGAAAAATTAGGAGTTCTTATGGGAGGAGGTTCCATTGATTAAAATTGAAAAAAGAAATGATGTACCAATAACATTATATTTTTTTACTCCTTTTATTGCAATCATACTTACAATTTTAGGTGGTGGTATAATTTTTTATATTTTAGGTTTTAATCCAATAGAAGCTCTTAAGTTTTTCTTTATAACTCCAATTTCAAATTTATATGGTTTCAGTGAATTATTACTCAAAGCAACACCCCTTTGCTTAATTGCTATTGGTTTATCATTTTGTTTTAAAAGTAATAATTGGAATATTGGTGCAGAGGGACAATTAACTTTTGGTGCGATTGTAGGAGGGGGAGTTGCTCTTTTATTTTATAATCAAGAAGGTTTTTATATATTACCTTTAGTTATACTTGCTGGAGCATTCGGGGGAATGATCTTTGCACTTATACCGGCAATCCTTAAAACATATTTTAATACAAACGAAATTTTAGTTAGTCTGATGTTGGTTTATGTTTCAAAGCTACTCTTAGATTACTTGGTAGTTGGACCATGGAGTAATCCTGAAGGTTTTAATTTTCCTGAAACAAGACAATTTAGTGACTCTTCTAGAATGCCACAATTATTTGAAGGTTTGAGAATTCATGCTGGTATTTTTTTAGCTCTTGCAGCGGTTATAATAAGTTGGTTTATTCTTTATAAAACTTACTTAGGCTTTCAGATTAAAGTATCTGGTTTAAGTTTAAAAACTGCAAAATATGCTGGGTTCAAAGGAAAAACCATGATTTTGGTTGTATTTATGATTAGTGGTGCTTCTGCAGGATTAGCTGGCGTTGGGGAAATTACTGGACCTATTGGCCAACTGCATAGAATGATATCCCCAGATTACGGTTTTACAGCAATTATTGTTGCTTTTTTAGGTCGTCTTAATCCTTTTGGCATAATTTTTGCATCTTTGGTTGTTGCATTGACATACCTCGGTGCTGAAACAGCTCAAATTTTTTTACAAATACCAAAATATACTGGCCAAGTCTTTCAAGGTATGATCTTATTTTTTTTACTCGCATCTGATTATTTACTTTTTTTCAAAATTAAAATTTTAAATTTAAAAAAAAATGAGCTTAGACATTAGTTTTATAGGAATTCTGATAGGATCAATAATGGCTTCATCAGTGCCATTAATACTTGCTGCGTCAGGTGAATTAATTACTGAAAGATCGGGCGTTTTAAATTTAGGTGTCGAAGGAATGATGATAATCGGAGCAATATCTGGTTTTGCTTTAATGGTAATAACAGACAACCTTTTTATAGCAATCGTAGGCTCTATGTTATCAGGAGTTATAATTTCACTAATCTTTGGATTTTTAACGCAATCTCTTCTTACAAACCATGTTGCAACAGGTTTGGCATTAACTATTTTCGGCATTGGTTTATCCGCGATGTTAGGAAAAAATTTTGTTGGTATCCCTGGAAAAGAATTTCCAATATTATTTTCAAGTTTAAAAGAAAGTATTCCGTTTTTTGGTCCAATACTATTTGGACACTCTATAGTTTTATATTTTGCTTTTGCTTTACCATTTTTAACTAATTATTTTTTGAGAAAAACTAAATTAGGTTTAGTTGTTAGAGGTGTCGGTGATTCGCCTGTTTCGGCATCAAATCAAGGTATTAATGTTATTCTG
Organism: uncultured Pelagibacteraceae bacterium; assembly: GCA_902524995.1. Lineage (GTDB taxonomy): Bacteria > Pseudomonadota > Alphaproteobacteria > Pelagibacterales > Pelagibacteraceae > Pelagibacter. The sequence continues at coordinate 4,033 of CABZFJ010000004.1, read as the reverse complement.
ATTAGATACTGTTGTATTCTTTATGGAGGAGCCATGTGTGGCCTAGCAGGTGCTTATCTATCCTTAATATACACTCCACAGTGGATTGAAAATATGACAGCCGGTAGAGGATGGATAGCTTTAGCGTTAGTTGTATTTGCAACCTGGAGTCCTATAAAAGTTTTAATTGGTGCTTTAATTTTCGGAGGAATTACAATACTACAATTACATATGCAAGCAATTGGGTTTAGAATACCAGTTCAATTTTTAAGTGCATTACCTTATCTGATGACAATAATAGTTTTAGTTGTAATCTCTCGTGACAGTAGAAAAATAAAACTGAATACCCCAACTTCCTTAGGAAGAATATTCTATAAGGAAAAGTAATGTTAGCTATTCGAAAATAAATATTCTTTTTTTTACGAATTCTGATTTACTAGATAAAAAAAATTTAAAGGGGAAATTCAAAATGTATAAAAACTTTTTAAGATATTTAATTTCTGCAATTTTTTTACTTGGTTTAAATGTAAGTGCAAATGCAGAATTTAAAGTTGGATTTGTTTATGTTGGTCCAACCGGGGACCATGGGTGGACATATCAACACCACGAAGGAAGAAACGCCGTTGAAGCAGCAGGGATAAAAACAACTTTCGTTGAAAGTGTTCCAGAGGGCGCTGATGCAGAAAGAGTGATCAGGCAACTAGCTCAATCTGGCCATGACTTAATATTTACAACTAGTTTTGGATATATGGATCCAACTAACAAAGTTGCAAAAGAGTTCCCAAATGTAAAATTTGAACACGCAACAGGATATAAAAGAGAGCACTCGAATGTTTCTACATATTCTGCAAGATTTTACGAAGGTAGAACCCTTTTAGGACATATTGCTGGTAAGATGACCAAAACAAACACTATTGGCTATATTGCATCTTTTCCAATTCCTGAAGTAATAAGAGGAATTAATGCAATGACGCTGGCTGCACAAAAGGTCAATCCAGAAATAAAAACTAAAATTGTTTGGGTTTTTACTTGGTACGATCCAGGTAAAGAAGCAGAAGCAGCGCAAGCGTTAATAGATCAAGGTGCAGATATCATTATGCAACACACTGACAGTACCGCACCAGTTCAAACTGCAGAAAAAGCTGGAGTATGGTCATTTGGACAGGCAAGTGATATGCAAAGGTTTGCCCCTAAATCAATCTTGACTTCAATTATAGATGATTGGGCCCCTTATTATGTTGAAAGAGCAATAGCTGCTAGAGATGGAACATGGGGTCAACAAGACACATGGCATGGATTAAATGAAGGTATGGTAGCTATGGCACCATACAATTCAGCAATGGGTGCAGATTTGGTAAAAGAAGTAGAACAACTTCAAAAAGATCTTGCTTCAGGAAAAGCTCATTCATTTACTGGTCCAATTTATGACCAAAAAGGTAATATACTAGTTGCCGAAGGAAAAGTTGCTGATGATGGAATGTTAGCTGGAATGAGTGTTTATGTAAAAGGAGTTGAAGGAGATATTCCAAAATAATTTTTAAAGAAAAAAATTAAAAAGGCCAACAATAAAAGTTGGCCTTTTTTTATGAATGTTTTTTCTTTAAGCCATTAATATCTATTTCATCGTAATATTCTGAAGGTTGAACTATCCAAGGATCCTCGTCTAGTAAAATTGGACAAAAATCTGGAGTAAAAGAAGAAGATTTTTTTTTCCAAAGACATGCTGTTTTTATTTCCTGAATGTAGTTTTTGACTGGAGCGTAATTTTTTAACCATTTAATACTTTCATTTAATGTAAGTCCAGTATCAGATAAGTCATCAACTAATAAAACATTTTTAAAGTCTTCACTTTTAGCTATCGAACTTATATCTCTTGCAAAAATAAGTTCACCCTGTTTATTTTCTACAGTTTCTCCAGAATAACTTTGAATAACAACATAAGCAGTGGGCAATTTAAATATTCTTGATAACATATCAATTATAGGTGCTGCACCCCTCATTATTCCGACTAAAACAGACGGTTTGTAATTTTTTTCAATTGTAAGAGCTAACTTTTCAACTGCTAATTTATAATCTTCATAATTGATTATTAATTTTTCTGGCATAAAATTTGGTAACATAAAAAAAAAAAATTAAAAAGGAGAATTATGAAAGGTTACTGGATTGCAACTTACAGTGAAATTAAAGACCCTGAAAGAATGAAAAAATATGCAGATAAAGCAAAGGAGGCTGTGTTAAAACATTCTGGAAAAATTTTAGCTCGGAGTGCTAATAACATTGCACTTGAGGGTAGAGAAATGGTTAGAATAGCACTTGCAGAGTTCCCAGACGTGGAAACTGCTAAAAAATGCTACGATTCTGAAGAATATTTTGAGGCAAGAACATATCTTAAAAACAATGTAATTAGAGAACATATGATATTTGAAGGAATGGAATAACATAGAAAAGGGGCAAATATGAAGGCATATTGGGTGAGTTTGTATACAGAGATTTTAGACCAAGATAATCTAAAAAAATATGGTGAAAATGCAATACCAGTTATAAAAAAATTTGGTGGTACTCCTGTAGTTAGAGGAGGCAAACTAAAATATTATAGTGGTGACAAAATATTAAGGACCGTAATTTGGGAATTTCCCAGTTATGACAAGGCCATATCTTGTCATGACTCAGAAGATTATTTAAAAGCTTGGTCTTATGCAGAACAAACTACAAAAAGACATATGTTTATTGTGGAGGGTGCTAATACTGAATAGTATCGTCATCAATTGAACGCCACAAATACCAAGTGGCAACAGAACAATATGGGGAGAATCTTTTTTGAAGTTTTTTTATAAAAGTTTCAGGTGGAAAATATTTTTTTTTATAGTTATTTGATATTGCTCTTAATAATCCAATGTCCTGAACTGGCCAGATATTAGACCTATTATAAGTAAATAACAAAATCATCTCTGCTGACCATCTTCCTATCTGTCTTAAAGTTGATAGATATATAATGGCTTCTTCATCACTCATTTTCGAAATTAATTTTGGATTAAAAGTCTTATCTTTAAATTTTTGAGACATTTCCAATATACCCCTTATTTTTTGACGACTAAGACCACATTTTTTAAGTTGTGATGTTTTAAGCTTGGAAACAGTTTTAGGATTGATTTTTTTTTTACATGCCGATTCAAATTTTTTGAAGACAGAATCTGCGGCAGCAACACTTATCTGTTGTCCTATTATACTTTTGCACAAAGAATAAAAGACATCTTTTCTAGTAGTTAAATTATTATCTTTATATTTTTTAATCAATGATCTCATAATACTATCTTTTTTTGAAAGATATGTTCTAGCTTCTGTCCAATATGGTGGTGCATTACTCATTTCTACTTACCGTTACTTGTTTATTTAAATATATTTCTCTCCGAAATATAATGATTGATGATATTATTACCAGTGAAGCACCCATCAATGTTTTAATTGTGGGAATTTCATCCCAAATAAAATATCCAAAAGATATTGCGAATATTAATCCTAAATATTTAAGAGGTGTAACCAGAGAAACCTCGGATAATTTATATGATTGACTTAATAATAAATTAGCTGTTCCTCCCAACAAGCCAATTGTACATAAAAGTAAGAAATCATTGAAGGTTGGCATGATCCAGCCAAATGGTATTGATATAACTCCAACAATTGTAATTGCAAAAGAAAAAAAAAATGAGATCAACCAGACTGGTTCTGTGGATGAAAGTTTTCTAATTGTAATTGCGACGTAAGACATTCCAATACAAAAGATTATTGGAAATAAATAATAAATATTTAAGCTAGAAAATCCTGGTTGGGTAATTACTAAAACACCAATAAAACCAACAAATACTGCGGCCCATCTATATACTCCTACTTTCTCACTAAGTAAAAATATTGATAGCAAAGTTGTAAATATAGGTGCAGCAAATGAAATACTTGTCACTGTTGCAAGTGGTAGGTTTCTTAGTGCCAAAAATATTGCAGCTAAAGCTATCAGTCCTGAACAACATCTAATTAAATGTAATCCTGGTCTATTTGTTTT
>CABZFJ010000003.1 GCA_902524995.1 uncultured Pelagibacteraceae bacterium | reverse complement strand
AATTAAATAAATAAATCTTTTATTTTGAGTTTTCAATACTTTCTGACCACTTTCCACGAGATGCAAAACTGCACATTCTTACTCTATGATCAAATACATCTTGAGTGCCCAACTTATTCATTATGTCTTTAGACCAAAATTTTAATGCACTTTGTTGAAGAGCTCTGCCATAAGAATACGACATTATGAAATCAGTATCATTAATTATATTAATTTGATTTAAATGATCTGTCGCATCAATGTCACTTTGACCACCTGATAAGAAAGCGATAGCAGGTACCGATTTAGGAACATTATTTTTCAAACACTCTAGAGTAAGCTTAGCAACATCATATCTAGAAATTTTTTCATCAGAATCCTTACCAGGCAAAATCATGTTTGGCTTTAATATAGTTCCACTTAAATCAACATTATTCATTTCTAATTCTTCAAAACACTTTTGGAGAACTTCAGCAGTTTTTTTGAAACATGTCATCACGTCATGTGTGCCATCCATTAAAACCTCAGGTTCGATTATTGGAACCATTCCTACTTCTTGAACTAATGCAGAATATCTAGCTAATGCATGAGCATTCGAAGAAATACATAATTTACTCGGATATATATCAGTGATTGTATATACACCACGCCATTTAGTAAAGCGAGCTCCCAAATCATAATACTCTTTCAATCTCTCTCTCAATCCATCAAGACCTTCTGTTATTTTTTCTTCTTTTGATCCAGCCAAAGATTTTGCACCCGTATCTACCTTTATTCCTGGTAACGCTCCATTTGAAATTATCAACTCAGGTATACCAATCCCATTTGAATCTTTTTGTCTTATGGTTTCGTCGTACAGTATTACTCCACCAATACATTCTTTAATTGATTGAGATGAAAAAAGTATTTCTCTAAAAGCAAGTCTATTTTTTTCATTAGACTCTATCTTTACGGCATCTAATCTTTTTGTCATTGTAGAATTACTTTCATCTGCAGCTAATATACCTTTGCCGTTAGAAAGAATTTTATTAACAATTCGATTTAAATCTGACATTTAGTTTAATGCTTTTATACCAGGAAGAATTTTACCTTCAAGGTATTCCAAAAATGCTCCACCAGCAGTTGAAACAAAATCAAATTTATTTTTTATCTTAATGGAATTTATTACTGCAACTGTGTCACCCCCACCTACCACTGAAAAAATTTTATCTCCTTTATCAGCTATATATTTTGCTATTTCCAGACTGCCTAAAGAAAAGTTTGAATTTTCAAAGTAGCCCAAAGGACCATTCCACAATATTGTTGAGGATTTATCGATAATTTCTTTTATCTCTTTAAGTGTTTTTGAACCTACATCGAGTATAATATCATCATCTTCAATGTCTTTGAATTCTTTTTCGGTCGAATTTCCATTAAAATTCTTTCCTACTTTTATGTCTATTGGTATATGAATTTTGCAATTATTGTTATTTGCAAATAAAAAAATATCTTTAATTAAATTATTTAAATTTAATTCATACAATGAATTACCTATACTATATCCATTATATTTGAAGATATTATTTGCCATTGCGCCAACTATTATAATATTATCAAACTTTGGGATTAAATTTTTAATTACATTAATTTTAGTTGAAATTTTTGATCCACCAATAATACATGTAACAGGTTTCTTTATTTTATTTGTAATCTTATCTAGTGCATTAATTTCTTCGTTAATTTGTAAACCACAATATGCAGGAATATAATTTGTAATTTTTGATACAGAAGCATGCTCTCTATGTGAACATGAGAATGCATCATTGACATAAATTTCTCCTAAACTTGCCAATTTTTTTGAAAATCTATCATCATTTGCTTCCTCATGAGGATAAAATCTTATATTTTCTAATATTATTATTTTTTCATCTAGATTTTTAAAAATTTCATCCTTTTTAATTTTAAAAATATCTTCTTTTAATAAAAAAACTTTTTTTTTAATTTTTTCAGTTATAAATTTTGATATAGGAGCTAAAGAGAGATCATTGACTATCTTACCATTTGGTCTTCCTACATGCGAGATAATTATTAATTTTGCTTTTTTTTTTAATAAATAATTAATGGTCGGTAAAATTTTGTCTATTCTATTTGTATCTACAATTTTTCCATCTATTATTGGAACATTCAGGTCCAATCTTAAAAGAATTTTTTTATTTTCAATACTTTTTAAACTTTCAATAGATCTCATTACTTGATTTTGCTTATATATCTCGCAATATCACACATTCTATTAGAAAAACCCCACTCATTATCATACCAAGCTGAAACTTTTCCCATTTTATTACCAACTACATTAGTAAGTGAGGAGTCTATAATTGCAGAAGCACTATTGTGATTAAAATCAACTGAGACTAGCTTCTCATCTGTAACATCTAGAATATTTTTAAGTTTTGTTTTAGAAGCTGAAAATAAAGATTTATTTAATTTTTTTAACGTAATATTTTTTTTTACATTAAATATAAATTCTATTAATGAAACATTTGGTGTTGGCACTCTCATTGCTATCCCCTCTAGCTTGCCTTTCAATGAGGGTATAATTTCACCAATAGCTTTTGATGCACCAGTAGATGTGGGTATAATTGATTGACTTGCAGATCTCGCTCTTCTTGGATCTTTGTGAGAATTATCTAATATTCTTTGATCACTTGTAAAAGCATGTATGGTTGTCATAAAACCATTAAGAATTATAAAATTTTTATTAATCACGTCTGCAACAGGAGCTAAACAATTTGTTGTGCAAGAAGCTGCTGAAATAATTCTATCATTCTTGTTGATCTCCTTATGATTTACGCCAAAAACTATAGTTTTGTCAGCCATTTTACATGGAGCTGATACAATAACTTTTTTTACCCCATTTTCTATATGTGACAGTAATTGATCTTTAGAATTAAACTTACCTGTGCACTCAAAAACATAATCAACACCATATTTTTTCCACTTTATGTCATTAATCGTAGAGTGTTGGGTATAAGATATTTTTTCTTTATTTATTTTTATGTAATTTCCTCCAGATTTTATTAGCGAACTAAAATTACCATGAATTGAATCATATTTTAATAAATTTGCACAAATTTCAGAGCTCGATCTATTATTAATATGTTTGATAATTATTTTACCTTTGTAATTTTCGTAAATTGACCTCACAATCATTCTGCCAATTCTTCCCATACCGTTAATGCCAACTTTTATCGTCATTTTTTTAAATAAAATTTAATTTTTTTACTTATTTTTTCACTACTTAAACCAAAATGATCATAGATTTTTTTATAAGGAGCGCTTTTACCAAAGTCTTCTATTGAAAAAGACAAGCCCTTTTCAATATATTTTTCCCAAGACATTTTTGATCCTGCCTCAATTGAAAAAGTGTTTTTGCTTTCCTTTAAGATTTTATCTTTGTAGCTCTTGTTTTGTTTGTCAAAAATTTCTTGGCAGGGCATTGATATTACTTTTGAATAAATTTTTTGTTTGGCCAATTTATGACTAGTCTCAATTGCAATATTGACCTCTGATCCTGAGGCTAAAATAGTTAAATTTATATTTTTTCCAGTCCTTATAACTTCGTAAGCTCCCATAGAGCATTGATTTTTTTTGCTAAAACTCTTTCTTATTGGTTTTAAGTTTTGTCTAGTTAAAGCTAATATGCTAGGTGTATTGTTGCTATTTAAAGCAATATCCCAACATTCAATTGTTTCAGTTTGATCTGCTGGCCTTAAAACATTTAAGTTTGGGATAGATCTTAAAGCAGCAAGTTGCTCTACTGGTTGATGCGTAGGGCCATCTTCTCCTAGTCCTATTGAGTCATGTGTCATTATATAAATTACCTTCTGTTTCATTATAGCAGACAGTCTTATTGAAGGTTTGCAATAGTCTGAAAATATTAAAAAAGTACCTCCATAAGGAATAAAATTACTATGAAGAGCTAATCCATTCATTATTCCACTCATTGCGTGTTCCCTAACACCGTAGTGAATATAATTACCACCAAAGTTACTTGAATTAATAATTTTATGTAACTTAGTTTTTGTATTGTTTGATCCTGCTAAATCGGCAGAGCCACCAATTAAAGTATTTTTCTCTTTTAATATAATTGATAAAAATTCTTCTGAGGATTTTCTTGTAGCTATAGTCTTAAAATTTTTTATTGCATCTTTTTTTTGTTTTATAATTGAACTCGAGAACTTATTTTTTATAGTACTTTTAAATTTTAGTTTGTGTTTGCTTAAAATTTTATTCCATATTTTCTCTTTTTTAACACCTTTTTCTCCAATTTTTCTCCAATAAGTTAAAATTTTTTGAGGTATTTTAAATGGTTTATAATCCCAATCTAATTTTTTTCTAACTAACTTAATTTCATCTATTCCAAGGGGACTTCCATGAGAAGAGGCCTTTCCACCTTTATTTGGAGATCCAAACCCTATTTTTGTTTTACACGAAATCACAGTCGGTTTTTTTGATGTTTGCGCTTTTTTTAATGCATTATAAATTTCTCTGTAATTATGCCCATTAATCAAAATATAATTCCATCCATAGCTTTTAAATCTTTTTTTATAATCATCTGAGACTGCTAAACTAGTAGGTCCATCTATTGAAATAGAATTATTATCAAAAAGCATTATAAGATTATTAAGTTCAAGGTGACCGGCTAGACTCATTGCTTCATGACTTATTCCTTCCATAAGGCACCCATCACCAGCCAAGACATAGGTTTTGTGATTTATTAAATTACTTCCTAATTTTTTCTTTAAAATTTCTTCTGCAATTGCAAAACCCACAGAATTTGCGATTCCTTGACCTAAGGGACCAGTTGTTGTTTCAATACCTGAGTTTGGGTGATACTCTGGGTGTCCAGCACAAATTGAATTTAGTTGCCTAAATTTCTTGATGTCGTTAAGTGATACACTTTTATACCCAGTTAGGTACAAAAGCGAGTAAAGCAACATTGATCCATGTCCAGCTGATAAAATAAATCTATCTCTATTAAGCCAGTTTGGATTTTTTGGATTAAATTTTAGAAAATACTTAAATAAAATTGTTGCAACGTCAGCCATACCCATTGGCATACCTGGATGACCAGAATTAGCATTTTGAACCGCATCCATTGATAAAAAACGAATAGCATTTGATAAATTTTTTTCTATATTTTTCAAAAAGTATCCTATCTAGACTTAGGTGATTCAATTTATTAATATAGATATATATATGAAAAACATTGATGAAAAAGAAAAAAAATTAAAGGATACTTTAAAAAAATTAGGAGAGATAAACATTCAACATAATGAAGAATTAGATAAAGTTGCAATTTTAAAAGATCAAAAAAATCAATTAGAAATTGAAAAAAAACAGATAACGACATCTCTACAAAGCTTAGAAGAAGAAAACTTAAAACTTAGAAGTCAAATAAATGAATTAAAAAAGGATTACGAAACTTCAAAAAGAAAAGAAAATCAATTTAATGAAAAAATTGATGAATTAAATCAAGAAACAGATAATTTATTGCAAGAAATAGATAAATGGCAAATGTAAATATAAAATTTAATGGTAAAGAATACTTATTATCTTGTGAAGATGGTCAAGAGGAACATTTGGAAGAATTATCCTTGAGTTTAAATAAAAAATTTAATGATTTGAAATTTGATCTTGGAAATATTGGAGAGAATAAATTATTACTAATATCTTCTATAAAAGTAATGGATGAGTATTTTGAAACCAAAAAAAAAGTAGATGCGCAAAAAAAAGAGCTTCAAGAATTAAAAGAAAAATTTAAAGAATTAAAATCTTTAGTTTATCAGTACAAAGATAACAAAGAAAATGAAATTAAAAATTTAAGCTTAACACAAGAAGAACTTGAGAATGATATTGAAAACTACAAAATAAGTTACGAAAATTTAATAGACAAAGTAACTTTAGAAATAGAAGACTTTGTCAAAAAAAATAGCACAAATACTTCTGTTTCATAAAATATCAGTGTCAAAATTTAAATTAAGAAAAAAAATTATTAAACTAAGAAAAAAAAAATATTTTGAAATCAAAATAGGCAATAACATTATAGATAATTTTCGTTATAAAATTAATCTATCAAAAAATAAAATTATTGGAGGTTATTTTCCAATAAATTTTGAATTTGATTGTTTGCAAATACTAAAAAAATTTTATTCTAACGGTTATAGTATTTCGTTGCCAATAATAAAAAGAAATCATCAAATGGATTTTTATAAATGGAGTCCAAATGAACCTTTAACAACAAGCTCATTTGGAATTCCTCAGCCAATAAAATTAAAAAAAGTATATCCAGATATAATATTTGTTCCGATGGTTGCCTTTGATAAATACAGGAACAGAATTGGCTACGGTGGTGGATTTTATGATAGATATCTAGAAAAAATTTCTCAAATAAAAAAATGTATGACAATTGGACTGGCCTTTTCATATCAAAAAGTTAATAAAATTAATGTTGAAAATTTTGATAGAAAATTAGATTTAATTTTGACAGAAAAATTTATACAAAAATGAAAATTTTATTTTTAGGTGATATAGTTGGAGACGCAGGCTTTAAATCAGTAAAAAAAAACTTACCAAATATAGTCACAAAAAAAGGTATAGATTTTGTTTGTGTTAACGGTGAAAATGCAGCCAGTGAAGGTGTGGGTCTAACCGAAAATATTGCTAATGAACTTTTTAATGCAGGTGTAGATGTAATTACAACTGGCAACCATGTATGGGATCAAAAAGAAATTTATGAATATATAAAAACTGAAAAAAAATTATTAAGACCAATAAATATGAGTGGAAATTTACCAGGCAAAGGTTTTTCAATATTTAATTCAAAAAAAAATCTGAAAGTTGGTGTGCTTAATCTTATGGGTAACGTTTTTATGAAAAAAAGTGATGATGTTTTTAAAATTGCTACTGAATTTATTGCACAAAAAAAAATTTCAAAAGATTATGATTTTTTAATAGTGGATTTTCACGGAGAAATAACAAGTGAAAAAATGGCTATTGGTAATCTATTTGATGGATATGCAACTTTAGTTGTAGGTACCCACACACACGTGCCAACAAATGATGCAAGAGTTCTAAAAAATGGAACTAGCTATATTACCGATGCTGGAATGTGTGGTGACTATGACTCGGTAATTGGTATGAATTCACAAAATTCAATTAACAGATTTCTAAAAAAAGAATCTGTAAAACATTTTCCTGCAAATGGAGAAGCATCTCTGAGTGGGGTAGTTGTAGAATGCGATGTAAGAAATGGACTTGCAAAAAATATAGAAAGCTTCATTTTTGGAGGAAGTTTAAAAAACATAAATTAATTATGGCTGGACATTCACATTGGGCGGGTATTAAACATAAAAAAGGTAAAGCTGACAAACAGAGATCTAAAATTTTTTCTAAACTCTCTAGAGAAATTACTGTAGCAGCAAGACTAGGAGATAAGAACCCCGATATGAATTCGAGATTAAGATCAGCAATACAAGCAGCTAGATCAGCTAATATGCCAAAAGAAAATATTGAGAGAGCAATTGAAAAATCTTCTAACAATGATCAATCAAATTTTGAAAATATTAGGTATGAAGGTTTTGGACCGAGCAAATCTGCTGTAATAGTTGAAGCATTGACTGATAATAAAAATAGAACTGCTTCTAATATAAGAACAATATTTTCAAAAAATAACGGTTCTTTAGGAACCCAAGGCTCTGCATCACATAATTTTCAAAGATTGGGTGTAATTAAAATAGACAAAAATGAAATTAAACAAGATAAAATTTTTGAATTAGCAATCGAATCGGGTGCAAATGATTGTATTTCTCGTGATGAATTTCATGAAGTGCATACCGATATAGATGAAATATATGAGGTAAAAAAAAAATTTGAAAAAGTTGTTGTAAATTTTCTTTCTACTGAAATTGAGTGGCTACCTATAAATAAAGTATCCCTTATAGGCGAAGAAAATCAAAATATGGCAAAATTTTTAGAGACTCTTGAGGATGAGGATGATGTACAAAATGTTTATACAAATGTTAACTTTGAAGGTTAAATGATAATCGTTGGAATTGATCCAGGAATAGCAGGTGCTATTTGTTTTTTTTCTGATGGGAAAGTTATTGATGTCATCGACATGCCTACAATGGCAGAAGGAAAAAAAAATAAAAAACAAGTTAATAGTAGGCAAATTTATAATGAAATAATGCTAATAAAAAATAAATTTATGAGTGAAAAAATGAGTGTAATAGTCGAACAAGTTTCTGCCATGCCAGGACAAGGTGTAACAAGTATGTTTAATTTTGGTCAATCATTTGGAGTTATTAAAGGCATATGTTCTGCAATGGAGCTTCCCATTTTTTATGTTAGACCAGCAAAATGGAAAAAACATTTTAATTTAATTAATTCTGAAAAAGATGCCAGCAGAACTAAAGTAATAGAGATGTTTCCTAAAATCTCTAATAAGTTATCAAGAAAAAAAGATAATAATAAAGCAGATGCTATTTTAATTGCTCAATATTTTGAAAACACAAGAGAAAACAACGATAACTAGACTATTAGAGTTTTTTGAAGTCAAATTAATGACATATTTTAATGAGAAACGATTGAATGGAAGCAGATATTGCAACACAAAGCTTAGGTTTGGCAAGTAACACAGATTTTTCTTTAATTAGTTTATTTTTGCGCGCGGATATAATTGTTAAGTCAGTAATAATAATATTAATTTTAAGTTCTATTTATTCGTGGGCAATAATATTTGAAAAAATAAGAATGTTTAGAAAAATTAATAAAAGTGCAGAGGAATTTGAAGAGAAATTCTGGAAATCAAAGTCTGCTGAAACATTTTATAACAGTCTGCCTTCAAACATTGAGGATCCTATGGCAAAATTATTTAAAAGTTCTATGCAAACAGTTATGAAAACTAGATCAAAATCAAATTTATCTGAGAGGTTATCTAGTGTTTTGGAAGTAAATATTGAAAAACAAATGGTTGCAGTTGAAAAGTATAATAGTTTTTTAGCAACTGTTGGATCTACAGCTCCATTTATAGGATTGTTTGGAACTGTTTGGGGAATTATGAATTCATTTCAATCGATTGCAATTTCAAGAAATACTAGTCTTGCAATAGTTGCCCCAGGCATCGCAGAAGCCTTATTTGCAACTGCACTTGGATTATTAGCTGCAATTCCTTCTGTAATTGCTTACAATAAATTTAATTCAGACTCTAAAAAATACTCACAAAAATTAGAAAATTTTTCAAAAAGATTCTTAACAATTATTTAAATGGGATTTAAGCTCAAAAGTTCAAAAAACGATCCAATGAGTGAAATTAATGTTACACCATTTGTTGATGTAATGTTGGTTTTGCTCATTATATTCATGGTCACTGCACCATTACTTACTGTAGGAGTCCAGGTAGATTTACCAGAAACTTCTGCTGATACACTTCCCGAAGAAAATGAACCTTTAACTTTAACAATTAATTCTAAAGGTGAAATTTTTATTCAGGAAACAAAAGTCGAATTTAATAATTTAATTGTAAAAATATTGGCTGTGTCAAATAATAGAACTGATACAAGAATATATGTTAGGGGAGACAAAGCTATTAACTATGGAAGAGTTCTTGAAATTATGGGAATGCTTTCAGGGTCAGGATTTACAAAAGTAGCTTTAATATCTGAACCGAATAAAGAGAGATAAAGATTATGTATCGAGGTCTTTTAATCTCATCTGGATTTCATGTTGCTATTGTTATGGTGAGTATTTTGGCTTTGCCATTTGTTGCCAAAAAACCTCTAGATATTCCACCTCTTATTTCTGTTGAACTTATTCAAATAGCCGATAAGACAAATATTCCTTTCGCACCAAAAGCATCAAAAATAATTGAGAAGGCAAAAAAAGAAAATGAAAAGCTTTTGTCTGAACAGGCACCCCCTAAAAAAGTGAAAAAAGATGAAAAAAAAGAAGTTCAAACAGATAAAAAAAAAAATGAAATTTCTAAGGTTGCATCAAAAAAAACACCAACCAGTGAAAATAAAATAGAAAATTTAAAAAAAGAAAAATTAAATGCTGTACCTATGCCAGATGAAGATAAACAAAAAATACAACCCAAAGAAGAAAAAAAGCAGAAACCTTCTAAAGAAATCAATGATGAAAATATAAAAAAAATAGTTCAAACTAAAAAACCAATTTTGGATGAAAAAAAAGTTAAACAAGTGTCTGAATTTGAAAAAAAAGAAAAATTGGATTTAAATGAAATTGCAGCATTAATTGATAAAAAAAAAGAAAATTTAGCAGAAACAAAAAAAGAAGTAGATAAAATCTCTCAATCTTCAGATGATAGCATGGACTATTCTAAGTTAACCTTAAGCGAAGAAGATGCACTGAAGGCACAAATATTCACATGCTGGAGTGTTCCTATAGGTTTACCTTTTAGTGAGGATTTATTAGTAAGAGTTAAACTTCAATTAAAACCTGATGGAACAATTGAAAAACTTGAAATGCTAGATCATGTAAAAATGAATACACCTGGTAAAGAAAAATTTAGAACATTAGCAGATAGTGTAAGGAGAGCAATTCAGCTATGTAATCCGTTAAAAGTTCCTACAAGTGGTTATGAAAGATGGAAAAATATGATTTTAAATTTTGATGCTCGTGATATGCTTGGAGGATAATGATTAAAATAATTAATTTAATTTTTTTTATAATTTATTTCTCAACAACCAATGCTTACTCATTAATAGAGATTGATATTACAAGAGGCAATCTAGATCCATTACCAATTGCGGTTTCACCTTTATTTCAAGATGATGGTTCAAAAAAAAATTCGATTAATGAAATTAATGTTGAAAATGTAGGTTCTGAGATTTCCTCTGTTGTAGAAAATAATCTTAAAACGTCAGGCTTATTTAATCCACTTAATAAAGAAGCATTTTTACAAAAGCCTGATATCGCACATTTAAAACCAAGATTTGAAGACTGGGCACTGATAAAATCTCAAGCCTTAATAACTGGAAAAGTAACAATTGAGAGTAAAAAGTTAAAAGTTGAATTTAGATTATGGGATATCCTAGCTGGAAGAGAAATGATGGCCTTGGCATTTACAACAGTTCCAAGTAATTGGAGGAGAGTTGGTCATATAATTTCTGATAAGGTCTATGAGAGATTAACTGGAGAAAAAGGATATTTTGATACAAGGATAATTTATGTTTCTGAAGAAGGACCTAAGACTGCAAGGGTAAAGAAGTTAGCTATTATGGATCAAGATGGTTTTAATACAAAATATTTGACATTAGGAAATGAATTAGTTCTTACACCCAGGTTTAATCCCACAAGCCAAATGGTAACCTATTTATCATATTTCAAAAATCTCCCAAGAGTATATCTGTTAGATATTGAAACTGGTACTCAAGAAGTAGTTGGAGATTTTCCTGGCATGACATTTGCTCCAAGATTTTCACCAGATGGCAAGAAAATTATTATGAGTTTCGCTAAAGATGGTAATTCAGATATTTATACAATGGATTTAGAGAATAGAATTGTAGATAGAATAACAAATCATCCATCAATTGATACTTCCCCATCATATTCTCCTGACAATCGCTATATAACTTTTAATTCTGATAGAAGCGGGTTTCAACAAATCTATGTGATGAAATCTGATGGTTCAAATGTAAAAAGAATTTCGTTTGGCAAAGGTTTGTATGGAACGCCTGTGTGGTCTCCTCGAGGTGATTTAATTGCATTTACTAAATTACATAAGGGAAAATTTTACATAGGTGTTATGCGAACAGACGGTTCGGGGGAGAGGTTATTAACTGAAAATTACTATCAAGAAGCACCATCTTGGTCTCCGAATGGAAGAGTGTTAATTTTTTACCGAGAAACTAAATCCAATGATAAAGGAGAGGGATTTAGTGCCAAGCTTTGGTCTATAGATCTTACGGGATATAATGAAAGGCAGGTTCAAACAGAGACTGATGCCTCCGACCCATCTTGGTCGTCTTTATTGAGCAATTAGGCCTTTTTTATTAATTTTTAATATAAATTAAGTTGATTTTTATGCTTGAAACATCTAATTAGTTGTGAAAAAGTCCTAATAAATTATTAAGGAGCATTAATGAATTTCAGCAAATCATTTAAAAATACTTTTCTAGTTATATTATTAAGTTTAATCGTATCAGCTTGTGCAACGAAAAAAAACCACTACGACGGTAGAAGGTCAAATGCAAGGTGATGTTTATACAGGAACTGATACTATTAAATATTTAGCCGACGGTGTTCCAGATAGAGTATTTTTTGCGACAAACGAGTCAATTTTAACAACTAAATCAAGAGACACATTAAGAAAACAGGCAAACTGGTTAAGAGAGAATTCAAGCATTAATGTCGTGGTCGAAGGTCATGCTGATGAAAGAGGAACAAGGGAATATAACTTGGCATTAGGTGAAAGAAGAGCGAATGCTGCCAAAGATTACCTAATCACTTACGGAATATCTGCTGACAGAATTTCGGTAATAAGTTATGGAAAAGAAAGACCTGTGGACTCAGGTTCAAACCCACTTTCTTGGTCGAAGAACAGAAGATCAGTAACCGTAAAAGCTAATTAAAGCTATTTGAAATATTTAAAAGACTCTAACATTATTATTATAAATAATTTCAGGGTCTTTTTTTTGCCATCATTATAATTAAAAAATAATTTAATGTTTAAAAAGTTTACTAATATTTTTACTTATATAATCTCTATATTTTTTATTTCATTCAGTGCATCTTCTGAGGAACTAAGCATGAAAGAAATCTTAGAAATTATTCAAAAAGATCTTAGAACTTTGGAAAGAGCAGTTTATTCAGAATCATTTCAGAAGAAAACTGGAGGTGAAACTGATTTGACAAATAAGGAAACAGAAGATGTCTTAACAAGACATCTATTAAAATTGTCTGAAATAGAAAAACAATTTCAAAATCTGACTAACAAATTTGAAGAAATTAATTTTAAAGTAGATAAATTATCGTCAAGACTGTCTAAAACACAAGCAGATAATCAATTAAGATTTCAAGATTTAGAAAACAATTCTAACCTAGTTAAAAAAAGTGATAACAATCAAGAAAACTTAATTACAAATGAAAAATTAGATAATGATCTAGCCAGCAAAAAAATTATGCCAGGAACATCACAACCTCAAGACTTAGGTACAATATCATATAAGGACATGACAGACACAACTGAGACACAAGCAATTCAGTCTGTCGAAACGACTCAGACAATTTTGACAAAAAATTTTATAAACGAAGAAAAAATTTTACCGGACTCCTCTCCTCTAGAGCAATATGAATTCGCAACTAGTTTTTTAAAGGTGGGAGATTATAATATGGCAGAAAGAGCATTTAGAGAATTTGTTGATACAAATCCAGATAATGATCTTTCTGGAAACGCACAGTATTGGTATGCAGAAACTTTTAGAATAAGGCAGCTCTACACAGATGCAGCATCTGCTTATTTAGAGGGTTACCAAAAATATCCCAAGAGTGAAAAAGCACCAATTAACCTTTTGAAACTTGGTGTATCTTTAGTTCAAATAGGAGAGAAAGATCAGGGTTGCTTAATGATTGCTGGTGTTAAAAAACAGTATCCAAACGCCACTCAATCAGTTCTTCAAAAAGCCCAATATGAAGAGAAAAAGTTTGAGTGCACCAAAGAAAACTCCTAATTTTTATTTAACAAAATTAAAGGATCCTCAAGTTAAAAAATTATATAAAGTATTTTCAAATAATTTTACTTCTTTAGATATCGGTAAAAAAAAGATAATGGTTGGAGTATCGGGCGGTGCTGATAGCTTATCTATTTTATTTTTTTCTCAGTGTTATGCATTGAAACACAAGGTAAAATTGTATCCAGTAATAATTGATCACAATCTAAGAAAAGAATCATCTATTGAAGCTAAAAATTTAAAGTTTAAACTTAAAAAAAACTTCAGCATTAATTGCAAAATTCTAAAAAAAAAAAATATTAAAATTAGTAAAAATATACAATCTTCCGCAAGAGACTTAAGATATGATTTATTTTATAAAGAATGTAGAAAGCATAATATTGGATATCTATTATTAGGCCATCATAAAAATGATATGATAGAAAATTTTTTTATAAGATTGCTTAGAGGTTCTGGTTTAAAAGGACTTGTTTCTTTTGACAAAAATGTGAGTGATTATAATGATATAAAGATTGTCAGACCATTTTTGTCTACTCCAAAAAAAGAACTAATTAATATTAATAAAAAAACATTCGGCTTTTTTGTAGATGATCCTTCAAATAATAATGATAGATTTTTGAGGAACAGAATTAGAAAACTTTTAAGAAATTTAGATAAAGAAGGTCTAAACTTTGATAAATTCTATTTAACTTTAAAGAATTTATCAAAAAGCAATCAAGTTATTGAATTTTTTGTTGAGAAAAATGTTGTTGAAAACTCAAAATATTTTCAAAAAGATAAAAAATTTATTTTAAACCAGTCTTTTTTTAAAAATCCAGACGAAATTATTTTAAGAAGTTTTATGCAAGTAATTCAACATATCAGTAGGAAAAAAAACTATCCACGAGGCAAAAAAGTGCTAGGTCTCTTAAATACTATAAAGTTTTCAAACAAAAATGTAAAATTGACACTTTCTGGATGTATTATTGAAAAAATTAGTGATTCAGTGATTATTTACCCAGAAAAATGATAATTTTTTTTGTTAAATGATCAAAATGACACTTGTTAATTTACTAATAATTCTTAATTTAGTGTTCTATGAGTTTTAAAAACTTAGCTATGTGGGGAATAATCGTTATTTTGACGATTGGGCTATATAATATGTTTAAAAACCCACAAGGGTCTATTTCCCAAAAAAATAAAGTTATTTTCTCTGAATTTTTAACTGAAGTAGATAATGGAAGAGTGGTTAAAGTTGAAATACAAGGAAAAAATATAAAAGGTGTATTATCAAATGGAAATCAATTTACTACCTATGCACCTGAAGACCCTAACTTAATTCAGAAGCTAAGTGATAAAGGTGTTAGCATTTCTGCCAGTCCATTAGAGGAAAAAATGCCTTCATTATTAGGAATACTTCTCTCATGGTTTCCAATGCTTTTACTAATTGCTGTTTGGATCTTTTTTATGAGACAGATGCAGGGTGGAAAAGGTGGAGCAATGGGATTTGGAAGATCAAAAGCTAAAATGATGAATGAGGTAAAAGGCAAAGTTACCTTCAATGATGTTGCAGGTGTCGAAGAAGCAAAAGAAGAAGTTGAGGAAGTTGTTGAATTTTTAAAAGATCCTAGAAAGTTTAGTAGACTAGGTGGTAAAATACCAAGAGGATGTTTATTAGTGGGTCCTCCTGGAACTGGTAAAACACTATTAGCTAGAGCAATTGCTGGAGAAGCTGGAGTACCATTCTTTACGATTTCTGGATCAGATTTTGTTGAAATGTTTGTTGGTGTTGGTGCTTCAAGAGTAAGAGACATGTTTGAACAAGGAAAAAAACATTCTCCATGTATCATATTTATTGACGAGATTGATGCAGTAGGGAGAAGTAGAGGAGCAGGCCTTGGTGGAGGAAATGATGAGAGAGAGCAAACACTTAACCAGTTATTAGTTGAGATGGATGGTTTCGATACTAATGAGGGCGTAATTATTATTGCCGCAACTAACAGGCCAGATGTATTGGACCCAGCATTATTAAGACCAGGTAGATTTGACAGACAAGTTGTTGTTTCTAATCCAGATTTAATTGGTAGGGAAAAAATTTTAAAAGTACACGCAAAGAAAATATCAATGGCACCTGATGTTAACTTAAGAACAGTTGCCAGAGGAACACCTGGATTTTCTGGAGCGGATTTAGCAAACCTAGTCAATGAAGCCGCATTATTAGCAGCAAGAAAAAATAAAAGAATTGTTACATACCAAGAATTTGAAGAAGCTAAAGATAAAGTAATGATGGGATCTGAAAGAAGATCTATGGTAATGTCAGAAGAAGAGAAAAAATTAACTGCTTACCATGAAGCTGGACATGCAATTGTTACAATAAATGAAAAGGCTGCTTATCCTATACATAAAGCAACAATAATACCAAGAGGAAGAGCTCTAGGAATGGTTATGCAGTTACCAGAACGAGATGAAGTTTCTCAAACAAGAGAACAACTTCACGCACAAATGGCTATTG
Organism: uncultured Pelagibacteraceae bacterium; assembly: GCA_902524995.1. Classification (GTDB taxonomy): domain Bacteria; phylum Pseudomonadota; class Alphaproteobacteria; order Pelagibacterales; family Pelagibacteraceae; genus Pelagibacter. The sequence continues at coordinate 61,272 of CABZFJ010000003.1, read as the reverse complement.
CTATGGGCGGAAGAGTTGCGGAAGAAATAATTTTCGGAGATGACAAAGTAACTACAGGAGCAGCAAGCGATATTGAACAAGCAACTAAAAGAGCAAGAGCAATGGTTATGAGAGCTGGATTAAGTAAAGAAATGGGACCAGTTGCTTATGGTGAAAATGAAGAAGAAGTATTTTTAGGAAGATCTGTTGCAAGACAACAAAATATGTCAGAGGAAACAGCTAAAAAAGTTGATAGTGAAATTAGAAAATTTGTTGATATGGGTTACGAGAGAGCAAGAAAAGTATTAACTGAAAAAATTGATGATCTGCATAAACTAGCAAAAGCTTTACTTACTTACGAAACTTTAACAGGTGCGGAAATTGAAGATTTAATTAATAAGAATATTTATCCTAAGAATAAAGAAGATCTAAAAGTTGAAGATGATGATCAAAGTTCAGCACTTGGCTCAATGGGGCTAAAACCAAAGATAGTGCACTAAGCGTAAATGAATGAATATTACACTAGAGCGTGTAATTTTTATTACGGAACAACATCAAAAACATACATTAAAAAAAAAAAATCCATTCCTCTGAATGGTTACAATCATATTTCTTTTGATAAATTAGAAATCATTGACAGAAAAAAAACTAAAATTATTAATCTTAGAGATATTAGTAAACTTCCAAACAAACTTAAAAATAAAGTTAATAGAGATTTAAAAAATATAAAAAAAAAGAAAACCTTTAAAAAATTAAATTTATCCAACATCCCAATTTTAATGGGTATAATCAATTTAACACCAGATAGCTTTTCAGATGGTGGAAAATATAATAAAAAAAATTTAGCCAAAAATCTAGTAAATAGCTTATTGTTAAATGGTGCAAAAATAATTGATGTTGGTGGAGAATCTACTAGACCAGGTGCAAATGATATTCACCCAAGAAAAGAATGGGATAGAATTAAGTATATTCTAAAATTTTTAAAAAATAAAAAAAGTTTTATTTCATTAGATACTAGAAAAAGTTTTGTAATGGAGAAAGCTTCTAAAATGCAAATAGATCTTATAAATGATGTATCTGGACTAAGTTATGATCCTCACACCATAAATTATTTAAAAAAAACAAAAAAACCTTTTGTCATTCATCATATGAAAGGAACACCAAAGAATATGCAATTAAGACCATCGTACAATAATGTGTTACTTGAAATTTATGATTTTTTTGAAAATAAATTAAAATATTTAAGAAAAGCAGGCATTAAACACAATAATATTATATTAGATCCAGGCATCGGTTTTGGAAAAAATTTGAAACATAATATTACCATTTTAAAGAAAATTTCTATTTTTCATTCATTGGGCCTTCCTGTAATGTTAGGTTTGTCTAGAAAGAGATTTATTAAAGATATTTCAAAACAAAATGATACCAAAGAAAGGATTGGTGGAACTATATCCTCATGTATTCAAGCATATCAACAAGGCGTTCAAATACTAAGAGTTCATGATGTTAAAGAAATTAATCAAGCATTCAAAATTTTTAAAGAATTACAAAATTAAAAATGATTAAAAAATATTTTGGGACTGATGGTATTAGAGGAAGAGTTAATGATACCAAAATAAATGGAGAAATGTTTTTTAAATTTGGCTTAGCAGCTGGTACATATTTTAAAAATTTAAAAAAAAGTAAACAAACAGCAATTATAGCCAAAGATACTAGATTATCAGGATATACCCTTGAACCAGCTTTAGTATCTGGATTGGCATCGGCAGGAATGCATATTTATACTTTGGGACCACTACCTACAAATGGTTTAGCTATGCTAACAAAAAAAATGAGAGCAAATATGGGTATAATGATTACTGCATCACATAATCCATATCACGATAATGGATTAAAACTTTTCGGACCTGACGGACTTAAACTATCCGACAAAATTGAGAAAAAAATTGAAAAGTTAATTGACTCTAAAATTACTAAAAATCTCTCAAAACCAATTGAGTTGGGTAGAGTAAAAAGATTAGAAGATGCTAATAAAAATTATATAAGAATATTAAAACAAAATTTCCCATCTTCTTTCAGTTTAAAAGGTATTAAAATTGCTTTAGACTGCGCTAACGGAGCTGGTTATAAAGCTGGACCAGATTTATTTAAATCATTAGGTGCGAAAGTATATAAAACAGGCACTTCTCCGAATGGATTAAATATTAATCTTAAATCTGGATCTACTCATCCAAGTAAAATTTGTCAAATGACAAAAAAAAATAAAGCTCATATAGGTATTTCATTAGATGGTGACGCAGACAGAATAATAGTCTGTGATGAAAAAGGAAGAATTATTGATGGAGATAAAATTCTTGCAATGTTAGGTGAGAGGTGGAAAAGAAAAAAGATTTTAAAGGGAGGTGTTGTTGGTACATTAATGTCAAATTATGGTTTAGAAAAGTTTTTTAAAAATAATGGAATTAAATTTTTAAGATCAGATGTAGGAGATAGATATGTAAAAGAAAAAATGAAAAAAAATAAATTTAATTTAGGTGGAGAACAATCAGGTCATATAATTCTTGGAAAGTTTGCTACCACAGGAGATGGATTATTGGTTGCCTTGGAAATCCTTTTTTCTTTAAGAAAAAGAAAGAAAGCAAGTGAACTTTTTAATAAGTTCAAACCTACCCCTCAAATATTAAAGAATATAGAAGTTAAGGATAAATCAATTATTAATACACCTAAATGTAAAAAAGCTATTAATGAGGCAAATAAAATAATTAAAAAAAAAGGTAGAATATTAGTTAGAAAATCTGGTACTGAACCAAAAATAAGAATTATGAGCGAGTCAGATGACTCAAGCTTAAATAAACTGTGTGTTAATATAATTAAAAAATCTATTCAATAAATTGAAAATCAAATCTAAAATATTAATAATTGCTGGATCAGACTCCTCTGGTGGAGCAGGCATTCAAGCAGATATTAAATCAGTTACTTCTCTTGGTTCTTTCGCTATGACAGCAATCACAGCAGTAACATCCCAAAATACAACTGGTGTTAAGTCTATAATACCAATACCTATTAAAGAAATTTCTAATCAAATCGAATTTACCTCAAAAGATATTAAGCCAGACGCAGTAAAGATAGGAATGCTGCATTCTACTCAAGTTATAAATTCAGTATTAAAATCAATAAAAAAGTCAAATTTAAATAAAATAATATTAGATCCTGTTATGTTAGCCAAAGGTGGATCCAAACTTATTGATAATAAAGCCATTTTGGTTTTAAAAAATAAATTAATAAAAAAAGTTGATTTAATAACACCAAATATTCCCGAAGCAGAAATACTAACTAAAACTAAAATTAAATCTATCTTAGATATGAAAAATGCTGCTAAAATATTATTAGATTTAGGTGCTAAGAATGTTTTAATTAAAGGTGGTCATTTAAGTTCTAAAACTTTGAAAGATATTTTTGTAAATAAAAATGAAACTGTAATATTTACAAATAAAAAAATTAAAACAAAAAATACTCATGGAACTGGATGTACATTATCAAGTGCAATTGCAACATATTATGGATGTGGAAAAAGTCTAAAGAAATCTTGTGAGTTGGGTATTAGATATGTAAACAATGCCATTAGGACAAGACCAAACTTTGGAAAAGGAAATGGACCAATTAACCATTTAAATAGTTTTATAATAGAAAAGAAATTTAGATGAATAATGTAGTCGTTGTTGGATCGCAGTGGGGGGATGAAGGAAAAGGGAAAATAGTTGATTGGTTATCTAGCGAAGCCGATGTTGTTATAAGATTCCAAGGAGGACATAATGCTGGTCACACTTTGGTCATAGATGGTGTTACTTATAAATTAAGATTATTACCATCTGGAATTGTAAGAAAAAATAAAATTTCAATTATAGGAAATGGAGTTGTTGTAGATCCTTGGGCGCTTCTAGATGAAATTGAAGAAGCTAAATCTAAAGGTGTAGAAATTAATGAAAATAATCTCATATTATCAGAGGCCGCTACATTAATTTTACCATTTCACAGAGAGATGGATGAAATAAGAGAAGACTCTGCTGGTAAATCGAAAATTGGAACTACAAGAAGAGGTATTGGTCCAGCCTATGAAGACAAAGTAGGAAGAAGATCTATAAGGGTAATGGATCTTGCTTCAAAACAAAATCTTGAAAATCGATTATCGTTAGTACTTGAACATCATAATGCAATCCGTAAGGGATTGGGCAAGCCAATATATGAAAAAGATAAACTGGTTAAGGAACTATTAAAAATAGCCCCAAATATTTTAAAATATTCAGCACCTGTATGGAGAAAAATAGATCAATTTAAATCAGAAAATAAAAAAATATTATTTGAAGGGGCTCAAGGAATATTACTTGATGTTGATCATGGTACATATCCATATGTAACTTCATCCAATACAGTGGCAGCCTCAGCAGCAACAGGATCTGGATGTGGTCCTAACTCAATAAACTATGTATTAGGAATTACTAAAGCATACACAACTAGGGTTGGTGAAGGACCTTTTCCAACAGAACTCACAGATGATATTGGTAATCATTTAGGTGAAAAGGGACATGAATTTGGAACTGTCACCAGCAGAAAAAGAAGATGCGGCTGGTTTGATGGAGTTCTAGTAAGACAAACTATAAAGATTTCAGGTATTGATGGAATAGCATTAACCAAATTGGATGTTTTAGATGAACTCGATGAAATAAATCTTTGTGTAGCTTACGAACTAAATGGCAAAGAAATAGATTATTTTCCTGCCGCTGTACAAGATCAATTAAATGTCAAACCAGTTTATAAAAAACTTGAAGGATGGAAATCTAAAACTCAAGGAATAAAAAAATTTGAGGATTTACCTAATAATGCAAAAATTTATGTAAAAGCAATTGAAGAGTTCATTGAAACAAAAATATCCAGTATTTCAACAAGTCCAGAAAGAAAAGATACTATTCTTCTAATAGATCCATTTAACTTTTAAAAAACAACAGTATTAATTTGCGGGTAATAGATTTTTTGATTTAGCGGAGTTCAGCATATGTTTTTGAAGTTTTTCAAATGCTTTATTTTCAATTTGTCTTATCCTTTCTCTGCTAATTTTAAATTTCTTACTTAAATCCTCTAAAGTTATTGGATCATCAGTCAATCTTCTGGAGTAAAGGATTTCTTTTTCTCTCTCATTTAAAATTTTAATAGAGTCTTGAAGAAGATCCTTTCGTTGTTCCATTTCTTCATTTTGCGCAAATTTAAGTTCTTGATCCATATCATTATCAACGACCCAATCTTGCCATTCATCACCATCTTCTCCTATAGGTGCATTTAAAGACTGCTCTTTTCCCGAAAGTCTTCTATTCATTGATACCACTTCTTGTTCACTAACATCTAATCTGTTAGCTATATCTTTTACGTGTTCATCACGTAAGTCACCCTCTGTTCTAGGTGCAATTTGATTTTTTAGCTTCTTCAAATTGAAAAAAAGCTTTTTCTGAGCTGTTGTAGTTCCAATTTTCACTAAGCTCCATGATCTTAGAATATATTCTTGTATCGAGGCTTTAATCCACCACATTGCATAAGTTGCAAGTCTAAAACCTTTTTCTGGTTCAAATTTTTTAACGGCTTGCATTAAACCAACGTTACCTTCTGAAATCATTTCATTAAGAGGCAAGCCATAGCCTTTGTATCCCATTGCTATTTTAGCAACTAGTCTTAGATGACTTGTAACAAGTTTTTCAGCTGATTTAACATTTCCCGTCGTTTTCCAGTTTTTAGCAAGCATGTATTCTTCTTCTGCATCTAGCATAGGAAATTTTTTTATCTGAGCTAGATATGCTGCTAAACCACCTTCATTTGAAAGTGTAGGCAAGTTGTATGTATTATTACTCATCGGAAATATTTATTTAATAGAGAAATTTTTTTTTACAATCGTTTTATTTACTTAATTTTCTTAGTTTTTTTAAGATATCGCCTAATTCTTTTGGGATATTTGATGAAAATTCTAATCTTTCTCCTGTTATTGGATGGTCAAAACCTAACTGTTTTGCGTGTAAGAATTGTCTATCAAGATTTAAAATTTTACTATTAAGATCTTCATCAATGTTTTTAAATTTTTTAAATTTCTTTTTATATTTTTTATCTCCAAGAATATTGTTACCTTTATTTGACATATGAACTCTTATCTGATGAGTTCTCCCGGTTTCTAATTTACATTCTATAAAACTAAAAGTTGGAACTTTATCATTCTCAAAAAGCTCTAAAGTTTCATAATGTGTAATTGCTTTTTTACCTTTGCTAGATGATACTTCCATCATCTGTCTATTTTTTGAACTTCTAGTTATGAACGTTTCAATAGTTCCTTTTCGAGGTCTTAGTTTACCCCATGTTAAAGTTTGATAAACTCTTGTTATTGTATGTTCAGAAAACTGAATTGATAATTTTTCATGAGTTGAATTATTTTTTGCAATTACAATTAATCCTGATGTGTCTTTATCAATTCTATGAACTATACCAGGCCTAAGTTCATCTCCAATATCAGATAAATTTTTACTATCATAATTCATTAATGCGTTAACTATCGTATTATCGTAATTGCCTGGGCCGGGGTGCATTGAAATTCCAGAAGGTTTATCAATTACGATTAAGTCTTCATCTTCATAAATTATATTTAATTTAAAATTATAAGGTTTTAAGCTTTGCTTCTTAGGCTCGACAATTTCAAGCTCAATTATGTCATTTAATTTAATTTTAATTGAAGGATCTTGTTTGATCCTATCATTAATTTTTAATTTACCGTCTAATATTAAATTTTTTACTCTAGTTCTGCTTAAACTTTTATTTTGATTTGCTAGTATGGTGTCTACTCTCATGTTATTATCGTTTTCTTTAATAATAAATTTGATGATATTTTTCATAATTTATTATATTAAATTATCATGCGTCCGTAGCTCAACTGGATAGAGCGCCAGATTTCGGCTCTGGAGGTTCAGGGTTCGACTCCTTGCGGGCGCACCACTATTCACCCATATTAATAAGCGTTCCTTTATTTTTTGCAACATTGAAAGAATAATAGAATAATGCAATCGATAACACAAAGTAAACTGCATTCCACATGAATGCATAGTAGATATTTTGAATATCTACAGTCTGATTTATCAAAATATTTCTTGCCTCTTCAAAAATATATACCAATGGTAATAAGTAAGCTATTTTCTGAAACACTTCCGGTAATATTTCTATTGGATAATATATGCATCCAAACGGAGCTAATAAAAACATTGTAGACCATGCTATATTTTCAAAAGAGGGACCATATCTTAATAGACCAGCTGATACCAGGATGCCAAGTGTTATTCCAAATAAATATAGGCTTAAAAATAAAAAGAATAAAAATATTCCTAAATCTAAAATAGAAATACCGAACAATGGTGAAGTTAAAAGCACTGCAGGTATTAAACCTATAAGAGCTCTTATTAAAGCTGTAGCAACAAGTGATGTTAATATTTCACCTATTTTCATCGGTGCAATAAATAAATTCGTAAAGTTTCTACTCCAAATTTCCTCAAGAAAAAGCATATTAAATCCTATGCTAGTTCTAAAAAGAAAATCATAAAGGATTGCGCAAGTCAATATAACTCCAACTGCATTATTATAATATGTTGTATGTGTAGCAAAAAAATTTGAGATAAATCCCCACAAAGTAATTTGAATAGTTGGCCAATAAACAAGATCTAAAATTCTTGGAAAAGATCTAGTAATTAAATAAAAATGTCTTAAAAAAAGACCGTACATTCTAGTTAAGCTCATTTTTACTCCTTGATAATTTTAAAAAAACTTCCTCAAGGTTTTTTCTACCGTGTTTATTTATTAATTCTTCAGGATTTCCTTCATCGATTATAATTCCATCTTTCATCATTAGAATTGATTTACAAAGCCTTGTGACTTCATTCATGTTATGAGAAGCAAGAAGTATGGATATTTTTTTTTCTTTTTTGTAATCTTCTAAAAAGGACCTAACAAAATCACCCACTTCTGGATCCAAAGATGCAGTTGGTTCATCTAATAGTAATACTTTAGGCTCATTGATTAGTGCTTTTGCCAAACTTACTCTATTTTTTTGTCCAGAAGATAACTCCCCTGTAATACTATTAAGCAATTCTTCTAATCTTAATTTTTCTGATAAAAATTCAATCCTCTCATTAATATTATTTATTTTGTATAATTTTCCATAAACAGTTAGATTTTGTTTAACTGTAAGTTTTTTTGGTAATTCTATATATGGAGATATGAAGTTAATCTGTTCCAAGATTTCAATTCTATTCCCTTCCAATTTTTGACCATTTATAAAAATTTCTCCACTAGTTGGTTTTAAAAGTCCCAATAACATGCCTATAGTTGTTGTTTTTCCCGAACCATTTGGACCTAGTAAACCCAAAATTTCATCTTCTTTTATGTTAAAACTTATACCTTTGACGGCCTCATTCTTTCCATAGTTTTTTTTTATATTTTTAACTTCCACTAAATTTTTCATTTTTTTGATGCTCTATAAAGTCTATCGTTAATCACTAATCCAAAGTTTTGGTTTGGTATTCTTTGCACAGCAATTTTTTTGTAACCTAACTTCTTAATTTTTCTTAATGTTTTATATAAATTTTTAACACTCTCCATCAGATTATTTGTCTTACTTAAGTAAAAATAATTCTTATTATTTTCTTTTTTCTTTTTAATTAGTATTAAAGCCTCATCTTTTTTTATTTTAATTGCGTTTAATCTAATGGGTATACCTGGTGAATAATGAATTCTCCCTCTTCCTGGTGAATTTACTTTGCTTTTAGCATACAATTTAGTTTTTAAATTTGTTTTTAATTTTTTATTCAATATAGAAATATCTAAACCACCTAATCTTAAAATTTGTGGTTTTTTTAATAAACTTATTATTGTAGATTCAACGCCAACTTTTGATCTTCCACCTTCTAGAATAAATTTAATTTTTTCTCCAAATTCATCATATACATCGTCTTTTGTCACTGGACTTATCCCTTCTGAGATATTAGCGCTTGGTGCTGCCAAAGGATACTTTAAAGATTTTAATAATTTTCTAGCTGATCGGTGACTTGGAAATCTTACACCTAGAGTATTTTTATTATTAGTAACATTTTTTGAAATTTTACTTTCATTTTTTAGTTTTAATATAAATGTAATTGGCCCAGGGCAAAATGAATTATAAAGTTTATAAAACAAAGTATTAGTCTCACAATCTTTTTCCAAATCTTTAATACTATAATAATGAACTATTAAGGGGTTATCAGCAGGTCTTCCTTTTAATTTAAATATCCTTTTGGTAGCTTTATCAGAATAAGCATTTGCTGCTAAACCATAGACAGTTTCAGTAGGTATTCCAATACATTCGTTATTATTTAAATATTTTACTGCTTTTTTAATATTTGAATCATAAATTTTCATATAATATTACAAACTATTATATGAATGAAAAAATTTTGCCAGATGATATTGAAACAAAATCTTTGAGTGAACTTACAGATATAGTAGATCGTTTAATTCAAGAATTAGAAAATAAAAAAAATTTGGAAGAATCTATTGATGATTATCAATATTTAATAAAATTAAATAATTTAATAGAGAAAAAATTTCAAAAGAACTCAAAAAATATATCTGAAAGTACTAAACAAAAAATCGAAGAATTAACCTCAAAAAAATGAAAAAAAAATTAGTTAAAACCATTAATGAAGTAAATAAATTTTTAAAACATTACTTAGCAAAACAAAAAAAAACAGATCTAATTATACCTATTAAGTATGGTTTATTTCCTGGTGGAAAAAAAATAAGATCTAAGATTATTTTCGATGTTGGAAAAATTTTTAATATAGAAAGAAAATATCTTTTATATTTAAGTTCAGCTGTTGAATGTATACATGCTTATTCACTAATACATGACGATTTACCTTGTATGGATGATGATGATATTAGAAGAGGCAAACTAACTACACATAAAAAATTTGGAGAATCGACAGCAGTTTTGGCTGGGAACTCCCTTTTGACATTAGCTTTTGAAATTTTATCTGATCCAAAGTTCAATATAAATAACAATAAAAAAATAACTTTAATAAATCTAATATCTCAATCATCAGGACACCAGGGAATAGCCGGAGGTCAATTTCTGGATCTAAATTACGAAAGAAAAAAAGTTTCTATACAAAAAGTTATAGATATGGAGATTAAAAAAACTGGAAAATTATTTTCATTCAGTTGTTTGTCTCCTGTTATTTTGACAAGTAAAAAAAATCAAATAAAAAAATTTTCGCTTATTGGGGAAAAAATTGGATTACTATTTCAAATTGCTGATGATTTAATTGATTACAGCAGCACACCAAAAACTGCTGGAAAAAAAACAAATAAAGATTCGAAAAGGGGAAAAGCAACATTAATAAGTTTACTAGGATATAAAAATGCTATTAAATATGCATATAAACTAAAAAAAGAAATATTTAATAGTTTGGTTAGCTATGGAAAAAATGCTAGTGATTTAAAAGAGACAATTGAATTTATATTAAGTAGAAACAAATAAATGCAGAAACATAAATATTTAAATAATATTAATTTTCCTTCTGATATAAAAAATCTTAATAATGAAGAATTAAAAATTCTATCAAACGAAGTAAGAAGTGAAATGATTGAGGCTGTTTCAAAAACTGGCGGTCATTTAGGTGCAGGTTTAGGTGTTGTAGAGTTAACAGTTGCACTTCATTATGTTTTTGACACCCCAAAGGACAAATTGATATGGGATGTTGGTCATCAATCATACCCTCATAAAATTTTAACAGGAAGAAAAGACAAAATACGAACTTTGAGACAAGGAAATGGATTATCTGGTTTTACAAAGCGATCAGAAAGTGAATTTGACCCTTTTGGTGCAGCTCATAGTTCCACGTCTATTTCTGCTGGACTTGGCATTGCAACAGCAAATAAATTATCAAATAAATCAGATCAGGTTATTGCAGTTATTGGGGACGGTGCCATGAGTGCAGGAATGGCATATGAAGCTATGAATAATGCTGGAGACTCAAAAACGAAAATGATCGTAATTTTGAATGACAATGATATGTCAATTGCAAAACCAGTTGGCGCAATGAAATCTTATCTTGCTAAAATTTTTTCAGGTAAGATTTATTTTAGTTTTAGAGAAACAGTTAAAATGATTATTTCGTCTTTCTCAAAAAGATTTAGCAAAAAGGCCGGAAAGGCTGAAGATTTTTTGAGATCGGCTGTTACAGGTGGCACATTATTTAATTCATTAGGTTTTTATTATGTTGGTCCAATTGATGGTCACGATTTAGATGTTCTATTGCCAATTTTAAATAACGCAAAAGAAAGTAATCATAATGGTCCAATACTAATTCATATAAAAACTCAAAAAGGCAAAGGGTATAGTTTTGCTGAAAAATCTGATGATAAATATCACGGAGTTACAAAATTTGATGTTCAAACTGGAGTTCAACAAAAATCAACAACTAAAACTCCTGCTTTTACAAAGGTATTTGCAAATACATTAATAGAACATGCAAAGAAAGACAGTAAAATTGTAGGTATAACTGCTGCTATGCCATCAGGTACAGGAATGGACGCATTTAGTAAAGTTTTCCCGGATAGAACTTTTGATGTTGGAATTGCTGAACAACATGCCGTTACTTTTGCTGCAGGTTTAGCCACAGAAGGTTACAAGCCTTATGCAGCAATTTATTCAACATTTTTACAAAGGGCCTATGATCAGGTAGTTCATGACGTTGCAATTCAAAGTTTACCAGTAAGATTTGCAATTGATAGAGCTGGTTTAGTTGGTGCTGATGGAGCTACTCATGCAGGTGCTTTTGATATTACATATTTATCAACTTTACCTAATTTTATTGTTATGGCAGCAAGTGATGAAGCAGAATTAGTAAGAATGGTTAATACGTCAGTAGATATTAATAATAAACCGTGTGCATTTAGATATCCAAGGGGAAATGGAGTAGGTTTAGAATTACCTGATATCAACGAAAAAATAGATATTGGAAAAGGAAGAGTTATAAGAGAAGGAAAGAAAGTTGCCTTAGTAAGTTTTGGAAATAGATTAAAAGAATGTCTATTGGCAGAAATAAGTTTAAAAAAAATGGGAGTCAATTTAACAATTATAGATGCTAGATTTGCAAAACCTTTGGATGAAAATCTTATGTGGCAAGTTGCAACAAATCATGAAGTACTAATTACATTGGAAGAAGGTTCTATCGGAGGTTTTGGAGCCCATGTAAATCATCTATTAAATGAAAAGAATTTATTAGACAATAATTTAAAATTTAGATCCATGATTTTGCCTGATAAATATTTAGACCAAGACAAACCAGAAGAAATGTATAAAGAAGCAGGTTTAGATGCTAAATCTATTGAAGCGAAGGTTTTAGAAACTTTAAATTCTAAAGTTGTAATAAAAAAAACGAATTAATTACTACATTGAGCTTTATTCATTAAGTAGTGATCAAGAATTACACAATGCATCATCGCTTCACCTATAGGCACTGCTCTAATACCTACACAAGGATCATGTCTACCTGTGACTGAAATTGAAGTATTTTTTCCAAATTTATTAATTGTTTTTCTTTGAGAAAGAATTGATGAAGTCGGTTTTACTGCAAATGAAACCACTATTTCTTGACCACTAGAAATTCCTCCAAGAATTCCTCCCGCATTATTTGAATTAAATTTTGTTTTCTTACCTCTTTGAAAAATTTCATCAGAATTTTGTTCACCAGAAAGTTGAGCAGAGTTCATTCCTGATCCTATATTTACTCCTTTTACAGCATTAATGCTCATCATAGCTGATGCTAAATCCATATCTAATTTAGAATAAATTGGAGCTCCCAATCCAACTGGTACGCCTCTTGCTCTTACTTCAATAATAGCCCCACATGATGAGCCTGCTTTTCTTATACCAAGTAAATATTTTTCCCATAATTTTAAAACTGTTTTATCAGGACAAAATAAAGGGTTTTTTGTAATGAAACTGTCATTCCATTTTTCCGTGTCACATCCTAATATTCCTAATTGTGTTACTGCTCCAATTACACTGTATTTTTTCCCAATAATATTTTGCAAAACTTGTTTTGCTATTGCCCCTGCTGCTACTCTTGAGGCTGTCTCTCTTGCTGATTGTCTACCTCCACCTCTATAATCTCTAATTCCATATTTTTTAAAGTATGTATAATCAGCATGACCAGGTCTAAATTTATCTTTAATATTTTTATAATCCTTAGAACGCATATCTTTATTAAAGATAATCATTGATATGGGCGTACCAGTTGTTTTGCCCTCAAATGTCCCTGATAAAATTTCCACTTTATCATCCTCTTTTCTTTGGGTTGTGAATTTAGACTGACCAGGCTTCCTTTTATTTAATTCTAACTGAATGTCTTTAATATTAAGCTTGATATTCGGAGGACATCCATCAATAACACATCCTATTGCTGGACCGTGAGACTCACCCCATGTAGTAAATCGAAAAAATTTTCCAAATGTATTAAAAGACATTATATTATTATATAAATTATTTTGGTTAAATTATGAACGAAAAAAATTCTTTTGGTTTGGATAAATGCTTTGGAGAACTCGATAATCCAATATTATTATTCACCGAATGGTATAATGAGGCAAAGAAAACTGAAATAAATGATCCAAATGCATTAGCTCTGAGCACTATTGACGAAAAAGGTTACCCGAATGTAAGAATGGTATTGCTCAAAGATTATGGAGAAGATGGATTTGTTTTTTACACTAACTTTAATAGCAATAAAGGAAACTCTATAAAGCGTAATCCCAATATTTCAATGTGCTTTCATTGGAAAAGTCTACTTAGACAAATCCGTATAGTTGGAACTGCTCAAAAAGTTTCAGATGAAGAAGCTGATAATTATTATAATTCCAGAAGTTATGGAAGTAGAATTGGTGCATGGGCATCAAATCAAAGTTCAATTTTAAAAGATAGAGAAGAACTAAACCAATCTATAAAAAAATTTAAAGATCTCTATAAAGATGAAAATAATGTTCCAAGACCTGATCATTGGTCAGGATGGAGGTTAAAACACCACGAAATTGAATTTTGGTTAGATGGTGAAAATAGAATTCACGAAAGATTAAAATATATTAAAGAAAATAATGATTGGAAAAAAATTCTCTTATCACCTTAAAATTTTCTATTAATACTAAAAGAAGTTAAATTTTTAAGTATAGTTTTTTCTTCACAATCTTTAAATATACTTAATGAATTTGATGCTAAACTTATATAATGTTCCGCTTTTTTGTAACACTCATTGATTATATTAAATTTTTTTACTAAATTAAGTACATAGTCAAATTGTTCTTTAGATCTGATATTTTGTTCAAATATTTTTTTTAAAACTAATTTTTCATCTGAAGATAGTTTTTGATTTAATAGAATAATCGGGAGAGTTACTTTGCCTTCAAAGAAATCTTTCCCTATCTCTTTACCAAACATTTTTAATTCTGAGTTATAGTCAAGTGTGTCATCTGCAATCTGAAATGTTAATCCAAGGTTTTTTCCATAGAATTCTAGTGCATCTTTAAATTTATTGTCTTTATCGGTAATTATCGACCCAACTTTTGAAGATGCTGAAAATAAAGCTGCAGTTTTAGAAGAAATTATATTCAAATATGTTTCTTCCAACATTTCAGAGTCACCTTTATGTTGTAACTGTAAAACTTCTCCTTGTGCAATAGTTGACGATGTAGAAGATAGAAGTTTTAATACTTCAATACTTCCATCCTCAACCATCATTTCAAAACATCTACTTAATAAATAGTCCCCAACTAGAATTGATGACTGATTCCCCCAGATTTTATTTGTAGTTTTTTTGCCTCTTCTTAAATCTGCACTGTCAATTACATCATCATGCATAAGAGTCGCTGCGTGTATAAGTTCAACACATGCAGCTAGGTTTACATCTCTACTACCTTTTGTGTATCCACATAATTTAGCACATTCCAAAGTAAGCAATGCTCTTAATCTTTTACCACCACTAGTCATGTGATAAGCAGTCATTTCTTTAACTAGGCCAACTTTACTATCTAATTTATAGGAAATTTTATCTTCAACTAAACTAAGTTTTTCATCAACAGAATTTAACAAATCTGTGTATGCATTAGTTATTTGCTTTTTTAATTGAACTACTGAGCCCATAAAATCAAAATATTACATTAAGTTTATTAATATACTTATCAATTGACGCACCTATTTCTTCAACTATAAGTAGCTTTATAAATAATTAAAATTTTTATAATCATTTGTATGATCTCATTTTTTAAAAAAAAAAAAATTGTTAGTCATTTAAGGCTTACTGGTGTCATTGGTAATGTTGGAAAGTTTAAACAAGGAATAGAATATTCCTCTCAAGAGGAAATGATTAAAAAAGCTTTTTCAGTAAAAAAAGCAGAAGCAGTTGCAATTTCAATTAATTCACCAGGGGGTTCACCCGTTC
Source organism: uncultured Pelagibacteraceae bacterium (assembly GCA_902524995.1). GTDB lineage: Bacteria > Pseudomonadota > Alphaproteobacteria > Pelagibacterales > Pelagibacteraceae > Pelagibacter. The sequence continues at coordinate 45,745 of CABZFJ010000003.1, read as the reverse complement.
AATCACATCTAATATATAAATTTATTAGAGAACAATCTAAGAAAAATAAAAAAAAAGTATTAGTTTTTGCGGAAGATGTTGCTGCATCTGGAGGCTATCTAATTGCATGCGCAGGTGATGAGATTTATGCTAATGCAAGTTCTATAATCGGATCAATAGGAGTAATTTATTCTTCTTTTGGTTTTAAAGATTTAATTCAAAAAATTGGGGTTCAAAGAAGGGTTTATACAGCCGGAAAAAATAAAAGTACTCTAGATCCTTTTTTAGATGAGAAAGAAGAGGACATTCTAAGATTAAAAAATATTCAACTGGAACTTCACCAAGAATTTATTAATGTTGTAGAGGAAAGCAGATCAACAAAATTAAACAAAAATGATGTTGAACTTTTTTCTGGAGAATTTTGGTCTGGCAAAACATCCTTAAAACTTGGTTTGATAGATGGAATAGGGAATGCTGAACAAATACTAAGAGAAAAATTTGGTGAAGATGTTGAAATTAAAAAATTTGAAAAGTCTAAAGGATGGTTTGCCAAAAAACTTTCGTCTTCTGAAGACCATGCGGATAAATTGATTAGCGTTTTAGAAGAAAGATCTATTTGGCAAAAATATGGTTTCTAAAAAAAAAACAAAAAATTTAAAATCATTTATTTCTTTTCAGGATACAATTTTAAATTTACAAAAATACTGGTCAAAAAAAGGTTGTGTTATTTTACAACCATATGATTTAGAAGTTGGAGCAGGAACATTTCACCCCGCAACAACTCTAAGATCATTAGGTCCTAAACCTTGGAAAACAGCTTATGTTCAACCATCAAGAAGACCAACAGATGGGAGATATGGAGAAAATCCTAATCGTCTACAACATTATTATCAATTTCAAGTATTAATAAAACCTTCACCAAAAGATATTAAAAAAATGTATCTTAATAGTCTTTCATCAATTGGTATTAAACATGACGAGCACGATATCAGATTTGTAGAAGATGATTGGGAAAGTCCGACTTTAGGTGCTGCTGGTCTTGGATGGGAAGTATGGTGTGATGGTATGGAAGTTACTCAATTTACTTATTTTCAACAAATGGCAGGGATGGAATGCAATCCAATATCTGTTGAAATTACTTATGGATTAGAAAGATTATGTATGTTCATTCAAAATAAAAAAAATGTTTTTGATTTAATTTGGAATAATGAAGGAGTTATATACAAAGATGTTTTTCATCAAGCTGAAAAAGAATTTTCAGCCTATAATTTTGAGTATGCAAATACTGATAACTTATTTAAAATTTTTGAAATGCTTGAAGGAGAAGCAAAATCTTTAATTGAAAAGAAAATTTCTCTTCCAGCATATGATCAATGTTTAAAGTCAAGTCATGTGTTTAATATTTTAGATGCGAGAGGAGTTATAAGTGTTGCTCAAAGAGCAGAATATATTGCAAGGATCAGAGATCTGACAAGAGAAATTGGAAAAATCTGGGTAGAAACACAAAATTAAAATGTCTGAATTTTTTCTTGAATTATTTAGTGAAGAAATACCTTCCAGATTACAAATCAATGCAAGAAATGATTTATCACAAATTTTTAAAAAATTTTTTGATGACAATGAAATTATAATTAAAGGTAAAATAAATGTCCATTCAACTCCAAATAGGCTCATTGTTTATATAAATAAGATATCAAAAGAAGTAATAAAAAAAGCAGAGGAAATTAGAGGACCTAATATAAATGCTCCAGAAAAGGCTTTAGAAGGATTTTTAAAATCCAATAAAATAAGCAAAGAAAAGGTTTTCAAAAAAAGCAATGAAAAAGGCATATTTTATTTTTACAATAAACCATCACAAAAAATTAAAACGTATGATTTATTAAAAGATAATATTGCAAGTTTGCTTTTAAAAATTACATGGAAAAAATCAATGAAATGGGGCAATCATAATTTATATTGGGGAAGACCATTGAAATCAATATTATCTCTATTTGATAAAAAAATAATTGAATTTAATTTAAATCATTTACAGAGTTCAAATAAAACTTTTATAGATAAAGATCTAGAAGATGAAGTAAAAGGTTTTAATGATTTTAAGTCTTATATAAAATTTTTTAAACAAAAAGGAATAATAATTGATCAAAATAAAAGAAAGGAATTTATAATTAAAGAAATAAATAAGGTAACTGATCAAAAAAAAATTCAAGTAAACTTTTATGAAAAACTTTTAGATGAAATAACAAATATTGTTGAAAAACCAAAAATTTTAGTATGTGATTTTAATAAGAAATTTTTAGAAATTCCCCAAGAAATACTTATTATTACAATGCAACATCACCAAAAATATTTTCCAACATTTGATAATAAAAACAAAATAACAAATAATTTTATAGTTGTGGCAGATTGCATGGACAAAAAAGGATTAGTAAAATTAGGAAATCAAAATGTTGTAGAAGCAAGATTAGCAGATGCAGAATTTTTTTGGAATAGAAATAAGTCTCAAAATTTAGTTAAGCAGGTGTCTAAATTAAAGCAAATTAGTTTTTTTAAAGGATTAGGAAGTTATTTTGATAAAATACAAAGAGTAAGAAAACTTAGCGGAATAATATCTGATGAACTTTTAATAAGTAAAGAAAAGATAGAAATCGCCTCTTCAATCTGCAAAGTAGATTTGATGTCAGATTTAGTTGCAGAATTTCCAGAATTACAAGGTGTGATGGGAGGATACTTTGCCAGAGAGCAAGGTTTTGATGAAGAAATAAGCCTGGCTGTTTCAGAGCATTACTTACCAAGTGGTATTGATAGTAAAGTACCAAAAAAACCATACAGTATAGCATTATCATTAAGTGACAAAATCGACTCTTTGGTTGGATTTTTTGGAATTAACCTCAAACCAACTAGCTCAAAAGATCCTTATGCTTTAAGACGAATGACTATTAGTTTATTGAGGTTAATAATTGAAAATCAAAAAAAAATAAAATTAAGAGATTTAATAAGTTATTCAATAAATCTATATAGAGATCAAAATTACTCTTTTGATTCAAAATTGATTAATGATGAATTAGGAAATTTTATTTTAGATAGATTAAAAAATTATTTGAAAGAAAAAAATATTAGATCGGATATTATTGAATGTTCTACTAATTCATATGGAATAGACGATTTACTAAAAATTTTTAATAAATCATTAAATTTGAATAAAAATATTAAAAAAGATTTTGGTCTTGATGTTATCGCAATTTATAAAAGATCTGCAAACATTTTAAATAGTGAAAGCAAATCAAAATTAGATATAGTAGGTTCTGCCGATCCAGGTCTCTTTAGAAATAATTACGAAAAGAATCTTTATAAAAAAATACATACTATAACAAAGTATTTTTCAAGTACAGGTAGAGACGAAGATTATGATGAAAGTCTTAAAATTCTCTCAAGCGCTAAAATAGAGGTTAATGAGTTTTTTGATAATGTTATAGTAAATGATCAAGAAGAGATAATTAGGAAAAACAGACTAGAACTTTTAAAAATGTTGTGTAAAAGCTTTGATAATTATTTTAACTTTTCTAAAATAGAAGCATAAATGACAAAATTAGTATTTAATTTTAAATCTAAGGATACAAAAAAAATAAAAAACCCAAAAAATATTTTAGGAGGCAAAGGTGCAAATTTATCAGAAATGGGAAGGATGGGGTTGCCTGTCCCACCAGGATTTACAATTTCTACTGGAGTTTGTGATTTATTTTATAAAAATAAAAAGAAATTAAAGCCTAAAATCATAAATCAAATAATTAAAGAATTAAAAAATATTGAAAAAGATTCTGGTAAAAAATTTGGAGATTTGAAAAATCCTTTATTGTTATCGGTAAGATCTGGCGCAAGGGTTTCCATGCCAGGTATGATGGATACAATTTTAAATCTTGGACTAAATGATGAAACTGTGACTGCTTTAGCAAATAAAACATCAAATATAAGATTTGCAAAAGATAGTTATAGAAGATTTATACAAATGTATGCAAATGTCGTTATGGGTGTTGAAAGTTATAATTTTGAAGAACTAATTGAAAATTATAAACTTACAAAAGGGGTTTTGTTAGACACTGATCTGGATGAAGATGACTGGGATGGATTGATTAAAGACTTTAAAAATATTGTAAAAGAAAAAACCAAAAAAGATTTTCCTCAAAATATTAATGAACAATTACTAGGCGCAATTAGCGCAGTCTTTTTGTCATGGGAGAGTAACAGGGCAAAAGTTTATAGAAAATTAAATCATATTCCATCAGAGTGGGGAACTGCAGTAAATGTTCAGTCCATGGTTTTTGGTAATATGGGTGATGATTGTGCGACAGGTGTTGTATTTACACGTAATCCATCCAATGGGGTCAATGAAATCTATGGTGAATATTTATTAAATGCTCAAGGAGAAGATGTTGTTGCAGGAACAAGGACGCCCCAACATATAACTAAGAAAGCTAGAAAAGAAGCAAAAGAGACACTTCTTTCAATGGAAGAGTCTATGCCTAGAGTTTACAAAAATCTAAAAAATATTCTTATAAAACTAGAGAAACATTATAAAGATATGCAGGATGTAGAGTTCACAGTCGAAAATAATAAGTTGTGGATGTTGCAAACCAGATCAGGAAAAAGAACTGCAAAATCATCAGTAAAAATCGCTGTCGATATGGAAAGAGAAAAACTTATAACAAAAAAAGAGGCAGTGCTTAGAGTGCAACCAAATTCATTAGATACTTTGCTTCATCCAACTTTAGATGAAACAGCAAATTTAGAAGTAATTGCCAAAGGCCTTCCAGCTTCACCAGGAGCAGCTAGTGGAAAAGTAGTATTTACTTCTGATGAAGCTGAAAGATTAAATGGAATGATGCAAAATACAATTCTAGTAAGAGTAGAAACATCACCCGAAGATATCAATGGAATGCATGCAGCTAAAGGAATTCTTACTGCAAGAGGAGGAATGACTAGTCATGCTGCAGTAGTTGCAAGAGGAATGGGTAGACCTTGTGTATCCGGCTCAAGCGAAATAGAAATAGATTACCAAAATAAAATTTTTAAAACAAAAAATAATAAAATTAAAGAGGGTGATTTAATTACTATTGATGGATCAACTGGTAGAATTATTAAAGGAGAAGTTAAAACTGTTAAACCCGAAATTTCAGGAGATTTTTCTAGACTTATGAGCTGGGCTGATAAATTTAGAAAACTAAAAATTAGAACTAATTCTGAAACACCCCTTGATAGCAAAACTGCTAGAGAATTTGGAGCAGAAGGAATAGGTCTATGCAGAACAGAACATATGTTTTTTGATGAAGAGAGAATTTTATCAGTTAGAGAAATGATACTATCAAAATCTAAAGAAGATAGAGCTATTGCATTAAAAAAACTTCTTCCTTTTCAAAAAAAAGATTTTATTGATATTTTTAAAATTATGAATGGCCTTCCTGTAACAGTTAGATTATTGGATCCGCCACTTCATGAATTTTTGCCAAAAAATCAAAAAGAAATTAGCGATGTAGCAAATGCTTTAAATATCAAAAGTTCTGTATTAGAGGGTAGAATAACAGAGCTTCATGAACAAAATCCAATGCTCGGTCATAGAGGTTGTAGATTAGGTATATCATTTCCAGAGATATATGAGATGCAGTGCACTGCGATTTTTGATGCGTTAGTTGAATGTAAAAAACTCAAGATAAAATCTATTATTCCAGAGATCATGATACCTTTGGTATCAACTGAAGCAGAAATAAAAATAATGAAAGATTTAGTAATTAGAGTTGCAAAAGAAGTTGAAAATAAAACTAAAATAAAACTAAATTTTTTAGTGGGAACAATGATTGAACTCCCAAGAGCAGCAATCAAAGCAGATAATATATCTAGACATGCAGAATTCTTTAGTTTTGGAACAAATGATTTAACACAAACAACTTTTGGAATAAGCAGAGATGATAGTGGTAAGTTTTTAAATGATTATATTGATAATAAAATTTTCGATATTGATCCATTTGTTTCTATAGACGACGGCGTTGGAGATTTAATAGAAATGGCAACAAAAAAAGGTAGAAAAATTAACAAAAAAATTAAACTCGGTATATGTGGTGAACACGGAGGTGATCCTAAAAGTATCGACTTTTGTGCACGTGCTGGTTTAGATTATGTATCCTGTTCACCTTATAGAGTACCTGTAGCAAGACTTGCGGCAGCTCAAGCTCAATTAAAGAAATTAAATTAAATTCTAGATTTCCAATTTCAAGTCTAATGCATTCAATGAGTGAGTTAAAGATCCTACGGAAATTCTATCTACACCAGTTGAGGAAACATTTTTAATATTATTTACATTAATCCCTCCTGATGCTTCTGTCTCATAAAATTTCTTAGACATTTTGACTGCTTTTTTTAAAGTATTAGAGCTCATATTATCGAACAAAATTCTATCAAATTTCATACCTAATATTCTCTTTAACTGAGATAAATTATCAACCTCTACTGTAATTTTTTTCCCCCTCTTCTTTTTGATGGCTCTTTGAATTAAATTTTCAAAATTTTTTTCAGAACTTATATGATTATCTTTTATCAAGTATTCATCACTTAAATTAAATCTGTGGTTTGTTCCACCACCTAATTTAACAGCATATTTTTGGATAACTCTAAGATTTGGGATCGTTTTTCTTGTACAGCATATTTTAGTTTTTTTTCCAACCTTTTTTACAAACATGTTTGTTTTCGTTGCTATTCCAGAAATATGAGAAACAAAGTTTAATGCTACTCTTTCACCAGTTAGAATATTTTTTAGGTCACCATCAATAGTCGCAACCACTTCACCTTTTTTAATTCGAGATCCATCTTTTTTTTTATTTTTGAAATTAATTTTATTATCAACCAATTTAAAAGTTTCTTTAGCAAATTCTATCCCACCTAATATTCCATTTTGGTTACATATCATTCTAACTTTCTTTTTAATATTTTTATTAATTAGTTCTGAAGTAATATCACCTGATGGATATAAGTCCTCATTCAAAGCAAGTTTGCATGAAGATTTTATAAAATTTTTACTTAATTGAATTTTAGACACAGATTTTATCTGCCTATTTCTGCCATTCTTTCTACAGATTTTCTTGCTTTTTGAATTGTCTCATTGTCCATTATTAATTCGTTAGTTTCATTTTCTAAACAATCTAATATTTTAGGTAATGTTATTCTTTTCATATGAGGACAAAGATTACATGGTCTAATAAATTCAACATTTGGATTATCAATTTGGACATTATCACTCATCGAGCATTCTGTTACCATCATAACTTTTTCTGGTTGATTATCTCTTACATACTTAATCATCCCACTTGTAGAACCAGCAAAATCAGATGCTTGTATTACATCGGGTGGACATTCAGGATGTGCTATTATTTTTATCCCTGGATTTGCTTTTCTAATATCATTAATTTCTTTATCATTAAATTGTTCATGAACTTCACACGTTCCTTTCCAAGAAATAATTTCTACATTCGTTTGTGACGCAACATATTTAGCCAAAAAATCATCAGGTAAAAATATTACTTTTTTTGCTCCTAATGACTCTACAATTTTTACTGCATTTGCTGAAGTGCAACAAACATCAGTTTCTGCTTTTACATCAGCTGATGTATTTACATAAGAGACCACAGGAACTCCAGGATATTGTTTTTTTAAATTTCTAACATCATCACCAGTAATAGATGAAGATAATGAACAGCCAGCTTTCATGTCAGGAAGTAAAACTTTTTTTTCAGGACTCATTAACTTTGCTGTTTCTGCCATAAAATGAACTCCGCACATAACTATTATATCTGCTTTTGTTTTTGCAGCCTCAATAGCTAGGGCCAGGGAGTCGGCTGAAAAATCTGAAATACCATGATATATTTCTGGAGTTTGGTAGTTATGAGCAAGAATTACTGCATTCTTCTCTTTTTTTAGATTATTAATTTTATAAATATAAGGTGCATGTGTAGCCCATTCTATTTCTGGAATTTTTTTTGAGACTTTATTGTAGATTGAGCTAGTGGCTTTTTTTATTTCAGTGGTAAATTCCATAAGAAAAACTTATCAACTTGATATAGTATTGTCATTCATTTAATCTGCCGCACAACATGCGGTCATGCTGAAACTGGTAGACAGGCACGGTTGAGGGCCGTGTGGGCTTAGCCCTTGAGAGTTCGAGTCTCTCTGACCGCACCAAAAATAAATGATTAATAGGGGCGTTCTGTTGCCAGGTGCCCCAAACCCCGTAACTTAATTAATAAATTAATTAAGCTGCAAGTGCGTAACTTTCGTTAGCATTTATAAATTAGCCCTTCACGGCGGAACAATACCGGACGAAAGAATAACCTTTAGTCACCCGTCGATCCTAATTCACCCCCATAAGTTGAAAATGGTGGAGGTGGTGGGTACTGCCCCCACGTCCGTGATGGTTATTACGAAATTCGTTTATCGTCATAGTTGGAAAACCAACATTAATAATATAAAACCAATTCCAACAGATTCAATAAATTAATCATGAAGTTAACCGACGAACAAAAAAAAGAAATAAAAGAGCAGCAATCTCAACAAAATACAACTAAAAGAGTTACAGCACCAGAGCTTGAAAAAATACTATATGATGCAATTCCAATATTAGACCATGGTTTTATAAGAGTTGTTGACTATATGGGCGATGATACTTCAGTAGTCCAGTCCGCTAGAGTTTCTTATGGAAAAGGAACAAAAAAAGTTTCAACAGACTCCGGTTTAATAAAATATTTAATGAGACACTGGCATAGTACACCTTTTGAGATGTGTGAGATTAAATACCATGTAAAGTTACCTATATTTATAGCAAGACAGTGGATTAGACACAGAACTGCGAATGTAAATGAATATTCTGCAAGATATTCCATTTTAGATAAAGAATTTTATTTACCAAAGCTTGAGAACCTAGCAGCTCAATCGCAAAGTAATAGACAAGGCAGAGGAGAAATTCTTGAGGGAGATCAAGCCAAAAAAGTTTTAGAACTTTTAAAAAATGATGCTGAACAAACTTATAATAATTATGAAACTATGCTGAATGAAAGATATGATGGATCAACAATAGATGAGAATGGAATAGGTTTAGCAAGAGAACTTGCGAGGATGAACTTAACCTTAAATACTTATACGCAATGGTATTGGAAAACAGATTTGTTAAATTTAATGAATTTCTTAAGGCTGAGGGCAGATCATCACGCACAATACGAAATAAGAGCTTATGCTGACGTAATGTTAGATACATTAAAAAAATGGGTTCCTGTCACTTATGAAGCATTTAAAGATTATAGAATAGGTGGAACTGAAATTTCATCAAAAGGAAAAGAAATATTAAAAAAATTAATTAAGGGAGAAAATATTGCCTTAGAAAAATCAGGTCTATCTAAAAGAGAGTGGAATGAATTAATGGAAGCATTTGATCAAAAAGAAAAAATAATTTAAAATAAATAATCTACAAATGAATAAAACTAATTTACCTTCTAATAGAAGCTTTGGAATAGTTTTTTTTGTTTTTTTTTTAATAATTAGCTTATTCCCTTTAATTAGTGGTCATGAAATAAGAATATGGTCTTTATTTATTTCTTTAGTTTTTTTAATTCTTGGAATTTTAAATTCTAAAATTCTGTTACCTTTAAACAGATATTGGACAATTTTTGGTTTATTTATTGGAAACATAATTTCTCCATTGATTATGGGAATAATATATTTTGGAGTCATAACGCCAACTGGGCTACTAATGAAAATCTTTGGAAAAGATCTTTTAGGATTAAAAAAAAATAATAACCGCAGTTATTGGATAAAAAAAGATAATACAAATAATAATATGAACAACCAATTTTAAATGAATTTTTTATTAGAATTTTGGAATTTTATTAAAATTAGAAAAAAATATTGGTTAATTCCAATTCTATTTTTTTTAGTTTTATTTGGAGGTTTAATCGTTCTTAGCCAAGGTTCGGCAGTAGCTCCATTTATTTATACATTATTTTAATTTGACTTTTATATTAGGAATTTCAGCTTTTTATCACGATAGCGCAGCAACTATCATAAAAGATGGAAAAATAATTGCAGCAGTTCAAGAAGAAAGATTTACAAGAATCAAACACGACTCTTCATTTCCAACTAATTCAATCAAATTCGTACTAAAGTATTGTAATATTAAGTTATCAAATATTGATCACATAATTTTTTTCGAAAAACCATTTCTTAAATTTGAGAGATTACTTGAAACCTATGTTGCATTTGCTCCAAAAGGTTTTTGGCAATTTACAAAATCAATGCCTTTATGGCTAAAAAATAAACTATTTCAAAAAAAACAAATTTTAGATGATTTAAAAAAAATTAATAATTCCTTTATAGATGAAAAAAAATTATATTTTTCTGAGCATCATTTAAGTCATGCGGCTAGCGCTTTCTATCCCTCACCATTTAATGAAGCTATAATATTGACTGCTGATGGAGTGGGTGAGTGGGCTACAACAACTGTTGCAATCGGAAGAGGTAATGAACTTGAAATTGTAAAAGAATTACATTTTCCTCACTCATTAGGTTTATTATATTCAGCATTCACTTATTACACAGGTTTTAAGGTTAATAGTGGTGAATACAAACTTATGGGACTTGCCCCCTATGGAGAGCCCAAATATTCAAAGATAATAAAGGATTATTTAATTGATATAAAAGAAGATGGAACTTTTAAATTAGATCAGACTTATTTTGATTATGCAACTGGTTTTAAAATGACAAGTAAAAAATTTAACTTATTATTTGGAAATAAAGAGAGAGACAGCAATAATGAAAAAATAAATCAATTTCACATGGATATTGCTGCGTCTATCCAAGAGATTACGGAGGAAATTATGATTAAATTGACTTCATCATTATCCGAAGAATATAAATTGAAAAATTTATGCATGGCTGGTGGAGTTGCACTAAATTGTGTTGCTAATGGTAAAATTCTTAAAAAAAATATATTCGATAATATATGGATACAGCCTGCCTCAGGTGATGCGGGAGGGTCATTGGGTGCATGCTTAGCATTTTGGTATAAACATTTAAAAAAAAATAGAGTTATAAATAAAAATGATAGTATGCAGGGATCTTTATTGGGACCAGAATACAAACAGAATGATATAGAGGAAAAATTGACTGATTTAGGAGCAAAATTTGAAACGTTTAATCTAGATGAGCTAATTAATAAAACTGTATCAAGTATAATAAATGGAGACGCGGTAGGATGGTTTCAAGGAAGAATGGAATTTGGACCTAGAGCTCTTGGTGCAAGATCAATTTTAGGTGATCCTAGATCAGAAAAAATGCAAAAAAACTTAAACCTCAAAGTAAAATATAGAGAAAGTTTTAGACCTTTTGCACCCTCGATACTAGAGGATGATCTAGAAAACTGGTTTGATATAAAAATTGAGAGCCCTTATATGTTAATGGTAGGAAATGTAAGTAAAAATAAATCATTTAATATGAGTGAAGAGGAAAAAAAATTATTTGGCATTGAAAAATTAAATATAAAAAGATCAGAAATTCCCGCTGTAACCCACGTTGATTATTCTGCTAGAATTCAAACAGTTAATTTTGAGAGAAATAAACTATATTATAATTTAATTTTGGAGTTTAAAAAAAAAACAGGCTGTCCAATTTTAATAAATACCTCATTTAATATCAGAGGCGAACCAATAGTTTGTACTCCAGCTGAAGCATTTAAATGTTTTATGGGAACAGAGATGGATACTCTTGTCATAGGTAATTGCTTTTTAAAAAAGGATAACCAGAATAAAAATTTATTAAAAAATTATCGAAATCAATTTGAGCTCGATTAAAAATTACATTTTTTTACTTCTTTGAACATATATTTTGATAATAATTTATATGTATAAGGTGAATAATGGCCATCATTTAAGACTGTATTTCGATTATTTTTAATTTTATTTTTAACAATATAATCTGAAAAATTAATTACACAATAATCTTTATTTTTTAATGTTTTATAAGCATCTTTAAATTTATAGCCTGATGTTAATTTATTTCTAATTCTAGGTAATAAAACTATTACTGGCTTCAAGTTAGAATTTTTTGAATCAATAACAAAATTGTCAATTATTTTTAAAAAAATTTCATTTGTTTTTTTATTTGACCAAGCATTTTTAAAATCATTGTAAAATAAATTAAATTCAAATTTATCTTGAGTTTTTAAAGTAATAAATTTAATTAAAGAATAGGTAAACGGGAAATTAATTTCTACTCTTCTTTTCCACCAAGGGTCCTCATTCATATTTTTTTTTATAAAATTAATATAATCTGTAGAAAATTTCTCTTTTTTATTGAAAAGAGGCAAAGGGTCGTGAATTAGCTTATTTTTTTTTAACTTCGGAACAGGTCTTATTCTCATTCCACTCTCAAAATAAAAATTTAAATAGTGATTTTTTATCCTATCAATTTCAGATTCAAAAATTGTTAATATTACACCTTCAAATTTATTATTAATATTTTTATTTTTTTTAAATTTCAAATAAGCTTGAAAAATACTGTAACCTCCAACTCCATAATTTGCGATATAAGCATCATATTCTTTAGAGAGATAATATTGCCATGTCTCATTTTCATTAACACCATCTCCCCAGGTAAAACTACTACCAAATGTAGCGTATTTTTTTTTTTTATTTTGATTTTCTAAATCATTCCTCGCACCAATATTATTTAAACGATTGCTTTCTGGATTATTATCCCAACCAAGTTCTTGAGAATAATTTTTTGAAAAATAAAAAGGAATAAGATCGTCTTTATAATTCTCTATAAATATCTTTTCTAAATTGTTAAACTTAAAATAAACTGTATTAAATCTTTTACTGACTTGTAATAAAATTAAGCTAAAAACCTCAATTATAAATAAAAAAAGCAGTATACCAAAAACATAAAATAATTTTTTGTTTTTCATATTTAATATCTATTTAAATTAATAATTAATTAAATAAAAATTCTATTTATATTCAAAAAATTCTTTTTTGATATTTTCTGCAAATTTTATATAAATCTTTGAGATTTCATGTTGATCGTCATGCTCTACAATAGGAATTCCTAAATCACCTTGTTTTCCTATTTCTGGGTTTAATGGAATATTTCCTAAAAATTTTTTATCGAATTCAGTTGCAGTTTTTTCAACACCACCTTCTCCAAAAATTGAATATTTTTTTCCATCATCTCCGATAAAGTAACTCATGTTATCAACTAAACCTAAAATATTTACTTTAAGTTTATCAAACATTTTAATACCTCTCTTAACATCCTGTAGAGCTATTTCTTGAGGTGTGGAAATAATAATTACTCCATCCATATTTATTTCTTGTGCAAATGTTAATTGAGTATCGCCAGTTCCTGGCGGCATATCAACTATTATCAAGTCTAAATTTTGCCAATCAACTTTTTGAGTAAAAGTTTTTATTGCCGAAATTACCATTGGACCCCTCCAAATCATAGGTGTTTGCTCCTCTGTGAGAAATCCAATTGACATACATTGAATACCGTATTTTGTTATGGGCTTTAAATTTTGTCCATCACTCTCTGGTTTATCATTAATATTAAATAACTTCGGTAAAGATGGACCATAAATATCTGCATCCAAAAGACCCACTTTTAAATCTAATTTTTTTAGTGCCAAAGCAAGATTCGTCGCAAAAGTAGATTTTCCTACACCTCCTTTTGCACTAGATACCGCCACTGTAAATTTTGTTCCCTTAATGGGGTTTCTTCTAAAGGTTTTAGGCTCAGTTTTTGCCTTCATTGTGTCACTTAAACCTACTTTTTTGCTCTCCATATTTTACCATTACCTTGTTTTTACTAATAAAGACACTATATAGAGTGTCTTATTATGAGTGATTTCAAAAATCAAAGTCCATGGGGAACACCTCCAGGAGGAGGTGGTAGTGGAAATGGTGGTTTCAGGAAAGGTCCTACTCCCCCGAATATTGATGAAGTAATAAGTAAACTGCAATCAATCATTAATAGATTTTTAGGTGGTGGAAAAGGTGGAGCCAAACCCATAATAATTGGTCTTATAATTCTTTTAGTTGTTTGGACTTTAAGTGGACTTTATAGAGTATTACCTGATGAACAAGGAGTTGTATTAAGATTTGGGAAGTTTGTTAAAACCACACAACCCGGATTAAATTATCATCTTCCATTCCCAGTTGAAAGTGTTCTGACACCAAAAGTTACAAAAGTTAATCGAATGGATATTGGATTTAGGTCAGAAAGAGACAGTGGATTTTCCTCAGGCGGAGTTGCAGATGTTCCAGAAGAAAGTTTAATGTTAACTGGTGACGAAAACATAGTTAACATAGATTTTTCAGTATTTTGGGTAATCAAAGACGCGGGTAATTTTTTATTTAAAATCCAAGATCCAGAAGGCACAGTTAAAGCAGCTGCGGAAACAGCAATGAGAGAAGTTATTGCACGATCTGATATTCAACCAATTTTAACCGAAGGTAGATCGGTAATAGAAGCTGATACTCAAAAAATAATTCAAAAAATTTTAGATGAATACACAAGTGGAATTCAAATTACACAAGTTCAAACACAAAAAGCGGATCCACCAGATCAAGTTATTGATGCATTTAGAGATGTTCAGGCAGCTAGAGCGGATATGGAAAGATCTAAAAATGAAGCAGAGGCATATGCTAACGATGTAATTCCAAGAGCACGAGGAGAAGCAGCAAAAATTCTCCAAGCTGCAGAAGCTTATAAAAAAGAAGTTGTTGCTAAAGCAGAAGGAGAAGCAAGTAGATTTTTATCAATTTATAATGAGTACGCAAAAGCCAAAAAAGTGACTCAAGAAAGAATGTATCTTGAGACAATGGAAGAGGTATTAGCTGATATTAACAAAATAATAATCGACAAAAATTCTGGTGAAGGAGTAGTACCATACTTACCTTTGCAAGAGTTAAAGACAGGAACTAATTAAAGTGAAAGCTGGAAAATTTTTATTACCAATACTAATTCTTATTGCAGCGACAATATACTTTTCAGTCTTTATTGTAAAAGAAGTAAATCAAGCAATAGTTTTGCAGTTTGGTGATCCTAAGAGAATTATATCAAACCCTGGAATTAATTTCAAAATCCCATTTATACAAAATGTTGTATTTTTAGATAAAAGAATATTAAATTTAGATACTCCACCCGAAGAAGTAATTGCTTCAGATCAAAAAAGATTAATTGTTGATGCATTTGCAAGATTTCAAATAATTGATCCTCTTAAATTTTATATATCCGTTGGTAATGAAAGAGTTGCAAGATCAAGATTGGCAACAATTATAAATTCTAGAATAAGAAATGTACTTGGTCAACAAGAACTACAAACCCTTTTATCGGAAGATAGAACAAAACAAATGTCTTTAATTCAAGAAGGCGTAAATAATGAAGCAGAAAATTTTGGTATTAGTATTGTTGATGTAAGAATTAAAAGAGCGGACCTTCCTCAAGCGAACAGTGATGCAATTTTTAGAAGAATGCAAACTGAAAGGGAAAGAGAGGCAAAAGAATTTAGAGCAAAAGGCGCAGAGATGGCAGTAACAATTACCTCAACTGCTGATAAAGAAGTTACTGTTATACTTGCAGACGCACAAAAAAAATCAGAGATAATGAAAGGTGAGGGGGATGGTCAAAAAAACAAAATCTTTGCTGATGCTTTCGGACAAGATCCAGAATTTTTTGCATTTTATAGAGCTATGCAGGCATACCAAAAGGCTTTAATTGGTGGTGAAACTTCAATGATACTTTCGCCAGATAGTGAGTTTTTTAAATTTTTCGGAAATATTAATCAAAAAGTAGAGTAAGTTTAATGAGAGAATTGATCATCGCATTTGGTCTATTCCTTTTTATTGAAGGCATTCTTTACGCCATATTTCCATCAAAAATGAAAAATATGATTATGAAATTAAAAGAAGCCACTGATAATCAATTAAGAACCGGCGGATTGATATTTGCAGTGATTGGTTTTTTTATTATTTGGTACTTAAAAAAATGAAATTCATAAAGATCTTATTACTAATATTATTTTCAATTAATATTCAAAATACTACAAACGCAGCAAATATTCCTGCATCTTTTGCAGATCTAGCTGAAAAATTAATGCCATCAGTAGTAAATATCTCTACTACAACAACAATAACCACAAGGTCAAATCCATTTCCATTTGAATTTCCTCCAGGGTCTCCTTTTGAAGACATGTTTAAAGATTATGGAACTCCTCAAAAGAGACAGACAAGTGCGCTTGGATCTGGCTTTATTATAGATGAAAAAGGAATTGTTATTACAAACAACCACGTAATCCAAGGCGCAGAAGATGTTTTTGTTAGAGTTAATGGTGAAAAAAATATAAAGGCAAAAGTAATTGGAGCTGATCCCGGAATGGATTTAGCAGTTCTTCAAATAGAGTCAGATCAAAAATTCACACCAGTTAAGTTTGGAGACTCTGATACCGCAAGAATAGGTGATTGGGTTATTGCAATTGGGAATCCATTTGGCTTAGGTGGAACGGTTACTGCAGGAATAATCTCTGCAAGAAACAGAAGTATCGGTCTTTCAAGATATGAAGACTATATTCAAACTGATGCATCAATTAACCAGGGTAATTCAGGAGGTCCATTGTTTAATATGGAAGGAGATGTGGTTGGAATTAATACAGCAATATTAGGTCAATCAGGTTCAATTGGAATTGGTTTTGCAATACCTTCTAATAGTGCGCAAAAAGTAATTGAACAATTAATTGAATTTGGTGAAACTAAAAGAGGATGGCTTGGTGTTAGAATTCAAACAGTTACAAAAGATATTGCAGATGTTGAAAAATTAGATGAACCAAGAGGAGCACTTATTGCTAGTGTAGCTGAAAATAGTCCATCAGATAAGGGAGGAATTAAAGCTGGAGATATAATTTTAGAATTTGATGGTAAAAAAATTAATGAAATGAGTGAACTTCCAAGAATAGTTGCAGAAACAGAGGTTGGTAAAAAAGTTAAACTCAAAGTATGGAGAAATAAACGAGAGATTACAAAAGAAATCATACTTGGAAGACTAGAAACATCTGAAGACTTTAAATCTCAAGGTTTAGTAACAGAAAAACCTAAAGAGGATACTATAGAGGGTTTGAAGATAAAGGTGAGACTGTTGACTAAAGATGATATTAAAGACAGAAATTTGCCAAAAAATACTACAGGGTTGGTTATTACTGAAATTGATAGAGATAGCCCAATTAATTATCTTCAAGTAAACAATATCATTGTTGAGGCACAAAAGAAAAAAATCAATACTATTGGAGATCTTGATAATATTGTTAAACTAGCTTTAAGAGGAGCTGATAAGAGTCTTCTTATTGCAATTTATAATAATAATAATCAAAGAAGATACATTGGTGTTAAATTAAATTAATGGATCTAAAGTCCAAAATAATTCTTATTTCAGGACCAACAGCATCTGGAAAATCAAAATTTGCTATTCAGCTTGCAAAAAAAATTAACGGTGAAGTAATTAATGCTGATAGTATGCAGATTTATAAAGAGCTTAAAATTCTTACAGCAAGACCAAAGCTAAAAGATATAAAAATTGTAAAACATCATTTATATGGATTTAAAAGTGTTAAAGATATTTATTCAACTGGCAATTGGTTAAGAGATGCTAAATCAAAAATTAAAAATATAAAAAAAAAAAATAAAATTCCAATTCTTGTTGGTGGCACTGGTTTGTATTTTAAGGCACTAACTGAAGGTATAGTCAAAATTCCTAAAATTCCTTTAAATATTAGAAACAGAGTAAGAAAAAAACAATCGAAAATAGGTCAAAATAAATTTTATTCTGAACTTACTAAACTTGACCCTCTTTGTAAAAATAAAATTGATAAAAATGACACTCAGAGATCTATAAGAGCATATGAAGTAAAAAAATTTACAAATAAATCTTTGTTCGATTGGTATAGTGAAACATACTCTGATTTTACCCATGATAGCTTTATTAAGTTATATGTTGATTATCCCAGAGAAAAGTTGTTAGAAAAAATTTCTCTAAGAGCAAATGAAATGTTGAGAGATGGAGCAATAAATGAGGTAAAAAAGTTTTATAAATTAAGAATTAGGAAAGATTTATCCTCTCAAAAAGTTATAGGTTTACATGAGATAAAAGAATTTTTGGATAAAAGATTAGATCTTAATGTATTAAAAGAAAAAATATCAATAAAAACAAGGCAATATGCCAAGAGGCAGTCTACATGGGCAAGGGGACAAATGACTGATTGGCAAAAAATAAAATTTAATAGATTAAAATCATTTTTAAAAAAATTTGATAAATCGGCATAGTTAGCTTGACCTTTTAGCACAACTTCAGCTAGATTGTCTGGATGTCAAAATTATATTCCGGAGCTGAAATAGTATTTAAGTGTATGGAAGATCAAAATGTTGAACATATTTTTGGTTATCCAGGTGGTGCTGTCCTTCCGATTTATGACGAGTTACAAAATTTTAAATCAATCAAGCATGTTTTAGTGAGACATGAGCAAGGCGCGGGTCATGCAGCCGAGGGATATGCTAGATCATCAGGCAAACCAGGAGTTATTTTAGTAACTTCAGGACCAGGCGCAACAAACGTTGTTACGGCTTTAACCGACGCATACATGGATTCGATTCCACTAGTTTGCATCTCAGGACAGGTACCAACTCATTTAATTGGCACTGATGCTTTTCAAGAATGTGATACAACTGGAATAACTAGACCTTGTACAAAACATAACTGGCTAGTTAAAGATGTAAATGATTTAGCAGAAACAATACATAAAGCTTTTGAAGTAGCAACAACGGGTAGACCAGGACCGGTTTTAGTAGATATACCAAAAGACATACAATTTCAAAAAGCAAAATACAAAAAACCAAAAAAAGGAAAAAAAATAAATGGTAAATCTCATAATCATTTTAGTCAAAGAAGTATTGATGAATTGATTAATTTAATGAGCAAATCATCAAAGCCTATTTTTTATACTGGCGGTGGAGTTATTAATTCTGGACCTAGAGCAAGTGAACTTTTAAGAGAACTTGTTTATGCAACAGGTTTTCCAATTACATCAACTTTGCAGGGATTGGGTTCTTTCCCAGGTGATGATAGTCAGTTTTTAGGAATGTTAGGTATGCATGGGACTTATGAAGCAAATAATGCAATGCATGACTGTGATTTAATGATTAATATAGGGGCAAGATTTGATGATAGAATAACAGGAAAAATAGATGAATTTTCACCAAAGTCAAAGAAGGTTCATATAGATATAGATCCATCATCTATTAATAAAAATGTTAAAGTAGATTTAGCAATAGTTGGAGATGTAAAAAATGTAATTTCGTCTACTTTAAAAAGTCTAAAACAAAAAAAATCAAAATTTTTAAAATCAAATAAACAAAAAACTTCTAAATGGTGGGAAAAAATCCAAAAATGGAGATCAGTTAGATCTTTAGATTATATTGGAAGCGAGGAAACAATAAAACCACAATATGCAATTGAAAGATTGTACGAATTAACAAAAGATAAAGATTCTTATATTACAACTGAGGTTGGACAACATCAGATGTGGGCAGCACAACACTATAAATTTAATAAACCAAATCGTTGGATGACATCTGGTGGTTTAGGCACAATGGGATACGGTCTACCCGCTGCAGTTGGTGTACAAGTTGCACATCCAAAAAAATTAGTTATTGATATTGCTGGAGAAGCTTCAGTATTAATGACACTTCAAGAAATGTCAACAGCTGTGCAATATAATCTTCCAATTAAAATATTTATATTAAACAATGAATACATGGGGATGGTTAGACAATGGCAAGAACTTTTACATGATAAAAATTATTCTGAAAGTTATACTGCCGCCCTTCCAGATTTTGTGAAATTAGCAGAAGCATATAATTGTGTTGGTATAAGAGCAAAAACACCAGAAGAGCTAGATGATAAAATTATAGAAATGTTAAATACGAATAGGCCTGTAATATTTGATTGCATGGTAGATAAAGTTGAAAATTGTTTTCCAATGATACCATCTGGAAAGCCCCATAATCAGATGATTTTAGGACCCAAAGATCAAGAAAGTAATAAAATTACAGGTAAAGGCAAGTCCTTAGTCTAATGTCTAATTCTAAATCAGCTTATACTCTTTCAAGTAAAAAAGAAAGATTTGATACTCATATAATAGTAGTTTGGGTTGATAATGAAGCTGGTGTTTTAGCTAGGGTCGTTGGTCTTTTTTCTGGCAGAGGTTATAATATCGAATCATTAGCAGTTGCCCAAGTTGATGAAAAATTAAAAATATCTAGAATAACCATTGTTACTACTGGAACACCACAGGTTGTTAATCAAATTAAACTTCAATTGAAAAAGCTAGTGCCTGTTCATAAAGTAGCAGATTTTAAAAGAGAAGATAAAGCAGTCATCTTTAAAGAGATGGCACTATTTAAAATTGTTGGTCCCAATAATAAGTTAGAGAGCGCTTTGAAAGCTTGTAAAAAATACAATCCTGTATTATTGGACAAAACAAAAAAATCGAATGTTATCCAAATAACAGCTTTAAGAAGAGAAATTGATAAAATGTCAAATGATTTGAAAAAATTTGGACTGGTAAGCGTTTCAAGAACTGGAGCCGTAGCTATGACAAGGGGTGCAGACATATTTAAATAATTAATTAGGAGAAATAAAAATGAAAATGTTTTATGAAAAAGATACTGATGCAAATCTGATAAAAGATAAAAAAATCGCAATCTTTGGATATGGTAGCCAAGGACACGCTCATGCTTTAAACCTAAAAGATAGTGGGGTAAAAGAAGTTGTTGTAGCTCTTCGAGAAGGATCCTCAAGCATTAGTAAAGCAGAGTCAAAAGGATTAAAAGTTATGAATCTTTCAGATGCAGCAGAGTGGGCTGATGTTGTGATGATTTTAACTCCAGATGAATTACAAGCAACTATTTATAAAAATCATATTGAGCAACGTGTAAAAGAAGGGACATCCATCGCTTTTGCTCATGGATTAAATATTCATTATGATTTGATAAAAGCAAGAAAAGACTTAGATGTATTTATGGTAGCACCAAAAGGACCAGGTCACTTAGTTAGAAGTGAATATGAAAAAGGTGGTGGAGTTCCATGTTTATTCGCTGTTCATCAAAATGGATCCGGTAAGGCTAGAGATCTAGCTATGTCATATGCTTCAGCTATTGGCGGTGGAAGATCAGGTATAATTGAAACAACTTTTAAGGATGAAGTAGAAACAGATTTATTTGGCGAACAAACTGTTTTATGTGGAGGACTTGTTGAATTAATTAAAAATGGATATGAAACTTTAGTTGAAGCAGGATACGAACCAGAAATGGCTTATTTTGAAACTGTTCATGAAGTTAAACTTATAGTAGATTTAATTTATGAAGGTGGAATAGCAAACATGAATTATTCTATATCAAATACTGCTGAATATGGAGAATACGAGTCAGGACCTAGAATAATAAATAAAGAAGAAACAAAAAAAAGAATGAAAGAAGTTTTAGCAGACATCCAGTCAGGTAAATTTACTAAACAATGGATGGACGAATGCAAAAATGGTCAGAAAAATTTCTTAGCTACAAGAGCGAAACTAGCAGACCATCCAGTTGAAAAAGTTGGTGCTACTTTAAGAGAAATGATGCCTTGGATTGCCAAGAAGAAGCTTGTCGATAGTGATAAGAAATAACTTGATGTCAAAATTGGGCTAATTCTTCCAAATTATTTTGCTATCTGAGCGAGAGCATGTATTATGCTTAAGCAAAAAAATATAATGCCAGATAAAGAAAAATTATACATATTTGATACGACTATGCGAGATGGCGAACAATCGCCAGGTGCATCAATGAGTGTCGAAGAGAAAATTCAGATATCTAGGGTATTTGATGAAATGGGAATAGATATTGTTGAGGCAGGATTTCCAATAGCCTCACCTGGAGACTTTGAGGCAGTTTCTGAAATAAGTAAAATAATGAAAAACTCAATTCCATGCGGTCTTTCAAGAGCATTAAAAAAAGATATTGATGCATGTCATGAGTCTCTGAAACATTCCCCTAGATTTAGAATTCACACTTTCATTTCAACAAGTCCTCTACATATGAAACACAAACTTGAAATGACAAATGAGCAAGTTTTAGATGCAATTAAAGAAAGTGTTACTTACGCAAGAAATTTTACTGATGATGTTGAATGGTCTTGTGAGGATGGAACAAGAACTGATATGGATTTCATGTGTAAAACAGTTGAACTTGCAATTAAATGTGGAGCTAAAACTATAAATATTCCAGATACAGTTGGATATTCTATTCCGGAAGAATTTGCAAAAACAATCAAACATTTAAAAAATAATGTTCCAAATATTGATAAAGCAGTATTATCTGCACACTGCCACAATGATCTTGGCTTAGCAGTAGCAAATGCATTGGCTGGAGTTTCAGAGGGTGTGAGACAAATAGAATGTACAATCAATGGAATAGGTGAAAGAGCAGGAAATGCTGCATTAGAAGAAGTAGTTATGGCTATTAAAACAAGAAATGATTTAATGCCATATAATACTGGGATAAAAACTGAATTAATAAGTAAAGCTTCAAAAATTGTTTCAAATGCAACTGGATTTCCAGTTCAGTTTAATAAAGCAATAGTTGGAAAAAACGCTTTTGCTCATGAGTCAGGCATTCATCAAGACGGAATGTTAAAGAATAGAGAAACTTATGAGATTATGACCCCAGAGAGTGTAGGTGTTAAGAAAACTTCACTTGTTATGGGTAAACATTCAGGAAGACATGCTTTTAAAGATAAATTATCTGATTTGGGCTATTCAGATCTTACAGATGATATTATACAAGCTGCATTTGGTAAATTTAAAGTTTTAGCTGACAAAAAGAAACATATATATGATGAAGATATAGTAGCGTTAGTTGATGATAGTTTAATTGTAGATAATAAAATAAATGCGATTAATTTAAAATCTTTAAAAGTATTTGCTGGCACAGGAGAACCACAAAAAGCTGAAATGAAATTGGATGTCTATGGTGATATTAAGAATACAACTGAGACAGGAGATGGACCGGTTGATGCAATATTTAAATGTATAAAAAAACTATTTCCTCACGACGTTAAATTATCTCTTTATCAAGTACATGCAGTAACAGAAGGTACAGATGCTCAAGCGACTGTTAGTGTAAAAATAGAAGAAAATGATAGGACTACTGTAGGTCAATCAGCTGACACAGATACTTTAGTTGCATCAGCAAACGCATATTTAAATGCATTGAATAAAATGCTTATAAAACGTGAGAAAAAAGCGCCATCTCAAAATATTAAACATCAAAAAGTGAAAGGAATATAATTAAATGTCAATGTTTGCCAATTTAAGAAAGTTTTGGAGTCAGGATATGGCGATTGATCTCGGAACAGCGAATACACTAGTTGTTTTAAAAAGCAAAGGTGTAGTTCTAAATGAACCATCTGTTGTAGCAGTTGTTGATAACAAAGGAAAAAAATCAGTTTTAGCGGTAGGAGATGAAGCTAAAACGATGTTAGGAAGAACGCCGGGTAATATACAAGCTATAAGACCTTTGAGAGATGGTGTTATTGCGGACTTTATTGTTACAGAGGAAATGATTAAGCATTTCATAAAAAAAGTTCATAAAAAAACAATTGCGAACCCAAGAATTTTAATTTGTGTACCAACAGGATCAACACCAGTTGAAAGAAAAGCCATTCAGGACAGTGCATTAGCGGCTGGAGCTAGAAGAGTTCAGCTAATTGAAGAGCCAATCGCAGCAGCAATTGGAGCTGGCTTACCAATCCAAGAAGCAACAGGATCAATGGTTGTAGATATTGGTGGTGGAACAACAGAAATTGCTATCATGTCGTTAGGTGGTGTTGTCTATTCAGAATCTTTAAGAGTTGCAGGAGATGCTATGGATAATGCGTTAAAAGATTATATGAGAGAAGAATACAACTTGATGATAGGGGATAGTACTGCAGAAAAAATTAAAAAAGACATAGGAACAGCAATTCCAACAAATAATAATACTTATGCAGTCAAAGGTAGAGATTTAAGATCAGGAACCCCTAAAGAGGTAAACATCTCAGAACAAGATACTTCAGAAGCTTTAAACCCGATACTTAAAGAAATTGTATCTGGAATAAAAAAAGCACTAGAAAATACACCCCCGGAATTATCAGCTGATTTGGTTGATATGGGTTTAACAATGACAGGAGGAGGATCACTTTTAAAAAATATTGATAAAAGATTCTCCAAAGAAACAGGGTTGCCAGTAAATATTGCTGATGATCCACTGTCATGTGTTGCAATAGGAACAGGAAAGGCGTTAGACGATCAAGAAATATTTTCTACTGTACTATCTGAGTATTAAATATTATGTCAACAGAAACGAGTAGAGATGATTTTATTATTGCTATTCGTTCAGCATTTTTAAAAAAAGGAAATAGACAAAAGTTTTCTTTATTTACTCTATTAATTATATCTATTTTAGTTTTATCGTTAGAGTATTTTAAAACTGGTCCAGTTAATCAATTTAGGTCAATTACAAAAGATATCATATTTAGAGGGTCATATGTTGTATCAAGCCCATTTAAATATGTAAAAAACAAATATTACCTCTTCCAAGATCATATGAGTATGTATGAAGAGTTTTCAGTTTTAAGAGATAAGGATCTTGATCTTGACTCACTTAGAAAAGAAGTTGATTTTTATAAATCAGAGAATGCTCTCTTAAAAAATTTAATAGAGGAAAGAGATCTATTTTCAAAAGAATATATGTTAACAAAGATTTTATTGGATAAGCAAAGTCCTTATTTGAAGTCTTTAATAATTAACAAAGGTCAAAAAAATGGAGTTAAATTGGGTTCAGCTGTTAAAGATCGGTTATATTACATTGGAAAAGTCGTAAATGTTAACTTTTTAAGCTCAAGAGTATTACTGGCTAATGATCTTAATAGCAAAATTCCAATAATTATTGAGCCAAGTGGCATTAATGCAATACTCTCAGGAAATGGAAATGATGATTATGCCGAACTAGAGTATCTACCTACAGATAATGACATAAAAGAGAATGAAATTGTATATACCTCTGGTTCAGATGGCACAATTCCAGCATCAATACCTGTTGGAAAAATAATAATTCAAGATAATAAAAAGTATGTGAAGTTTTACAGTAATTTAAATCAATTAAATTATGTGCAGGTGAATAAGTAATATGGCTAGAGGAAATATAAAATTTTATCAATTTCTATTAAATGGTTTTCCAATAATTTTATTATTTTTCTTTGCTTTGACAGGATACTCACTTTCGTTCCAAATTTTCAAATTTAATATATCTTTTAATTTAATTCATTTGATTGTTTTTTATTGGGTTTTAAGGAAACCTGAAATGCTTGGTTATGGTCTAATTTTTTTTGCAGGTATAATTAATGATGTCGTACAAAACTTACCAATTGGTATTTCATCAATTAATTATCTCTTACTTTGTGTTATTGCATCTTTTTTTAGAACTAGAACTTTGGTTCCCAATTTAATTTATGATTGGGTACTTTTCTTTATTGCAATATTAATTGTTAGCTCAATTCATTTTACAGTATTGGCAATTTTCTTTGATAGAAGTATTAGTTATGGGGCTTTAATGTCAACAGCCTTTTTTTCATTTTTAATTTATCCAGCAGTGGCAAAATTATTTAATCAAATTTATTTACTAGGTTTAAAACAAAAAAATGTTGAATAGAGGAAGAAACATAGAGAAGGGTAGAGTAATAACAAGAAGGATGTTCATATTAGCAGCCGCGAAAATATTACTTTTTGCTGGTATTTCATCAAGATTATATAATTTACAAATTTCTGATAGAGAAAAATATAAAATTTTATCTGATAAAAATAGGATACGTGAATGGAAAACTCCACCACAAAGAGGAATAATTGTAGATAACTTTAATAAAGAACTAGCAAGTAACGATAGAGTTTTTCAGCTACACCTAATATTAGATGAAATTAATGATTTTGATGTAACAATATTTAAAATCAAAAATTTAATAGAATTAGATCAGTTTCAAATTAAAAAATTATATAAAAAAAAGGAAAGATTAAAACCTTGGGATACATTAGTAGTTTCGGATAATTTAACTTGGGAACAATTCTCAAAAATTAATTTATATTTACATGAATTAGAAGGTGCAAAACCTGTATTATCGACATCTAGGTTTTATCCTTATGCAAATGACTTAGTGCATATAGTTGGTTATGTTGGTGACGCTAGTCCAAAAGATCTTGAAAAACCTGAGATAAAAGAAAATTTTGTTCCAGGTCTAAAAGTAGGAAAATATGGAATAGAAAATTCACAAGAGAAAATGTTAATAGGTAACTATGGTATTAAAAGATACGAAGTTAATGCATCCGGAAAAAGAATAAGCCAAATAGATTATATTAAGGAAAGGCAAGGTAACAAAGTAAACTTAACTATAGATATTGAAATACAAAAATATGCCCAAGAGCTACTTAAAGCAAAAGCAGGTTCAATATGTGCAATGGATATTTATACAGGTGAAGTAGTTGCAATGGCATCATCACCCACTTATGATCCAAACAAATTTACTCACGGAATTAATCAGAAAGATTGGCAAGAAATCAGAAATAATCCTTTAAAACCTTTAATAAATAAGTCCATTGCAGGACTATATTCTCCCGGATCAACTTTTAAACCATTAGTTGCCCTTGCAGCTTTAGAGTATGGAATATTAGATCCTAATAAAACAATAAGATGCAAAGGTCATAAGCATCCTTATGAATTATACGGTGTAAAATATCATTGTTGGAAAAAAGAAGGACATGGGTACATGAAATTGAGAAATGCAATTAAACAATCTTGTGACATATACTTTTATGAAATGGCAAGATTACTTGGTGTTGATAAATTATCAATAATTGCAAAAAGATATGGACTTGGATCTAACGTACTTGGAGATCTCTATAACGATGAAAAAAATGGTTTGGTTCCAGATACAAAATGGAAAAGACGTGCATTAGAGCAAAGCTGGTATTTAGGGGAAACTGTAATCAATGGAATAGGACAAGGCTACATTCAGACAACTCCACTTCAGCTTTGTCTAATGACGGCACAAATTGCAAACGGAGGATATAAAATAAAACCTCATATCATAAAAGATGACTTTATAAATTATAAGGGTGTAATAAATAAAATTAAATTGGATCAATCTAATTTTCCTTTGCATGAAAGAAATTACTTAGATGACATAAATGTTGAATATTATCAAAGAATGTACCACAAAAAGTCTAATATTAACTTTGTATTAGATGCAATGTTTGGTTCTACAAATGAACAGTATGGAACTTCATATAGATCTCGTTACGATGATCCCAAGTATCAATTTGCAGGAAAAACAGGGACATCACAGGTAAGAAGAATTACTGATCTTGATCGAGAACTAGACCTAGATACTGAACAAATTGAATATAAAAAAAGAGATCATGCCCTATACGTTGCTTTTGCACCATACAAGAACCCACGGTATGCGATAAGTGTTATTATCGAACATGGAGGCTCTGGTAGTAAAGTAGCTGCACCACTTGCAAGTAAATTGATTAAAAGAATTATTGATAGACATAAATTACGAGAACAATTCAATAATGGAAACACTAGTTTAGCATAATGTTAAGAGAGAGAATACAAGCTAGTAATTACAGTTTTTTAGATAAATTAAGATCTATTGATTATTTATTAATATTGTTAATTATTGCTATTGGATCAATTAGTGTATTTGCAATTTACTCAACAGAGGGAGGAAAATTCTCTTTTTATACTAAAAATCACATAATAAGATTATCCGTATTTTTTAGTTTATTTTTTGTTTTGTCTTTTGTGAGGGTTTCTACCTGGTATAAAAATGCTTACTTATTTTATATTGTTGGATTAATTTTATTAATAACAGTTTTATTTTTTGGAATTTCAGCATCTGGGGCAACAAGATGGATAAACTTATACTTTCTAAATTTACAGCCTTCAGAACTAATGAAGATTGCAGTAATAATATGTTTTGCTAGATATTATCATAGAATTCAAAGTTCAGATATTCAAAGCTATAAATTTTTAATTCAACCAATTTTTCTCTTAATCATTCCATGTTATCTTGTTATTCAACAACCTGATTTAGGAACTTCTATTTTAATAGCAGGCAGTGGTATCGCTATAATTTGGTTGGCAGGTCTTAATATTAAATATTTTGTTTACTCGGGATTGTTATTGTTAGTCTCACTGCCTTTTGCCATATCCATTTTAAAACCTTATCAAAAGTCAAGAATTCTAACCTTCTTTAATCCAGATAGAGATCCTTTGGGAGCTGGATATCAAATAATTCAATCTAAAATAGCTATTGGATCTGGAGGTTTTTTTGGAAAAGGATATCTAAAAGGAACTCAAAGCTATCTAGAATTTTTACCTGAAAAACATACCGACTTTATATTTACACTTTTTTCAGAGGAGTTCGGGTTTCTTGGGTCAATTATACTTTTATTTTTATACGTATTATTAATTTATAGAATAATAAACGTTGGCCTAGTATCTAGAAGCTTCTTTGCAAAATTATACTGTTTTGGTTTTGCTACAGCAATTTTCTTATATGTGTTTGTTAACATAGCAATGGTTCTAGGAATGCTACCAATTGTTGGTGCACCATTACCTATAATGTCTTATGGTGGATCATCATTATTATCTATTATGTTGGGATTAAGTATTGTTATGAGTTGTAAAATATATAACCAGGAACAAATATCAGTTTATTAGCTATTTTCCATCTATAGCAACAATAGTTAAATCATCTTTTTGTATATGACCTGCGCCAAGAATATCATCGATCATTGTTTTAAGCCTATCGTTTATCGCAGTTGATTGATATTTCTTAATATAATTTTCAAAACCTTCTGATCCTAACATTTCTCCACTTGGATTTTTTATTTCAGTGATTCCGTCTGTAAAAATATACATTGAGCTATTTTCGAAAGGAATAGTATTTTCTGGATATTTTGTTTTTGGCATTATACCTAATGGTGGTCCAGCTTCTGAAAAATTACTAAAAGTTCCATCAGCTGATAATATTAATGGTGGTTCATGACCTGCACTTGAAAGAAGCAACTCTTTTTTATTTGAGTCGTAAATTCCAATTAACATAGTGACAAACATACCTCTTGAT
This sequence comes from uncultured Pelagibacteraceae bacterium, assembly GCA_902524995.1. Classification (GTDB taxonomy): domain Bacteria; phylum Pseudomonadota; class Alphaproteobacteria; order Pelagibacterales; family Pelagibacteraceae; genus Pelagibacter. The sequence continues at coordinate 16,438 of CABZFJ010000003.1, read as the reverse complement.
ATAGTTTCACATATTTCATTATTTAGTTGAAACAATAAATCAGAAGCAGAAAAATTAGTTTTACTTAAACATCTATAAAGACTTGATGCTTTTGACATCAGTAAAGATGATTTGATACCTTTTCCAGATACATCTGCTACACCAAATCCATATTTACCGTCTCCTAAATCGGAAAAATTATAAAAGTCACCTGAAACAACTTTAGCAGGAATATTTATTCCAGAAATAGGAAATTCTTTATCTTTATTCTTTGACAATAATGATCTTTGAATTTCTCCAACGATTTCTACTTCTTTTTGTATTTTATTTTTTTCAACCATTTCTTTTGCCATCTTTGCATTTCTAATTGCTAGAGCAGCTGGTGCTGAAAGTGTTTCTAAAAGTTTTCTGTCATCTTCTATAAATAATTTATCTTCAGTTTTTTTATTTAAGCAATGTATTACACCAATACATTCATTTGCAGCAATCAATGGTGAGCATAATACTGAATATGTTGTAAAATTTGTTTTATTATCTAAATCAAAATAAAATTCAGCTATCTCTCGAACATCTTTTCTTACATTACCAACACGAATACATTTTCTTTGCTGAACAGCTTTACCCATAACACCGTCTTTTAAATCTAATTCATATTCATCTAAATAATCTTGATGAAGTGAAGCAATACACTCAAATTTTTTCTTTTGCTCATTTATTAGAAAAATGTTTGCAGCTTCCGCATTTAGTCTTGCAATAATTACCCTAAGTGCATTCATCAAAGTGTCATTTAAATCAAGAGAGAGAGCAAAGTCTTGATTCATTTTTGTGACTAGTTCTAAGTCGACATTAACTTGTTCAGCTTCTTTTTTAGGTTCGATCGGTTTTTTTGATTTAAATAGAAACATTTATTTATCTAGCATTTTAAGCAATTTTTGGTAAATTTTTCAACAATGGAGATTATAATTAATACACCTAATTTATACATTCACCTTCAGGATGCAATACTTATAGTTCAGTATGTAATAGATGGATTAATCCACATTTCATCAAACATTAAATTATAATCACTTTCTGTGGATCTAATATTTGTAATTATTCTTGGAGGTCTATGGGGTAGTTTTGCAAATGTTTGTATTCATAGACTACCTATAGGTAAAGGAGTTGTATCAGGAAGATCATTTTGTCCAAACTGTAAAAAATCAATTACTTGGAAAGATAATATTCCTATAATTTCATTTCTATTTTTAAATGGCAAATGCAGAAGATGTAAAAAAAAAATTTCATTTCAGTATTTAATAATTGAGGTAATTACAATTATTTATTTTTTAGTTGTTTATTACTTATATGGAATCAGTACAACAACTTTACTATTTTTAATTTTGGGATTATCTTTTATTATAATTTTCTTCATAGATCTAAAGTATTATATCATTCCTAATGTATTAACCTTCTCTTTGATGGTAATTGGATTTGTGAAATCTTTTGATCCAAATTTAAACTCAATTTTTCCAAATTTTATAAACTCTTTAATTGGAGGAATTTTCGGATATTTGATTATTTGGTCAATAATTTATTTTTACAAACAAGTTAGAAATAAAGAGGGAATGGGTTTGGGTGATGCTAAACTTCTATCAGCAATTGGGTTCTGGTTTGGATGGATCTCAATACCTTTTGTAATTTTTTTATCATCTATAATAGCTTTATTATCTGTAATACCTGGTCTAATGAAAAAATCAAAAAAACTTTCATCTCAGATCCCATTTGGTCCCTACATAATTATTGGTACGTTGATATATTTAATTTTTGAAAGTAATATTAAATCTATAATTTTTTATTAATCAAAAAAATTCAAATGTTTGAAAATATAATATCAAATACTTCTAAAACTATAGTCGGTAATGTTGATAAAATTAAATTAACATTAGCTGCAATTATTTCTGAAGGAAGTATTTTAATTGAAGACTATCCAGGTTCAGGAAAAACTACATTCGCTAAAGCAATAACATCAAGCTTAGGACTTAACTTTAAAAGAATACAATTTACATCTGATTTATTACCAAGTGATGTTCTTGGATTTAACATTTTATCGGATGATAAGTTAAAATTTCAGAAAGGTCCTATTTTTACAAATATTGTTTTGGCAGATGAACTAAATAGGGGAAGCCCAAAAGCTCAAAGTGCATTTTTAGAAGCAATGGAAGAAAAAAATGTTACAATAGATGGCGAGAGCTATAATTTACCTGAACCATTTTTTGTCATTGCTACCCAAAATCCTATGGATACTTCTGGAACAAGTTCTTTACCAGATTCACAGTTGGATCGTTTCATGATCTCTTATTCACTATCAGACTTAGATCAAAAAGAAAAAATTTTAATGTTAAAAACAAATATCTCTTTTTCAAATTCCGCAAGTGAAGCAATTAATTGGTCTCAAATTAATAATAAAAAAAATGAAATAACTATAAAAGATGAAATTTATGAATATGTTGTTGAAATAGAACAAACAATAAGAGCTTTAGAGCAAAATTTATATATTTCAGCAAGGTGCATGAAACAAATAATTGACTTAGCTAAAGGCTGGGCAATTGTTAATGGAAATGAATATGTTTCTCATCAAGACATAAAAGATACAATACCTTATATTTTAAGGCATAGAATAAAGTTTTTAAATCAACAGGATAAACTTAGTTATGTTAATAAAGAAATCCTTGAAAAAATCAATATTGGATAATGGAAGTCCAATCCAGAACTTTAAGCTTTAATTTCAAAAGCCTCGTTAATCCTAAAAAAGATGCGAAAATTTATATTTACCCTAACTTTAATGGCTTAGGCTTAGGCTTATTTATTTTTTTTTGCTTTTTAATCTCAGTATTTTATGAAAATAATTCAGGGCTATTAATTTCAATAGTAATTTTCTTTGTTTTTTTTATATCAATATTCATTTCACACCAAAATATTAGTAAGCTAGATTTTATATGCAAAGACGAGTATTTAGTTGAAGCAGAAACTGTAAATTCAATTAGTTTCCAAATCTTAAATTCGTCAAAAGAAAAAAAAATTAATATTGATATAGAATACAATAAAAAAAATGTTGGTAATTATAATTTTAATGACAGGATTAATTTTTTTAAAATAGAGTATAAAAATAAACTTAGAGGCATATCATATTTTAATCCGATAACACTTAAATCGATTTATCCCTTTGGAGTGATGAGAACTAAAGTTATTTTTAATCCGAGGAGTGAAATAATTATTTATCCAAAAAAAGTTCTTCCAAGCGACGAATTATTAAAAGAATTTAAAATAATTAATATCATTAATGCAGATGAATTTGATGGTATTGATGAATTTAAAAATGGAGATAGTTTTTCTAAAATTGCATGGAAAAAATCGATAACTAGCGACAAAATATATGTAAAAACTTTTAGTGATACTGAAAAATTGTCTAATCTAATTTTAGATTTAGATAAATATCCACATATTAAATTTGAAAAATTACTAAATTACTCATCTTATATAGTTAATTATTGTTATGAAAAAAAATTGAACTTGAAAATAAAGCATAAAGAACAAGAACTACACCTAAATGATAACAATCAATCCTTAAATCGAATATTAAAATATTTTGCCAATGTTAAAAATTAAGAATTACAATTTATCAGTATTTACTTTTCTGCTTTTACTTTTGTGTATTTTTTCACTATCAGCGGATTTAACATTAAATAATAAATTATTTTGGTTTGTTGTATTTATTTTCAATATTCTATTTTTTCAAATCAATATTAAATTAAAAAGTTTAATCTTAGGTATTATTGCAATAGGTGCGATTTATATTCAGCTTATTTTTAATCAGTATGTATTTTCTGAAGAGTTTTTTCTAAACTGTTTAGCAATATTACTGATCATGAAGTTTTCAGAATTAAAAAATAAAGATAACAAACTTTCATTTAGCTTGATTTGTTTAATAATATCGGTTGCAAGTCTTATTAAAGGCCAAGATATACTAAGCACCTTATTAAGTTTTACTATCGTAATACTGGTCATAATAAATATGTATCTTATTCAGCAAAAGGAATTGTTGGATTTTAATATTAAAAATATTTTTAAATATTTAGGATTTGGATTAAGTATTTTCCCATTTATTATTATATTTTACTTAGTTTTCCCACGTGCAGAAATAAATTTTAGACTATTCAATCCAGCATCAAGCTCTCTAGGTATTCCAGATAGCATTAATCTTGGATCTTTCAGTGAGTTTTCAAATTCTGATGAAGATGTTTTTACCCTTATAAACAATAATTTTAAAAAGGAAGAGCTATATTTTAGGGTTAAAGTTTTTGATTACATGGAGGAAGACAAATCTTGGAGACCGTCTTCAAGTTACTACTTATTTGATAAATACAAATCATCTTTTAAAGTTAAAGATGGCAGAGATCTTAATCAAACCTACCAGATAATTTTAGAACCTTTTAAAAAGAAATGGATTCCTAGTTTAAAAAACTCAAAATTAATCTCTAATAATATTGAAATATCAGAAGATTATTTTAATCAAATTTATGTTAGCAGAGATTTAATTGATCGAAAAAAACAAATAAGTTTTAAAAGATATAAAACTAATTATTATTTAGGAGAGGATTTAAAAGACTATTATACAAAAACCCCATCCAATATATCAAATAGAATTCAAAAATGGGTTTTAAATAACAATACTTCAACACCGACAGAATTTTTAGATATGGTATATAAAAAATTTTCTGATGGATCTTACTATTATAATTTAAGTCCTCAAAATTTTTCTGGAAATAATTATGAAAACTTTTTCTTTGATCTTAAAGAAGGGTATTGCGAATATTATGCTGGAACATTTGTTCTTCTTGCAAGACTTGCAAATATACCAAGTAGAATTGTAACAGGTTATTATGGAGGTGAGTTAAATGATGTAGGAGACTTTTACAAATTCAAACAAAAAGATACGCATGCATGGGCAGAGGTTTGGCTAAATGATAAAGGTTGGGTAAGAATAGATCCGACCAGAGCAATTCCTGACAGCAATGTAAGAAACACACTTAATAATATTTTCTCAAATAAACAATTCACATCTAACAGTTTGTTTTCATCTAATTTTTTTAAAAAAATGAGTTACTACTTTAATTACGCTGATTTTGTATGGACACAACATTTATTATCATATGATGATAATGAACGAAAAAACTTTATAAAAGAATTGTTAAATCTTAACTTTTCTAAAATATATATTTGGATTTTTATACCTTTGTTTTTATTTTTAATATTTAAATTATTATTCAATTTAAATAGTAAAAATATTATGAGATTTTATTTATATTTAATTTTATTTGGTAAAAGAAAAAAATTTAAGATATTGAAATCTGATACAATTCAACAAATTTATTTAAAACTACCAGAGATACAAAAAAATAAATATTGTGAATTTTTTAAAGCATTTGAGATTAATAAGTATTCAAACACAAATTTTAGTATTATTAAATCTTTAAAATTAATTTTTTAGTAAAAGATTTCTCTCTGTTTTAAGTTTATTGTTTTCTTTAATTAATTGTATAATCATATCTTTCATTATTCTATTCTCCTCAACTGCTCTACCACTTATCTCTGCAAGTCTTTCATTTTCTTTAGCTAATTGTAATTGATCAAATAATTTTTCTAGTTCTGGATCAATTGGTAGACCTTCTATTTTTTTGCTAATATTATTCTGAATTACTTTAGTTAACGAAATACTTACATTACTGTCTTTAAGTCCATTTTGTTCATTTAACTCTAAATTAAAGTTTATACCAAAATTATCAGCATTTTTGCTTATATTTAATCCTGCTTTTACTGCTAAATCATCATCCATATAATGTGCCATGTCTTTTCTTTCACCGTCTGCAACAATGTCAATTTTTTCACTCAAAGTTTGATTTAAAGATAGGCCTGTATATGGCTTAAGAACGAAGCCATTTTCAAAAGACTTTGAATATTCTACATTAAAACCTGTCGATAATACTTGATCTACTGCATCATCAACAGAAAGATCTCCATCTGTAAAGGATGACAAATAAGTCGGAAGTCTCTTTAAACCATATTTGCCATCTACCTCAATATTTAAACTTTGACTTTTATCTATTTCAAATTCTCTTGAAGCTTTATAATTAACAGCAGCAAACTGGCCAAAATCTTTTTTTAAAATTGTATGTTTTGTTTCAGTTTCAAGATCTAAATATTTATTTTGTGTTAATCCCACTATTGAAACTACAGAAAATTTAAATTTCTCATATCCGCTTTCTTTTTTTATACCAACAGCCAAGTTTTCACTATCTAAAGCTTCGCCATTATTAAATTTTGCTTGCTGGCTAGAATAACTTAAGAACGGTGTAAAATTTTCATTTTCAATTTCAAAGTCCCCCGTTACACCAGTCGTTTGATTATTATAAATATTATTTCTTTTTTTAACAGAGTAGTATCCGCTCGATTTTTTTTCTTCTGAAACCGAATTAAAAATATCATTTAAATTAGATAAAAATATTTCCGATCTATATTTTTTATTATGGCTATCAATATCTAAATCTTCACCATAAACATATAAGAAACCATTGGTTTCAGAGTTGTCTGCATCCGGATCACTGTTGCTGTCTAATATTTCATAGGTATCATTTCCACAAAGATTATTTGTGACAACCATATTTGTTTTGTTATGAATCTCTATTTTTTGATCTTTTGAAATACTGCAATCTAATGTCATTGTTGTCGATGAATCATTTAGATTAATCTCACCAACATATGTGCCTTCATCTTTGGTAACTATATTTATACCCGTGTTTGAAGAATTAAGCATTTTTATAGAGTCATCAGATCCTGAAATTGTACCATAATTATTTATCGTAATATTAAACATTGGGCTTGCACCTCTTCCAATACCAATTCCATCTGCAAAAGAACCTGATGTTGCGCTAATTGTACCATAATTGTTTAAAGTATTATTTACTCTGTTGGTTCCATCATTTTCATACACTAGTCCATATCCTGAACTAGAACTTGCAGAAATGGTTCCATGATTTGTTATCGTAGAATTATCTACATTTGAAGATTGCATTCCATGATCAACCCCAGATATAGTGCCTGTATTAGTAACAACGGTCCCATCGGATGAACTTATATTTAAACCTGAATTATCAGTAGTGGCAGTTATTGTTCCAGAATTTGTTATACTAATATTATCTCCGTTTGAAATTACTACAGCATTATTTCCAGATGTCATTGTCCCAGTATTATTAAAAGTAACATCCGAGCATGTTTTACAGTAAAATGCGCTTTTATCTGTTGCAGTTATTGTTCCATTATTAGTAAAATTGATATCTTCAGATTGTTCAGTATTTACTGCGTGTCTGTCAGCACTTTCAATTGTACCCCCTTGATAATTAATAAATTCAAAATCAACTAAATGAAAACCTTTAATCGGACTATCTCCTTCATCTGTTGTTTTAATAATTCCACCGTCATAGTTATAAATTTTAATACCTTTGCTCCTGTGAGCACCTGAACTTCCTGAACCTAACCAAACAGTTTCATGTTGAGAAGTAATGGTTCCATGATTATGTAGTGTAAGACCAACACCATTTGATTGACCAGATAAATCTGAATGGCAATTAGTACCATTAAAATGACAATTACCAACGTTTTTTCCATAAATTGCAGTATTTCCGTCAGCACTTATTGTTGCCCCTGCATTATTAGTAATCACAACATTTTCTGCATAATTTAATATTACACCATACTTATTATCTGAGTTGATTGTTCCGTTATTTGTAATTGTAGTATTTAAAGATGACTCAGCATTTATTGCGATTTGTTTGTTAGTTCCATCCTCTGTTTTAATTGTTCCATCATTAGTAATTTGAACTCCACTTATATCTTCTAGATCAACTGCCTTATTATCGTTGTAAGTAATTGAACCAGCAGAAGTCACTTTCAAAATATCATTATCTGCACAAGCTAATTGGTTCGTTGATGCGCTTGCAATTGTTGTTAAACATGGACCAGCATAGCTTATTGATGTAAATAAAAAAAAGAAGAAAATACTGAGTAAAATCTTTTTCATTTAAGATCGAAAATTATTAGTAGTTATGTCTCCAAGAACTTCTATATATTCCTGTTTGACCTTGACCTGCTTGAAGTGTTACTAAGTCTTTTTTGTTACCAGTAGATTGTCCAGCAATATTTGCAAATAATTTATCAGCAAATACTACAATTTTAGATAAAACACCTTGTCCAACGTAAGCACATTTATTTGTTTTACCCATTGTTTGGTTTAATTGAGAAGAAGTATTTGTTCCACACTCATCATCAACACCACAAATATATGCATTACCTAAACTACATTTGTTAACTGATTTTGTTGGCTCATAAACTGGATAATAAGCAGTTCCTTTATAGACAGTTGGTTCAGCTGTTATTTTTGCATAATCTTTTAGAACAATGTACCAACCTTTATCCGCGTTTTGAGGACATTTAGATCCAGTGGTATCATTTGTTGTATCTTTACACTTGGTTATATCATCAGCTTTTGTTGGTTTAGCAATTTCTCTATAGAAAGGATAATCTTTATCTTTAATTCCTAGTAGATAATTTGATACACCAGAAGTTGTATCATTAATTCTCTCATAATCTCCAGTGCCTGCAAATAACCATAACTCATTTGTTGTTCCACCTATCGTAGCATCCATTGAATGATACATGTATCTTCCATTAGTTTTCGTAGAACCAGCAGTGAATAAAGTTGTACTATCAAATATTTTTACAGCATTTCCATTACCATCATCTGATAAGTTTGATAAATTAAATTTAGTCATCTTGCCTTCAAGGTCATTTAAATATAATAATCCACCTGTAAAAGTAATCCCTGTTGCAGTATCTGGTGTAATTAAAACAGGAGATGCAGGTGTTGAATTAACAATATCACTTGATGCTAAATCGTCTATTTCAATAACTTTGTATAGGCTTCCGGGATTAGTATTATCTTCTAAATTAATTATTGTTAAGTTTGAACCAACACCTTCAAACTGAGTTCCATATCCTCCACCCATTGCCGCTACATAAATATCATCCTCAATATTAGCATCACCAGCACCATTGTTTGGAATTCTAAATATTCTTGGATCAGACCATGTTTCTCCCAATAAACTATAATCATACATGTCATGAGGAGCTTGAACACCAGTCGCTTTAGCTCCCGATTTAATAGTAATACCTACTTCTGAAGAGTCTAAGTCTGGATGTGCAGAGTATTTTATAGCTTGCGCAAAATTGATTATTGTATCACCTGCTGAATCAGTACTAACTGTAAAATTAGTATAATTTCTACCGTCTTTAATTATTGTGATATCATTTTTTGATATCCCTTGAACTGGGAAAGTCCAACTTCGTCCTTCGTAACAATAATTAGTAGTGTTATTTGAACATTTTTTCTTACTAGCATCTACACCAGATCCATTAAAGTCGTCATTATAATTATCAGCGACCGTTATAGATTCTCCCATAGCAGCTAAAGAATATGATCTAGATATATAATCAAATGTTGAAACAACTTGATTATGATCCATTTTGTAAATTCTATTATTAATAATATCATTGTATAAAGAGTATAGGTGCAGAGGTTTTAATGGATTTGTTATATCTAGTACACTAAATCCAGCACCTCCTCTTCCATATGGAACAAATAATATCGTATGCCATTTTTTTGAAGTTCCAAGTGGGCTTTTAAAGTACATGTCATGAACAACCATTGATCCATCGACTCCAAATACTGCATTAGTACCTCCTTGGCCTGGTTGGTTTAAATTAGTATTCATTACATTTGGTAAATTCGGAGCTATTAAAGGTGGAACAAAACCCCATTCTTCTTTACCAGTTTTAGCATCAAACGCATGAAGTATACCGCTATTTGATCCTGCATAAATTATCTCTTTTCTACTTGCTAATGAGGCTGCCCATGCATCATACCCTTTTAATTTTCTAAAATATGCCTCTTGGTTTGTTGAAACAAATGCAGTTTCAGCAGAAGGAGCACCTACCACAACTAGTTGAGAATGATAAATATCTCCCAACGGATTTTTTCTTGTTTCAGTAAGGTTACAATCTGAATCGTAATCAAAATAATCTTGTCCTCTTACAAAGTTTATTAAACCTTTAAGATCATCCGTTGTACCATCAATTACACCAGGTGAATTTGCACATCTTCTATTATTTGTTGATCCATCTGCATTGTTACTATCTCTGTGGTAATCTAAAATATCATTTGCATAAATTGCAATTAAATTTCCAACTGCTGTTGCATTTGAATCTCTGAAGTTATTATAATCTGTTTTGTAATCTGTAGTTGGAATTACACTCCATATTTTTCTACTCGCTGGAGATGGCATTTGATCGACTGCTGACCAATTGCCTTTGTCTTTTGTATCTAGTGATCCATCTGGATTTATTTTAGTCCTTGTTATGGTTCCTGCCCATTCTTTATTCTGTCTATAATCAAATTGTGCTTGATACATAGAACCACCAGCTTCAATAGTTGCGGTAATTGCAGGTGCGGTAAATGAAAGTTTTGACGCAATTATTTGTGAGATTGCAGCTTTTAATTGAGTTTTTAAGGATTCTGCTGTTGTAGCGACTATTGCTTTTTTTGTTCCTCCGGCATTAGCAAGCTGATTAAAGTTTCTTAGTCCACTGTTACTAATTCCTGTTCCAAAAGCGACAGTAAATGTTTTTATTTTATGTTGTTGAAATAAAGTTCTGGCTTTAGACATTGCTCTACTATGATTATACCAGTCACCATCTCCAATTACTAAAACATAACTATTTTGACAGGGTGAATTTTTATCTACTGGTGAATAAGTTCCATTTAGATAATACTGTTGTGCAATTTTCATAAATGCATCTGCATCTGTTCCTCCTCCTGGATTAACCGAACTAATTATTCTTGCAATATGTGCTGCACCACCTTTATAAATTGGTACTTTCAAACAATTATAATTATTACAAGGAGATGCATTTCCTGTTCCTGTCTTTATATTTCCGCCGCTCCACCTAGAAAAACCTGCAGTTCCATGCGCCCAATAAGCAAATCCATAATCTACCCCAGATGTTAAAGAGGCATCAGTTACTAACGATTTTATAGCAGCATGTGCCGCCTGCATTCTAGTTGTTGGAGCTCCTCCAAAATTCTGTATCCATGTTCCGCTAGAGTTAAATACTTGCACAGATCCTTTATTTAAGTCTGCTGCTAGCAATCTGTTATTTCCATCATCCCAACCTAATCCCCAAGGATAATAAAAGTATGTAGCTGATGCAGAGCTATTTGCTCTACTTCTACTACCAAATCTAGTTGTTGAACTTATAGATGTAAGACTACTATTCATCGTCAATTTTTCCATTCGGCTGTTGTTCCAAGAAAGTGTCCATAATTCTTGGTTATTATTAGGATTGAACTGAAGACCAGTATAATATCCAGAATTATAACGCATACTTGATATTGCACTTGTATTTGGACATCTATGGTTATTTGTACTTAATTGAAACGTATATAAATAATTGTTTCTCGCGTAGACTATTTTATTACCAGAAATTGCAGCACCAAATGCATATGCCATATTGATGTTTGTACTACAATTATAAATCGTTCCACTCGAAAGATTTATTGTTTTATATCCCCAAGAACCACCGACATATAAATAACCCGTACTTTTATCTATTGTCATGTTGTATGGATAAATACCAAGGTAGTATTTCTTTAAACATCTACCATCACTCGCTCGTATTGCTACGATTGATCTCTCATAATATGCAGTTGTGTAATAAACATCGTTATAAGTTTCGCCACTATATGAATAAGATGTTTTGCAATTTCGATTACCCTCGTATCTTCGATTTCCTTTTCCAGAAACACCTCTATTTCCAAATCCTGTATCTAGAGTTTTAGAACCATATAGAAATTTTTTAACACCATCTCTATTGTATTGTGATACTAGAACATCACCATTGCTATCAGCATCAGCATCATATGGATAACGCATGCTTGCAGTACCACCACTCATTCTCCATCCCATACTTCCAGATTTATCCAACATAATTAAAACATTGGCAGGTACATCACCAATACCAGATCCCGGAGGAAGTGCTTTTGAAAATACATTATTTGAAAATACAAATAATAACAAAAAAATTGAATAGACTAGATTTTTTATTTTCATTGACTATCCTTTATTACTTGCATTTCCATTGCTTGCATATATTTCATTAATTTTTCATCTAAATTAGGGGTTGAAATATATATTTGTTCATCAATGACCCCTTGGTCATTAGGTATACGTTGATAAACTACAAATTTATTTGCCTTTTCTACAATTTCGTAACCTGTGAATGATTTTGGATTTTGTGTTGTATCAAATTGACCAAAATTCTTTTTCATATAGTTCATTAGTGTAAGCTTTTCTGAAACAGAATTTGTTTCATCATTTAGAGCAATTAAATTAATTGCAATTAATTCATCATTTAAAAATTTATATTCGATAGCTATATCTTTTAAAATTTGTTCTGGACAGATGTCTTCAGCCAATATTCCATAAAAATCTAAATTTCCATATTCTCCTGGCAATGGTGCACCAACGATTTCCTTTGCTTCAAAAGCTTCTCTTTTAGTTCCAAGTTCAGCTTTAAAGTTACATGCAGAATATGAATAAGTAATCGATAAAGTTAAAATTAATATTATTTTAGTTATTAATTTCATAAATTAATTATACCTTATTTTTAAAGATAATTTATTTCCAAAAACCATTTTAGACATATTTATTTTGGAAGTACAACAACGCTTTCAAGCGCAACAACCATTGGATCCTTCTCTTTTTTAATACCACAGCCATATACTCTATAGGCCATGCCATCATTACCTGAATTATTTGCTTGTTTTTTTACACTAGAACCTGAGCCTCTATATGGAGCAGAACCAATCCTTGTCACAAAAAATTGATAATAATATTTTAATAAATTTTGAGCTTCTTCTTTTTCAACAGTACCTCCTTTTGATGAAAAACTATCTCTAATTATTACTCCAAAGTTCCAACTTTCTGCTGTTACTACTTTAAGATTATCTTTGTCTATCTCTGAAAATGAGTTGTAACAAATGGTACTTGGACTTAAATAATCATCCCTTCCAATTGACCTGGAATTATAATTTTTTTGACTCATATTACCTGTATATTTTGATGTTTGATTTGCTGGCAAATTTCTTTTTGCCGTATCTCTTTTATGACTAGACGTATTCCAAGGTCCAAGGAACTGATTTAAAATATAACGTTCACCTTCTAATAAAGCAGTTTCTGCAACATAAAAGGTTTGTTGGTAATCTTCACTTCTATTATTACTTTGGTGATCACCAGCTGAAATAACTATTAATGCACCTCCCATCAAAGACATAACAAGCATTAAGACTAATGATAAAACTAATGCAAAACCTTTTTCGTTTTTTCTCATTATTGCATTCCTAAATTTCTAGCATGAGCGGTTACCACTATACTTTCTCTTAAATATCTATCTCTCTTAACTTTTTTTCGCGTTGGATCATTTAATGTTTCTTTAAATCTTGCTTTAATATTTCTAAAAAAGTTTTTTGTTGATCTTACTGTTAAAGCGATATCAATCGTTTTAATTTTATATAATTTATTTTTTGTTGCGTTCGTTGGTGTTGGAGGAGGATTTATTATTTTTCCTTCTTCATCGATTGTTATGAATACTAAGTCTTCAATATAATCTGCGATAAGTTGTTTTTTATAAGTTGCATCAACTCCATCAGTATCAGGATTTTTCCAATTATTGGCAGTTTTGTCCCAGATAACTTTTGTTTTATAGATTGCAAAAGCATCTATTGGAGGCTGTTTACCGCCAGGTAAAGGCTGGGCATTTTTATTAGGTAATTTTGATTTTTCACAATGATATGTAATTTTATATCTTTGATAAACATACTTTGGAGTTTTGTTTTTATCATAATCAACATCGCCGTACACGATATCAATTTTATCGCAATCAGAATTAAAATTTGACGACTTTGTAATAATTATAGGAGCATGTTGATTATTTGTTTTAACATTGTCACCATAATATTTATAACCAGCATTTCTTATATCTCTCATCATCATTCCAATAACATCTCTTCCTTGACTTGAAATTTTTGCTCTATCGGTTACTTGAGAATACGAATTGTTTACTACGTTATACGATGTAAACATTGCTGCCATCATTACTACAGAAATTACAATACCAATTAAAATTTCAACTAAAGTAACTCCGGCAATTTTACTTAATTTAGCTGTCATTATTTAATTAGAAAATATAAATATTTTTTCTTTGGCTTTGCATTTCCAGATGCATCAACACGTCCAGTACTTACATTAACTTCCATTCTACCAAGCACCCACTGGTCATAAATTCCTGTGCCAGTATAGTTCTTATTATTATTATAAGTGCAGCTGTTGCCCGCTGCTGCGTTGTTACAGATATCATAAATTTTCAATGCTTTTCTGTTATGAGCCCCTTTGCATTTTAGTCTTCTCTTAGAAAATCTATTGTCCCATTTGTATTTTTTAGCATCCAAAGTGTTTGTGAAAGTTCTAGATGACGATGATCCTGTGCTGCATGTAGCAGAATTCCAGGATGCTTTACCCTTTTTTTCTTCTGAGACTAAATAATCTGCAAAAGATACTTTATTTGTTGGCGAAGTTGAGTTTTTTTCTGAAATTAAGTCTTCAGCCACCATTGATATAAGTAGATTTGACTTTGTTCTTTCTCCCGAAACATCTATGGATCTTACGGAATATTGAACCATCTGAAAAATAGCTACAAATCCAATTCCGATTATAACTGTTGATACTAGAGCTTCTATAAGGGTTATACCTTTCTGATTTTTAAAAAAATTACATCCTAGTCCAGCCATTACCACTCCATCTAAATGTATTTACATTACCAAATCTTGTCCATTCTACCAAGTAAGCAGGTTTTTCTAATCCTTTAGCTTTATTTATAGGGCACTTTCCTCCATTTTTTTTAGCGTTATCAAATGTGCACAATATTATGTATTGGTCAGTTGCATTAGAAGGTTCGTCCAGAGTTACTCTAAGTTGGTTTTTGATTTTACCCAATGTTTTGTAATGCGTTCCATTTTGTGAAAAACATACTGAACTTTCTCTATCTATGTGAGTAGCTACATCAAAAGTTTTATTATCTACTTCTGAAGTCCAAAATGAATTTGATGTATAACAATCTATTGGATTACCACTGTTTAATCGATTTGTGTAAGCGCTTCTTGACAATCCTCTTATTATAAATTGTGTTGGGTTATTACCATTGGGTTTGATGTAAACTTGTACAAAAGGAAGGGAGCCTCTTTGGGACTGAGTATTGATTGAATTAATCATATTAACTACTTTTTCAGTCGAAGCTCTTAGAACTCTATCTTTATTCCAACTCATGAAATTTGGAATACCAACAGCTGATACTATTGCTACAATTGAAATAACAACAAGCAGCTCTAGTAAAGTAAAACCCTTAATGTTCTGATCTTGCTGCACCTGGATCTATTTTTCCTGTTTTAGCTAATTCCTCTAAAGACTTTTCCATTGTTATCATACCATCTTTTACAGCTGTTTGCATGATACTAGGTATTTGATGGATTTTAGCTTCTCTAATTAAGTTTTGTATTGGCGCTGTGCATTTCATAATTTCAAATGCACCAACTCTACCTGCGCCATCTCTTGTTTTTAGTAATCTTTGTGTAACAACCATTTTTAAAGATGTTGAAATTTGAGCTCTTATTTGTTCTTGTTGTTCTGGTGGAAATACATCTATAATTCTGTTTATTGTACTTGGTGCACCACTTGTGTGGAGCGTTCCAAATACCAAGTGACCTGTTTCAGCAGCTGTCAATGCAAGACTAATAGTCTCTAAGTCTCTCATTTCACCAACTAAAATTACATCCGGATCTTCTCTAAGCGCTGCCTTTAAGGCTGCAGCAAATGTCTCTGTTTGTTTTCCAACTTCTCTATGAGACACAATGCTTTTATTATCTTGATGAATAAATTCAACTGGATCTTCAACGGTAATAATATTTGCAGTTCTTGTTTTATTTATTTCATTTACTATTGCTGCAAGTGTAGTTGATTTACCTGAACCAGTCGGACCTGTAACTAAAACTAGCCCCTTATGAAAGTCTACTATATCATAAAGAGATTGTGGTAAACCAAATTGATCCATATCAGGAATTTTACTTTCTACTCTTCTACAAACACATGCTGGTCCTTTAATTGTTTTATAAAAATTTGCTCTAAATCTTAATCCACTTAATGTTACTGAGGTATCTAGTTCGTGTGTTTTATCAAATTTATTCAATTCATGCTCATTACAG
>CABZFJ010000002.1 GCA_902524995.1 uncultured Pelagibacteraceae bacterium | reverse complement strand
GGTAGCTCTACTATGCCCCATAAAGTAAATCCCTTTACTATATATCGTGTTTTGCGGGATGCATCATTATTAAGAGGAAAATCATCAAGCTTATCTGATAGTGCAATAACCCTTTTTGAAGGAGACGCAAAAAACGATTTTGTAATCGAAGAAATTTTAAAAGAAACATTAATTTTATCTTTAAATTTATTAAAAAATTTTAATTTATTGTTGAGTAAATTAATAATTAATAAAAAAAAAATGAATGAAAATTTAATAAAAGAAAAAGAGTATATAGCCTCTGAAAATATAATGTACAAATTGGGTTCAAAAATTGGCAGACAAAGGTCTCACGAATTAATTAATAAAATAATTAAAAATTCATTTAATAATAAAAAATCTATAATAGATGAGATCTTAAAAAACAAAGAGACTAGAAAATATTTTACAAACCAACAAATTAAAAAATTCTTAAATCCTTTAGATTACTTAGGTGAAAGCAAATCTGTTAGTTTATCAACTTACTTATACTCAATGAAATATTTGAAAAATATTCTAATACGAATTAATAAAAAAAATTTGGGTGTATTTTAAAATTTAATTTTGAAGATCTTCTTTAAATTTCTTTTCACTTTTGTTTAGAGAATCTCTGTATGCAATGTAGCTAACAGACAATATTACAATCATACCTCCAATCCACGTCCATATATCTGGTATTTCTAAAAAAATTGTATAACCAATTATAGATGTCCATATCAATTTAGTGAATCTAAATGGCATTACAAAACTAGTCTCCGCTAACTCTAATGCTTTATTAGAACAAAACATCACTAAAGTTCCACATAAAGCTATACAAACTAGCAATATTGATTGTTTAAAGTCAGGTGTTTGCCAATTAAATAGAGCTATAACAAATAGAATAGGACTTATGATACTTAGTCCATAAGTCATTATGGTAATCACGCTGTCTGTTCTTGTTAAATATTTAACAATTATTATTACAAAAGCGAACATAAATGTTGCAGTTATAATTATTAATGATCCTATTTCTAATTCAATAAAACCTGGTCTTAGAACAATTAATATCCCTATAAATCCAAATACAAGCCCAATTGTTCTATGAATTTTTATTACCTCTTTTAAAATTATGATTGATAAAATTGTTGCATATAACGGTATAGCAAAAGTTAATGCTGCAGCTTTTTCTAACGCAATAAGACTTATACCTGTAAAAGTTAATAGCATAGTTAAAGAATTAATAACACCTCTCAAAATATGAATTTTCAAATTTTTAGTTTTAAAAATATTAATTTTGCTTCTTATTATTATCGGTGATAAAATTATTAGGCCAATAAAAGCTCTGAAAAAAGCAATCATATAAGTATTTAAATCCGAAGACAAATATTTGATAATCAGAAACATGACTGAAGATGCCAATGTTCCTAAAACAGTTAGTAATATTACGTATAATTTAATATTATTCATTGGATAGATCTATCTCTATATCAAATTTGTTTAGTTCCAAATAATTGATATAAATCTTTAATTTGAAGTTGATCTTAGTCTATTTCTTAATTCGTCGATAGGTTTAAGAGAATTTCCAGATTTATAATACCAAAAAGTCCAACCGTTACAGCTCTCGGCACCTAATATTTGTGCAGCAACTTTATGAATTGATCCTTCTGATTTCTGGTATTTTATACTCCCATCAATCATAATTTTCGCATTGATTTGTTTTTTTTGATCAAAAATTTCAGTACCAGGTTTAATAATTCCTAATTCAACCAAAGATCCAAATGGCACTCTTGGTTTGGATCTATTATTTTTTATAGTATCTAAATATTCATCTTTTATAATTTTTGTATTTTTAATTCTTTTACTTGCAGCTTCAAAATAGTTTTTTTCTTTTTCTACCCCAAAATAATTTCTACCTAACTTTTTTGAAACTACAGCAGTTGTTCCCGTACCAAGAAACGGGTCCAATATTAAATCACCTTTATTTGAGGATGCTAATATAATTCTGTGCAATAAAGACTCTGGCTTTTGCGTTGAGTGAACTTTATTACCATTATTTTTAAGTCTTTCTTTTCCATTACATATAGGTAAATTCCATGTAGATCTCATCTGTAGATCATCGTTTAAACATTTAAGTGATTGATAATTAAAAGTATATTTTGATCCTTCACTTTTTGATGCCCATATAAGTGTTTCGTGCGCATTCGTAAAACGTGTTCCTCTAAAATTTGGCATAGGGTTATTTTTGTTCCAAATCACATCATTTAGTATCCAAAAACCTAAATCTTGCATTTTTGAACCAACTCTAAAAATATTATGATAACTTCCTATGACCCATATAGATCCATTTTTTTTTAAAATTCTTTTACATTCTTTAAGCCATTCAACTGAAAACTCATCGTAACTTTTAAAACTATCAAATTTATCCCATGCATCGTCTACAGCATCGACTTTAGATCTATCAGGCCGACTTAATTCTTTTTTCAGTTGAAGATTGTATGGTGGATCTGCAAATATCAGATCAAAACTTTCAGCCGGAATTTTTTTTAATTCCTTAATACTATCTCCATTAATAATTTTATTTTTTATGTCTGGAATGATCATTTTATATTTTTGAATTAGACTCCAGTCAGGAGTCTACGTCAACCTGTGATTGAATTTATCGATTGATAATTGTTATGATTATTTTTTAAGACTCAATATCTTGTGTATTGGTTTGAAGGTTTTTCTATGAAATCTAGTCACTCCAAATTTTTTAATAGCTTTAATATGATCCTCAGTTCCATAACCTGCATTATTATCCCATCCGTATTTTTTAAAAAAAAAAGACATCTTTCTCATTAGGTTATCTCTTTCAACTTTAGCAATAATCGATGCGGCTGAAATTTCAGGAATTTTTTCATCACCTTTTACAATAGTTTTAATAACATAATTTTTTAAGTCTGGTGGTATTTTACCATCTATTAAAACTTTTTTAGGTTTCAATTTGAGTTTCTTAATTGCTCTTTTCATCGAAAGTAGGCTAGCATTTAAAATATTCATTTTTTCAATTTCCTTTATTGATGCAGAACCTAACGCCCAAACTGAATTTTTTTTTATATATTTAGCTAAAGTTTCCCTCTGAATTTTGTTAAGTTTTTTTGAATCTTTAAGAATTTTTCTATTAATTTCTTTATTTAATATAACAGCAGCTGCATAAACTGGTCCTACAAGGCTTCCTCTTCCAACTTCATCAACCCCAGCAATAATTTTTTTCATATAAAATATTTTTAAAAATTTAATTCCCTAAACCAGTTTCGTCTATTTTCTTTCTAATTTCTTTAAGATCGGCCCAAGAATATTTTTTTTGCTCTGCTTGTCTTAGCAGATATGCTGGGTGAAACGTTATCATTGTTAAATATGTTTTATTATTAATTATTACTTCTTTCCATTTTCCTCTTTCTTTAGAAATTTTAATTTTATTTCCGAAGAGCGCTTCCATTGCTGTGCTTCCCATTAAAATAAGTATTTCTGGATTTATAATCAAAATATGTTTTCTTAAATATTCAGAGTATCTATTTATTTCTGATATTTCAGGCTTTCGGTTATTTGGAGGTCTATAATTTACAACATTAGTTATATACACTTTAGTTCTATCTAAATTAATAGCTTTTAACATTTTATTTAAAAGCATTCCTGCATCACCAACAAAAGGTTTACCTAATTCATCTTCTTTTTGTCCAGGTCCTTCACCAACAATCATTATTTTTGAAGATGAATTTCCATCACTGAAAACAAGATTTTTTGCACTATTTTTTAGTTCACAATCTTCAATCTTTTCTATTTCAACTCTAAGTTTTGCTAATTCTTCAGATTTTTCCTCAATAGGAGCATTATTTTTAAATCTATTTATTGGCTCATCACTAAATTCATACTCAATACCTAGTTCGTTTAATAAATCATTATCAAATATGTCATTTTGATTTTTTTCATTTAAAGTCATAAAGTAAAAAATGTTCTTAAAAATTTTTTGTTTTATAATATTAATTCTATATCAAACAAATCTCTATTCAAAAGCAGCGAATAAAAAAGAATTCAACCAGAAGTATCTATCAAATTATCTTTCAGCATTATTATCATTTGATAATCAGAAAAATAACGACGCTATTAAGTTTTTTGAAAATTCAAAAATATTAATTCAATCACATGATAGTTTTTTGCAAGAATATGTATTTTCTTTACTATTGGATGGACAGGTTAAAAAAGCAATTAACCAGGTAAAATATTCTAATACTTCAATAGGAGGAGATTTTTTTGAGGGAAATTTATTATTAATTTTAGATAGTATTAATAAGAAAAAGTTTAAACAAGCAGCTTTGAAGTTAAAAAAATTAGAAAAATTTAAGGAGGACAACTCATACAAATTTATTATTTATTCTAGCCTAAAAAGTTATCTTGACCTTTTTATTTATAAAAAATCAGACATTGTTGAGCAATTTGGAAAATTAGATTTGATAAATATGGCTTTTCAAAATTGTTATTTAAATTCCAAAAAAACTGAGCCTTATTTTTTAAATTTAATTAGCGATCCCGAAAGTGATTACTCTAGATACACTTTTTTTTATTTGAGTAACGAAGTTTCTAATAATGACTTTGCAACAGCTGATAGTTTTGCTGATACAATAGATCCTTTAAGAAGTAGTATGCTTATTTCTCAAGTAAAAAAATGGATTGATGAAAAAAAATACAAAAAATTAACACAACATTTTTCATGTCAAAATGAGAATGACATTTTGGCAGAATTCTTTTTCCTTATATCTAATTTTTATTCATCACAAAATAGATTTGATTACTCGAATATATATTTAAATATTTCAAATTATTTAAATCCAAAATTTTATTTTAATTTATCTCTAATAGCTGAAAACTATCAGTTTAATAATAATTACGATCTAGCAAAAAAAACTTTTGAAAAATTTGATGATAAGGATGAAATATTTTTTTGGTACAAAACAAAGAAGATTGCTAGAATTATAGCAGAAGAAGAAAATTATGAAGCAAGTTTGAATTATATATTAAAAAATCTTGAAAAATTAAATAATAAATCGACAAAGATGATTTATGATTTGGCAAACATTTACAAAAACTTTAAAAAATATGATGAGGCTATAAATTATTATACTCTAGCGTTAAAAAATTTGGATAAAGATTCTATGGCTTATGCAGATGTTCTTTATCGCAGAGGTGGAGCGTATGAAAGATTAAAAAATTATGATTTGGCGGATATGGATTTGTTAAATTCAATAAAAATTAGACCTGATGAACCGTATACACTTAACTATCTCGCTTATAGTTGGTTGGAAAGAGGACATAAAATTGAGGAAGCAATAGAGATGCTAAACCAAGCTTACAAAGGGAAAGAAGAAGATCCTTACATAACAGACTCTGTTGGTTGGGGTTATTATCTAACAGGAAATTATATTGAAGCAGAAAAATATCTAAGAAAGGCTGTTGAATTGTTACCAAGTGATCCTGTCGCAAGTGATCACTACGGAGATGTTCTTTGGCAATTAAATAGAAAAATTCAAGCTAATTATTTTTGGAAAAGCGCTTTAAATAGCGATGACGCAGATGAAGAATTAAAAATTAAAGTTAAGGAAAAATTATATAATGGCCTAAATAATAATTCTTAAATGAAGTTTTATAAAATAAAATCTTTTGCTAAAGTAAACTTAACTTTAAAAATTCTAAATAAATATTCAAATGGTTATCATAAAATTGAAAGTTTAATAACTAAGATCAATTTGGCTGATGAGATTTTAATAAAAGAGATACAAGGTTCAAAAAATAGAATATCGTTCAGTGGAAAATTTTCCTCAAAAATTTCAAATACAAATACAATTTCAAAACTACTAAAAATCTTAAATGATCGAAATTATATTCATAATAAAAAATTCAATATCAAAGTTAAAAAAAATATACCCCAATCCTCTGGCATGGGGGGAGGATCAATGAATGCAGCATCCATTTTGAGCTATCTATCTAAAAAAAAAATAATCAAAACCACAAAAAATAATTTAATAAAAATTGCAAATAAAGTTGGTTCAGATGTGATTTTGGGTCTTTATGAGAGTCCAATGATCCTTCAAGGTCAAAATATAAGTAAAATTAATAAAAAATTAAATTTTCATTTGTTAATCATAAAGCCTAATTTTGGATGTTCTACTAAGTTAATTTATACAAAACACAGAGGATTTTCAAAAAGCCTATTCAATAAATCAAAAAAGATTAACAGACAGGATTTGTTAAAATTTTCAAATAACGATTTAGAGAGAGCGGCTTTTAATAAATATCCAATTTTAGGAAAGATCAAAAGTTACTTGCAAAATTTAGACAATATTTACTTTGCAAATATGACAGGCTCGGGTTCGACTATAATTGGTTATTTTTTAACCAAAAATGCGGCAATAAAAGCTCAAAAAAAATTAAAAAATAAATATAAAAACTATTGGTGTATTTACTCTAAAACTATATAAAGCTTTTTTTTTGTGTTATATGAAAAACATCTTGGGGTGTAGCCAAGTGGTAAGGCAGCGGTTTTTGGTACCGCCATTCCTAGGTTCGAATCCTAGCACCCCAGCCATTTATGAAAGCTTTACTTAAAAAAATTTTTCAAAAAAAAAAAATTTCAAGCGATAAAGATCTCAAATTTCGAGATTTAAAAAATAATAAGGGAGTAAATAAAATATTTGGTGCAATAAATAACTACAATGAAATTAGCGAGATTAGATACGTTGGTGGTTGCGTAAGAAAAATTTTAAATGATGAAAAAACAGATGATATCGACCTTTCAACTAATTTAACTCCTGATCAAGTTAAGCAATGCTTAGATAAGAACCAAATAAAGTTTTTTGAAACAGGAATTGAACATGGCACAATCACAGCGGTGATCGATGATCAAAATTTTGAAATTACAACATTAAGAAAAGATGTAAAAACAGATGGAAGACATGCTGTAGTAGAATATACAACTAATTGGAAAGAAGATTCATTAAGGAGAGATTTTTCAATAAATTCAATATATTCAGATTTAGATGGGAATTTGTATGATCCAAATTCTGGTTATAAAGATTTAAATGTTGGAATAATTAAATTTATAGGTGATCCAGAAATTAGAATAAAAGAAGATTATTTAAGAATTATTAGATATTTAAGATTTTATACTGAATATAGCAAAATCGATCATGAAATTAATATTACAAAAATCATTAAAAAAAATATTGAGGGTTTAGGAAAAATATCAAAAGAAAGACAATTCAATGAATTAAAAAAAATTCTCAAATTGGATAACTTTTTAAAGTTATTTAAAAATAAAACCTCTTGTGAATTATTTTCATTAATTTTCCCTCAACTAAAAAATTTTAAAAAATTGAGTAAGTTATCAAAACCGCA
Source organism: uncultured Pelagibacteraceae bacterium (assembly GCA_902524995.1). Lineage (GTDB taxonomy): Bacteria > Pseudomonadota > Alphaproteobacteria > Pelagibacterales > Pelagibacteraceae > Pelagibacter. Next base: position 77,136 of record CABZFJ010000002.1, on the reverse strand, counting down.
AGAAAAGATATTAAAAAATAAAAGTTTATATTTCGTAATTTCTTTTCTTGTAATCGATGAAACTGACAATTCTGACTATTTTGTATATAAATATAATTTACCCAATGAGTTAAAAGATAAAATTAATTTTCTAAAAAATAATTCGCTCAATAAAGATAGTACTGAAATTTTTAATAAGAAAGAATTGCAAAAAATATTTTATTATGATGGTAAATCTAGAGCAATAGATTTAATTGATTTCAATTTGTTATATTTTAAACAAAGTAAAAAACTTTCAGAATTAAAAACTTATTTTGAAAAATTAGATAAACCAGAATTTCCGATAAAAGCTCAGTTACTAATAAATGATTATGGATTAAAGGAGGGAAGGGAGTTGGGTCAAAAATTAAAAAATTTAGAAATGAAATGGATTGAAAATAATTTTAATTTATCAAAAAAAGATATGGAAAAAGTTTTATCAAATTAAATGTATTTTACGTCTACAATCTCAAAATTTTTTGTCCCTGCTGGAGTATTTATCTCTGCAAGATCCCCTTTATTTTTACCTATGAGACCTTTTCCTATCGGTGATTGAAAATAAAGAAGCTTTTGTTTTAGATCTGCCTCGTCTTTACCAACAATTTTGTAATTTATTTTTTCATTTGTATCTAAATTTTGAAGATAGACTGTAGATCCAAATATCACCTTCCCATCATTAGTTATCTTGGTAATATCAATTACATTTGCTCTCGCAATTAAATCTTCAACTTCTTGAATTCTTCCCTCGTTATGTGATTGTTGTTCTTTTGCAGCATGATATTCAGCATTTTCTTTCAAATCTCCATGCGATCTTGCCTCAGCAATGGCTGCAACAATTTCGGGTCTCTTTTTTTCTTTTAAAAAAATTAATTCACTATTTAATTTTTCTAATCCTTCAGCAGTAATTGGTTCTTTATCCATAATTTACCATTTAGCTATTGGTGGTAACGACATAAGTATAGCTTCAACATTTCCGCCCGTTTGTAAACCAAATTTTGTTCCCCTATCATGTAATAAATTAAATTCAACATATCTACCTCTTTTTTTGTATTGAATTTCTTTATCTTTAATTGTCCATTTTAATTTATTTTTTTTTTCAATTATTTCATTTGAAATATTTTTAAAACTTATTCCTACTTCTCTAACAAAAGAAAAATCTTTTTCCCAATTATTTTTTTTATAATCAAAAAAAATTCCGCCAATACCTCTTGGCTCTTTCCTATGAGGTAAATAAAAATATTCATCACACCACTTTTTATATTTTTTGTAATAATTTTTGTTGTGTTTATCGCATGACTTTTTTAGTTTTGAATGAAACCAATTTTCTAATTTCTTATCTTTAATACAAGGTGTAACATCCATTCCACCTCCAAACCAACCAAATGAAGTAACTATATACCTCGTGTTAAAATGCATTGCAGGCACATGAGGATTTTTCATATGCATAACAACAGATATTCCAGATGCCCAAAATTTAGAGCTCTTTTTAGTACCTGGCAATTTATTTTTAAATTCGTTTGAAAATTTTCCATAAACTTCTGAAAAATTTACTCCTACTTTATCAAAAATTTTACCATTTTCTAAAATTCTGTATTGTCCGCCGCCTTCATCATTACTTTTACTTCTGTTCCAATTTGTAATTTTAAACTTAATTTTATTGCTCTCTTTTTCCTCTATTTCTCTACAAAGTACTTCTTGCAAAGTTTTAAACCAATTTTTTGCTAATTTCTTTTTTATGTATTGATCCATTTAACCTAACTGTCTTATAAATTCTGAAGCTCCTATGGCCACTGATATTGAGATGTTTAACGATCTTTTATTTTTAAGCATCGGAATTTTAATTCTTTCATTAACCTTTGAATGTACATCTTCTGGAACACCTGCACTTTCTCTGCCAAAGAGTAATATATCATCATGTTTAAATTTAAACTTTGTATAAATTTTACTAGCTTTTGTAGTCATTAACACAACTCTATTTTTTCTATTTTGATCAAAGAATTCCGTAGGGCTTTTGTAAAACTTAATTTCACTGAAATCTAAATAATCCATAACTACTCTCTTGAACCTTTTATCGCTAAATAAAAACCCACAAGGTTCAATGATTTCTAAACTAGCACCTAGACAAGAACAAGTTCGAATAATTGAAGCTGTATTTTGGGGAATATCTGGCTGATATAGGGCTACTTTTAGACCGTGTTTTGTTGTTTTATGTGTCATTGTTACCATAGAAATATCTCTTTTTTATTATATGAAATCATATATTAGCAACTATATAGAATATTAATGATGTCAGATCAAAAAGATGAAAAAAAGACCGAAAGAAGAGATTTCTTATTGACAGCCACTGCTGCTGCAGGTGTAGTGGGAGTTAGTGCTGCTGTTTGGCCATTAATAGATCAAATGAACCCTGATGCATCTGTAAAGGCATTAGCTAGTACGGAAGTTGATGTAAGTTCAATGCAACCTGGACAATCTTTGACTGTTCTTTGGAGAGGTAAACCGGTTTTTATAAAAAGAAGAACTGAAGATGAAATTAAACAAGCAAGGAAAGTGAATATAAATGATCTTAAACATCCTGAAAAAGATGAAGATAGAGCAAAAAATCCTGAATGGTTAGTGATGCTTGGAATTTGTACTCATCTTGGATGTGTACCATTAACGGATAAAGGAGATTATGATGGTTGGTTTTGCCCTTGTCATGGTTCTCATTACGATACATCTGGTAGAATTAGAAAAGGACCCGCACCGACTAACATGGAGATACCTAAATACGAATTTGTAAATACTAATACGATTAAGATTGGATAAATATGAGTGATCACGAATACACACCTAGTTCAAAATTTGGAAAATGGTTTAATGATAGACTGCCTTTGCTTACATTGGCAAATCACTTAACAGATTATCCTACACCAAAAAATTTAAATTACTGGTGGACTTTTGGTGGAATATTAACTTTTTGCTTAATTACCCAAATAGTTACAGGATTAGTTTTGGCTATGCACTACATTGCTCATGCAGATATGGCATTCAGCAGTGTTGAACATATAATGAGAGATGTGAATTATGGATGGTTGTTAAGATATGTTCACGCAAATGGTGCTTCTATGTTTTTCTTAGCAGTTTATATTCATATTTTTAGATCATTATTTTATGGGTCTTACAAATCTCCAAGAGAAATAATTTGGATACTTGGAATTATAATTTATTTGCTAATGATGGCAGCTGCTTTTATGGGATATGTTCTTCCTTGGGGACAAATGAGTTTTTGGGGAGCAACAGTAATAACCAATTTATTTAGTGCAATCCCACTTGTGGGGGAAAGTATAACAACTTGGTTATGGGGTGGTTACTCAGTTGACAATCCAACTCTAACAAGATTTTTTACTCTTCATTACTTGATACCGTTTTTAATACTAGGGCTTGTAGTACTTCACATATGGGCATTACATGTTCCTGGAAATAACAATCCAGTTGGTATTGATATTAAAAAACCTTCCAAAGATACAGTTCCGTTTCATCCATATATTGTAATTAAAGATGCATTTGCGTTATTAATGTTTTGTATTGTTTTCGCAATGTTTGTATTTTATCAACCAAATATCTTAGGACATGCTGATAATTATATCGAGGCAGATCCACTTGTTACTCCCGCTCATATAGTTCCTGAGTGGTACTTATTACCTTTTTATGCGATCTTAAGATCTGTTCCTGATAAGCTTATGGGTGTTGTTGCTATGTTATCAGCTATTTTAATTTTAGCTGCTTTACCATGGTTGGATACGTCAAAAGTTAGATCAGCAGTTTTCAGACCATTATTTAGACAGTTCTACTGGATCTTGGTAGCCGATGTTTTAATTCTAGGATATGTAGGGGCAATGCCAGCTGAAGGATTGTACTTGTTAATAGCAAGAGTTGCTACAGCGTATTACTTTGCGCATTTTTTAATTATTCTTCCAATTTTAGGATGGAAAGAAAAAACTACCCCACTGCCTTTGAGTATTACCGAGCCTGTTTTAGGAGGTTCACCAAATTTAGCTGCGGCAAGGAGTGATGAAAGAATAGAAAAAACAATAAAGTGAGTAAGTTAAAAAATATTTTTTTTGTATTAATATTCTCAATTATCGCTCTAAATTCATCTAACTCTGCTGAAAAATCACCTGCTTTTTTAGAGACTAAATGGACTTTCAAAGGTCTATTTGGAAAATTTGATAGAGCATCACTGCAAAGGGGTTATCAAGTATATACTGAAGTATGTGCATCTTGCCATTCTATGAAATATTTAACCTATAGAAATTTAGCAGAAACGGGTGGACCAGAATTTTCTCAAGCAGAGGCAAAAGCAATTGCTGCAAGTTTTGAGGTAACAGATGGTCCGAACAGCACTGGAGAAATGTTTGTGAGACCAGCCAAATTATCTGATAAATTTGTGATGCCATATGCAAATGAACAAGAAGCTAAAGCCGCTAATGGTGGTGCTTATCCACCAGACATGTCTGTACTAGTTAAGGCAAGAAAAGGTGGAGCAGATTATATTTATTCTTTATTGTTAGGATATTCTGAACCACCAGAGGGTGTAGAACTTGATGATGGTGTTTATTACAATAAATATATGTATGGCAATAAAATTAAAATGCCAGCTCCTTTATCTGATGACTTAGTTGAGTATACAGATGGAACAAAAGCTACAGCTGAGCAAATGTCTAAAGATGTTACAAATTTTTTGATGTGGTCAGCAGAACCACACTTAGAGCAAAGACATAAAACAGGATTTAGAGTTATAGCTTATCTGATAATATTGACTGTATTGGTCTACTTTACAATGAAGAAGATATGGTCACGTGTTGAATCTAAAGTTTAAAACATCCCCATCTTTAACGATATAGTCTTTACCTTCCAATCTCATTTTGCCATTTTCTCTTGATTTTAACCAACCACCACTACCAACGAAATCTTGATAAGACACAGTTTCTGCTCTTATAAAACCTTTTTCAAAATCTGTATGAATTATACCTGCTGCTTGAGGTGCCATGCAATTTTTGTTAATTGTCCAAGCCCTTGTCTCCTCAACTCCTGAAGTAAAAAAAGTCTCTAAAGATAAAAGGTTATATCCTTTTTTAATTAATAAATTTAATCCAGTGTCATCAATATTGATCATTTTCATGTAATTTTTTCTTTCTTCATTTTCAAGTTCATTTAGTTGATTTTCTATTTCAGCTGAAATAGTTAGAGTATTTTTAGAACTATATTTTTCAATAAATCTTTTTGTATACTCATTCCCTTTATCAATGCTATTTTCATCAACATTACAAACATACAATTTAGGTTTTATTGACAATAATCCTGACAATTTAACATCCTTTTTATCAAATTCATCGTATAATTTATTTATATCATCGTTATCATTAATTAAATTCTGTGCTCTATCTAGAATTTGGTTTTGATATTCATCATTATTTTTTTTATTTTTCTTATCCAGTCTTTTTTGAATAGACTCCAAATCAGCCAAAGACATTTCTGTTTCGATTATTTCTAAATCTCTGATTGGATCAACTGTTGGATTTACATTTTGAATATCATCTGAGTCAAAGCATCTAATTAAATGAATAACAGCATCTACTTCTCTTATATGGGATAAGAATTTGTTACCTAATCCTTCACCTTTAGAGGCTCCCTCTACTAATCCCGCTATATCAACAAAAGATATTGTAGTATTTATTTTTTTTTTTGAATTTGAAATTTTAACCAATTCATCTAACCTGTAATCTGGTACAGGAACTACACCTATATTTGGATCTATTGTACAGAAAGGAAAATTTGCTGCCTGGGCTTTGCTTGAATTTGTAAGTGCATTAAATAAAGTAGATTTACCAACATTTGGTAAACCAACTATACCACACTTAAAACCCATTTAATTATTGTTAACTTTGCTTGAGAATAAATCTAATTTTTTATCTATTAAAATAGTAATAGATTCTATTATATTGTGGGTAATTTTTTCTAAGTGTTCTTGTTCATCATCGGAAAAATCATTTAAAACAAAGTCTGATACAGACATTTTATTCTCCGGCTTTCCAATCCCGATCCTCACTCTTGAATAATCTTTTCCAATGAATTTATCAATTGAAGCAACTCCATTGTGACCTGCACTTGATCCACCAAATTTTGCCTTTATTTTTCCGAACTCTACATCTAGATCATCATGAAAAACAATGACATCTTCTACATCTATTTTGAAATATTCAAGCAACTCTCTGATACATATTCCCGAATTGTTCATGAAAGTCAGAGGTTTGATAGCATAAATTTTCTTTTCCCCAATATTACCTGTTGTAAGTAAACCCTTAAATTTTGGCTTTTGCTTTGAAAGACTATATTTTTGATTTATGGCATCTACAACTTTAAAACCTATATTATGTCTATTATTATGACTGTTTGGGGTTGGATTGCCCAAACCTACGAGTAACAACATTTTATTTTATTAATATTTTCACAGATTATTATTTTTTCTCTGCTGGAGCTTTCCCTTCTTCTTTTCCTTTATCACCATCTGCAGTTTTATCTGCACCTTCTTCAGTTTTAGCGTCTCCACCTGCAGCTGCCTCCGCAGCTTCTCCACCTTCTCCCTCAGCTTCTGCTGGTTTTTCAGGCTCTTTAACAACCGTTGGTGCTGCTACAGTCGCGATTACAAAGTCTCTTCCTTGAATTGTAGGTGTTACATTTTCAGGTAAATTTATAAAAGATATTTTAATACTTGCTCCAATATCTAAGTTATTTAAATCTACAACTAACTCTGTTGGTATGTTTTCTGCAGGACATCTTAATTCAACTTTTCGTCTTACTATATTCAAAACTCCACCTCTTTTTAATCCTGGTGATAATTCATGGTTTATAAATTTAACTGGAATTTCTATAATTACTTTTGCACCTTTAACAATTCTTAAAAAATCTAAATGTATAGGTTCATCTGTAACCGTATCAAAATCAATAATTCTTGGTAATACTTTTTGATCATTCCCATCAATATTAATTGAAATTATATTTGATAAAATATTTTCTTTATTTAATAAATTTTTTACCTCTTTAACAGAGACAGAGATTTTTTGATTTGGCTCCTCTCCTCCATAAATTATTCCTGGAACCATCCCTTTACTTCTAAGTGATTTTACTTCACCCTTAGTTTTTGTTTTTCTTATTGTAGCTGCTAATAAACTCATAAAGTGTCGGGTTTTTAACTTATGAAACTAAATTTTACAAGTAAATTATTTAAATAGATCTGATACTGAAGTAGAATTTGATATTCTTTTAATAGCTTCTCCAACCAAATTAGAGATTGTTAATACCTCAATATTCTTAGCTTTTTTAACTTTGATTAAATTATCTATTGTATCAGTTACAACTAAATTTTTTATCGAGGATTTTTTAATTTTTTCAACAGCATTACCACTTAATACACCATGTGTTACATACACATGAACATCTTTAGCTCCTCTTTTTTTTAATTCAGAAGCTGCATTTACAATTGTTCCACCAGAGTCGATTATATCATCAACTAATATACAGGTTTTATTTTTCACATTTCCAATTACATTCATTACTTCTGACTTTCCAGGAGCAGGTCTTCTTTTGTCTACTATTGCTAAATCTACATTTAACAATTTTCCTAAAGCCCTTGCTCTGGCGGTACCACCGACATCTGGAGCAACACAGATTATATTATTTTTTTTTAATTTCTTTTTTATGTGTCTAGCAAATATTGGAGTTGCAAATAAGTTATCTACTGGAATATCAAAAAATCCTTGAATTTGTCCAGAGTGTAAATCAACTGTAACGACTCTATCTGCCCCTGCTTTTGCAATAAGGTTAGATACAAGTTTAGCAGATATAGATGTTCTAGGAACCACCTTTCTATCTTGTCTTGCATATCCAAAATATGGGATCACAGCAGTTATGTTTTTAGCCGATGATCTTTTTAAAGCATCAATTGATAGTAGTAACTCCATTAAGTTGTCATTTGCAGGAGATGAAACGGATTGAATTAAAAAAATACTATTGCCTCTAATATTTTCATTAATTTCGACATAGATTTCTCCATCTGAAAATTTTCTTATATTTGAATTTACTAGTCTATTTTTTAAAAACTTAGATATTTTTTGACTAAGATGTTTATTACTGTTTCCTGTGAGAATTTTCATCCGAGAATACTATTTAATCATAATTGCAGAAATATTTCTACCATAATCGTTATGCTTATTTTTTTTTGATCTCCTAGAACTAAAAAAGTTATTTTCTAGAGCGTAGGTATCTTTCCTTATTATATCTATTTTTTTAACACCATTTTCATAAAATTGAGATTTTATATATTCGCTCAAATCAAAATAAATTTTTTTCTTTTTAAATGTAAAGAAATTCACATTTTTTTTATTTTTATCCTTAAACAATTTAAAAAAATCATTTTTTACTTCGTAACTATTTTTTTTTATACATGGCCCAATGCAAGCAATCATATTTTTCTCTGAGCATCCATTTTTTTTTAAAAGTTGAATTGTTTTTTTTACTATTCCCTTAAAAGCACCTTTCCACCCAGCATGTATTGCACCAACAAATTTTTGCTTTTTTTCTATAATTAGAATTGGTGCACAATCTGCAGTGAGTATACTAATCGCAATATTTTGCTTATTTGTAATCATCGCGTCTCCAGTCAATCTTTTTTTTGGTATACCACTTATTTTATAAACTTTGTTACTGTGAATTTGATTAAGAGAAACTAGATTTCCACTTGTGCAACCTATTTTTTTTGAAACTATTTTTAAATTTTTAATTATATTAGCAGTTTTATCTTTTGAACCTTTTCCACAATTTAAACTTTTGTAGATTCCTTTTGAAGTACCACCTAATCTATTAAAAAAATAATGTGAAACGGATTTTTGATCTCTAAAAATTTTTGACTTAATCACTTAAAACCCAAATTAAAATTATTTTTGGATTTGCTTACAAATAATACTTTAAACAAAGAGCCCATATATTTTTCATCAATTAATCTTTTTATTCTATAAAATATGTCAGCTTTCTTACTAAATTGTAAATTTTTACTTATTATCTCAGCTCTTTTTAATATTCCTAATTTAATTAAGAAATTACCTTGTGTTGATATTAAAGATTTCAAATTAGAATTTGCAAACTCTTTCTTGTACATTTTAAAATTTATTAAATGAGTGATGTCAGAGTTATAGGGATTTTCTAAAAAACTAATTTTTCTGTGCTTCTCAACACTTTGCAAAGTATTTTTCATTTTTCCACTAGTAAAGCCATAGTCTATCATTAATAAACCACCATTATTTTTAAAAATAAAATTCGCTATTTCATTAACAAATTTCATTGCTGAAGGTGAATATTCAACAAATTTTTCTTTTTTTATATCCTTACCTAAATATTTCTCAATTATTTTTGATGACACTTTTCGATCACAAACTTCAAACTTATTGTTTTTATATGCTACATATTTTTCATACCAATTATTGCTTTTCTTTAAAAACTGTTTGATAGGAAATGCATCAAAAAACTCATTAGCCAAGAATATAGTTGGAGCCTTTGGAATTTCTTTTAAATTTTTAATCCATTTTACTTTTTTCTTATCTATTTTTCTTTTCTGAATTTTTATCAGTAATGGACTTTTTTCTAAAATTAAGAAATTGGCGGATAAATTAATTTCACCAAAATTATTTAAAGTTTTTATAATTTGCGACATCATCTCACCGTTGCCTGCACCCAGTTCTATAATATTTATTTTTTTTGGCTTTTTTAAATTCTCCCAAAATGAAATTAACCAAATAGAAATCATTTCTGAAAAAAGAATAGAAATATTGGGAGATGTTATGAAGTCACCTTTTTTTCCAAAAGGATTTTTTTTAATATAATAACCATTATCTTTGTCATACAAAGATTTGTAAATAAATCTATCCAATGAGATTTTTTTATTGTGTCCTATTAGCATTTTTATAATAAATGATAATTAATCCGCAGGTCAGTGCTATACAACTTATTATTTGCCCCATACTCAAATTGAAAAATAAATAACCTAGTTGTTGATCTGGTTCTCTGAAGAACTCGATAACAAATCTAAAAAATGAATATAAAATTAAAAAATACCCTGAAATAATACCAGGTGTATTCCTTAATCTATTAAACAACATACTTAAAATAATAAATAGAAGAACTCCCTCAAATATTGCTTCATAAATTTGTGAAGGATGTCGATTTAAATCATCAATTTTTATAAACTTTACTGACCATGGTACTTTTGTTTCTATGCCATAAAGTTCTGAGTTTATGAAATTTGATATTCTTCCTAAAAAAATTCCTATAGGAGAACAAACGGCAACCACATCTAAATAACTAAAAATATTTTGATTTTTATTTTTGCAGAAAAAATAAGTTCCAATAATAATTCCAACTAGTGCACCGTGAAAAGACATGCCTCCTTGCCAAATTTTAATAATCTCAACTGGATTACTAATAAAATAAATTGGATCATAAATAATTACATATCCAAGTCTTCCACCAAGGATGATACTTATGATCAAATAAGTTATATAATCGTCAAAATATTCTTTTTGAGTGCTATCTTTAATTAGTTTGTTCTTTGCAAAATACCAACCAAATACTAAACCAGTTATATAAGACAAGGAATACCATCTAATTTCTAATGAAAAGATCTCAAAAGCGACTGGGTCAAAATTATTAATAAACATTTAATTGTAATATTATAAATATTACTTAAACTTTGATAAGAAATTATTATGTCAAAATCAAGATTCGTATTTGATAAATTTGCAAAATTTTTGGAAGAAGGACTGGTCAATTACAAAGATTTTAGCGATGAAGTCGTAAATATTTTACGATCAAAAAAAGAAGAAATTATCCTTAAAATGAATTTAGTAAGTAAAGATGAAATCGATATATTAAATAAAAGAATTGAAAAATTAGAAAAAAAAATTGATGAAAAAAAAATAAAAAAAAAAACTAAACGGGCAAAGAGATAATAACTTTTAATCCACCTAAACTAGACTTATCAAATTTAAGATCTCCCCCATGTGATTTTACAACATCTGATGATATAGCTAAGCCAAGACCAACACTTGACTTTGTTTCCGATCTACTTTTGTCAATCTTATAAAATGGTTTCAAAACATTTTGATGTTCTTTCTGTGGTATTCCTGGACCATCATCCTCTATTGAAATATTAATAGTTGATCTTCCTTTTTTTAGATATAATTCAACATTATCAGCAAATTTTAAAGAATTATCTATTAGATTATTAATACATCTACTAATTAAATTTTTTCTTCCATCAAAATAAATCTTTTCTTTTAAAAAATATTTTATATTTGGTTTCTCATATTTTTTGCATATATCTTCAAGGAGTTCAGATATATCAAACGTTTCAGTTTTATCTTTTGCTCCAGATCTTGCGAATTGAAGATATTCATTTAACATTTTTTCCATTTCATCAACGTCTCTTGATAGTTTTTCAACAACACTTTTGTCTTTAATCATAGCTATTTGAAGTTTTATCCTTGTCAAAGGTGTTCTTAAATCGTGGCTGATACCCGATAGCATTTCAGATCTTTGGTTAAGATGTCTTACTATTCTTTTTCTCATTTTGTCAAACTCTAAACCAGCTTTTCGAATTTCAAGTGCACCCGAAGGTCTAAATTCGTCAATATCTTCTCCTCGACCAAATCTTTCAGATGCCTCTGCAAGTTTGGTTATGGGTCTGGTTTGATTCTTTAAAAAAATTATTGCTACTGCTATCATTAATAATGCCGGCAATGTTATCCAAAGACCAAATAATCTAGCTGAACTTGTAGTTAGTCTATCTCTTGGAATATAAAATTGAAAATATCCTTTTGAATATCCTATTTTCAAATCAACTACTTCTTTGAAGTTTGTTGTATCAAACCAATAGATTAAATTTTTTTTTTTTAACTCTCTTCTTAGTGATCTATCCACTGGACTGAACCATCTTTCCGGTATTTTATTTGGCAAGATTTTATCTTTTTCATATTTAATGTTAAAACCCAAATGTTCCTTGAATAAAATTATTATAAAATCTTTGTTCGTTTCATCGTTATCATAAGCGTCTACAAAAGTTTTGACTTCAGAAACCAATGCTCTTGTCATTCCAGAATTAGTTTTGATCCATAGACTATCAAAAAAAACTAGCGAAATAGTGATTTGCATAACAACTATTGGAACAGCAACTATGAGTAGACCTCTATAAAAAAGTCTTTTAGGTAAAATATTTTTTACATATTTATTCAATCCATAAAACATAACCTTCACCTCTAATTGTTTGCAAATAATTTGGGCTTTTAGGGTTTTCTTCAATTTTTTTCCTAAGTCTAGTAATGATTACATCAACTGACCTTTCTTTATCAATTTTTATAAGATTTCCAATCTCTTCTCTTTTAAAAATTTTTCCAGGAGAGTTAACCATTTTATCTAAAATAATTTTTTCTGTATTATTGATTTTTATTGATTTATCATTTTTCAAAATAAACTGTTTATTAAGATCTATTTCAATTTTACCAAATTTAAATTTTCTCTTTGTATTTCTATATTTTGTTTTATTTAAGATATTATTAATTCTAAGTATTAATTCTTTAGGCTCAAAAGGTTTTGGAAGGTAATCATCTGCACCAATATCTAAGCCCTCTATTCTTTCTGAGGCTTCACCTTTTGCTGTTAAAAGAATTATTGGGGTTGAAATTTTGTCTTTATTTTCTTTTGTAAATTCTAAACCACTTTTGCCTGGCATCATTATATCAAGCACTATTAAATCAAATTTTATTACCTTAACTTTTTCAAGAGCATCTTCGGCACTGTTTGAGCTTGTTACAAGATAGTTATTTTGTGAAAGATATTCTTTAACTAATTCTCTTATACCATCATCATCATCTACAACTAAAATATGTGCTTTAAATTTTTCCATTAATTATTTTCTTTAAAACATTATCAAAACTAACAACCTCATTTGCTTTTGATGCGGAGAATGCTTGATAAATTCTTTTCTTTTGAGCCGAGAAAATTTCGTTAAATAATTTCTCTCCCTCTTCTGTTAAGTAGACATGCTTTATTCTTGTATCTAATTGGTCTTTTTCAAATTTTATAGCTTTTAGATTTATTAAATCTTTCAAAACTCTATTCAAACTTTGCTTTGTAACTTTCAACTTTCTTAAAAGGTCTGATATTGTAATACCCTCATATAATGAAATTAAGTGAATAACCTTATTATGTGCGACACCTATGGAGTATTTATTCAATACATTTTTAGCATCTGAGACTGTCTCTCTGTAGCCAAGAAATATTTTTTCAATATATTGTTTGAGATCCTCATCTTTTAAATATAAAAGTTTTTTCATATTGGTAAGTTATATTGACATATTATATATACAAATATATTTTTTTATAAAATTAAATAATGATACCTTTCGATAAACGTTCAGGAAAAATTTGGTACAATAATGAGCTTGTTGAATGGCAAGATGCAAAATGCCATGTAATCAGTCATGGACTTCATTATGCAAGTTTAGTTTTTGAAGGTGAAAGAGTGTACGACGGAGAAATATTTAAGCTAGAAGAGCATACTGATAGATTATTTTATTCTGCAAAAAGATTAGACATTAATATTCCTTACACAAAAGATGAAATAAATGAAGCTTCCAAAAAAATTGTAGCAGTTCAAAATATTCAAAATGGATATGTAAGACCTTTTGCATGGAGAGGAAGTGAGATGATGGGTGTGTCTGCTCAGAAAACTTCAATTAATGTAGCAATAGCGACGTGGGAATGGCCTGCATATTTTGATCCAAAATTAAAAGCTGAGGGAATAAGATTAAATATTTCTAAATGGCGAAGACCAGCTCCAAATACTATTCCATGGGATGCAAAAGCAGCTGGGTTATATATGATTTGTACTCTCTCAAAACATGAAGCTGAACAACAGGGATACTCGGAGTCTCTAATGTTAGACTTTGAAGGTAAAGTTGCAGAGGGAACAAGCGCAAATATTTTTTTTAAAGATAAAAATAATGAATTACATACTCCAATACCAGATTCCTTTTTGAATGGTATTACAAGACAAGCGGTAATTGAACTTGCAAAATCAAAAAATATTAAAGTTCATGAAAGAAAAATTTCTCCAGACGAACTAGGTAATTTTGATGGATGTTTTTTAACTGGTACTGCAGCTGAAATTACACCTGTTGCAAGTATAGCTGATCACAAATATAAAATTTGTGATGTTATATTAGGATTGTCCAAAAGCTTTGATCAGTTAGTTAGACAAAAAAAAGCTGCCTAATCTTTATTATCTTCAGAGATTGCATGGTCTATTCCTTTTCTAAGATAATCATAACCAGTATAAAGTGTTAAAAAAGCAGATAGCCATAAAATAATGATGCCAATTGTTTGAGCATTATAATCTTGAAAATTAATTAATTTATTTCCAGTTTCTCCAGTCAAAAGTATTGCTATTGAAAACATCTGTAAGAATGTTTTAAGTTTTGCTAAATTAGAAACAGGAAGCTTTATTTTTCCTTTAGCCAGAAACTCTCTTAATCCTGAAATTAGTATTTCCCTTGTAAGAATTATAATAGCTGCAATAACTTCGTAATTTTTTATTGTTTGGTCCATAACTAATAATATTAATGCAGTTGCAACAATAATCTTATCGGCGATAGGATCTAAAAGTTCACCAAGTTTAGACTCTTCTTTAAACATTCTCGCCAAAAGCCCATCTAAAAAATCTGTAAATGAAGCAATCAAGAAAAGAGCAAATGGTATAACATCTCCATAAAATCCTGGAAGGTAGAATGTAAAAACAAATATTGGAACAATTATTATTCGTCCAATTGTTAAATAATTAGGTATTTTAAATTTCATTCGTGAAAGAAGTTATATATTTTTTTTGCAACTTTTTCCTCAACTCCGTCTACAGACTGAATTTCATCTAAACTAGCTGATTCCACAGCTCTAGCTGAACCAAAATGATTTAATAATGCCCTTTTTCTGATAGATCCAATACCATCAATCTGATCTAATAATGATTTGCTTATACCTTTTTTCCTTTTTGCTCTATGAGCACTTATAGCAAATCGATGAGACTCATCTCTCAATCGTTGTAAAAAGAATAATGTTGGATCATTTTTCTCAAACTTGAACTCTTTTCCATTATGAAAAAATGTTTCATTTCCACTATTTCTCATTTTACCTTTTGCTATAGCGACAATTGGAATTTCATGTAGACCAAGCTCATTCATTGCTTCTCTTGCCACTGAATATTGACCTTTCCCTCCGTCAATTAAGACTAAATCGGGGAAAGTTAGATAGTTATCTTTCTCTTGAACTGCCCTTTTAAATCTTCTATCAAGTACTTCCTTCATCATTCCATAATCATCTTGAGAATTTTTTTGAATTTTTATATTAAATTTTCTATACCTTTTTTTAATAAACCCTTCGTCGCCATAAGTAATTAAAGCACCCACACTATTTGTTCCTTGAATATGGCTATTATCATAAACCTCGACTAAATTAATATTACTTTCAAGATTGAATTTTTTTGATACTGCATCGAAAAGATCTCTGTTATTCTGACTCTCGTAAAGTTTTCTATTCAAACTATCTTTTGCATTATTTATTGCTTGATTGATAACTTTTAGTTTTGTCCCTTTTTTTGCAACAGTAATTGTAATTTGCTTACCTTCTTTTTGTGTAAGTGTTTTTTCAATTAATTCTTTTTCTTTAATTTCATTCGATAAAATTATTGAAGACGGCACACTTTTATTTTCATAAAATTGAGCGACAAAAGAATTAACAATATTACTTAGATTTTCTTCTGGATCATGCTTTGGAAAAAAAGCTTGATTACCCCAATTTTGTTTTGACCTATAAAAAAAAACTTGAATACAAGTTTTGCCAGACTCTTTATATCCCGCGATAACATCTGCTTCGACTAAATTTGCTTCATTAATTCTTTGAGAAGATTGGATAATATTTAACGATTTAATTCGATCTCTTAATATCGCTGCTTTTTCAAAGTCTAAATCCTCACTAGCTTTTTCCATTTGATTAGATAAGCTTTTCTGGATTTTTCTAGATTTTCCTGATACGAACTCAATTGCATCATAAACAGTCTGTTTATAATCACTCTCAGTTACGTAATCAACACAAGGTCCTGAGCACCTTTTAATTTGATAAAGTATGCAGGGTCTTTCTCTATTTTTGAAAACAGTATCATCACAAATTCTGAGATGAAATATTTTTTGGATCATTTTTATAGTCCAATTTGCAGATCCAGCTGATGCAAACGGTCCAAAATAAAATCCTTCTTTGCCTTTTTTCCCTCTGTGTCTTTTGATTTGTGGCCATTTATCTTTGTCGCCTATAAAAATAAAAGGAAAGGATTTGTCATCTCTAAGTAAAATATTAAATTTTGGTTTAAATTTTTTAATTAAATTTGCTTCTAAAAGTAAAGCCTCACTTTCATTTGAAGTGGTAGTAATTTCGAGTCTTTTTGTCTGAGAGAGCATTCTCTCAGTTCTAATGATATGATTTTTCTCTGAAACGTAACTTTTAAGTCTATTTGGAAGGTTTTTTGCTTTACCCACATAAAGAATTTCTCCTTTTGAATTTAACATCCTATAAACACCTGGTAGCTTAGGAACCAAAGGCAATTCTTTTTTAATTACTTCTTTACCTATATCAGAGTTGATCATGGCTTCTTTTTTTAGAAATTTGGATCCCAACTGAGCTGCAATCCTTCATTATTTCTAATTTTTCGATTTGAAGAGTAATTTTATCTATTCTTTTATCTTTGAATAGCTCATCAAAAACATCTTCTGCCAATGTTTCAAGAAAATTGTAATGTTTATTTTTTACTAATTTTTTTATTAATTTTACTATTTTAGAATAATTTACTATCGATTTAATATCTTTGTCATTCGAAGGCTTTTTATCTTGATAATTTACTTCTAAATTAAATTTTACTTTTTGAGGTTTTTCTTTTTCAAAATCAAAATAACCAAGCTTTAATCCCAATATTAATTCTTTTATCAAAACTTTTTTTTCGTAATTAAATAAGCTCTTTGTTTTATCTATTTTAACAATCTTTAAATTATTTTTTTTCATTATAATAAATTTTCTTTGAAGAAATTTATGAATTGAGGCATATATATATCCTGATTTTGTCCTCCTATTGTAACTCCCTTTGATAAACATTTTTCTTTCTTCATTATTTTAAAAGCTTGTTTCCATGTTTTTCTTGGTTCAATTTGAGCTGCATCATAAAATTCTTCTAGAGATTTATAAAGTTTATGTTTATTTATCATCCACTCACCCCAAGTAGGATTAGTTGCATAACCTTTATCATCAATGAAAAAATCTGGACACTTCCCGGTTGTCATTGCACCTCTTACTTTAAATGGTTTTTTGCCCATATGAAATTCATGGTACCATCCTTCTTTTATATCAATTTCTATTTGATTGGGTTTGGCTTTAATTCTTTTAATATGTTCTACACATGGTTCAGCTAAAGTATAATCATCAGAACCACCATGAACATATAATAATTTTGTGTTAGTTGTTAGTTCTGGATTTGCAAATAGACCAGCCGAGTGACATTCGGCAGCCTCAGGTAATATTGCATTAAAACCTTCGGTTCCATCTAAAAATAAAGATGTAAATTTTATATCTGCCATATAAAGACTATTAGTTCCTCCTCTGGAATGCCCAGTTGTCCCAAATTTTCCATTGGACCTTGGGTGAGATTTGAGTAATTTTAAAGCTAAAATTCCATCGATTGCACCATTAATTAATGGCACCTTTGATTGATCTCTCCATGTGTCTTTCGCCCCCCGAGGACAGAAATTATCTATGAACATAACTCCTATTCCTTCTTCTAAAAGTTTTTTGTGTGCATGATAAGTAAAGTCATTCCAAATATAATTTCCTGGACCACCACTGCTGTGTGTCCATATTACAATAGGTACTTTCGACTCTCCTTTTGGAAGTTGAAGATATCCTGTTATTTCAATCGGATTTTTTTTGTGACCACCAATAATTACAGTCCTTTGATCAAATCCAGTGTAAGACTGATATTTAATTAATTCTCCGCCCTTATAATATTTATTTTTAGAAACCCAATTAAGCATTGATTTACTTTTTTTACATTCTACTTTTGTATCTAGGCTTAAATTTTTTGTAGAATGCGAATAAGCCATAGTTGTGAAAAGTACAAAAATTATTAACAGAATTAATTTTTTCATTCTTTTCCTCCCGTGATATCTGGCGTTTGCCAGTTTAAGTTTTGGCCACTATCAATTGCTAAAACTTGACCAGTAATAGATCTATTTTTAATAAAAAAGTCTACAGCATTGCAGATCTCTTGAACATCTGTCTGTTTTTTCAACGGCGTTGCCATGTATTGTTTTTTAAAATGTTTATTAGATTGTCTTTTATTTTTAATAGTTGGGCCTGGAGCAATTCCATTCACTCTAATATTTGGGGCAAGCCTCATGGCGCTAGTTTTGGTTAAGGTGTAAAGACCAGTTTTACTTAATGTATATGAAAAAAAATATGGAGTTAATTTAAATATTCTTTGATCAATTATATTAATAATATTATTGTTTTTACCCCTAGCATTTTTAGCAAAACCTTTTGATAATAAAGCTGGCGCTTTTAAATTCACTTTTAAATGGCTTTCCCAACTTTTTGTTGTAAAATTTTCAAGTTTATCATTCTCAAATAATGAAGCATTATTAATTAAACAATCAAAATACTTCAATTTTGATTTTGAAAATTTAAGCATTCTTTCTATTTCTTTTTCTTTAGTTAAATCTGCTTGTGCTAGATAAATTTTTGTACCAATTTTATTTAAATCTTTTTTAAGATTTTCTGCTTTCGATCTAGATGTGTTATAATGGATAACAATTTCAATATTTGGCCCAGATAATTTTTTAGCTATCGCAGCCCCCATCCGAGTTGCCGCTCCAGTAATTATTATCTTCCGTGCTTCCATTTTTTATCTCTTTTTTTTGTAACCCTTGTGCCAGGCATTCCTAATGTAGATCTACCTTTAGGATAAATTTTATTTTTAACATCGTACTGTCTAATTTTAGGGTTTAAAGTAATTTCTAATTCTGTACTTTGAAGTTTTCTCATTTCGTCTCTAATTTTGGCAGCTTCTTCAAATTCTAAGTTAGAAGCAGCTTCTTTCATTTTTTTATCAAGACCTTTCAAATGTTTTTTAAGGTTGCCACCAATATTTGATCCTTCACTTATTTTGACATAATCTTTTTCGTAAACACTCTCTAAAATATCACTTATTTCTTTTTTTACGGATTTAGCATCTATGTTGTTTTTCTTATTATATTCTAATTGAATTTTTCTTCTCCTATCAGTCTCTTTTATTGCTTTCTTGATACTTTTTGTTTCCTTATCAGCGTAAAGAATAACTTTTCCATCCACGTTCCTAGCAGCCCTTCCAATTGTTTGAATTAAAGATGTTTCCGATCTTAAAAAACCTTCCTTATCAGCATCTAGAATTCCAACTAATGCACATTCTGGAATATCTAAACCTTCTCTTAATAAATTAATTCCTACCAAAACATCAAATACACCCATTCTTAAGTCACGCATTATTTCAATTCTTTCTAGAGTATCAATATCTGAATGTAGATATCTGACTTTGATACCATTTTCATGAAGGTATTCTGTTAAGTCTTCAGCCATTTTTTTTGTAAGTGTTGTAACCAAAACTCTATAATTTTTTTCAACTACTTCTTTGCATTCATGCATTAAGTCATCCACTTGATTTTTTGCTGGTCTAATCTCAACCGGTGGATCTATTAACCCTGTAGGTCTTATTACCTGATCAATAAACTTGCCCTTAGTTTGCTCTAATTCCCATGGGCCAGGAGTTGCCGATACAAAAACAGTTTGTGTCCTCATTAGATCCCATTCTTCAAATTTTAATGGTCTGTTGTCCATGCAAGATGGCAATCTAAAACCATACTCAGCTAATGTACTTTTTCTTGATCTATCTCCCTTAAACATCCCATTAAGTTGAGGAACTGTAACATGAGATTCATCAACAAAAACTAATGTGTTATCAGGAAAGTATTCAAATAGAGTAGGAGGTGGCTCACCTGGTTTTCTTCCAGACAAAAACCTAGAATAGTTTTCGATACCTGCGCATGAACCTGTTGCTTCTATCATTTCTAAATCAAACTTTGTCCTTTCCTCTAATCTTTGAGCCTCTAAAAGTTTATTTTCTGATTTATGTTTTTTTAATGTCTCTTCTAATTCTTTTCTGATTTTTATCACAGCTTGTTCAACAGTTGGTTTAGGAGTGATGTAATGAGAATTAGCATAAACCTTTATTAAATTTAGATCTCTTACCTGATCTCCAGTTAAAGGATCAAATTCTTCAATTTTTTCTAACTTATCTCCAAATAAACTTAATCTCCAAGCACGGTCTTCTAAGTGAGATGGAAAAATCTCTAAATACTCTCCTCTTGCTCTAAATGTTCCTCTAAAAAAATTTTGATCATTTCTCTTGTACTGAAGAGCAACAAGAGATTTTATTATTTGTTCTCTATTATATTCATTGTTTTTTTGAAGAGTTAAAGTCATTTTGCTGTAAGCTTCTACTGACCCAAGACCATAAATACACGAAACACTTGCAACAATTAAAACATCGTCTCTTTCTAGAAGAGATCTTGTTGCTGAGTGTCTCATTCTATCTATCTGCTCATTTATAGATGCTTCTTTTTCAATGTATGTGTCTGATCTAGGAACATATGCTTCAGGAGTGTAGTAATCGTAGTAAGAGACAAAGTATTCAACTGCATTTTCTGGAAAAAAAGTTTTCATTTCACCATAGAGTTGAGCTGCTAAAGTTTTGTTTGGCGCAAGTATTAAAGCTGGTCTGTTAGTAGCTTCAATCACTTTAGCCATTGTAAATGTTTTACCGGATCCAGTTACACCCAGTAAAACCTGATTAAATAAATCTTTATTAGCCCCCTGAACCAACTTTTTGATAGCTTCTGGCTGATCACCAGCAGGAGTAAAATCAGACTTAATTTTGAATTTTTTTCCACCTTCAAGTTTTCCACTGATTTTAGGATTTTTGCTCTGAATGTCTGTAATTAGGTCTTGATATGTATTCTCCATATATTAAATAACGTAATTGAATATTTTCATAATTCAATGAGCATAATATCTAATAATTTAAAAAGAATTAAACCATCACCAACCATTGCTGTTACTCAAAAAGCTAGAGAATTAAAAGCTGCAGGAAAAGATGTAATTGGATTAGGAGCTGGTGAACCTGATTTTGATACTCCTGTTAATGTTAAAAATGCTGCCATAAAAGCTATAAGAGATGGAGATACTAAATATACTGCAGTTGATGGAACTCCAGCATTAAAAAAAGCTATTATAAAAAAATTTAAAAGAGAAAATAAATTAAATTATAAATTAGAAGAAATAACTGTCGGGACTGGAGGTAAACAAGTTCTTTACAATACTTTCATGGCAACTTTAAATAAAGGAGATGAAGTAATTATCCCTGCACCTTTTTGGGTATCTTATCCGGACATGGTCCTTTTAGCTGGAGGAAAACCAAAAATTGTAAAATGTGACGAAAAAGATGGATTTAAAATTACACCTGCAAAACTAAAAGCTGCTATATCAAAAAAAACAAAATGGATAATTCTTAATTCTCCATCTAATCCAACTGGATCTGGATACAGCAAATCAGAAATTCAAAAATTAGCGAAGGTTTTAATCAAAAACAAAAAAGTTCACATTTTGAGCGATGATATTTATGAGCATGTTAAATACGATAATTTTAAATTTTTTACTATTGCTCAAATTTCAAAATTAAAAACTCGAACATTAACAATGAATGGAGTGAGCAAATCTTATGCAATGACTGGTTGGAGGATTGGTTATGCAGCTGGACCCAAAGAAATAATTTCTGCAATTAGAAAAATTCAATCTCAGTCTACTTCGAATCCTTCATCAATTAGTCAAGCAGCAGCTGTTGAAGCTTTGAATGGCAAACAAGATTTTATTAAAAAAAGAGCAAAATCATTTAAAGAAAGAAGAGATTTTGTTGTCAAAAGTTTAAATAATATTGATGGTATCAGCTGCTTGAAACCTAATGGTGCATTTTACGTATTTCCGAATTGTAAAAAACTGCTAAATAAAAGAACTAAACTTAAAAAAGATACCGATTTTGTCCAACAACTTTTAGAAAAACAAAATGTTGCAGTTGTTCAAGGCTCAGCATTTGGTTTAGATGGATATTTTAGAATTTCATACGCAACTTCAATGGTAAAGATTAAAATAGCAATGACTAGAATTAAAAAGTTTTGTGAGGATTTATGATAAAACTATTTTTTTTTATTTAGTCCAATTAGAGAGGAATTTCTAAATCTTAAAATTACAATCGCTAAAGCAATTAAAACAATCGCACCAGCTTCATAAAGTAATATCTCTGGATTTAGTGATTTTCCTTGTAAAATAATAAATCTAGCCAGTGCGGTTATAGCAATAAATAATGGCAGTGTAATTTGAATTGATTGGCTCTCCCAAAAAACTCTAACCATTGCAAGTACTTCAAGATATAGGAAAAGTAAAAGCAGATCTGCTAAAGTAACTCTTTGCACAAGTATCATCTGGTACATTTCTTGCCCAAAAGCAATAACTGTACTAACTAAAATGATTACTAATGCTACAAGCTGGATTTGCTTTACAATGTTTTCCATTTACATTCTTTTATAATTTAAAATAACTTTTTATTCTATACCGAAATAGCTTGTAAATTATTGATATTATACTAATCCAAGTCTAACTACTGATTTTGCTGCATCCTCAATACATCCTCTAGCCGGCTGAAATTTAAATCCCAATAAATCTTCAGCATACGAAGCATCAGTTTGCATTTGTATCCCTAAATCTGGAACCATCATTTTTGCACTCGTATCCAGATGACTAATTATTCTCACTAAAAAGTTTGGCAACACTCTTTTTGGAAGTTTTTTTGAATATTTAGGTAATGCTTCAGCCATAATATCAGAAAAATCTATCATTCTTTTGACCTCAGAGCCAATTATAAGTCGTCTTCCACCAACATCTGGTCTTGTTAAAGAATTGATGTGAGCTTTCACAACATCTTTCATATCTGAGACTAAAATACTAAAATCCGGAGCACCTGGATATTTACCTTCTAGAAATAATTTAACATAACTTATCGAAGTTTTTTCTTTAGTATCTAAAGCGTCTCCAAAGACACCTCCAGGACATATACATACCAACTTATTCTTTAAACCTTTATTCTCCATAAATTCCCAAGCTGCTTTTTCAGCCTTGATTTTTGAAACAAAGTAATCATTGCAACCTTTCCAATTAGCATCACTCCAATCATTTTCACCAAATGTATATGGATTTGTCCTATTAGGTTTTCTAAACATTGTTGCAATTGAAGAAGTTTTAATAATACGTTTAACTCCCGCATTAACAGCAGCTTTTAAAACTCTTATAGTTCCATCTTTAGCTGTTGGAACAAGACTTTCACGATCTCTAGAGGTCTTTAAAGGGAAAGGAGAAGCCACATGCATTACATACTTACAGCCTTTTAATGCTTCGTCCCAACCCTCGTCTTTCAAAAGATCTAATTCGACAAATGATAATTTATCAATTGGTGCATATTCATTTATGGTTTTTTTTGTTTGCTCTATTAAACCAGAATCTCTAACAGTGCCTAAAACTTTATATCCCGATTTTAATAATTCAATTGCAGTGTGTTTAGCGATCCATCCACTTATACCCGTTAACAATACTGTTTCATTCATTATTCGGATAAATGTTTTTCAGCCTCTAATGCTGCCATACATCCCATTCCAGCTGCTGTAACGGCCTGTCTAAATATTTTATCTTTTACATCACCAGCAGCAAAAACTCCTGGTATATTTGTTTCCGTAGATTCCGGTTTTGTAATTAAATAACCCTCATTATCCATTTCTAGTTGGTCTTTAAATAATGACGTTGCTGGATCATGTCCTATAGCTACAAACAATCCATCAATTTTTAGTTCGTCTATTTTATTTGTTTTAACATTTTTAATTTTTAATCCAGTTACATTTTTAGGATCATTATCCCCAATAACTTCATCAACAACGGAGTCCCAAATTATTTCAATTTTTTTATTTTCCATTAATTTCTTTTGAAGTAATTTTTCTGCTCTTAGACTATCTCTTCTGTGTATGAGCTGAACCTTTGAGGCAAATTTTGTTAAAAACATAGCTTCTTCAACTGCAGCATTTCCTCCTCCGACAACAGCAACTGTTTTGTCTTTGAAGAAAAATCCATCACATGTTGCACATGCAGATACACCAAAACCTCTGAAATTTTGTTCAGAGTCAATATTTAACCATCTAGCTTGAGCTCCAGTAGAAATAATAATTGAATCTGCTTCATAAATTTGCCCACTATCTCCAACAGCTCTAAATGGCTTAGATTTTAAGTCCACTGATGCAATATGATCTTGAATCATTTGAGTTCCAACTACTTCTGCCTGACCTTTCATTTGATCCATAAGCCATGGCCCTTGTATTACATCTTTAAATCCAGGGAAATTCTCAACATCGGTTGTAGTTGTCAGTTGGCCACCAGGCTCCATACCATGAACTAATATTGGTTTTAGCATTGCTCTTGCAGCATAAATTGCTGCTGTATATCCAGCGGGACCTGACCCAATTATTAACACTTTTGTCTGTTTAGTTGGATTTTCGCTCATATGAAAGCTATATAATGATTAATGACTAAATTGAAAGGTATATTATTAACAGAAGGTATGCACGGGATGATTAGCCAAGTAGAAGGTTTGGCTAAAGCTTTAGATATAAATTTTTCTCACCACACAGTTGAAACAAAAGGTTTCTGGAAAATTATTCCACCAAAATTCACTCCAGTTTCCGACTCAGTTTTTAAAAAAATTGAATGCGAAGATGTTGATTTATTAATTTCATGCGGAAGAAAAAGTATTATTCCATCATTATTCTTAAAAAAAAATTCAAAGAAAAAAGTATTTAACATTCATATTCAAAACCCAAAGATAAAACTAGATAATTTTGATCTAGTTATAGTGCCTGAGCACGATAATCTCGATGGACATAATGTTTTGAAAACAAAAGGAGCCATTCATTATTTAACAAGTGAAGAAATTGAAAAAGACAAAGAATATTTGTTAAGTATTTCAAGCAAATTGAGGGATAAAAATATAATTTCATTAATAATTGGTGGTCCTACTCAGTATTATGATTATTCGGATAGAAATATCCAAGAAATTTTTTCAAAAGTAAATTATTTAGTTAAAGAAAATAATCTTAATTTAGTAGTCATCCCCTCTATGAGAACACCAAAGGGAACTATAGAACATGCAAAAATATATTTTGGAAACGATCATTTAGTATTAGATGGTGTTGATAAAAAAGCCTATTTAAGTGCTCTTGCAATATCAAAACATATAGTTGTTACCTGCGATTCAAGCTCTATGATTTCTGAGGCAGCTTTAACTGGAAAACCAATTTATATTGCCACTATTCCACCTATAAAAAGCGATAAAAGATTTAAAAATTTAAGAAAATCATTTCAAGAAATGAAAATTATTAGAGAATTAGGAGAAAAATTAGAAAATTGGAACTATGAAAAATTAGATGAAACGAATAGAGTAGCAAATATCATTAAAGATAAAATTCAATTATAATGGCATTTTTAAATTCAATATTAAATAATTCTTCAAATCACAAAGTGCCTTTTGAACATTGGGAATTGAATCAACCACTAACTGATGGCCAAGTTCAGGAAATTGTAAACGCCGATATAGCTAACCCAATAGAACATAATTTAAACTACGATGGTACAAGAGCAATTGATGGAGGCGAAGGTAAGTTTAGAGAAGGTATATCAGATGGAGGAAAGGCATTAAAATTTAGATGTTTTGTGACAAAAGAAAATTCAAATCAATTTCCTAATCTCGTTGAATTTGTTAAAGAACTTCAAAATCCATCAACTTACAAAAAAATTGCCGAAATGATAAATAAAGATCTTTCTAATTCATATGTAAGAGTTGAAGTTATCTGTGATAGAAAAGGATTCTGGTTAAAACCACATTGCGATATTAAAGAAAAACTGATGTCATGTTTATTATTTGTAAACAAACATAATGAAAAAGAAGATTTAGGTACAGATTTTTATGATGAAAATCTAAAATTAGCAAAAACTGTTCCTTATAAAGATAATTATGGTTATTTCTTTTCAAGTGGCCCTAACACTTGGCATGGTATGGAAAAAAAAGAAATAGTAAAAGAGAGAAGATGTCTTCAAGTAAATTACGTTACATTCGAGACAGATTGGAAAGTCAATTAAAATTAATTATCTTGCAGAGATTTTACTCTTAACTTTGTTGTTTTTAATGATTTTATTGCTTCTAAAAATGAATAAGCTGTAGACATATTCGTACAATAAGGAATTTTGTTTGCAAGAGCTCCTCTTCTTAATGCCCTTGCATCACTAATCCTGTGTTCAGAATTTCCACCACCAGTATTTATTACCAAAGATATTTTTTTAGAATTTAAAACATCAACTATGTGTGGTCTACCACTGCTCACTTTATTAATTTTTCTACATTTTATTCCATTTTGTTTTAAAATCTCTGAAGTTCCTTTGGTTGCAGAAAGTGTAAATCCAAGTTTAATTAATCTTTGTGCAACACCAATTATTTCTTGTTTATGTGAGTCTTTTACTGATAAGAATGCCATACCTTTAGTTGGCAATGAATTTGAAGCAGCAATTTGACTTTTTGCAATAGCCATTCCAAAATCGTCATCAAAACCCATTACCTCACCAGTAGACTTCATCTCAGGGCCGAGTAATAAATCACTATCTGGAAATTTATTGAATGGAAATACAGCTTCTTTAACAGCAAATTTTTTATTAGTTTTATATTTTAATTTATATTTACTTAACTTTTCCCCAGACATTATTCTTGATGCAATTTTTGCAAGGGGAATACCATTTGCTTTTGAAACAAAAGGAACAGTTCTGCTTGCTCTAGGATTAACTTCAATGACAAAAATTTCATCTTTTTTAATTGCAAATTGAATATTTAAAAATCCTTTAACTTTTAAAGCCAGAGCTAATTTTCTTGTTTGTATTTTAAGTTCTCTTAAAAGATTTGTTTTTATTGACACTGGTGGCAAGCAGCAAGCAGAGTCTCCAGAATGAATCCCTGCTTCTTCGATGTGTTGCATTATTCCAGCAACATAAACATCTTTACCGTCAGAAATTGCATCTACATCTACTTCCATCGCATTGTCTATAAATTTATCAATTAAGATTGGATTTTGTTCTGATGCTTTGAAGGCTTCATTAATAAATTGTTTCAATTGACTTTTGTCATGAACAATTTCCATAGCCCTTCCTCCCAAAACATAAGAAGGTCGCACAACCACTGGTAATCCAATTTTATCAGCAACATTAATAGCTTGATCGATTTTGTAGGCTATTCCGCTTTCAGCTTGTTTTAATTTAAGCTTTATAAGCAACTCTCTAAATCTGTCTCTATCTTCTGCAAGATCAATCGATTTATATTGTGTCCCTAAAATAGGTAATTTATTTTCATCTAAAAATTTAGCTAATTTGATAGGGGTTTGACCTCCAAATTGTGTAATTATCCCAATTAGATTTCCTTTTGATTTTTCTTTTAAAATTATATTCTCTACATATTCTTCAATTAAAGGTTCAAAATACAATCGATCACTTGTATCATAATCAGTAGAAACAGTTTCCGGGTTACAATTTATCATTATTGTTTCAAAACCTGCTTCTTTAAGAGAAAAACTAGCCTGACAGCAGCAATAATCAAACTCTATACCTTGACCAATTCTATTTGGTCCTCCACCTAAAATTATTATTTTCTTTTTATTGCTTGGCTCAGCTTCGCATTCATTTTTAGTAGAAAAATTTCTTTGATACGTAGAATACATATAAGGTGTGAAAGATTTGAATTCAGCAGCACATGTATCAACTTTCTTAAAAACAGGCATAACTTTTAGTCCTTTTCTTCTTGATTTGACGATTGTTTCTTTTTGACCAGTTACTTGTGAGATCTTTTTGTCAGAAAATCCTATTGATTTTATTCTATTAAATTCCTCAAAAGTTTTGGGCAGCCCTTTTGAATTTAATATTTTTTCTTCATCAACTATTTCCTTAATTTGATTTAAAAACCATGGATCTACTTTTGATAATTTATAAATAACATCTATAGAAATTTTTTTTCTAAAAGCTTCAGCAATAAGAAGTAACTTATTTGGAATATTGATTTTTAAATTTTTTAGGATTTCTTTTTTGGAATATTTAAAAATATTGTCTAATCCTGAAAAACCAGTTTCAAGTGAAACCAAAGCTTTTTGAAAAGACTCTTTGAAATTTCTTCCAATTGCCATTGCTTCACCCACAGATCTCATTGATGTTCCTAAAATTGCTTCTGTGTCTGAAAATTTTTCAAAAGTAAATCTTGGAATTTTTGTAACAATATAATCAATTGTTGGTTCAAAAGAAGCTGGTGTTACTTTTGTTATTTCGTTTTGTAGTTCATCTAGAGTATAACCAACTGCTAGTTTAGCGGCTACTTTTGCAATTGGAAAGCCAGTTGCTTTTGATGCTAATGCAGATGATCTTGAAACTCTGGGGTTCATCTCAATAATTACCATTCTTCCATTTTTTGGATTTATGGCGAATTGAACATTTGAACCTCCTGTTTCAACGCCAATTTTTCTTAAGCAAGCAATAGATGCATTTCTCATTATTTGATACTCTTTATCTGTAAGTGTTAATGCTGGAGCTATTGTAACAGAGTCACCAGTATGAGTTCCCATAGGATCAACATTTTCTATTGAGCAAATAATTATACAATTATCATTTCTATCTCTGACAACCTCCATCTCAAACTCTTTCCATCCATCCAAACATTCTTCAACCAAAACCTGATTTTGAGGAGACTCATTCATTCCTTCTTTAACAATTTTAAAAAAATCTTTTGTTGTTCTCGCAATACCTCCACCCAATCCTCCCAAAGTAAATGAAGGTCTAATAATTGCAGGAAGACCAATTTTATTTAAGCATTTTTTCGCGTTTGAAAATTTATTTAGAACTTCTGATTTTGGTAAATCAATACCAATATCAGACATATTCTTTCTAAATTTTTTTCTGTCCTCTGCATTTGCTATTGCTTTTGAGTTTGCTCCAATAAGTTCAATTTTATATTTTTTAAGCAATCCATTTTTTTCTGCATTAATTGCAAGGTTTAATGCTGTCTGTCCACCCATTGTAGGTAGAATAGCATCCGGCCTGTCTTTTTTGATAACCTCTTCTAGTACTTCCAGTGATATTGGCTCAATATAAGTCTTATCAGCAACAACAGGATCAGTCATTATAGTTGCTGGATTTGAATTAATTAATATTACTTTATAACCTTCATCTTTTAATGCTTTGCATGCCTGTGTTCCTGAATAATCAAATTCACAAGCTTGACCAATAATAATTGGACCAGCTCCAATCACTAAAATTTTTTTAATGTCTTTTCTTTTTGGCATATTTTTTTATGTCTTTAATAAAATCACTAAATAAATATTTACTATCTTGTGGTCCAGGATTAGCTTCAGGATGATACTGAACTGAGAAAACTGGTTTATTTTTTAATCTTATTCCTTCTATAGAATTATCAAATAATGACAGATGCGTTATTTCCGTATTATTTTTTAAGCTTTGCTTAACAACTTCAAATCCATGATTTTGACTGGTAATTTCTACTTTCTTAGTAATTAAATTTTTTACTGGATGATTTGCACCCCTATGTCCCAATTTCATCTTTTTGGTTTTTGCATCTAAAGCTAAAGCTAATATTTGATGACCCAAACATATCCCAAATAAGGGAATATTTTTTTTTATTAAATTTTTTACAACTTTAATTGCATACTTTCCTGTTGCAGCAGGATCCCCAGGACCGTTTGACAAAAAAATTCCATGAGGTTTTAGATTAAGTATATTATTTGCATTTTCCTTGCAGGAAACAACTTTTACTTCGCAATCAAAATCAGAAAAATACCTAAGTATATTTTTTTTAATTCCATAATCTATCGCCACAACCCTAAATTTCTTCGTATTATTTTTTTCATAGCCCTTATTTTTTTTCCAAGTTTTATATCCTTTCCAAATATAAGTTTTATTAGTTGTGACCTCTTGAGCAAGATCCATTCCGTTTAAACCAGGCCATTTTATTGATTTATTTATTAGTTTATTAATATTAAATTTACCATTTTTATTGTTTGATATTGTTCCTTTTGGAGCCCCTTTATCTCTAATAAAATTTGTTAAACTTCTAGTATCTAGACCAGTTATGCCTACTATTTTATTTTTTTTAAGCCATTTATCTAAATTTTGAAGAGACCTATAATTAGAAGGATTTGTTATTTCTGAATTAAAAATAACTCCTCTCGTCCATATTTTATCAGACTCGACGTCTTCATTATTAGCTCCTACATTACCTATATGAGGAAATGTAAAATTTATTATTTGTCCGGCATAAGATGGATCAGATATAATTTCCTGATAACCAGTTAATGAGGTATTAAAGCATACTTCTCCCGTTGCCTCTCCTACATATCCTAGCCCAATACCCCTATAGACTGATTTATTTTCGAGAACTAAAATAGCTGTTTTAAATTTTGAGAGATGTGAAGTTTTGTTTTTTCGTTTTAAAGTCAATTACAACTCATAAGTTAAAGGTTAATACAATAAAACGTATTTATCCGCAACAGATCTATAATAATTTTTTAAAAATACAATTTTTTCTTTTGAACAATTTTGTCTTTGAAGTACATTCTAGTATGTCCCTAAGAGATAAAATAGATAACGATTACAAAAATGCTTTAAAATCTAAAGATAAAAATAAGATATCAACTTATAGGTTAATTTTATCGGGAGTTAAGGACTTAGATATTAACAACAGATCTGGTCCTAATAAAAAAGAGACAGATGATGAGGATATTAAAAAGCTCTTAAAAAAAATGATCAAACAAAGATCCGAATCAATTGAAATATATAAAAAGAATAACAGGTCAGATTTATTAGAAATTGAGAAAGGAGAGCTTGGTGTTTTATCCGAATATTTACCTAAGCAATTATCTGAAGCCGATACAGAAAAAATTTGTAAAGAAATTATCAAAAACTCTGGAGCTTCTTCATTAAAGGATATGGGTAAAGTGATGGGTGAATTAAAAAAAAACCATGCTGATACAATTGATTTTTCTAAGGCAGGTCAGATTGTTAAAAATTTACTTAATAGACAATGAAATATCCAAAGGAATATTTAGACGAAATTAAAACTAGATTAAAAGTTTCAACAGTTGTTTCTAAAACTGTTAAGCTTAAAAAAAGAGGTAAGGAGTTTGTTGGTTTATCTCCATTTAAAACAGAGAAAACCCCATCATTCACAGTTAATGATGAAAAAGAATTTTACCATTGCTTTAGCACAAGTGAGCATGGAAATATTTTTGATTTTGTAATGAAAACTCAAAACTTAAGATTTGGTGAAGCAGTCAAAATGCTTTCAAATCTTGCAGGTATGCAACCTTATACGTTTTCAAAACAAGATGAGGAAAGAGAAAATAAATGGAAATTATATAAATCTATATGTATTAATTTTTCTGAATTTTATAAAAATGAATTATTTAAAAATGAGAATTCAATTAACGCGAAAAATTATCTTAAATCAAGAGGACTGTCTGGTGTTGAGGTTAAAAATTTTAATCTTGGTTTTGTAACAGGAGATTTAGATTATTATGAAATCCTAAAAAAGGATTTTGATGAAGAAATTATTAAAGATTCAGGCCTATTTTATTTTGATGAAAAGAAAAAAAAATATATTTCAAGATTTAGAAACAGAATAATATTTCCAATAAATAATATATCAGGAAATATAATAGGTTTTGGAGGAAGAATTGTAGACGATAATAAAAATTTAGCTAAATATATTAATTCACCTGAGACACCTTTTTTCAAAAAGGGATCAAACTTATATAATCTTGATAAAGCAAGAAAGTTATCAAATAAATTAGAGGATGTTTATTTGGTTGAGGGGTATATGGATGTTATCGGTTTATCAAAAAATGGAATAGAAAATACTGTTGCAAATCTAGGAACTGCTTTAACCAGTAAACAAATACAAATTTTAAATCAATTCTATAATCATATAATTATATGCTTCGACGGCGACCAAAGCGGTTATAAAGCTGCATTGAGAGCAGCAGAGAATATTATCGATGAATTAAAACCTGATAAAAAAATTTCATTCCTACTTTTAGAAGATAATTTAGATCCAGATAATTACATAAATAAATTTGGTAAAGATAAATTTTTAGAAATTTCAAATCAAAAATCTATACCTATACATGAATTTATCTTTGAACATTACATAGGTCAAACAACTGAAAGTCCTAGCTCGCGAGCAATCTTCGAAAAAAAACTAAGAGAAATTGCATCAAATATTAAAGACAGTCTTGTAAAAAAATATACATTAGAGTATTTTCTTGAAAAAGTTTCAGAGTTAACCCCAAATATTAATTCAAAATTTAATAAAACTTATAAAATATTTCCAAAATCTCTTGCTAAAACTAAAAGTTATTATAATGAAACAAAATCATTAAAATCTTTTGAAATTAAAGAATTTTCATTTTTGTATATTTTGCTTGCTAAGCCAAATTTAATTAATAAAAATTTTCATTTATTAGATAATGTCAAATTATATAGCGATGAAAATAAACAATTATATGATGAAATTTTAAATCAATCAGAAAATTTATTTAAATTAAATGTTAAAAATCTAAATATAGATAAAAACCTTATAAGCAGAGTTATGAATTATGCTTCAGTTAAACATATAATTTCAAAAAATTTAAATGACGATGAAAAAATTTTAGAAATTTTTGAAGAAATTATTCAAGATCTTAAGAATTATGAATTAGAGCAAAGGATCACAGAATTAGAATCAAAGTTTTCTCAGGATATGAGTGAGACTACTTTCAATGAGATAAAAGAGTTAAAAAAGCAACAAAAAATCAACTAAAAATTAAAAAAATCACATAGATTTTTTTGTATTAGATATTATATAAGTCCTTCAAACTTTATTATTGTGGAACGAATAATTACGAAATCATTTGCTAGATTAATGGGTCGAGGGATCCATAGAGGATTTATTACTCATGATGAACTAAATAAATCTTTAGGTAAAAGAAATCTTTCCGGTGAAAACCTATCTCAAGCATTTATTCATATTCTTGACGAAAATATTATTCTTGTAGAAAAAAAATCAGATTTTAAAGTTTTAAGAAAAAAAGACTCTTCCTCAAAAGAGGATGGAAAGACCATTGAAAAAAGTGACGATCCAATAAGAATGTATCTGCGTGAAATGGGTGGTGTCGAACTTCTTTCAAGAGAAGGTGAAATTGCAATAGCTAAAAGAATTGAAGCTGGAAAAGATGTAATGTTAAACGCGTTATCACAAAGTCCAATAACAGCACAACAGTTTTTTGATTGGAATTCAAAACTCCAAAATGATGAAATTCTAGTCAGAGAAATTATAGATATAGATACCAATTACATGGAAGATGATGATGGTAATAATTCTAATAAAGAAAAAAAGAATGATGAAAATCAAAATAGTGAAGACAACAGAAATGATGAAGATGAATTTAACCCGACTCTTGCTGCAATGGAGACTGAAATAAAACCAAAAGTATTAGAGACTGTTCACAACTTAACTAAAGAATATAATAAATTAATTAAATATCAAAAAGATAAACTAGACTGTGTTTTGAATTCAAAAAAAATATCTGCATCAAAAGAAAATAATTACAAAAAAATAGTAGATAATATTCTTGAAAATATAAAATCTTTACAGCTATCTCCTTCAGTATTAGAGGAACTAGTACAGAAACATTATATAGAAAATAAAAAAATAATTTCTTTAGAAGGAAATTTACTCAGACTTGCTTTAGACTCAAAAATATCTAGAGATGAATTTATTAAATTTTATTTAGGTAACGAAATAAACCCTAAATTAAAAGAATTTTTAGATACGAATGAAGTTTGGAAAAAATTTTTCCAAAAAAACAAATCAGAATTTAAAAACATAAGAGATAGGTTAGTTGAAATTAGTCATAAACTAGGAATTTCTGTAACAGAATTTAAAAAACTAGTTAGTAGGATACAAAAGGGAGAGAAAGAATCTAGAATGGCTAAAAAAGAAATGGTAGAAGCAAATTTAAGACTGGTTATATCTATTGCAAAAAAATACACTAATCGAGGTTTACAATTTTTAGATTTAATTCAAGAGGGCAATATTGGATTAATGAAAGCAGTTGATAAATTTGAGTATAGAAGAGGTTATAAATTTTCTACTTATGCAACTTGGTGGATCAGACAAGCGATAACAAGATCAATTGCTGATCAAGCAAGAACAATTAGGATACCAGTACACATGATAGAAACTATAAACAAAATCGTAAGAACTCAAAGATTAATTTTAAGTGAATTTGGAAGAGAAGCGACTCCAGAAGAGTTATCAAAAAAATTAAGAATGCCTCTAGAAAAAGTTAGAAAAGTTCTTAAAATTTCCAAAGAACCAGTCTCTCTTGAAAAACCAGTCGGCGATGAAGAAGATAGTAGTTTGGGTGATTTCATTGAAGATACAAAAGCTTTAGCTCCACTTGAACAAGCTATTAAATCTAATTTGAGCGAAGCTACAACAAAAATTTTATCAACTCTTACTCCTAGAGAAGAAAGAGTATTGAGAATGAGATTTGGCGTGGGTATGAATACTGATCATACCTTAGAGGAAGTAGGTCTCCAGTTCTCAGTAACAAGAGAAAGAATTAGGCAAATAGAAGCTAAAGCTCTGAGAAAATTAAAACATCCAAGTAGATCTAAACAATTAAAAAGTTTCCTAGAAAGTTAGGGCCGTTAGCTCAATAGTAGAGTACTGCATTGACATTGCAGGGGTAGTTGGAGCGTAACCAACACGGCCCACCATTATTAAATTATCTTTAATTGCTTAGTTAAAAAAAATGATATAATTAAGAATTCAATTTAGGGCCTGTAGCTCAGTTGGTTAGAGCAGTACACTCATAATTTACGACTCAGAAAAATACCCTAAATAAGTGTTTAAAATTAAACTTCATTAGAGGACTTTTTTTTCTATAAAAATTTACCAACTATTTACCAACAAACCTTATTATCGGGACAATTATAATTTGTGGTATAATGATAGATCGACTCATTATGAAAAATACAAATATACAAGCTATTAGTTTATTTTCTGGTGCTGGAGGCTTAGATATAGGCGCTAAACAAAATAATATCAAACTGAAAGTATCGATAGATAATGATGAAGATTCTGTTCGAACACTCGAGTTAAATTCAGAGTTCAAAGAAACAAAAATAATCAAGGATGATATTAAAAAGACAAAAGTTAAAGAAATAGAAAAATATTTAAATGGCAACAAGACTATAATTATAGGCGGCCCACCCTGTCAGCCTTTTTCCAAAAATGGTTACTGGATAACCAATGAAAATAGAAAAATTACTAAGGATCCAAGAAATTGTATTGATGATTTTTTCAAATTTATTGATGAAATAAATCCTGATGGCTTTTTGATTGAAAATGTTGAAAGTATTTTACATCCTACAAATAAAAAAGCAGTGGATACTATTCTGAGAAAAACAAAAAAATATAATTATAATTTTAAAATGGTTAAAGCTAACGCTTTAGACTATGGTGTTCCTCAAAAGAGAAAAAGAGTTTTTTTTATGGGCTCCAAAAAAGAATTCAACAATGAAGAGCCTCAAAAAACTCACTATGATCCTAATAAACCAGACTTATTTAATAAAAACTTAAAACCTTATGAAACAGTTGGAAAACATATTGAAGAATTTGATCAAGATATTTACGAGGAAGAGCATGAAAAAACAAATCTTGGAACTTATTATAAGGAATTAAAAAGGGTAAAACCTGGTGAAAACTACCTTGCTTTATGTGATGGTAAAAAATCAAATTTTAAGAAGAATACAAGATTTTGGAATTTTTTATTAAAGTTAAAAGAAGATCTTCCATCTTGGACAATAGCAGCTCAACCTGGTCCTTGGGTTGGTCCTTTTCACTGGAGTAATAGAAGACTAAGAGTTCCTGAGATAGCTGCCATACAAACTTTTCCAAAAAATTATAAATTCTTTGGTAATAGAAGATCTATACAAAGACAGATAGGTAATGCAGTACCTCCATTGATGGGTAAGGCAATGGTGAAGTATTTGGTGGACAATTTATAGAAGCCATTTTATAGCAGGTCTTGTATTAGACCATTTATCTTTTTTAAAAGTCACAATTTTATTATTTTGTACCCAACACAGAGTAATGTTTTGATCTTTTAAAAATCTGATTTGAAAACTTTTAATTACTCCTTCTGGATTATCATTAAGTAATAAAAATAAATCAGTACTTTTTAAAATTTCCTCATTATACATCGCATATCTAAAATAATATTCCTTTAATTGAATAATTCCATGCCTTATTTGTTGATCTAAATTTGACTTGTCAAAAGTTTTAACTTCAAAAAGTTTTCCTCTGTTTTGATATTCAGTATACAAGTCAATATGAATTGATTTCCAAGTTGGTAAACCTTTTGACTCACACTTT
This sequence comes from uncultured Pelagibacteraceae bacterium, assembly GCA_902524995.1. Lineage (GTDB taxonomy): Bacteria > Pseudomonadota > Alphaproteobacteria > Pelagibacterales > Pelagibacteraceae > Pelagibacter. The sequence goes on along the minus strand of CABZFJ010000002.1, from coordinate 40,241 downwards.
TTAGCTAATTTCATTAAAACTTCCTCATGAAGCTTGGTGGCTCTGTTTAATGCGTTATGTTTTTCTATTGGATCACTGATCTTATCAAGATTAAGAGTTCTGTCTGTGTAAGAGTGATTTAAATCAAATTTTAAAAGTATGTTAGGCTCATCTTGATGTTGTATTTTATTTTTTGTTCTTTCTTTTGAAACTTTAACATAATTAGAATTTCCAACAAAAAAATTAATGTCATTTGAGATAATTTTATCTTTAATCAACTTAGCATCCTCTGAAAGCTTGTTTTTATCAAGTATCTTAGATTTAATAATATAATTTTCTTTTAAGATTTTAATTGCACGCTTATCTGGAACAACTCCTTTTTTAATTGTATCTTTAATTGCCAAATGTTTTGTTGAAAGGTCATCTCTTAAACCAGAATCGATATTTTCAAGCTTTCTGCTAATACCATTAAAATTTCTAAAATTTTTTGCTATGTCATCATGATAAAATTTTTTTCTAGGAACAAAACCTTTCAAATCTGAATTGCGACAGCAAAAATTTGAAATTTCTAATATTTCAGGTGAATTTCTACTTATTGGATATTTTTTAAAGTATAAATCTAAACAAAGAATTAATTCGTCTCTTGTATAGGGTTTATTCCAACTTCTAATTTTTTCATTAAATATTTCTAATATATTTCTATTAAATATTTGATTATAATTTTTTATAACTAATGGAAATAAAAAGGCATTTATAGAAACGGCTTGATTTCTCTCATTAACTATACCTCTATTAAATGCTTGTCGCCTCCTAAAAAAATAAATATCACAACCTTCACTTTGAGCTTTTTTTAAGTTTTGGCTTCGTGTATAAAAAGATTGCATTGTATTTGTTTCGATATAAATATCGAATTTCCAAAAAGTAAAAGTATTTGTCTCTTTATCGTAACCGAGTAACACAGGCTTATAGTCATCTGCTTCATTTTCAATTAGAAGTCTTTTGAGTCTAGGAGAAATTTGAATTCTTTTTTCAAAAGGATTTTTTCTACCCTTTCCGGAACTTCTAATTTCATTAATACAAATAATAAATTTATTCTCTTCTTGATTGATTTTTATTAATTTTTGATCAACTTTTTCTATATCAAAATCTATTACTGGTTGATCTAAAGAATAATTTATTAAATCTAAAATCATGGTAATAAGTTTTAGTAAAACATAAATTTAAAGTAAAAAAAATGAAAATTTTAAGTTTGTATTCAGGAGGAGGGGGTATTGATATAGGTTTTGGCAAAAATAAGTTTAAAACTGTTTTATCAATAGAAAATTGGGATAAAGCATGTCTCACTCTTAAAAAAAATACTATTTCTAAAAATGTAATCTGCGAAGACATCAGAAAAGTAGATTTTAATAACATAAAAAATCAATTTAAATTTGACTGTATTGTGGGTGGACCGCCATGTCCTCCATTTTCAAAGTCTAGATTCTATCTTAAAAATAAAAAAAGAGCACTTGAAGATGATGACTCTCATACACTAGCAAATTACTTTTTGGCTGTTGAAAAATTTAAACCCAAAGTATTTTTTTTTGAAAATGTACATGGTTTTATTTTTAAACCTCATGAAGCAGCCCTTAGGTACTTTGAAAAACAATCTGAAAAACTTGGATATTCAATTACTCATAAAGTTATAAATTGTGCCGATTATGGAGTTCCACAGATTAGACAAAGATTTATATGTGTTGGATTTAAGAAAAATTTAGGAAAATTTATTTTTCCAAATCAAACACACTCTAATCAGGATAATGATAACAATTTATTTTCTCTTCCCTGGGTGAATTGTAAAGATGCTATTGGTGATTTAGATTATCCCCTCAAAGAAGATAAAGATAAAATGGCAGGCTCAAAGCATAAACATTTGCTGAAGAAAATTCCTCCTGGTGATAACTATCTATTTTTTACAAAAGAGAGAGGGCACAAGAAACCATTATTTAAATGGAGATCTAGATACTGGTCATTTTTATTAAAACTGTCCCCAAACAAGCCCTCATGGACAATTCAAGCAAGTTTTTCAAATAATATGGGACCTTTTCATTGGAAAAATAGATTTTTAAGAATTAATGAAATAAAAAGATTGCAAACATTTCCAGATAATTATGAATTTTTTGGAAATTTCAGTGATCAATGGAGACAAATAGGCAATGCAGTTCCACCTCTATTAGCCGATGTAATTTCTAAAGAAATAAAAAAACAATTAGGCTAAAGCTTTTTTGCCATAAATCTGGTGCCTAAAACTTTAGGACAATAAAGTCTAAAATAGGGAATATTTTTTTTAAATGGCTTATCTGTGTTATCCCCATCATCTATATTAAATCTAAACAACTGCAAAGTAGCTATATTCTCAGCTCTGCGAGCTTCTTTTCCCTCAGCAGGTATAAAAGATTCTTTTGCTGATTTTATCCATCTTTGTTCCGGGAGAGTTAAAAATTCATAATGTAAAAATCTGTGGTGTGGCCTTGTTTTTCCACCTCCAGAACATATAGGTATTCTACTTTCTCCATTAATGAATTCAGTTTTATCAACTCCTCTCCTTCTGTCATCAGAAGAATTCATAATTATAATCGCTAACTTTAAATCATCAAGATTTTGGTTATTGTTATATTCAGTTAATTCATCAAATAAATGAAAATCATCCTTTGCATCTTCATCAAATTGAAAAATATGTTTTAAATATTTCTCATTAGTCTCTTTCAAGTTTAAATCTTCAATGATGTACATATCTCTCAAAGCTTTTGCATAACTGTGCTGACATACTTCAGTTATACTTTTTTTGTTCTTTAGATTAATTAATTCATCATAAATTTTTTTATTAATATCTTGTTCAATATCATTTAAGTGATGAGACATTACATCTTCTGCTATAAATCCTTTTGGTCTTCTTGTTAAATTATGTTCAACGATTGATCTTCTCACGGGACCATTTTTGCTAGAAAAAGGAAATATTCTTTTTAGATCCGTTCTTAAATCACCACCCTCTTTGACAGCATCTTTAATTTTATTCCTTACAATAATTTCGTTATCGTATTGTTCTTGAAAAAAATCAATAAGATCATCATGAAGATAAAATCTGACAAAATCTACATAATCTTTGTGATATCCAAAAAATCTAGCTCTTTGGTAAACCGTGTCATCTGTTCCGGTTTTTCTTACGATAAAGGAAACAGTTAACCCTTGAATTGTATATCCTCTTTCTAGCCCAACTCCTCCTATAAGTATCCTCGAATAAATTCCATCCTCACCCCATTTAATAAATGGTATGTTTGATTTTCCTGCTGCATTAAATAATGTTGTGGTTGTTAGTTTCAAACTTTTTAAAACATTTTTAACAAAATCATCATTCCAAATGGGTATCTCTCCACCATTTTCTTTTAAATCTTGAATTGCACCTAAATACTCATTTTCTAAATCTTTATATGAAATATCCACTACCGTTTTGGGATTTTTGATATTATTCCACTTCGACTCAAAAATTTTTTTATCGTCACGTATAATGGAGTCGACCCATCCTTTCCACTTAGCATGATCAGAAACCCCAACTGCTGGGTGAACTAGCATAGATCTAGATTTCCCATGAGCATATTCTTTTTCTTTTAAACCAATTGCAACTCCAATAATAAAAATTCTTAAAGCATTTCTTAAAGATTTTGGCATAATAGAAGGATCAGCAATTTCGTCCTTTTCGACTGATCTTGTATGTTTATTTTTTTTCTTTGCTCCTTGCCCAAAAAAATATTGTGCACCAGTATAATGTTTACCAGGTGTTAGAACGGTACCACTTTTCGGTGACAAATGATTGACTGTTGATATCAAAAATTGCGCCATCGGAGTTGCTGTATATGCTAGAAATGTATGCTTCTTTAAAGATTGTCTTAATCTTTTAATCCTTCTGTGAGTTGTGCTTTCAGCTCTTTCTATACATAGTTTGCTATCAACCAATTTTTCAAGAGAGTCATTTTCTTCTAAATTATTTAAGTATCTTAGAGTATCTTCACTTACACAATATTTTTCAGCAATAGACTCTACAGTTTCATTTTTTTCAACAATGTGCATTTTTGGTGCTATATTTTCAGGAAAATTTCTTTTACGAGTTCTTACTAAACTATCTTGTGAGTAATGATCAGCCTCATCATCAATAATTAAAGTGGGTAATTTAGAAGTATCAATACCATTTTCCTCAGCTTTTTCGAATATTTGGATAATCTTATCAATCCTTTTATGATGTTTCATTGTAACAATTAAAACTGCTTGTTTTTCTTCATCATCAAAAAGATCATCTTCTTGTGACGATACAATATCTTTCAAAGCTATATTGATATCTTCATAATTAAGTTTAGTCCCTCCACCAGGCACTTCTATTCTTTTCCAACCAAACATATTTAGAGCTTCGTAAACTCTATCTTGTGTTTGTTCTGCTAAATTTGTTACATGCCCTGATAACAAAATTATAAGTTTAAAGCCATTATCTCTAGCCATGCATGAAACAGCTTCCATAGAAGTAGTTTTTCCACTTTGAATATATCCTAAAACAAGATTTGTTGATGTTAGTCGATTTGAACTATCTGTTTGAGATGGATTAATACATTTTGAAATTACATCTGCAGTATCATTTTTTAAGTTCTCTAAATCTTCTTTTTGTAAGTCTTTTTTTGATAAATTATTTATGTACTTTGAAAAAAAAATACCATTTGTTTTAGGTCTCCACTGCATTTTAAATTAATCTCTTCTTGGTGGTATTGTTAAAAAAATATCATTTAATCTTCTTCTTAATATTGAAACTTTTGGATTTCCCTCATGCTTAACTATTATAGCTTCACTGATACAAAAGAAAGACAATAGTATTGTTAGACCCTCAATATCTTGTGAACTATCTCCAAAAAATCTTTGAATAAAAGGATGTTTCATATTTATAAAAATAGTAATTTCCTCATTATTTTTCTCAGCTAGTGAAAATTTAAAAAGATCTAGTTCATTATCGTCATATTCATGAATAGTTTTTACTTTCCAATTTTTTCCCTCAAATGGTACAATTTCATTCCTTTCATCACTTTCTTTAGGTATGTCTATTTTTTTTGGAATAGCCTCAGGTTTATATTTTTTGGATGAAGTTTCTTCTAAACCTTTTGCAATAAATTTCATTGCATTTTCGAGACCTTTTTTTGATGTTGATCTAATATCACTTCTTTCAAGACTAAAGTAAAAATTTTTAGCTTGTCTAATTATAGATTTTTCCTCTTTATCATCTATAAATTCTACTTCCTTTTTTAAAAGATTTATAAATTTATCTTTCTCAGTATCTGACCAGATAAAATCATTTTTTGAAAATGCTACATCTACATGATCTAAGTTTATTTCACCAAATAAACATTGCTGTCTTCTGTCGTTACCAGCTCCAAAAATTTTTTCTGGTTTCCATGGACTTTCTGGTGTACCACAAATCAATCTTTTTTTTCGAAATATTGCAAAACCGGGTTGTTTAACTCTCCCTTTTTCTAGAATCGCAACTTTTCCAGTTACAATCCCATTATTATATTCAAATTTAAAATTTTTTTTCCAAGTAATTTTTTTTGGTGATTTTATTATGCCTTCTTCAATATCTTTAAAGTATGCACTTTTTAATAATTTTGGTTCGCTGTAGGATAGTCTCTTATTATCTATCCAAATTTCAATTTCATCACTATCAATGTAATGTCTATACATTGATGCCAAATGTTCTTTAATTTTTGGAATTGTTTGACCTTTTGGTTTATGGTTAAGATTTGCTAATGTAATTTGCGTGTAATGTTTGTTTGTATTTAGCTTTGTTTCTAAAACAGAAATATCTTCTTGTTGTTTTTCACTAACTTTTTTCATATCAAATTCTACTAATCTCCAAACCGGTTCTTTCAAACTTTTAGTGTGAACCCTCCATTTGTCCGAAAACCAGCAAGCTGCAACTTTCATCCCAACACCGAATTCAGAAAGTTTTGAAGTATCAGGGGGTGGTTTACCCGTTTCAAAAGCATCTCTAAATCTTTCAGAACTTATTCCACCAGCATTATCTTTGATTGTTATTTCTGAACCTAAAAATTCAATACGAACCTTTAATTTAAAATTTTTATCAATTTGAAGAAGTTTTGGTTTATTTTGTAAATAACTTGTTATGGAATTATCAACAAATTCAGCTAATGCATACCATTCAGTATATCTAAAATATTTTAGTAAAGTTAATAAATTTACAGTTGGCCTAATATTTAATGATGTTATTTTTTCCATTTAAAATAATTTACAACGATTATTAAAAATAATAAATCTTTTATAATTCAGAATTATGCCAGGTAAAGAGATCAGCTTCATAAGGAATGTTTCTAAATTTTAATAATGCTTTATATTTTTTAAGCCTGTCCCCTTTTTTAGCACTTTTTAAATATTTGAGGATTTGATCATAAGTCAGTCCTTTCAACCTATCTTTTTTCACATCCACATATTCCTCATATTCCATACCTGCTATTGCATAGCCTTTATTAGGATCTATGTGTTCTGCATAACTAATTGTGTCCTCTGTTTCTTTAAGAATATCGTACCAATGAGCAACCTGATTTTTATTATCAAAAAGATAATCTTTTCTGTAATCAAACAGTTCTAACTGCTGCATTTTTTGAAATTTTTAAATTAAGAAAATTATCTAACAAATAATAATATAATTTTTAATTATGTCTTTAGTGTGATAAGATTAACTAGTCCTGATTTAGAACATAACTCTACTTGCTAGGACTTAAAATAAAACGCTAAAGGAGAAACATGAAAATAAAAATACAATCAATAAAAGACTTTTTTAAATCAAAAGAAAAAAGAGGTTTAAAACCTATATTTTTTGAAAGTATAGGAAATCATAGGACGCCAAGAGATGTTAAGCTTAAAAACCTTATAAAAGTTTTAGAAAAAAATGGATTTAAAATAAAAAATAAAAAATAAAATTAAATTTTTTTATTCATTGAAAAATAAATATTATAGTTTATATAAGTATATGAGAGGTTATTTAAGATAACTAACCAAAATGGAAGGCCTATATACAACTATTTTTATAGACCTACTGTAGTGTATATTGGCCTTCCATTTATGAGTTGTTGCTTGGAAACGAAGCAGAGTACAGAGTTATAAAATAATCCTTTCGAAAAAATAAACTAATAAATGAACCAAAGTGTTCGTTATTGGAATGTAGGTCTAATAAATTCATTTCCTTAACCTATTCCTTTGGTTCAGAAAGGTATAGATAATGAATAAGAAAAAGTACAAATCAATAGCAATTGATATCACTTGCTATAAAAAAATAGACGACCTATCAACAACTTTAACTCCAGGACTTACTTTATCAAAGGCTCAAGTAGTTAGAACTTTGGTGAATCAAAAAACCTCATCTTATAAAGATGCAAATCAAATAATTGTTAGTTTGTTTTCTGAACATAGTCCGCGCAAAAGGCAGGAAATTTTGAGAGATATTGATAACAAAATAATCAAGTTGTTAGATCTTTCAGAAGATGATTTACCCTGGTTGAGTTCAACTGATAAATTTGAAGAGAAATGGTCTAAAATAATGGATGATTTAAGACTTGTAGTTTCAAAGTTTAAATATGAGCAACTTCAAGATGAAAGGAGTGTAAACTAATGGATACAATTCATGCAATAAGAGTTGAAGAAGTTAGAGATAGAGTTGAGGATAAACATTTTTATGTTGTTTATATAGAAATAAATGAAACAATTAAAATTATTGGAAAATCAAAGTCAAAGCCTCAATTAATTCGATATATATCAGAGGTTTACTAATGTTTAAATTCGCTCCAAATAACTTTAATTATGCAGATTGTGATAGATGTTTCTATCTAAAATATAAATTAAATATTGAAATTAAAGGGAATTTTCCAAGAATATTTAATGCATTTGATTTAAAACAAAAAGCATATTTTATTGATAAAAGTACTTCAGAAATAACTGATAAATTACCTGATGGAAAATTTTATAAAACAGTTACAAAAAAAATAACTAATTCTAGAAAAAAAAAAGGTCAGCCGGAATTTAATGAATTAGAGATTCCGGCAACTATTACTTCAAAGGGATTAAAAGATAATAAAGGAAGAGAATATATTTTAGAAGGAAAACCTGATTTAGTTGTAAAATTTGAGAAGAGTAATGGAATTTTAGATTTCAAAACAACAGATGATCAAGATAAAAGTTTTTCATATAGATTTCAGCTTGAATCTTATGCCAAAATTTTTGAAAATCCACTAAGAGGGCCAGAGTTAAAGCCTATTTCTCACTTAGGACTAATTCAATTTTCTCCTGAGGAAATTACCACTAGTAATCTTAAATCAATTAATCAAAAAATGAAAATAAGTTACTTTCCTTTGAAAAGAAATGAGGATGAGTTTATGCAATTTGTAACTGATAAAATTGATTTACTCGAAGGTAACCAAATACCTGGTAAATACAATGAATGTAAAATATGTAATTCAGCCGACAGATACTCTGAGGTAGTCAATGAAAAATAAACTTGATGAAATAATTAAAGAAAGATTAGAAAATCGTCAAGAATGGTATAACTATCTTAGATGGTCATTGACACATAGACATCTAGCATCGAGTGCAAGAAAATTATATTATAAAGACAAGCCTATTTTAAATTTAATATTAAAATTGTATTTTCTTCCTTATAATACATTAAAGTACTTTAGTTATGTATGTGATCGTCATAAATTTGAAATGATAGAAGCCGAAATTAAAATGCTTAAAGGTGAAAAAGATGACAAAAAAGAATAGAGATTACAATCGAAATCCTTATGGTTCTAATCAGTGGGAAATTAGATCCGATAAAGAAATACAAAAAATAATTGATAGTTACCCTAGAAATTGGACTAAAAAAGATTTTAGAGGCGAAGGAAAAAATAATAGATCAAAAATTTTAACAAGAAAAGAAACAGAAAGATTAGGATTAGTTTTTGGTCATACAGGTAAAAGTAAACAACCTTTAAAAGATATATATAAACATTCAACAAAAGAAAGTATTCTTCAATTTGAGAAAAAAATTATTGATGAAAATACATTTAGAAACAGGGCTAGAACAAAAAAACAAAGAGATTTAATGAGCGTAAATGCAAAAAGGGCTTAAAGAATAATTAAATGTCAAAAAAAATAAGAGACCCATATCCAATAACAGATATTTATTTATTAGAAATGAATGCTGTTGATGCAGCAACTGTTACAGTTGGTGATTTATGTGAAAGATTAAGTAATGATTTTGAAACTGGATGGGGAATAGGTGGTCCTGCAAAAGAGCTGGTTGAAGAGTTTAAAAAAAAAGATGCATCAAAATATAACTCTATATCTTTTGGAACTTCAGCAGATGGTGGTTATTCTGTTTATATTGGTGTAGATGCTAAAAATAGAATAAGAAAAATATTCGCCGATGCATTATTTGCAGAATATGCGCAACATCCTAAAAATACACAACGATATTTATCACATTGGTGGGATAAAGAAGATTATAATGATCAATTTTTTGGTAAATTAAAAGAAAATAGAATCAAGTTATTTGATCTAAATACTAAATCAGGTTTAATTGCAGTTGGAGATTTTGGTGGACCGTTACGATCTTTATTAGGTGTTAATAATGATACGTTAGACGAAGATGGAGATTTAAATGAGATTATTAAATTGGATTATTTTAAGAAAGATGGAATTTTTCAAAATTCTTCACCAATATTTAGTGTAAAATTTTCATACGGTCTGATAAATAAGCCTGAGTCGTCTAGTTTTAGTTCATCTGTAATTCACAAAGAGCTAAAACCTCATCAGGAACCGATTAATTATTCTTATACTGAATTATTTAGCAATCAATTAGATGAAAATTGTTATCCAACTAAATATATTTTTGAGGATTATCTAGAGAATAAAGATGAAAGTGAACATTATAAAAGATGGGAAACTAATTTAAAAATAAAAGAGAATGTAAAACTTTCGGGAGAATATATATCTAGTCGACTACCAAAAGCTATTCAAATACTTAAAAAACAGTCAAAAATTTTATTCAAAGAAAATTTTAAAGAAGGTTTTGAAATTAGAAAAAAGCAATTCGAAGATTTCATTATTGGTATAATTAAAGATATTGAGCCCCAAGAATTAGATTTATCAAAATTAGGAAATAAATCAAAAAAGAGAGACATTAGTAACAAGAAATTAGAAATATCAACTGATTTAATATCAGCGGGAGTATCAGAGCTATTTGATGGTTATAAATTGAAAAATGATATTGATTTTTCTTTAACTAAGATCATTCTTCCAATGAACAAGGGCTCCTATCCAGTTTATTTACACTGTTATGATCAAAAAGATTTTGAGGGTGAAGATGAAGTAAACGTCAAAATAGTTGTCGAAGGAATTAAGGGTTGTTATTTGAATAAAAGTGAAAAAGGAAAATTAATTGCAAATAAAACCTTCAAAGAAAGTTCTTATCTTAGAAATGTAATTAATGCAAAATTAAAATATGCAGAAATTGATAAAATTGACCTGAGAGATACTAAAACTCTCAAAGAAATTGAAAAACTAAAAGATATTGAACATTTAGTATTGGCAAATATGAAATATATAAAAGATTGGTCACCTTTATCAAAATTAAAGAAATTGAAACATCTACATTTAGATGGATGTATTGTTGATTGGCATACAGCCACCTCTTTTTTTAAAGCATTGTATAAACTACCAAAATTAGAAAAGTTATCGACCGATGTTCATACATGGTTAAGAGAACCCATGGGTGAATTTCCTAAAAATATTTATCCAAAAAAACTTAAAGATTTTGAGGTAGTTGTGCCTAAAGATTTGAAAGATGAAAAACCTTCAGATGAATATATTGATCATAAAGGTTATGCTGCTAGCGATCACGATCAGTATTATATGGGCCGAATATTACAAGTACACAATTTTCCAAATTTTGAAAAAATTAAGTCATTCGAAAAACTTAGATATTACAATTATTTTTCTGTTAAACACAAAGAGGGAAATGCAATTAACAATCTTTGTTCTGAGTATTTAGATCTAAGTGTTTTAAAAAACTTTAATAAACTTAAAGATATTTGGATATATGGTTATGATTTTAAAAAAAGTAGTGAATTAAAAAATACAAAGTTTCTTAAAGCTGCTAAAAGAATTTTAAAGTATAAGAAAGTTCTGATTAATGGAATATCGGAAAAAAACTTAAAAAGTTTATAAAAATTTTTACCAACGGATTTACCAACGAATGCAAAGTTTGTGCTCAAAATTTTGGAAAAATACAATTTATTGTTTGTAAAGTTAACTTGTATGAGTTTTAAAATTGGTGTATTACCTAATTAATTTCAAGGGCCTGTAGCTCAGTTGGTTAGAGCAGTACACTCATAATGTATTGGTCCCAGGTTCGAGTCCTGGCGGGCCCACCAAATTCAATTAAAAAAACATTTATAAATTATAATTTTTCAAAATATAATCAAAAATTGTAGTATTATCTAAATAAAATGAAATTTAAAATTAAAATCAAACCTAAGATTTCTTACTACTTGTCAATATTAGTTTCTTCTGTAATTCTTTTTTATTTTGCATACAAAGGGGTTGTTGCATACTTAATTCATAGAGAATTGTATGGTGGCGGTTTAGACACTTTAGTATTATTAAGAGTATCTATTTCTGGAATAATGTTGCTTTTAATACTTTTATTTATTCAATTTATAAAAATACCTGACTTAAAAAGTCATCGCACAATTTTAAGAGGTATTTTTATAGCATGGACAAGTGTGTTTATAATATTGATAATTGTTAATTTGAGCTCGCTTTACTTTGTTATTTTAACTGCTTTAGTATCTTTTTTTTCATTAATAAACTTATTCAGTTTAGAGGACCAAATTAAAGAAGAAAAAAATACTTTAACAGAAAAAGAAATTTATCTTCTGCAACAACTTGCAAAAAAAAAATAGTTTGCTTTGAAAAAAACAATTTTATTATTTCTAATTTTGTTATATCAAAATATTAGCTTTTCAAAAGAAATGATACTAGATCAATTAGAAAATCCAAATTTAACGACTCAATCTCAAAAATGGAATTTTATTACAGATCAAGTTATGGGAGGAGTATCCACAGGAAAAGTTAAAGTTGATTATATTAATGGAATTAAATGTTACAGAATGATAGGTGATGTATCTACAAAAAATAATGGCGGTTTTATACAAATCAGAACAAAATTAAGTCCCGAAATATATAGTAAAGATTATAATGGAGTATATGTGAAAGTTTATGGTAATCAAAAAAATTATAATCTTCATTTAAGAACAGGTTTAACTTTAGCCCCGTGGCAGTACTATAGTTACACTTTTGCTACAACAAAAAATTGGATCGAAATTAGAGCTCCTTTAAATGAATTTAAAAAATCTAATTTTTATCAACCCAAAAGTATATTGGGACAAAAAATAAAATCTGTTGGTCTGGTTGCTGGCTTTGATGATTTTAAATCAGATATTTGTTTAAGTGAAATTGGATTTTATTAAATTATTTAATTAAAAATTCTTCTAGTGTTTTAAATAATGCATTTATATCACCATCATTATTTTGAATAATTGAGTTAAACTCTTCTTTTTGAGTTCTTGCTAAACTTAATCCCTCTACTATTAGATCTCTTATCAGGGGTCTATCAGGATTTTTTGTATATATTCTCCAATCTATTTTTACTTTAGGTCGTTTTGATGTGGCCTCTAAAATACTGTTAACTATCGTATATTTATCATTAATTTTTTTTTGAGATACAACATCAATCTTTGGATTTGTGTAATCGACAAGTCTGCTGGAAAAGCTTTTTAAAAAATAGCTTCTAAATAGTTTTTGATACTTAGCTTTTTGCTCATCGCTGATAGATTTTCTATATTTTCCAAGAGTGTACATACTTATTCCATTTATATCCACACTCCTTTCTGCAATAGCATTTAATTTTATAATTTTTGACTCAACAGGATCTTCGCTAGACAATATAGATGCCGCTTCATCAACTATTTCATTTATTAATGCACTTGGATCTTTTGCAAATAAAATATTATTTAGATTAAATAAATATAAAAAAATAATTAAATATTTAATAAATTTCATTTAAAGATTATTTACTGAGTGTCTAATTCTTCCCAGTCGTCGTCACTAAGTGTTTCTGTTGTTTTATCTATATTTCTTATTTTTCGGTATCTATCTTGTAAATATAGACTTCTGACAGATGCATAAAGATCAACAGAATTATTTTCAAGACTATCAAAAGATTCTAAATTTTTTGCTCTAAAGTCAATTCCACTAAGTAATCTTGATGAATAATAATCTGCTTCAGAAAAATATTGTGTATCATTTACTACAGTCACGTTGTACCATGCGTCTCCCCCAATTAAATTAACCACAGAGCCAAGAGAATCTCTTACAGTTGTTGGGCCTAAAACAGGTAAAACAAAATAACAACCTGGGCCGGCACCCCAAACTCCCAATGTTTGTCCATAATCTTCTTTATCACGTTTTTTTAAACCATAATAAGATGCTACATCAAAAATTCCTGCAATTCCTAAAGTTGAATTGATAACAAATCTTGCAGAATTTACACCAGCATCTTTGAACTGACCTTGAAGAACATTATTGGGAACTGTTACAACATTACCAAGGTTGCTTAATGCATTGCTAGTTCCGGATCTTATAGGCTGAGGAAACATTCTATATCCTCTAGCAAGCGGTTTAAAAATTACTTTGTCTAAACCTTGATTAAATGCAAATACTCCTCTATTAATTTTCTCAAAACAATCACCAACTTCTTCATATCCATTATTACTTTTTTTTCCGTTTATTTTTAGTTTTCCATCGTCTCCTGCAATTGCAAAGTTTCCTACAAATGACAATAAAATGATAATTAGAATCGATAGTAGTTTGTTCATAGCAAAGATATAGTTATATTATAATTAATACTAATATAAAGATAAATTGTTTTAAATTATGCAGAAAAATGTTGAAAAAATGTCTAAAAATTACTCTCCAAATTTCGATACAAAGAAAAGGAGTAATTCGAAAGTTAAGTATTTAGTTTTTCATTATACAGGCATGAAGTCTGAAAATGCTGCAATGAAAAGGCTCACAAATGAGAGTTCAAAGGTAAGTTGTCATTACTTCATAAAAAATAATGGAAAAATTATAAAAATGGTTCCAGATTTGTATGTTGCATGGCATGCTGGAATTTCATCTTGGAAAAAAGATAAATTTATTAATTCAAATTCGATCGGTATAGAAGTTTCTAACCCAGGATATGATCATGGATATAGAAAATTTAATCGAAAGCAGGTTGCTTCAATCATTTATTTATCAAAAAAGTTAAAAAAAAAATATAAAATCAAAAAAGAAAATATATTGGGACACTCTGATATTGCGCCACTTAGAAAAAAAGATCCTGGAGAAAAATTTCCATGGAAATTGTTAAGTAAGAAAAAATTGTCTTTGTGGCATAGTCTAAGTGAAAAAAATTGTAAAAAATTAAGAAGTTTAAAATTAAATGATAGCAAAAATTTTTTTCAATTATTATTTAAATTTGGTTATAAATCTACACAGAATTCATATGAGAGAATTAAAATCTATAAAAATTTTCAAAGAAGATTTAGGCCTCAATTAATTAGTAGTATAGTTGATCAAGAATCATATGAAATTTTAAAATCGTTGATTTAATTGAATTAAAAATAGTTGTAATTTAATAAAAATATAATAATTCTCTCTATGCCAGATAAATGACTTATCGCTTTAATATATTAAAGAGGAAAGTCCGGGCTCTACAAAGACACAGTGCCAGTTAACAGCTGGCGGGGGAGACCCTAGGGATAGTGCCACAGAAAATAGACCGCCTTATCAAGGCAAGGGTGAAAAGGTGTGGTAAGAGCACACCGGCTAAGTTGGTAACAGCTAGCGCATGGAAAACCCCACTGGGAGCAAGACTGAGTAGAGATGACATTGTTAGAAATAACTAAAAGCAGTCTTTGGCTAGTCATCAGGGTTAGTTGCTTGAGCTTTAAAGTGATTTAAAGCCTAGATAAATGATAAGTTTAAAAGACAGAACCCGGCTTATAGTTTATCTGGCATTTCATTAAAATAAATCCAAATAATTATTAAATTTTTGCATTAGAGTTTCATAATATTAGCTATTGACGCTAACAAATAAAACCCATAATATCCCATAAAAACCCAAAATTTAGGATAATATGGTTTATGTTTTTATCTACGTACGAAAACAAATTGGACAAAAAGGGAAGGGTTTCAGTGCCTGCATCATATAGATCATATTTATCAAACATAGGCTACAATGGAATAATTTGTTATCCATCATTTAACAATTTATGTATTGAAGCATGGCCACAAGATCGAATTGAAAAAATATCTAATGCAATAGAATCATTAAATCCATTTGAAGAAAAGAAAGATTATTTTGCAACATCTATATTATCGGAAAGTATAAATTTACAATTTGATAGTGAGGGTAGAGTTCAAATAACAACAAAATTACTAAAATATGCAAGAATTAAAAACAGCATGTTATTTGTTGGTCAAGGCAAAACATTTCAAATTTGGGAACCAACATATTTTGAAAAATTTAGGGCAAACGCTAGAAAAAAATCTAATATTAATCGAGCAAGTCTTAAATGGGAAAAGCAATTTAATAACTAAAAGGGGAAAATATGACAATAAACTTTAAAACACCAGATATAAAAGAACTGAAACCTAGAATTCTAGTATTAGGAGTAGGAGGAGCGGGTGGTAATGCAATCAATGGAATGATTGAGGCCGGACTTCAGGGCGTTGAGTTTATTGCAGTCAATACAGATGCTCAAGATTTAAGATTAAGTATGGCACAAACAAAAATACAAATGGGATTAAATTTAACTAAAGGGCTAGGAGCAGGTGCAAAACTTGATATAGGTCAAGCTGCTGCAGACGAGTCTCTAAATGAAATTGTAAATATATTGCAGGGTGCAAATATGGTGTTCATCACAGCCGGAATGGGTGGTGGGACTGGAACGGGATCCGCTCATGTAATTGCTAGAGCTGCAAAAGAACTTAATATCTTAACAGTCGGGGTTATAACTCTACCTTTCTTATATGAGGGCCCTTCAAGAATGAGAAAAGCTCAACAAGGCTTAGAAGAACTCCGAAAACATGTTGATACTATTATAGTTGTTCCAAATCAAAATTTATTCAAGATTGCAAGTGAACAAACAACTTTTGAAGAATCTTTTGCTCTATCAAATGACGTTTTGCTTCATGGTGTTCAAAGTATAACTGATTTAATGGTTAGACCGGGGCTTATTAACTTAGATTTTGCTGATGTTGAAACTGTTATGAGTTCGATGGGCAAAGCTATGATGGGCACAGGTCAAGCTGAAGGAGAAGGCAGAGCAGTCAAAGCTGCTGAATCAGCAATTAATAATCCATTGATTGACGATTATTCTTTAAAAGGGGCAAAAGGACTTTTGGTCAATATCACTGGAGGTAAAGATTTAAAATTATTTGAAGTAGATGAAGCTGTGAATAAAGTAAGAGCCGAAGTTGATCCAGAAGCAGAATTAATTATAGGAGCTATAACTGATGATAGTTTGGATGGATTAATGAGAGTTTCAATTGTTGCTACCGCATTAGATGGACAACAACCTGAGCCTAAATCGGTAATTAACATGGTACATAGAATTCAAAATAGAAATCCAGGTTATTCTGAGTTTTCAAATTCTACATCAACTAACTCTTTCCAATTTACAAATAACAACTCAATAATTACTAATGGAGCTAACGCTCTTAAAATAGAGGAAGAAGAGAAAAACGAAGAATTGAGTTCTAAAAGTATAGATACTAATTATGCAAATGAATCATCAAGCACTATAAATAGTGAAGATTTAGAGCAAACCGAAGCACCTCTAACTAGTTCAGTAAACTCTGAATTTGAAAGCAATATAGATGAGCAAGCATCTGAAAATAATGGTTTGGAAAATTTTGAGTTGAGTGATGATGATACCCCCGAATTATTTAATTCTGATGCTAATGAGGAGTTATCAACTTCACCAGAAGAGATAAACTCTGAGGAAGAAGAAGATTTAGAAATTCCAGCATTTTTGAGAAGACAAAAGAATTAATGGTCTTCAAAAAAATAAATGAATGCCACCATAAATCTGGAAAAACATTTTCCAGTATTACTAAACGAATTAATTAGTATTATTTCCCCTCTTTATGGTGGCACATTTATCGATTGCACATTTGGTGCAGGTGGTTATTCAAAAAAAATATTAGAAAATAATATAAATAATATCATAGCGGTAGATAGAGATAATTCTGTCAATAGTATAGCCACTCAATTCCAAAAAAAGTATAAAAAAAGGTTTAAATTTTATAACAAAAAATTTTCAGATATCGACCAAATCAAAGAGAATAATATTAAAGCAATTATTTTTGATCTCGGCTATTCATTAAATCAAATTTCTGATCTTAATAGAGGAATATCTTTTAATAGCAAAGGTAAACTAGACATGAGAATGGGAATAAATGATTTTTCTTGTGATGATGTAATCTCAAAAATGAGTCAAAAAAGTCTTTTTAAAATCTTTAAGTATTTTGGTGATGAAAAATATGCAAAACCCATATCAAAAAAAATAGTACAATTAAGAGAAAATAAAAAAATAAAAACTGAAAATTTAGTAGAAATCATAGAAGACATCAAAAAAAAGAAGACCGGAAAAAATAAATCAACTAAAATTTTTCAAGCGCTTAGAATTTTCGTTAATAAAGAGATAACCGAGCTCATAAATGGCTTAATAAATGCTTATAATATTTTGCCAATTGGTGGAATAATAGCAGTTGTCACTTTTCATTCAATCGAGGATAAAATAGTTAAGTTTTTTTTTAAAGAATACTCAGAAGTAAAAAATTCTTCTAGGTATTTACCAAAAAGTATTTCAACTAAAAAGTATTTTAATTTAACCAAAAAAAAACCAATAATTCCATCACTTAGTGAGATTAATATTAATCCTCCCTCTAGGTCGGCAAAACTTAGATTTGCTTATAAATTAGATAATGGATGTAATTTTAAAAAATTTGTTAGTAATTTTAATTACTTAAAAGATATAGAAAATTTAAATTTTGATGCATAAAAAAATTTTTTTATTTATACCAATTATTATCCTTATAATTTCAACAGCTTTTACAAAAAATTCTACAAAAAGACTTGATAAAAAAATTTTTGAAATTCAAGAAGAAATCAGAGTTCTTAATGATATATATGAGTTAGTTTTATTTGATTACAACTATCTAACATCACCAAATAAGTTGATGGAATATTCTAAAATATATTTTGATAATGAATTAAAAAAAAAGGAAATTATAGATTTACAAATTTTAAAATTTAAAAATGAATAATATTGATGAAAATTTTAAATTCGAAGAAAATAGATCAAATTTAAAAATATCTTTTGAACGAATATCGTTTATTTTCTTTATCTTTTTTATAATAACAATAATTTTTACGTCTAAAACTATCTATTTAGGATTTAAGAAAACAAATCAAAATCAAAACGTAAAAGAAAAAGAGAAATATAGAGCATCTATCATGGATAGAAATGGAAATATTATTTCTAAAACAGTTCGTGTTACCAATTTAGGCATAAATCCAAATCAATTGATTAACAAAGATAAATTATTAATTTCTTTAAAATTAATATTTCCTGACAAGAATTTTGAAAAAGAAATAAATGAAAAAAAATTTTTTTATGTCAAAAAGAAAATATCTCCAGAAAAACTTGAAAAAATTAAATTATTGGGAGAAAAATCATTCAAAGAGGAAGAAAATATTGCTCGCGTTTATCCCAATGGTAATCTTTTCAGTCATATATTGGGACAGATTGATACAGATAACAACGGTGTATCTGGTATAGAAAAATCTTATGACTATGAATTAACAACTTCTAATAAACCATTAAAACTTTCTTTGGATACAGAGATACAATATTTGATAAGACAGGAGTTATTAAAATTTCAAGAAATTTTTAATAGTTATGGAAGTGCAGCTATTTTAATGAATGTTAACAATGGTGAGATATTTTCAATGGTTTCTTTGCCAGATTTTGATTTAAATAAAAGAGAAGATATTTCTGACAAAAAATTTATCAATAGATCAACATCAGGTGTGTATGAACTGGGCTCTGTCTTTAAAACATTTACATTAGCCGCTGGATTTCAGCAAAACGTTATACGCGAAGATACACTTTTCGAAAATCTACCAAAAAAAATAAAATGTGCTGGGAGATCAATTTCTGAATATGACATGGAAATTCCACCAAGTCTTACAGCAGAAGAAATATTAATTAGATCAGGTAATATTGGTTCAGTTAAAATTGCACAGAAAGTTGGGATTGAAAATTTTAGAAAATTTTTAGAGGATTTGGATTTAATAAATAAAATACAATTTGATATAGAAGAAGTCGGAACTCCGATTCCATTTAAATGGGGTAAATGTAAACTGGCCACATCTGCTTATGGTCACGGAATAACTACTACTCCGCTTCAACTTGCAAAAGCTTACGCGATAATTTCAAATGGTGGATATAAAATAAAACCAACCTTAATTAAACAAGAGAATAATCAAAAAAGGGGTGAACAAATAATAAAAGAAGAAAATTCAAATAAAATTAATGTTATATTGAGAAAAATTGTAACAGCCAAACAAGGTACTGCTAATTTAGCAAATATTGCTGGTTACGAAATTGCAGGAAAAACAGGAACAGCTCAAAAATCAATAAAAGGTAAATATTCTAAAAAAAAAATAAATACTTTTGCTGCGATTTTTCCAATATCTTCTCCAAAATATGTATTGGTTGTCTTGTTAGACGAACCGAAATTAAGTGAAACTTATATTTATAAATATAATGACGGCAAAGAAAGAAAGATAGTTGGCACACCTTTTAATACTGCTGGTTGGACTTCAGTTGAGGTTGCTAAAAATATAATTGAAAAAATTGGGCCTATTTTAGCCATAAAATATTAAGAAATTTCAAAATGATATTAAAAAGCTTTTTTAAAAATCTTAAAAAAGATTTTAAGAATAGAAGTTTTAGCGGATTTGAATTTAATTCAAAAAAAATAAAAAAAAATTATATATTTTTTGCAATACAGGGTAGCAAATTTAATGGAAATAATTTTATTAATGATGCCATAATAAGAGGAGCACGAACAATTGTATCAAATAAGTTTAAAACTGGAATCAATAAAGGCGTATTATATATAAAGGTAAGTGATCCTAGATTAGCCTTATCACATTTTGCAAATAAATATTATAATAAAAAACCAAATAATATAATTGCTGTAACTGGAACAAATGGTAAATCGTCTATTGTCAACTTTTATTACCAAATATTAAAACTTAATAAAAAAAGAGTAGCCTCAATTGGAACTTTAGGTGTCAAATCAAATGGTGTTAATTCAAAACTAGATAATACAACTGTTGATGCGATTACAACAAATAAAATACTTACTAATTTAAAGAATAAAAAAATTGAAAATGTAATTTTAGAAGCATCAAGTCATGGCCTTCATCAAAAAAGACTACATGGTATTGAATTTAGCACATCTATATTTACTAATTTAAGCAGAGATCATCTAGATTATCACAAAAATTATAAAAATTATTTTAATTCAAAATTAGTCTTATTCAATGAGTTGACTAAGAAAAATGGAAATTTGATTTTTGATAATGATTTAAAATATTCACGGACCTTTAAAAAAATAGCCAAAAGAAAAAAATTAAATATATTAAAAATTGGTGCATATGATAGTCATTTAAAAATTAATTCAGTTAAAACTTTAAATAACTATCAACATATAAAGTTTACTTATCAAAATAAGGCATACCAATTTAAAACTAAATTAATTGGAAAAATACAAATTAAGAATTTGATGATGGCAGTTGCAGCAGCAATTAAAAGTAATTTAAAAATTGATGATATCGTTAGAAAACTTAATTACATTAAACCTGCAAATGGAAGGTTTGAGATAATCGGAACAACCAAAGATAATTCTATTTTTATTTTAGATTATGCTCATACTCCAGAGGCTCTTAAAACTACTATAGAAAATATAAAGGAACAATTTGGTTTAAGAAAAATTAATATTGTATTTGGATGTGGTGGTGAAAGAGATAAAGAAAAAAGACCAATAATGGGCAAAATTGCAAACAAATTTTGTAATTATATTTATCTTACAGATGACAATCCAAGAAATGAAAATCCAGAAAATATCAGAGCAAGTATTAAGAAATCAATTTTACCATCCAAAATGATTGAAATACCATCAAGAAAATTAGCTATAAAAAATGCTATTTTAAATAGTAAGTCTGATGAAGTTTTAATTATTGCAGGAAAAGGACATGAAAACACTCAAGAATATATTAAGAAAAATAAATTTTCTGACAAAAACAATATAAGAAAATCAATACTTTTAAAAAATAGATTTTTATCAAATGATTGGAAATTGAATATATTTAAAGAGATTTTAAATAACAAAAAATTAGATAAAATTAAAAATTTAAAAATAAGCACAAACTCAAAAGAACAGAATAAAGGTAAAATTTTCTTTGGAATTAAGGGGAAATCCCTGAATGGAAACGATTTTGCAGACGAAGCTATAAAAAATGGAGCAAAATTAGCCATAATTCAAAATAACAAAAAAGATAATGAAAAAAAAATTAATGTTAAAAATACTCTAGAATTGTTAATGAAAATTTCACAAAAGATAAGAATTTCCTCTAATGCATCTCAAGTTGCAATTACAGGATCTTCAGGCAAAACTTCGCTGAAAGAATTGTTAGGACAATGTCTTCAAAAAAGTTATTCCACAACATATTCAAAAAATTCATTCAATAATAAATTCGGTTTACCGATTTCTTTAATAAATTTAAATAAGGATACTACATATGGAGTATTTGAAATTGGAATGGATAGAAAAGGAGAAATAGACTATTTATCGAAAATAATTAAACCAGATATTGGAGTTATTACAAATATTAGTTATGCGCATGCCAAAAATTTTAAATCTTTATTTGACATAGCTAAAGCCAAATCAGAGATTATTTTCAATATAAGAAAAAATGGTACTATTATATTAAATAAAGACGATAAATTTTTTGATTTTTTTTCAAATGTAGCAAATAAAAATAATCTAAATATTATTTCTTTCGGCAAACATAAAAATTCTATTATTAGATTATCTAAATTAAAAAAATCTGAGAATTCCTGTAGTATCTATATTAATGTAGCCTCTAAAATTTATAATTTTAAAATTAATAATAATTTATTACCTTACTTAGATAATATTTTGGCTTCTATAGCAGTTTGTAAAGGTTTAGATATTACTGATGAAATAGATAGTAGCTTTTTTTCTAACTATAAAATACCTAGTGGCAGAGGAAATATAAAAAATATTATTGTAGGCTCTAAAAAAGTTCACATAATAGACGAAAGTTATAACTCAAATCCGTTATCTCTGAATTTCTCAATTAAGAAATTTGATAATTTAAAAATAAATCCAAATAAAAAATTTATGCTACTAGGCGACATGTTAGAATTAGGAAAATTCTCAAAAAAACTCCATATTGAGGCTGCAAAAGATATCAATAAGGCAAAGTTCAAAAAGTTGTTTGTTTATGGGAATAATATAATAGAAACATTTAACAAAATTAGAACACAAAAAAGAGGAAAAATACTCAAATCAACAAGTGAAATTCTTAATATAATAAAAAATGATTTAAATGATGGTGATTTTTTAATGATAAAGGGCTCAAATTCTACAGGACTTAATCGAATAACCAAACATATTGGATCAAAATCTTAATGTTATTTGAACTTTTTTCTATCTTTGTAGATCAATTCAGTTTTTTGAATGTTTTTAAATATTTAACTGTAAGAACTGGGCTTTCTATGTTCACAGCTATGGCTATTGTTTTTTTAGTTGGAAGCCCTTTAATTAATTTTTTTTCTTCAAAACAAATTCATAATCCAATTAGAGAAGATGGACCTAGTGATCATATAATTAGAAAAATTGGAACACCTACAATGGGTGGACTAATAATATTACTAGGTGTTTTTTCAGGAGTATTACTATGGGGCGACTTATCAAATCCATATAATTGGTTTTTAATATTTATTTCAGCATCTTTTGGATTATTAGGAGCATATGACGATTATAAAAAAATAAAGTTAAAAAGTTCGAATGGAATTTCATCTAAACTAAAGTTCTCTATACAACTTATTTTAGCTTTGATTGGTATATCTATACTTTATATCACAAGTAATTCTGATCAAATAAGCAATCTTTATTTTCCTTTTTTCAAAAATTTAGTAATAAACCTAGGATGGTTTTTTGTACCTTTTTACATGTTCATATTAGTTGGAGCTTCAAATGCAGTTAATTTAACAGATGGTTTAGACGGATTAGCAACAGTTCCTGTGATGTTAGTTGCTGCTTGTTTTGCTTTTATTAGTTACGTTTCTGGTAACATAATATTTTCAGATTATCTTCAGATCACATATATAGAGGGTGTAGGAGAAGCCTCAATATTTTGTGGATCAATAATTGGGGCTTGCTTAGGCTTTTTATGGTTTAATGCACCGCCAGCAAAAATTTTTATGGGGGATACTGGATCTTTATCATTAGGTGGTTCACTGGGAGCGGTTGGTATAATAACTAAACACGAAATTGTTTTAGCAATAACAGGTGGTTTGTTTGTTTTAGAGGCCGTTTCCGTAATTGTTCAAGTTATCTCCTATAAATTGACAGGTAAAAGAATATTTAGAATGGCTCCAATACACCATCATTTTGAAAAAAAAGGATGGCCTGAGTCAACGGTTGTAATTAGGTTTTGGATAATTTCAATTATTCTAGCGATGATTGGATTAGCCACTTTAAAACTTAGATAATGAAATTAGAAAATGAAAATTTAAGTAAAAATTTTTTAATTTATGGTTTTGGAAAATCTGGTATCTCATCATTAAAATATTTAAAAAAGAAAAATAGGTGTTTTATTTTTGATGATAATAAGAAAAAAATTAATAAAAAATATAAAAATTTTTTTATTTCTAAATCAAAATTATTAAATAATAATTATGATTATATAGTTATAAGTCCAGGTATAAATATAAATAGATGCCAGTTATCAAATTATTTAAAGAAGAACCAAAAAAAAATTATTACTGATTTTGATATTTTTTATAAATTTAACCCTGAGGTTTTGACAATTACAATCACTGGCACGAATGGGAAGTCAACTACAAGTAAATTGCTTTACGATATTTTAAAGAAGCACCATTATGATACTAGATTAGCTGGAAATATTGGAAACCCTATTTTAGAGGAAAAAAAAATTACCAGAAATACCATTTTTGTTATTGAGGCTTCTTCTTATCAACTAGCTTATAGTAAATACTTTAAATCAAAATTTTCAATAATTATTAATATTTCCTCGGATCATTTAGAAAGGCATAATACAATGAAAAATTATGTATTATCAAAATTAAAATGTGTAATAAAACAAAATGTAAATGATGTAGCAATAATAACAAATACTAATTTATTAAAAGACTTATTAAGACCTAAAAATATAAAGTCTAAAATAATATTTTTAAGTAAAAATAAGTATGCATATTTAAAAAATAAATTAAGCAACGAATATTTCAAAAATTCTGCAAATTTTCAAAATTTAAATTTTTTATTTGAGCTATCGAAACATATGAATTTAAATTTAAAAACTGTAATAAGTACGATTAATAATTTTAAGCCTCTTAAATTTAGGCAGGAAGTGATTTATGAATCAAAATATTTAAAAATAATAAACGATTCTAAGTCAACAACATTATCTTCTACTATTCCATTCTTAGAAACTAATGAAAAAATTTTTTGGATCTTGGGCGGATTATTTAAAAAGGGTGATAAATTTAGTTTAAATAAAAAGTATTTTAAAAATTTAGAAGCATATATTTATGGAAAAGATAGACATGTTTTTTTCAATCTATTTAAAAATAAAATTAAAGTTAATCTATCAAAAGATCTGACAAATACTCTTAAACTAATTCCTAAGCTTAATAATATAAGAACAAAAGTTACAGTTTTATTTAGCCCGTCAGCTGCATCATTTGATCAATACAAAAATTTTGAAGACAGAGGTAGACAATTTAATATGTTAATTAAAAGATATTTACCATTTTAATGAATAAATATTTTGACACATTTTATGATTGGTGGAAAAATATTGATAAAACAATTTTTTTGATAATAAGTATATTATTTTCATTAGGATTGTTCTTTTCTTTAGTTTCAACTTCAATAATTGCATCAGATAAATTAAACACAAATTCTTACTATTTTTTTTTAAAACATTTAATTTTTGTTTTAATAGGAATATTTTTAATTTTATTTTTATCTCTAATAGATCAAAAAATTTTAATTAAGTTATCAGTTATATTATTTTTTATCACATTTATAAGTTTATTCTTAGTTCCTTTAATTGGAGTGGAGGTCAAAGGATCAAAGAGATGGCTAGATATTGGATCACTACCTAGGTTTCAACCAATTGAGATTCTAAAACCTTTTTTTGTTATTGTCATTTCGCTAATAATTTCACTAGAAAAAAAAAATCTTTATATAAAATATCTCTTGAGTTCAGTCATTTTGGCACCAATTATTATTTTACTTTTATCTCAACCAGACTTAGGACAAACATTATTAATAATATCTGTTTGGCTTGCAATTATTTTTGTTTCAGGAATAAATTTATTTCTTTTTGCAATCTCATTATTAACAGTATGTTCATTAACTCTATTTTTAGTTTTTTTAGTGCCTAAATTTGAATACATAAGAATAAGATTAATGTCATTTTTGGATAATTCTAATAGTAATAATTACCAGGCTGATAAAGCAAGTGATGCAATATCTAGTGGGAGTTTTTTTGGAAAAGGAATTGGTGAAGGAACTTTAAATTCAAGAATACCAGAAGCACATACGGATTATATAATTTCAGTGATCGCAGAAGAATTTGGAGTAATAATCTTAATTGGTATAATATTACTTTATTTAATATTATATTATAAAGTTTTAAAAAAAATTAATTTTATAAAAAATAATAATTATAAACTTATACTAGTTGGAACTATTTCAATAATACTATTACAAGCTTTTATTCATATTGGCGTAAATATAAGAATGCTTCCTACCACAGGCATGACTATGCCGTTTATTAGTTATGGTGGTTCCTCAATAGTCGGAACATCAATTTTAACTGGAATAATATTAAATTTGACGAAGAGAAAAATAAACTAATATGAAAAATATACTAATAGTAACAGGTGGTTCTGGTGGTCATGTAGTACCATCTACCTCTTTTTTTGAACATTTAAAAAACAAATTTTCTGTTAAAATGGTATCTGATTTGAGAGGAAGTAAATTTATAAATACCAAACAATTTAAATATGAATTAATAGATGTACCAAATTTATTTTTAAAACCCTATTTAATCCCAATAAATATTTTAAAATATTTTTTTAATATTTATAAATCTATTAGTTTTTTAAAAAAAAATAAGACAAATATTTTAATTAGCACTGGTGGATACATGACATTTCCATTTTGTTTGGCTGCATTTATACTAAAAAAGAAAATTTTCTTGTTTGAACCTAATAGTGTTTTAGGTAGGTCTAATCGACTTGCTTTAAAGTTTTCAACAAAAATAATTTGCTACGATGAAAATTTAAGAAACTTTCCTATTAAATATAATTCTAAAAAAGTTATGGTCAAACCTATTTTAAAAAAAGAGATATATAAACTAAAAAAAAACATAATTTATTTAAAAAAAGAAATAAAAAAAATTCTTATCATTGGTGGTAGTCAAGGTGCATCGTTTTTTGACGAAAATATCACTGAATTAATTATCGAAATTTCAAAAAAAAGAAATTTCGAAGTTATACAGCAAATATCAAATAAGGATAATTTATCTTCAATAAAAAATAAATATGAAAAATCAAATATAAAATATAAGTTAATTGAATTTACTAATGATAGTCATGAACTCTATAATGGTATAGATTTAGCAATTACCAGAGGAGGAGCAAGTACATTAAGCGAACTTTCATTCTTAAATATACCATTTGTTTCAATACCTTTACCTTCTGCAAAAGATAATCACCAATTCTATAATTCTGAATTTTACTATAAAAAAAATTGTTGTTGGTTAATAAATCAAAAGGAATTTGAATTTAAAAACTCTACAAAAATGATATTTGAAATATTTAATGATTATCAAAATTACACCGAAAAATTTAAAAATCTTGAGGAAATTACTAAAAAAAATACTTGGAATAATATAAATAATAATATTATAGAAATCATAGATGAAAATTAATATCGGAAAAACTGAACTAATTCATTTTGTTGGAATTGGTGGAATTGGTATGAGTGGTTTGGCATTAATAATGGATAGTTTAGGTTTTAAAATACAAGGAAGCGATAAATCAGATAATAAAAATCTAAATTTACTTAGAAAAAGAAAAATTCCAATTTACTTAAATCATAATAAGCAAAATATAAAAAATTGCACTGTATTAGTAGTTTCATCAGCTATAAAAAAATCAAATTCAGAATATAGGTATGCTAAAAAATTAAACCTGCCGATATATAAAAGAGGAGAACTACTAGGTCATATAGTTTCTTTAATGAAAAATATTGTTGTGACAGGATCACATGGCAAAACAACAACAACATCAATTTTGTCAAACATTTTGAATTATGCAAAATTAGATCCTACAATAATAAATGGAGGTGTTTTGAATTCAATAGGAAGTTCGGCAAAATTAGGAAAAAGTGACTGGAGTTTAATTGAGTCAGATGAGTCGGATGGTAGTTTTCTTCAAATACCTTTTAATTATTCAATAATAACCAACATTGATAACGAGCACTTGGATTACTACAAAACTATGAAAAATCTAAAAAATAAATTTATAGAATTTATTGATAAAACTCCATCTATTGGAAAGGCTTTTTTGTGTTTAGACGACAAAAACGTAAAAAATATTTTACCAAAAATTAAAAACAATAACTTCTACACATTTGGTTTAAATAAGAAATCAAATTTTCATATTTTTAATATAATCCAGAATAGAAAATATTCGAAATTTAGTATTATAATTAAAATACCAGGCAAAACAAAAATTATAAACAATATTTCAATACCTTTACTAGGTTTACATAATATAAAAAATGCAGCATCTGCATTAGCAGTAGCATTTTCGATAGGTGTATCGGATAAAATAATCAAATCAGGACTAAAAAATTTTAATGGTGTTCAAAGAAGATTTAATTTCTTATTCGATATAAATAAAGTTCCATTTTTTGACGATTACGCTCATCATCCGACTGAAATTTCATCCGTATTAGAAGGTGTAAGAAAGGTATATGATAAAGAAGAAATAGTTTGTATTTTCCAACCACACAGAATCTCAAGAGTGAAAAATTTAAAAATTGAGTTTTCTAATTGCTTTAAAAATGCAAATACAGTTTTACTTTGTCCCATCTTTAAAGCTAGTGAGACTATAAAACTGGGATTCTCATACACCTCATTTGCAAAATTAATTGCTAAGAATTCTAAAGTAAATTTGATAATGCTTAAAAATGACACTGATTTAAAAAAAATTGTCAAAAATATAGCATTTGGAAATAAAATTTTTATTGCTATGGGTGCTGGATCTATAACTAATTGGGTAAGAAATCTTAATTAATATGCAATTAAAAGATATTGAAAACTTTAAAAATAAATTTAATTCAGATATTTTTTTTAATCTTGATATTAAAAAGTTTAATTGGTTTAACATAGGTGGTAAAACAAAAATCTTTTTTAAACCAAAAAATCTTATAGAACTAAAGGATTTCCTACAACTATATAGTAATAGGGGAAAAATATTTACATTAGGCATGGGCTCAAATGTTTTATTTAAAGATAATACTTATGAAGGTGTAATCATAAAACTAGGTAATAACTTCAGTTCACTCTCAAAATTAAATGCAGAAACAATAATAGCTGGCTCATCTTGTTCACAGAAAAAACTTTCAGAATATGCATTAGATAATGCAATAAGTGGTTTTGAATTTATGTATTGCATTCCTGGCTCGGTTGGGGGTGGTCTTAAAATGAACTCTGGTTGTTTTGGAGCAGAATTTAAAGATAAACTAATTTCACTGCAATGCATTGATACAAAAGGAAATATTAAAGTTATACCATCCAATAAAATTAACTTTAAATACAGAAAGATAGATTTAAATGAAGATTTAATTTTTTTAAGTGCTACATTTAAAGGCAGTTCATCAAATAAAAACAAAATAAAAAGTCTGGTTGAAGAATTGGCAATAAAAAAGAATAATGCTCAGCCTTCAAAAATTAAAACTGGAGGAAGTACTTTTAAAAATCCAATCGATCAAACTACAAAAAAAGCATGGGAACTTATAAAAGAGTCAGTTCCAGAAAATGTTAGCTTTGGAGACGCTTGTATATCAAAGAAACACTCAAATTTTTTTGTAAATAAAAATAATGCTTCTTTCGATGATATGTATTCATTGATAAATTTTGTAAAAAAAAATGTTAAAGATAAAACAGGGATTAATATTAATTTAGAAATTGAAATAATTGAATAGTGAAAAAAATTTTAATTTTAGCTGGTGGTTACTCAAATGAAAGAGAGATAAGTCTAAAAACTGCAAAAAGCGTTTATTCAGAGTTATTAAAACTAGATAAGTTTAAAGTTAAAATTCAAGAACCAAATGGAGAGTTGGTAAATAAAATAAGACAATTTAATCCAAAAATAGTTTTAAATCTCTTACACGGTAGATATGGTGAAGATGGTTATATACAAGCAATTTTAGAAAGTGAAAAAGTTAAATACACTCATTCAGGAGTATTATCCTCTTCATTAGCAATAGATAAAGAGCTGTCCAAAAAAATTTATGAAAAAAATAAAATTCTCACTCCCAAGTACATAAAATATTCCTTCAGAAACTTTTTAGGAAAAAAAGTTCTTCGAGAAAAATTAAAGAAAAAAATTGGCTTTCCATTAGTTATTAAGCCTTTAAATGAAGGATCTAGTGTTAACGTGTTTATATGTAATAGTAGAAATATATTTAAAAATTTAAATAAATTACAAGATTACGGTGAGATACTTATCGAGCAATATATTCCTGGAAGAGAAATTCAAGTTGCGATTTTGTCTGAAAAAGTACTTGGAGCTATAGAGTTGAAGCCAAAAAGAAAATTTTATGATTATGAGGCTAAATATAACCCAAGCGCACAAACAGAGCATATAATTCCTGTAAATATTGAAAAATCTGAATATAAAAGAGTTACTCAATTAGCATTAAAGGCTCATAAATTACTGAAATGCAAAGGTATTTCAAGATCTGACTTTAGATTTTACAAAAAGCAATTTTACCTTTTGGAGACCAATACTCAACCTGGTATGACATCCTTATCATTAGTTCCAGAAATAGCAAAATTTAATAACATTTCTTTCAAAAGTTTGATAAAAAAAATTTTGATAGATGCATCAATTAATAAATAAAAATAAAATCTATTTTTACTTAACATTATTAATATTATTAACATCTATCACCAATGAACATTTTTCTAAAATTTTTAAAAATTATTTTATGGTAAATAATATTATAGTTGAAACTCCATTACCTGAAATTAAATCAAAAATTTATTTAAATACCAAATATTTGTTAACAAAAAATATTTTTTTTATAAATAAAAAAGAATTAACAAATTCGATTAAAAAATTAAATTTTTTAGAAAAAGTCCACATAAAAAAAAGATTTCCATCAACTTTAGTTATTAAAGCCAGTGTTACAAATTTAATAGCAGAAACATATATAAATCAAGAAAAGTATTTTTTGGGAAGCAATAAAGAATTTATTAAATCGAAGCACATCGAAAATAATAAAAATTTACCAATTATTTTTGGTAATTTTGAAATTTCTGATTATTTTGACATTAAATCTAAAATTCATAAACAAAATTTTAACGGAGTACAAATACTAAAATATTATTTTCACAAAAATAAGAGATGGGATTTATATTTTCAAAATAATATTGTGATAAAACTACCAAACAAAAATATAAACAGCACATTGAATGCCTTTGAAAAATTTAAAAAATTTAATGATATAAAACCTAATACCGTAATAGATTTAAGAATACCTAATAGGATAATCATAAAAAGTGGATAAGAAAGAGAACTTTAATATTATAGATTTCGGTTCATCAAAAATTAGATTTACAGTTTTTGATAAAGATCTAAATAATAGATATATTGACACAGTCGAAATTAAATTAACAGATAATTTTTCAAATCAATTAACAAATGTCCAAAAATTAATAAAACAAGCGGAGAAAAAAAACTCATTACATATAGAGAATATAATATTATTATTTGATACTGCTGATGTATTTACAATAGATGTGTCTTTAAATAAGACTTTTAGTAATAAGTTAGATTTAAAAAAAATTTATTCTTTAACAATTTTAGAACTTAAACAAATTATAAACGCAAATTATCAAAATCAAGATATTGTTCATATTATTCAAAATAAATGTGTAGTAGATGAAAAAGAGTATAATCAAATTCCCAAAAATAAGTTTAAAGCAAAAAATCTGAAAGTTGAATTTAAAATAATATGTTATCCAAAAAAAATAATTTCTAATTTAAATAAAAGTTTTAATGAAATTGGTATCAAAATAGAAAAAATTTTTTGTACAAGTTTTATTAAGTCGCAAAGCTACTTTAATAAAATTGGAAAAAATAAAATTTCATTTCTAGAAATAGGATTCAAAAGGTCAACATTTATTATTTACGAAAAAAAAAAATTAAAGTTAATACAATCTATCCCAATTGGAGGTTCTCATATTACGAATGATATTTCAAAAATTTTTAAGATTACTCCCGAGGAGGCAGAAAGAATAAAAATATCATTTAGTAAATCAGACATAGAATTTTCATATAAAAATGAATCAAATATTAACTATGTATTAACTGAAGATATTTTAAAAAAAAATGTTTCAATTGATCTACTAAAAAAAGTTATATTATACAGAATTCAAGAGATAGTAGATTTAATATTTAAAAAATCTACAAATTTAACTAATAATATTAATGCTAAAGACTCAGAGCTTTTATTAATTGGTGATGGATCAATCTTATTTAACAACAATTCATTTTATTTGAATGATAAGTTTATGTTTAAATCTATTAATTTTTATAAGGAAACCAATCTAGAAATATGCAACTCCTGCTTAGTTTACCATCTAAATAATTATGAAATTCCAGAAATTTTAGAAAAGAAACAAGGTATTTTTG
Source organism: uncultured Pelagibacteraceae bacterium (assembly GCA_902524995.1). Classification (GTDB taxonomy): domain Bacteria; phylum Pseudomonadota; class Alphaproteobacteria; order Pelagibacterales; family Pelagibacteraceae; genus Pelagibacter. The sequence continues at coordinate 7,737 of CABZFJ010000002.1, read as the reverse complement.
AAAAGTTTTTTAATTTATTCAGCAAATAATTGTATTTTCTTGTAACATTTCTTGAGTACTTTAATTAATCAGTATTAATTATAAGCTTAGTATGTCTATACTCACACAAAAAACTTTATCTAAAAAAATTTCACTTTCGGGTATAGGAATACATACTGGCAGAAAAGTTAATATTAATATATTACCTGCTAATCCAAATTCTGGAATAATTTTTAAAAGAATAGATTTACAAAAAAATAACTTAGTTTTTGCAAATTATTCAAATGTTGTAGATACTACATTGTGCACAACAATTTCAAATGAATATGGCACAAAAGTTTCGACAATAGAACATTTAATGGGTGCATTTTATGGTATAGGAATTGACAATGCTTTAATCGAAATTGACTCTCAAGAAGTTCCAATTTTGGATGGATCTGCTAAAATTTTTATTAATACGATAAATGAAATTGGATTAAGATTTAGTGATCAACCAATTAAAATAATTAAAATAAACAAAAGTATTAAGATTCAAGATGGAGAGAAATATATAAGTTTAGATAAATCTAATATAAGTGGAGACATTGAGTTTGAGTTAAAATATAATAGTAAAATTATTCAAAATCAAAAAAATAAAATAAATATATTTGAAGATAATTTAGATGAAATCTTCAATTCGAGAACTTTTTGTTTGTACGAAGATATAGAAAAATTAAAAAAACTTAATCTTGGAAAAGGTGGCAGCTTAGAAAATGCAATTGTTATCAAAGATAATAAAATTTTAAATATTGATGGACTAAGGAATGCTAAGGAATTTGTTAATCATAAAATTTTAGATTGCATGGGAGATTTATTTTTGTCTGGTTATAAAATAATAGGTTCTTTAAAATGCTCTCAAGGTGGCCATAAACTTACAAATCAGCTTTTGAGAAAATTATTTGCTGACAAATCTAACTACTCACTAATTGAGATAAAAGGTAAAGAATTACCTCATTCATTCGCTAATTATAACAAGCTAAAATCAATAGCTTAAAGATTAGAATTTTACTTTATATTTGATAAAAGATTCAAATGAATTCGAAATCTATTTATTTTTACATATTAATTTTATTATTAATAATATCTTGTAGCAAAAAAGAAAAAGTCCAGGTTCTAAAAGAAAAAAGTTTAGAAAGTCAAATGATAGAAACTTACAACGAGGCAATGGAAGAATTTAATAAAGGGGATGTTATTTATGCTGGTAAAAAGTTTAATGAAGTTGAGACGTTATATCCGCAATCGATTTGGGCTTCAAAATCTATTTTAATGTCAGCGTATGGATACTTTTCGCAAAGCTATTATAATGATGCTATTAATGAGTTGGAAAGATTTATTGTTAAATATAAAAATCATCCACAAATACCATATGCTTATTATCTACTAGCACTTTGTCATTACGACCAAATCGTTGACGAAAAAAGAGACTCAAATGAAATTATAAAAGCTAAAGAATTATTTGAATATATAATTGATGAATACCCTGATACTGATTATGCAAGAGACGCAAACTTTAAACTTGAGTTTATTAATGAAATTATAGCGTCAAAAGAAATGTACTTAGCTAGATATTATGTAAGTAGAGAAAAATGGATACCTGCAATTAATAGATTCAAGAAGGTTGTAAATGAACACCAAACCACAATTTATGTAGAAGAGGCATTGTTTAGATTGGTAGAATTAAACTATAAATTAGGTTTGGTTGAGGAAGCAACAAGTTACGCTGCTTTATTAGGATATAATTATCAATCAAGTAAATGGTATGAAGCATCATTTATTATTTTAAATAAAAATTACACAAAAAATAAAAATAAAAAAAAAGATGATAGAGAAAATATTCTGAGTAAATTCAAAAAAATATTTAAGTAATATCTTAATTGATGATTAAAAAAGAGCTAATAAAAAATTACAATTTAAAAATTAAAGAATTAAAAAAACATAATAAATTGTATTATGAATTAAGTAAACCAATTATTACAGATTCTCAGTATGACTTCTTAAAAAAAGAAGTACTTAAACTCGAATCAAATTATAAATTTTTAAAGAATAAATATTCTCCTTCGGAAACAGTTGGTTATAAATCTTCTAAATCATTTGATAAATTCGAACATAAAGTCCCTATGCTATCTTTATCAAATGCTTTTTATTCCGATGACTTAAAAAATTTTGAAAAAAAAATTTATAATTATTTAAATAATAAAATTAAGTTTGAATATAGTGTAGAGCCAAAAATCGACGGAATTTCAGCATCACTAACCTATACAAACAAAAAACTAAAATTTGGAGTATCCAGGGGAGACGGCAAAATAGGAGAAATAATAACCGAAAATTTAAAAACAATAAAAGATATACCTATAGAAATAAAAAAAAATGATTTTCCAAATGAAATAGAAATTAGAGGTGAAGTTTTTATTAAAAAAAAAGATTTTTTAAAAATACAATCTAATTTTGCAAATCCAAGAAATGCTGCATCAGGGTCATTAAGACAAAAAGACCCGAATGAAACAAAAAAAATACCACTCAACTTTATTGCTTACACATTTGGTTATGTTGAGGATAATTCTTATAAGTATCAGTCAGAATTCTTAAAAAAATTAAAAGAATGGGGTTTCAAAGTTAATAAAGATAATAAAATTTTAAATAATATAGATGAATTAATAAATTTTCATAAACATTTTGAAAGTAAAAGATATGATCTAGACTACGATGTAGACGGATTAGTTTATAAAGTAAATGATTTAAGTCTTCAAAGTAGACTTGGATTTACATCAAATGCTCCTAGATGGGCAATTGCACACAAATTTTCTGCTGACAGCGCAGATACAAAAATTATTAACATTGAAATTCAAGTGGGACGTACAGGGGCATTAACACCAGTAGCAAAAGTTTCACCAGTAAATATAGGTGGTGTAGTTGTATCGAATGCAACTCTTCACAATGAAGATGAAATAAATAGAAAGGATATAAGAATTGGAGATATTGTCAAAATAGAAAGAGCAGGAGATGTTATCCCACATGTTATTCAAGTGGATAAAACTAAAAGAGATAAAAATTCAAAATTATTTAATTTTCCAAAGAAGTGTCCATCATGCGGGTCAAGAACAACGAAAGAATTTAATAATGCTACAAAAAAATACGATGCTGTAAGACGATGTACAAACGATGGTTTTGGATGTGAAAGAATTTCCATTGAAAAGCTCAAACATTTTATTTCAAAAGAAGCCCTTAATATAGATGGTTTAGGCAAAAAAGTTATTGAAAAATTTTGGGATTTGAATTTAATTAAAAAACCTCAAGATATTTTTAATTTAAATTATGATAAAATAAAAAGTTTAGAGGGATGGGGAGAAACTTCAGTAAATAATCTTAAAAAATCTATTGAAAATTCAAAAAATACAAATTTAGAGAGACTTATTTTTTCATTAGGAATAAGACATATAGGAATTGAAAATGCAAAACTAATAAGTGATAACGTTAAATATTTATCAACATTTATTGGTCTAGTTAAAAATAAAAATTTTGATAAGTTGCTAAATATAGATGGCATTGGTGAAACACAAATTAATTCTTTAAGAGCTTATTTTTCAAATCAATTAAATTTGAAAATTTTATCTGAATTAAATAATAAACTCAAAATAAGAACTATAATTTCTTATAAAAATGGTATTTTAAAAAACAAAACATTTATGTTTACGGGCAAATTAGATGGAATAAGTAGAGCTGAAGCTAAATCCATGATTGAAAAAAATTCGGGAACAACATTAAGTAATGTTAGTAAAAATCTTAATTATTTGGTGATAGGAGATAAACCAACTAAGAGAAAAATTGATCAAGCCAAAATACTTGGAATAAAAATTATATCTCAAGAAGAATTAAAAAAATTACTTAATTAAACTTATTAACCACTTCTTTTCGTTCTTATTAAGATATTTGGATATTTTAGAATAAACACTTAAGTGATATTCAAATAAGTAAGATCTCTCTTTCTTTGTTAACAACTTAAAATTAACTAGTTCTAAATCTATAGGCGTGAGTGTTAAATTTTTAAAAAATAAAATTTTCTTAATTTGATCTACATAAATTAAATTTTCAATCCTAATCCCATATTGATTTTTCCGATAGTAACCTGGCTCATTACTTAAAATCATTCCTTTTCTTAACCTTATTTTATTATATTTTGATATATTTTGTGGGCCTTCATGAACATTTAAAAAGAAACCGACTCCATGACCTGTTCCATGTGAATAATTCAATCCAACATTATTCAATGATTTTCTCGCTAGTTTATCAATTAAATGACCATTAAAGTTTTTTTCTAAATTACATGTAACAACTGCTATATGTCCTTTCAAAACTCGTGTAAAATTATTTTTAATTTTATTTGAAATTTTACCAATAAAGGTAGTTCTAGTAACATCGGTAGTACCCCATTTGTATTGACCCCCAGAGTCGATCAATAAGAGTTCATTCTTCCTAATTTTTCTATTTGTTTGATTGTTAGATTTATAATGAATAATTGCTCCATTTGGACCCGATCCTGCAATAGTATCAAAACTTGGATATAAATAATTTTTTGATTTCTTTCTTAATTTTTCTAATTTATTTTCAATATTTTTCTCATTTAATTCTTTCTTATTTTTTTTAAACCAATATAAAAATTTAGTTAGAGCAATACCATCTTCTAAATGAGCTTTAACTGTATTTTTAATTTCAGTGCTATTTTTTATAGATTTTAATTCATATATTGGATCAGTTTTACCAACTATTTTGAACTTACTTTTGATTATATCTTGTTCAAAAATAGAACAAGTATTTTTATCTATACAAACAGATCCATTTTTTAATCCACTTATTGTTTCTAAAAGCTTATTTTCTTCGCAAAAAATAACTCTTTTTAAATGTCTCTTAATAAAATTTGTTACTTTATGTTTATTGATAAAAAGAAATAGTTTACCACGACATGTTATCAATATTTTACAATTTATTACAGGACTATTGGGTAAATCTTTACCTCTAATATTTAGAAGCCAGTTGACATTTTCACAGGCACTACTGTAAAGATAATCTACTTTATTTTTTAACATATATTTTTTTATTTTTCTGATTTTTGAAATTGAACTTTCCCCAGAGATTTTACTATTTAATTGGTATATTTTATTTACTTTATTTTTAAAATTATTATTAAAATTAAATTCAATAGGTATTAAATCTGCTTTACCATTAAAGTATTTTATAAGTGTGTTTTCTGTAAACAATTTTGGATCGAAGCCTATTTTTTTACTTTTTATATTTAATAAATCTTTTGGCCAAATGTAAGGAATTTCTAATATTTGAAAATCATTCCCTGATTGTTTTTCCGCTTGTAGAGTATACCTTCCATCAACAAATAAGTAATTTTTTTTCTTTAAAACTAGAGAAAATCCAGCAGAACCTTTAAATTTACTTAATTTAGCTAAATTATTAATTTTTGAATATTCTGTAAAATAATTATCATTTTTTGGAACTAAATATCCATCGAGATTATTATAATTTAAAAACTTTTTTAACTCTCTTATCACTTTAATTTTTTTTGATATCTTAACCAACCTGGACTTCTAATTTCATTTTCAAACTCAATATCTTGATTAAATTCAAAATCGCTTTCACCTTCTTTAAAATTATTATTTTTTTTAATATATTCGTCTGGTAATTCATCAACAAATCTTGATGCCATACTATCCATCCAATCTCCCTGGTAAAACCTATTCATTGAAAAGGAAATTTTCGCAATTTTTTTTGCTCTTGTTATGCCTACATAGGCTAACCGTCTTTCTTCTTCAAGCCCACTTTCTCCCTTTTCTTCGATACTTTTTTGATGTGGAAATAATCCCTCTTCCCAACCTGGTAAATAAACAATTTTAAATTCTAACCCTTTAGATGCATGCAAGGTCATTAAATTTACTTTTTCAGTCTCCCAATCTTGATCTAAAGAAGTAGCAAGCGCAACATGTTCTAAAAAACTTTCTAAGTTATCAAATTCTTTCATAGCATTTAAAAGTTCTTTTATATTTTCTAGCCTATTTTCATTTTCTAAATCTTTTTTATTCTTTAACATATCGCTATATCCAGATTCATCTAGAATTAATTGTAAAAGTTTAATGTGATTTATCTTTTTGCTTAAATCATATCTCCATTTTTCTAATAATTTTAATAACGAGCTTAGACCAACTTTTGTTTTTGGTTTAATTTTGTTTGTTTCTATTAATTTTTTTGCAGCAATTTCTAATGAAAAATTATGCCTTCTTGCAAATTCAGAAATATTTTTAATAGTAGTATCGCCAATAGATCTTTTTGGAACATTAATAATTCTCTCAAAAGATAAATCATCTAAAGGTTGATGAACACATTTTAAATATGCAACGCAATCTTTTATTTCTGCTCTCTCATAGAATTTTATTCCACCTATTATTCTGTAAGGCAAGCCAACTTTTAAAAATCTTTCTTCAAATTCTCTTGTTTGAAAGATTGCTCTTACCAAAATAGCTATATCGTTTAATGAATTTTTTTTTTTATAATTTTCAATTGTGGAACTAATTTCTGTAGCTTCATCTTTAACATTCCTAAAACAATCTAATGTTATAAGATCTCCATTTTCTTGATTTGTATACAACGTTTTGCCTACTCTATTTTGATTATTTTCTATTAATTTTGATGCAACATTTAAAATATTTTGAGTCGATCTATAGTTTTTTTCTAATCTAATAACTTTGGTATTTTTGTAAATTTTGTCAAAGTCTAAAAAATTTTTAATTTCTGCACCTCTCCAGCTATAAATAGATTGGTCATCATCACCAACACAACATAAATTCATATTAGTAGCAGATAAATACTTAAGCCATTCGCTTTGAATAAAATTCGTATCTTGATATTCATCAACCAAGATATATTTAAATTTTTTTGAGTAAATGGATGCTATATCTTTATAGTTTTTAAAAATTTTAACTGTATGCAAAATTAAATCACTAAAGTCAGCAGAATTAAGATCAACGAGTTTTTGTTGATAAATTTTATATATATTTAAAAAATTTTTCTCTAATACTTCTTTTTTTTTTAAAATAACATCATCTGGATATAGGCCTTTATTTTTCCATTTATCTATAATCGCTAAAATATATTTTGGAGAAATTTTTTTAATATCTATATTTTCAGCTTTGCAAATATTTTTAATTAATCTTGTTTGGTCTTCTTGATCTATTATTGTAAAATTAGATTTTAATCCAACCGCCTCAGCATGTTTTCTTAAAATTTTTGCACTAATTGAGTGAAATGTACCAAGCCAGGGTAGGCCTGTTGCTTCTTTTCTAAGAAGTTTTGAAACTCTAATTTGCATCTCTTTTGCAGCCTTGTTTGTAAATGTTACTGCCAGCACTTGGCTTGAAAAAGCTTTATGAGTTCGAATTATATGTGCAATTCTAGATGTTAATACTTTAGTTTTGCCTGAGCCAGCTCCTGCAACAATTAGAAGTGGACCATTAAGGTGTAAAACTGCTTCTTTTTGCTTTTCGTTTAAATTTGACAAATAATCAGAAACTAACATTTTTTTATTGTATAAGTTTTATAATTTTTATGAATAAAATTAAGCAAAATAAAATAACTTTTATTTTAATTTTAACTGCAATTGTAATAATTTTTTCATCTTTAACAATTTTATCTTTACCAGTTTTATTTAATTATAAAAGTAAA
>CABZFJ010000001.1 GCA_902524995.1 uncultured Pelagibacteraceae bacterium | reverse complement strand
TCATTTACTATTTTAACTCCACCAGCTTTGCCTCTACCTCCAGCATGAATTTGTGCTTTCAACACATATTTATCAGTAGTAAGATTTTTAGCTTTTTCCATTAATTCATTTACATCTAGAGCATAAACTCCATCCGGAACTCTAGCTCCATATTTTCTAAGTATATTTTTTGCTTGGTGTTCGTGAATATTCATTAACTAGTTATTTAAACTAGGATCAATTTTGGATGCTGCTTCCCATAATTTTTTTACAGCATCTACTGAGTTATTAAACTCAGATTTTTCTTTTTCATCTAGCTCAATTTCCTCGATTTTTTCTATACCGTTTTTTCCAACAATTACCGGCACTCCAGCGTAAATGTTGTTTATTCCGTACTGTCCATTTAAATGAGCAGCACAAGGTAGCATTTTTTTGCTATCAGTTAAGTATGCTTCTGCCATTTCAACACCTGAAGCTGCTGGTGCATAAAATGCTGAACCTTTTTCTAAATATTTAACAATTTCAGCGCCTCCATCTCTAGTTCTTTGATTTATGCTTTCTAATTTATCTGTTGAAATTTTTCCTTCTTTAACTAAATCTAGTAATGGTTTTCCTGAAACTTTTGTAAATCTTGGTAGAGGAACCATAGTATCTCCATGACCTCCCATTACCATTGCCTCAATGTCTCTAACAGGCACGTTTAACTCTAAAGATAAAAAAAGTTTAAATCTTGATGTGTCTAATATTCCAGCCATTCCAACAACTTTGTTTGGCGATAGTCCAGAAAATTTTTGAAAAGCCATAACCATTACATCTAATGGATTTGTAATACATATAACAAAGGCATTTGGTGCATGTTTCTTTATACCTTCAGCAACCTGTTTTATAATTTTTAAATTTATTCCTAATAAATCATCTCTACTCATTCCTGGTTTTCTTGGAACACCAGCTGTTATAATAATTACATCTGAATTTTTTATATCCTCATAATTATCAGTACCTGAAAATTTTACATTAAATCCATCAACAGATGATGACTGTGCAATATCTAATGCTTTACCTTTAGCAATTCCACTTGCTACATCAAATAATATTACTTCATCAACAAGTTCCTTTAATCCAATTAAATGCGCTAAAGTTCCACCTATTTGTCCAGCTCCTATTAATGATATTTTTGACATTTTACTATTTCATTGTTGGCATTACAAATTCGGCATCTGATCTAACACCTGAAGGCCATCTTGAAGTAATTGTTTTTAATTTGGTATAAAATCTAACTCCTTCTGGTCCGTGCATATGTTGATCTCCAAATAATGATCTCTTCCATCCACCAAAACTGTGAAAAGCAACTGGCACAGGTATAGGAATATTAATTCCAACCATTCCAACTTTAATTTGATTTGCAAATGTTCTTCCTGCATCTCCATCTCTTGTATAAATACTTGTTCCGTTTCCAAACTCATGGTCATTAACTAAATTTAATGCTTCGTCAAAATCTTTAGCTCTGACAACAGATAATACAGGTCCAAATATCTCCTCTTTGTAAATTCTCATATCTTTTTTGACATTATCAAACAAACAGCCGCCTATATAATAGCCGTCCTCATACCCTTGAAGTTTAATATCTCTTCCATCAACCACAAGGTCTGCTCCCTCTTTAATCCCTAAATCAACATAACCTCTAACTCTTTCAAGATGCTCTTTTGTTACTAAAGGACCCATTTCAGAATTCCTATCCATGCCTGGTCCAATTTTTAAAGCTTCCACTTTTTTAGATAATTCATCTACCAGTTTGTCACCTACATTACCAACAGCAACAGCAACAGATTGAGCCATACATCTTTCTCCTGCAGACCCATATGCTGCACCCATTAGACCGTTTACTGCTTGATCTAAATCACAATCTGGCATGACAACACAATGATTTTTTGCCCCTCCAAGAGCTTGAACACGTTTTTCATTTTTGGCTGCATTTTCATAAATGTATTTAGCAATAGGTGTTGATCCAACAAAACTTACTGCGGATATATCTTTATGTTCCAAAATTGCATCTACAACTTCTTTATCTCCATTAACAACATTTAAAACTCCGTCTGGTAAACCTGCTTCACTAAATAATTCTGCGAGTTTTAGTGGGCATGATGGATCTTTTTCAGACGGTTTTAATATAAAAGTATTTCCACATGCTATTGCCATTGGAAACATCCACATTGGAACCATTGCAGGAAAATTAAATGGAGTGATCCCAGCACAGACACCTAATGACTGTCTCATGGACCAGCTATCAATATTTGTTCCAACATTTTCAGTAAAGTCACCTTTTAGCATTTGAGGGATACCACATGCAAACTCAACTACTTCTAAACCTCTTGTTAGAGAACCTTTGGCATCTTCATAAACTTTACCATGCTCTGAGACAATCATCTTGGCAAGTAAATCAGAATTTTTTTCTATTAACTCCTTATATTTAAATATAATTCTTGCTCTTTGTATTGGAGTTACATTTGACCAAGTTTCAAATGCGGTTTTTGCTTTTTGAACTGCTAAATCAAGATCTTTTGCTGATGCAAGTCTTACCTCTGATTCTTGTTTACCTATTGCAGGATTAAAGACTTTTCCTTTTCTCTCTGATACACCGGGAACAATTTTACCATTGATAAAATGTTCAATTAAATTCATGGAATTATTTAAATAAGTAATTAAGCGGTTGCAAGCATTTTTTTTATCTCAGCAATAGCTTTTGCTGGATTTAATCCTTTTGGACATGCACTTGTGCAGTTTAAAATAGTGTGGCATCTATAAAGTTTGAGTTCGTCTGCAACTTTTTGCAATCTTTCTTTTTTATCTTCATCTCTACTATCCATGATCCATCTATAAGCTTGTAGCAAGACTGCTGGACCTAAATATTTATCTCCATTCCACCAATAACTAGGACAAGATGTTGAGCAACAGGCACACATTATACACTCATACGCACCATCTAATTTAGCTCTGTCTTCTTGAGATTGGTGAATTTCTGTAGTTTCACTTTTTGAATTATTTTTTAACCAAGGTTCAATGGATTGATATTGTTTATATAATCCACTTAAGTCTCCGATTAAATCTTTTTTTACTTTTAAATGTGGTAAAGGATAAATATCTATATCACCTTTTATTTCTGCATGTGGTTTTGTGCAAGCAAGTCCATTTTTTCCCCCCATGTTCATTGCACATGATCCACATACTCCATGCGCACAAGATCTTCTATAAGCTATAGTTGGGTCAATTTCATTTTTAATTTTGTTCAATATGTCTAGAACTTTAGAGGGACAATTATCCATATCAACTTCATAGGTATCAATTCGAGGATTCTCACCAGTAGATGGATCCCACCTATAGACATTTATTTTTCTTAAGTTTTTTGAACCAGTTTTGTCTTTAAAATATTTACCTTTATTGACTTTCGAGTTTTGAGGTAAATTAATTTGAACCATTAATACACTCTTTCTTGAGGAGGAAAATATTGAACTTCATTTGTTAAGGTTGATGTATGCACATCTCTGTATTCAATTTTAGTATTTTTTCCATCACACCAAGATAATGTATGTTTCATAAATTTATCATCGTTTCTTTTTGGGTAATCTTCTCGAGCATGTGCTCCTCTACTTTCTTTTCTGTGGTATGCAGAGTCTACAGTAGTGATTGCTTGTCTAATCAAGTTATCAAACTCCAAGGTTTCGACTAAATCAGTATTGAATACCAACGATTTATCTTTAACAGAAATTGACTCCATTCCATCATAAGTCTTTCTGATTTCATCCACACCTTCTTTAAGATTTTTTTCGGTTCTAAATACAGCACATTTAGATTGCATTGTTTTTTGCATAGCAAGTCTTAATTCAGCAGTTCCATTGTCTCCTTCTGCATATCTTAATTTATCAAATCTATTCAAACACTTTTCAGTCTCACTCTCACTAACTTCTTCGTGAGGAGTTCCAGGTTTTACCAATTCTGCTGCCCTTTTTGCTGCAGCTCTACCAAAAACAACAAGATCAATAAGAGAATTTGATCCTAATCTGTTTGCTCCATGAACAGAAACACATGCGGCCTCACCAATAGCCATTAATCCAGTTACTGTTTTTTGGGAACCATTAACTGTTAAAACTTCGGCTTTATAATTTGTTGGTATTCCACCCATATTATAATGAACTGTTGGAACAACAGGGATTGGTTCCTTGGTTACGTCAACATTTGCAAATAGTCTTGCTGCCTCTGTAATTCCAGGCAATCTATTTTCAATAACTTTTTTATCTAGATGGCTTAAGTATAGATGAACGTGATCTTGATCTTTACCAACACCTCTTCCTTCATTAATTTCTATAGACATAGATCTACTAACTACATCTCTCGATGCTAGATCTTTAGCGTTAGGAGCATATCTCTCCATAAATCTTTCACCTTTGGAGTTTACTAAGTATCCGCCTTCACCTCTTACACCTTCTGAAATAAGTGTTCCATGTCCATATATGCCTGTTGGATGAAATTGTACAAACTCCATATCTTGTAAAGGCAATCCTGCTCTGAGCACCATTGCATTGCCATCACCAGTGCAAGTGTGTGCTGAAGTTGCTGAGTAATAAACTTTTCCATAACCACCAGTAGCAATAATAGTGATATGAGATCTAAAACGATGGATTGTTCCATCATTTAAATTCCAAGCTATTAAACCTTTACATTGACCATCTTTCATTATTAAGTCTAATGCAAAATATTCAATAAAAAATTCTGTGTTATGTTTTAATGCTTGACCATATAGAGTATGTAAAATTGCATGACCCGTTCTATCGGCTGCTGCACAAGTTCTTTGAACTATTCCATTACCATAATTTTTTGTCATTCCTCCAAATGGTCTTTGGTAAATTTTACCATCTTCTGTTCGACTAAAAGGCACACCATATTTTTCAAGTTCTAATACTGCTTTCGGAGCTTCTTTACACAAATATTCAATACTATCCTGATCGCCCAACCAATCTGCACCTTTTACTGTATCATACATATGCCAACGCCAATCATCTTCACCCATATTTCCTAATGCTGCTGAAATTCCTCCTTGAGCAGCTGATGTATGGCTTCTAGTTGGAAAGACTTTTGAGATGCACGCAGTTTTTAATCCTGCTTCACTTAATCCTACAGCAGCTCTTAATCCTGAGCCACCGGCACCAAGTACAACGACGTCATATTCATGATCTATAATATTATAAGATTTCATATAGTTATTTTAAATACTGCTATAATTGTAATTAATGGAATTGTTATAGCAAAAAAATTTAAACCTTTGTTTGCGGCATTTTTGATTTTTTCGTCTTTAATATAGTCCTCAAATACCTCACTAATGCTTAATGCTGAAAAAAAATAGGCAAAAATCAAAAAAAGGCTTAATAAAAACTTAGATGGTTGAGCTGTAAGAAATGTTAATATTTCTATGTAACTTTTGTCGTAAATTGCGGCTAAGTTGAAAGCAAACCAGAGCATTAAGGGTATTAATATAAGAGAACTTACTCTTAAAAATATCCATTTTTTTGTTATTGGTCTCATTAGAATAAACTTCTTCCTATTAAATAAATTAATACTGTTAAAATAAATGATCCAAATATAACAATTAGCCCTGTTACTTTTGTAGTTGTTAAATCAAATCCATAACCAAAATCCATGATTAAATGTCTTATTTCACTTAAAGTTTGAAAACTAAAAGACCAGATAGCACCTAAAATAAGAAATTTTCCGAGGAAGGATTGAAGAAATAATTTTATAACTTCATAATTACTTTCTCCTAACAAAAAAAACATAAACCAAAAACAAATTAAAGTTATGACTAGTATATTTATTATGCCAGTAATTCTGTGTGATATCGAAACTAAAGATGAAATGTGCCATCTATAAATTTGGATATGAGGTGATAAAGGATTATTTTCCATTTTGTTTTGCTTTCATTATTGTTTCTGCTATTTCAACAGAATTTAAAGCAGCACCTCTAAGTAAGTTATCAGATACTATCCATAAATTAATAGAATTCTTTTTTGTTTTATCCTCTCTAATTCTTGAGATGAATGTTTCATCACTTCCTGTAGCTTCAAGTGGTGTGCTATATCCACCATCCTCTCTTTTGTCTATTACTTTACAACCTTCGGCTTTATTTAAAGATTTTCTGATTTCATCAATAGAATAAGGTCTTTCAAATTCTATATTCACTGACTCTGAGTGAGAAACTAAAACAGGAATTCTTACGCAAGTGGCAGTGAGTTCTATGTTGTGATCTAGTATTTTTTTTGTTTCATTGGTCATTTTCAATTCTTCTTTTGTATATCCATCATCTGAGAAAACATCTATATGAGGAATAATATTAAATGCTATCTGTTTAGTAAAATTTTTTGACTCAATAGAATTTCCATCAAGATATAACTTTGTTTGCTCTACTAATTCATCCATTGGTGCTTTACCCCCACCCGATACTGATTGATAAGTAGAAACTACAATTCTTCTAATATTGTATAAATCATGCAATGGTTTTAAAGCAATTACTAATTGTGCGGTCGAACAATTAGGGTTGGCTACAATATTCTTTTTCATTTCACTAATTTTTTCAGCATTTACTTGAGGCACAATTAATGGCACATCAGGATCCATTCTAAAGAAGCTAGAATTATCAATTACTGTTGTAAATTTTGCTGCTTTTTCAGCATACTGTTCTGCTATTTTACCACCAGCTGCGAAGAAGGTAATATTCGCTTTTGAAAAATCATATTTTTCAAGATCATAAACTTCATAATCTTTACCCTTAAAACTTATTTTTTTTCCAGCACTATTAGATGAAGCAACCAAAAAAATATTATCAAATTTGATATCTTTCTTTTCAATTACTTCTAAAGTTTTTCTTCCAACATTACCGGTTGCACCGATGATAGCTATATTAGTCATTTAAAGATTTATACTAAATGAAAGGTAAATCGCAAACTGTTCCATCAAAACTGTTGCCATTTATATCAATTTTGAATGATTGCGATGCTTCAAAATGTGGTTTTTTGACCATTGCTATGCCAATAACTTGTTTAAACATTGGATTATAACTGCCTGATCTTAAGTCTCCAATAATATTATTATTTTCATCAATTAAATTCATTGATCCTGTTACACTTATTTCATTAGCATTTATTTTAACACCCATTAATTTCTTTTTAATTCCTTCAGCTTTAATTTTTTTTAATGCTTCTTTTCCAATAAAATCTATTTCTGTCTCTAGATTTACAAACTTGTCAAATCCACACTCATATGGATTGTCATGAATATCAATGTCGTTGCCCCATGATAGTAAAGAACTTTCTATTCTCTCAACTAAATTTGGACACCCAGGTTTAACATTAAATTCTCCTCCAACTTCAAATAATTTATCGTATAAAGCTAATCCTGCTTTTGTATGTTCCATGTAAACTTCAAATCCACCTTGTTTTGACCAACCAGACCTTGCAATTAAATGTTCTGCGCCACCAAATTCAAAATACCCAAAACCAAAAAATTTAAGTTCATTTATTTTTGGACCTAAAACTTTTTCCATTAATTGAAATGATTTTGGTCCTTGGACTGAAAAAATATCCACATCAGGCTCTGAAATCTCAACTTCAAAATTATGTCCAATTGCTAAACCTTTTGCATAAAGACCAACATCTGAATCTGATAATGATATCCACCATTTTTCATCAGATAATTTTAGGATAACAGGATCATTTATTATTCCTCCTTTGTTATCAATTATTGGGCAATAATAACATCTTCCTTCTTTTGCATTTGATAGATCTCTACAAGTCATCAACTGGACCAATTTTGAAGAATCTTTTCCAGAAATTTCAAGTTGTCTTTGCACGGCTGCGTCCCAAATTTGAACATGTTCTTTTAAATGATGATAAAGATCTTCTATACTTCCAAATGAAGCTGGTAATAACATATGGTTGTAAACAGTGTAAGAGGTTACACCTTGCTTCTCTACTCTTGATGTATATTTTGTGCCTCTCAGTCTTCTAGATTTTGCAATATAAAAATTTTTCATATTTTTTAGCTTACTGTCATCTTTTGATGAATTTGTAAAGAAAGTATGTTGTAATATCTAAAAAATTTTAGCTGAGTTCTTTTGCTCTTTTCCTTAACTCAAATTTTTGGATTTTACCCGTTGATGTCTTTGGGAGATCGCAGAAGTCTATTTTCTTTGGAATTTTAAAACCGGCTAGAGTTTCTCTACAGAAATCTATTAGTTCTTTTTCATTAATCTCTTTATCAGCTACTTTTTCGATAAAAGCGCATGGAACTTCACCCCATTTTTCGTCAGGCTTTGCTACCACGGCGACTATTGAAACTGCTGGATGCTTAGAGAGTGTATTTTCTATTTCTATTGAAGAAATGTTCTCACCACCAGAAATTATGATATCTTTTGAACGATCTTTTACTTTAATATACCCATCAGGATAAATAACTGCCAAATCTCCTGAGTGAAACCATCCATCCTTCATAGCTTTCTCGGTTGCATCTTTATCTTTAAAATACCCTTTCATAACAACGTTTCCTTTAATCATTATTTCACCAATTGTTTCACCATCCATTGGGACAGGTTTCATTGTTTCTGGATCTAGAACGGCTACTCCCTCAGTGTTTGGAAATCTTACACCTTGTCTTGCTTTAATTTCATTAACTTTGTCTTCTTCAAGTGAGTTCCAATCGTCATTCCAAGCACATTGTAAAACGTGTCCATAAGTTTCTGTCAAACCATAAACGTGCATTACTTCAAATCCTAGGGCTCTCATTTTTTTGAATATAATACTCGGAGGGGGTGCTCCAGCAGTCAAGACATAAACTTTATGTTTTAACTCTTTGATATCACTCTGCGATGCACCAGTTATCATATTTAAAACAATTGGCGCTCCTCCAAAATGGGTAATTTCATGTTGTTCGATTAAATCAAATATTTTTTTAACGTCAATAGCTCGTAGACATACAGTCTTTCCATTTAGCATTGGAATTGTCCATGGATAACCCCATCCATTGCAATGAAACATTGGTACCACTGTTAAAAAATTTAGTCTATTTGGCATATTCCAAGCAACCGCACTTCCGGTTGACATTAAATATGATCCCCTGTGATGATAAACAACACCTTTTGGATTGCCTGTAGTGCCAGATGTGTAACTTAGTGAAATAGCTTGCCATTCATCTTTTGGTTTCTTCCAAATAAAGTTTTCATCACCAGTATTTAAAAATTCTTCATATTCTCTGTCTCCTACTTTTTTTAATAAAGTTTGATCTGCAAAATCATCTTGAACATCAATTACTATTGGTTTTTGTTTTAAACTGGATAAGGCTTTTTCAGCAATAGCATGTAATTGTCTGTCAATTATCAAAACTTTTGCTTCACTGTGTTCAAGAATATAAGCAACTGTTTTAGAATCAAGTCTGGAGTTAATAGTATTTAAAATTGCTCCTGTCATTGGTACAGAATAATGAGCTTCAAAAATTTCAGGAGTATTAAATGTCATTACTGAAACTGTATCTCCCTCAGTAATACCAATTTTTTCTAATGCACTTGCAAATTTAATACATCTATTAAATACCTCTGTCCAAGTGAAGGATTTCGTTTCGTAAACCAATGCTTCATAATTTGGATAAATGTCTTTTGCTCTCTCTAAGAAACTTAAAGGAGTTAGTGGAACATAATTTGAGGGATTTTTATCAAGATACTGATTATATTTATTCATCAGTTAAATTTTGCGCTCATGGTATATTTACTACCAGATATTGCAGATTTATAATGACTTTCAGCTCTTGGTAAAATTTTATCAAAATAGTAATTACCTGTATTTAATTTATCTTCATAAAATTCTTTATTTTTATCAAGATTTTCTAAGCTTTTTCTCATTGTTTTAAGCCATATAAATGACAAGCAAAAGTAACCAAAAAATCTTAAATAATCATTGCATGAAGCACTAATATCATCTTTTGAAGTATCTCCGTTTGGCGATATCCAATTGGTAAAATCTATTAGTATGTTTTTTAAATCAGATAATTTTTTAACATGATCATTTAGCTGTTCAATTGTTTCACAGCTTTTAATTTCAGCATCCACATAATTCATGAAATTATCAAATACCTTTCTCTGGCTTATTTTTCTAAAAACAAAATCAATTGCTTGAACAGAATTTGTTCCCTCATAAATTGGTGTAATTCTATTATCTCTAAACAATTGTTCAATTCCCTGGTCTTTTGTATAACCATACCCACCAAAAACCTGAATGGCCTCATTAGTTATTTCCATACCCATATCAGTGAAAAATGATTTTATAACAGGGGTCATCAAGCCAACTATATCAGAAGCATCTTTTTTTACTTCATCAGAAGAATGGCTCAAACTTACATCAACTTGTTGTGCCATCCAAAAGGACAATGACCTTTCTCCCTCAATAATCGATTTCATATTTAATAAGCTTCGTCTTATGTCTGCGTGTTTAATAATTATATCAGTTTCTCCATTAGAATTGTCATTTGATTTTCCTTGTTTTCTCTCTTTTGAATAACTCAATGCAGTTTGATAAGCCGTTTCTGATAATCCTAGTCCTTGGATTCCAACAACAATCCTCTCTAAATTCATCATTGTAAACATAGAGTTTAAACCTTTGTTTTCAGGTCCAATCATATAACCTTTAGCGTCGTCAAAACTTAATACACATGCTGGTGATCCTTTAATCCCCATTTTTGATTCAATTGAAACAGTATTAACACCATTTCTAGGACCTATAGAACCATCTTCATTTATTTCATATTTAGGTACTAAAAATAAACTTATGCCTTTCGTACCTTTTGGAGCATCTAGAACTCTTGCTAAAACAAGATGAATGATATTTTCAGTTAAATCATGGTCTCCAGATGTAATAAAAATCTTTTGTCCAGTAAGACTGTACGTACCATTTTCGTTTTTAATTGCCTTCGTTTTTATTAATCCTAAGTCAGTTCCACATTGTGGCTCTGTTAAACACATTGTGCCACTCCATTTACCTTCTACAATTTTAGGAAGGTAAGTATTTTTTATTTCTTCAGTAGCATGGCTTAAAATACAATTATATGCCCCAATACTTAGTTCACTGTATAATTTAAATGATAAACTAGAAGATGAAAGCATTTCATCAAAAAAAGCGCTTACAGTTTTTGGCATTCCCTGACCACCATATTTTGGATCACAAGTTAAGGACACCCATCCATCTTCGATAAATTTTGAATATGCTTCTTTATAACCTGGAGGGGTTCTGACAACTCCATTTTCATAAACACAAGGATTTTCGTCACCAGCTTTCGCTAAAGGAAGAAGCATTTCTTCATTAATTTTTGCAGCTTCCTCCAAGATATCTTTTACCAGATCAGAAGTAACTTCTTTATACTTTTCAATTTCATTATAATTTTTATTATCTTTTAGATGTTCAAATAAGAACATCATATCTTTTACAGGTGCGGAATAAACAGTCATAAATTTAATACTATCAAATTAAGTTAATTTTTTTATTTTTGCAAACATGCAATAATCGCATCTCCCATACCAGAAGTTGAAATTTCTTTTGTTCCTTTTGACACAATATCTTTAGTTCTTAGCCCATCATCTAGTACATTTTGCACTGCTTTTTCTAAATCATCGGCTTCTTGATCTAAATCAAGAGAGTACCTCAAGGCCATAACGAAACTCAGGATGGTCGCTATAGGGTTCGCAATCCCTTTTCCAGCTATATCTGGAGCAGATCCATGAACAGGTTCATACATTGCTCTCATTTCACCATCTTTATTTTTTGCACCTAGAGAGGCTGAAGGTAATAAACCTAAAGATCCTGTCAACATAGATGCTTCATCTGACAGCATATCACCAAACAAATTATCTGTCACAATAACATCAAATTGTTTTGGATTTCTTAAAAGTTGCATTGCACAATTATCTGCAAGCATATGATCTAACTCAACATCTTTATATTCTTTATCATGAAGATTTTGAACTTCTTCCTTCCATAGTTGACCGGCTTCCATAACATTAGATTTTTCACAAGAGGTAACTTTATTGTCTCTCTTCTTTGCTAAATCGAATGCAACTCTAGCAACTCTTTTAATTTCTGATGAGGTATAAGTATGAGTATTTATTCCTTTGCGCTCACCATTATCAATTGGCTTGATGCCTCTTGGTTCACCAAAATAAATACCACCTGTCAGTTCTCTAACAATCATAATGTCAAGACCTGATACTATTTCAGGTTTTAGTGTCGATGCCTCAACTAATTGTTTAAAGCAAATTGCGGGTCTCAAATTTGCAAATAATTTTAATTCTTTTCTTAGCTTAAGAAGAGCTCTTTCAGGTCTTTTAGAAAAATCTAAATCATCATATTTTGGTCCTCCCACTGCTCCTAAAATGACTGCTTCACATTCTAATGATTTATAAAATACCTCATCTGTAATTGGTGTTCCGTGCTTATCGTAAGATGCTCCACCAACTAAAGCTTCTTCCATATCAAAATCAAGAGATTTATTTTCATTAAACCAAGTTATAATTTTTTTAACTTCACCAATAACCTCCGGACCAATACCATCACCTGGTAAAAGTAAGAATTTTCTTTTTTTAACTTTAATCATTAAATATCCAGGGCTTTGTAGATTTTAATTTTTCCTCAAATGAAATTATTTTATTAGACTTTTCCAACGACAGTGCAATATCATCTAGTCCCTCGATTAAACATTTTTTTTTAAATTCATCTAATTCAAATTTGATTTCTTTATTTCCAAAAATAATTTTTTGATCGGGTAAGTTTATTGCAATTTCTTCCTGTCTCTTAGAATATTCAGAGAGTTCTTTAATCTGTTCGTCATTAACTTTAATTGGCAATATCCCATTTTTAAAACAATTATTATAAAATATATCTGCGTAACTTGTGCTTATAACGCAAGTGATGCCAAAGTCTAATAGTGCCCACGGGGCATGTTCTCTAGAAGATCCACATCCAAAATTATTTCCTGCAATTAAAATCTTAGAATTATCATATGGTGATTTATTCAATATAAAGCCATCTACTATTTTACCTTCTTCATCATATCTCATTTCATAAAATAAATTTTTTCCAAGTCCTGTTCTTTTTATTGTTTTTAAAAATTGCTTTGGAATAATCATATCAGTATCAATATTTACAATTGGTAAATATGCAGGAATACTTTTTAATGTTGAAAATTTGTTCATTTAACTATTGTATTTTCTAACGTCATCTAAATTTCCAGATATAGCAGCTGCAGCTGCCATTGCTGGGCTAACTAAATGTGTTCTTCCGCCCCGTCCTTGTCTTCCTTCAAAGTTTCTATTTGATGTTGATGCACATCTTTCTTCTGGCTTCAACTTATCTGCATTCATAGCTAAACACATTGAACAACCTGGTTCACGCCATTCAAATCCAGAATTTTTAAATATTATATCTAATCCTTCTTGCTCTGCCTGCTGTTTTACTAATCCTGACCCTGGAACTATCATCGCATTTACATGAGAAGCAACTTTTTTATCTTTTAAGATTTTTGCAGCTTCCCTTAGATCTTCAATTCTTCCATTAGTGCAACTACCAATAAATACCTTATCAATTTTAATATCTTTTATTTTGGTGTTTGGTTTTAAACCCATGTATTTTAATGATCTATTTATAGAATTTTTTCTGTTTTCATCTCTCTCATTTTTAGGGTCAGGTACAATCCCATCAATATCTACTACATCCTGGGGCGAAGTTCCCCAAGTTACCATTGGTTTAATATCTATGCCTTCAAGACTGATTTCTTTATCAAATACTGCATCATCATCAGACTTTAATTTACTCCAATACTCTAATGCTTTGTCCCAATTTGAATTCTTTGGAGACATTGGTTTACCTTTTAAATATTTAAAAACTTTTTCATCTGGTTTTATTAGTCCAGCCCTTGCACCGCCTTCAATTGTCATATTGCAAATCGTCATTCTTTGTTCGACACTTAAATTAGAAATTAAGTTTCCAGCATATTCAATCACATAACCAGTGCCACCAGCTGTACCAATTTTTCCGATTATTTGTAATATTACATCCTTAGATGTTACTCCAACAGGAAGAGATCCATTAACGTTTATTCTAAAATTTTTTGATTTTTTTTGAACTAAAGTCTGTGTTGCTAAAACATGTTCTACTTCTGAAGTTCCAATTCCAAATGCTAATGCACCAAATGCTCCGTGTGTAGCTGTGTGACTATCACCACAAACGATAATAGTTCCAGGTTGTGTAAATCCCTGTTCTGGACCAATAATATGAACTATTCCTTGTCTTTTATCTTTCATTCCAAAGAGATTTATTCCAAATTCTGCACAGTTTTTTTCTAGTGTCTCGATTTGTATTTTTGAATCTTCGTCAGTAATAGGTACTGATCTATCCGTTGTTGGAACATTGTGATCTGCCACTGCTAAAGTTAAAGAAGGTTGTCTAACTTTTCTATTAGAATTTCTTAAACCTTCAAATGCTTGTGGACTAGTAACTTCATGAACTAAGTGTCTATCAACAAATAAAAGTGAAGTCCCATCTTCTTGTTGATGAACAAGATGATCATTCCATATTTTATCGTATATAGTTTGAGGCATTGTAAAAAATTATTTTTTTACTTCAAGATTTTCTTTTTTTTCATCAGTTTTTTTTTCTACTGATAAGTTTTCTTCTTTATTTTCTTTTTTTTCTTCTGGTTTATTTGCTTCTACTTTTGGAGCATCTTTATTGGAATCTTGTAGACTATCTGCTGTTTTTTGCTCTGTATCAAGCAAAACATTTTCTTCTGTTACTTCGTGAATTTTAGTTTCGACATCTACACCTATTTTCTTTTTAATTTTTTCAGCAATTCTTGCAGATTTACCTGTTCTATCTCTCAAATAATATAATTTAGCTCTTCTAACTTTTCCCGACCTTACAACTTTAATTGTATCTACAATCGGACTATATAAAGCAAATGTTCTTTCCACACCCTCACCAAAAGAAATTTTTCTTACAGTAAAAGAAGAGTTGATATCTCTATTTTTTTTCGCAATACACACACCTTCAAAAAATTGAATACGATCTCTTTTTCCTTCAGTTATTCTAACTCCAACTTTAACAATATCACCTGGGAAGAATTCTGGATGCTTTCTCTCAGAAATAATTTTTTTTACCTTAAATTGATTAATTTCTTCTATTGTCTTCATTTTAATTTTATTTAGTCTTTTTATATAATTGCCACAAATCCGGTCTACGGTCGCGTGTTATAGCCTCAGATTGAGATAAACGCCAGTCTTTAATTTTGGCGTGATCGCCCGATAATAGCACATCCGGAACACTTTTTTCCTCCCATATTTGAGGTTTTGTAAATTGAGGATACTCTAAAAGTCCGTTTTCAAAACTTTCTTCTTTAGCTGAATTTGTATTACCAAGAATACCAGGAATAAATCTTAAAATTGCATCAAGAATTACAAATGAAGCTCCTTCACCTCCAGATAAAACAAAGTCTCCTATACTTACTTCCTCGATATTTCTTGTTTTTAATATTCTTTCATCAATTCCTTCAAAGTGTCCACAAATTATATTTATTTTTTTTTCTTTAGATAGTTGTTTTGCTAATTGATGATTGAACAACTTGCCCTTCGGACTTAGGTAAATAATCTTTTCACCATCTTTAACATTTTTGTCTATTGATTTTGCTAATACATCTGCCTTCATTAACATACCTTCACCTCCTCCATAAGGAGTGTCATCAACAGTTTTATGTTTATCAAATGCATACTCTCTTATATCAACAGTATCTATTTTCCATTTATTCTCCGACAGTGCTTTACCAAAAATACCTTGGCCTAGATATCCAGGAAAAAAATCTGGATAGAGTGTGAATATACGAGCTTCTAACATTATTTTTTTTCTTCTTCCTTAGGTGCTTCTGCTGGTTTAGCTTCTTCCTTAGGTGCTTCTGTTGGTTTAGCTTCTTCCTTAGGTGCTTCTGCTGGTTTAGCTTCTTCCTTAGGTTTCACTTCTCCACCTTCATCAGCTTTTTTTCTATCTTTCTTAGGAATTGCTTTTTGAGGATTGTTTCCTTTTTCAGGCATTGGCATTATATCATTTTCTCCCAATAACCTTGCAACTCTTGTTGTCGGCTGAGCTCCTTGACCTAACCAATATTTTATTCGCTCAGAATCTAAGCCAATCCTCTCCTTTTTATCCTTCGGTAATAATGGATTATAAAAACCTAATTTTTCTATAAACCTTCCGTCTCTTGGAAATCTACTATCAGCCACAACAATTTTATATACTGGCCTTTTTTTAGTACCCCCCATTGATAGTCTCATTCTTAACATTACTTATTTCTCCTTTATTTTAATTGATTAAATAGTTCTGGCGGGATCCCTTTGTCCGCCATTCCTTTCATATTTCCTTTAGACATTTTTTTCATCATTTCTGACATCATCTTAAATTGTTTTAACAACTTATTGATAGTGGCAATGTCTGTACCTGAACCATTAGCAATTCTTTTTTTTCTTGATCCATTTATAATTTTAGGATTTTCTCTTTCTTGCTTTGTCATTGATAATATAACTGATTCATTTTGAGTTATAATTTTTTCATCTATTCCTGATTGGTCCATTTGTGATTTAATTTTTGAAACTCCAGGGAGAAATGACATTATGCCTTCTATTCCTCCCATCTTTTTCATTTGACGTAATTGAGAAAGATAATCTTCCATCGAGAATTGACCTTTTTTAAGTTTCTCTTGTGTTTTCTTTAAATTTTCTTGATCTAAATCTTCTGAGGCTTTTTCAACTAAGGAAACGATATCTCCCATTCCCAAAATTCTATTTGCAATTCGATCAGGATGAAAAACTTCAAAATTCTCAATTTTTTCTCCAACACCAAGAAACTTTATAGGGACCTCAGCAACATATTTCATACTCAATGCAGCTCCACCTCGTCCATCTCCATCTGCTCTTGTAAGTATAATACCACTCAAATTTACTGTATTTTTAAATTCCTTGGCCACATTAGCAGCAACTTGACCTGTTAGGGAGTCAGCTACTAGTATAGTTTCTGCAGGATTAATAATTGTTTCAATTTGTTTAATTTCGTTCATCATTTGAAAATCTATTTGTGTTCTACCTGCAGTATCAAATAAAACTACCTCACATCCATTTAAATTTGCAGCACTTAAAGCTCTTCTACAAATATCAGCGGGAAGCTGGCCTTCTATAATTGGCAAAGTTTCAATATTATTTTGTTCACCCAAAAGTCTCAATTGCTCTTGCGCTGCAGGTCTGTAAACGTCCAAACTAGCCATCATAACTTTTTTCTTATTATTTCTTTCTAAAAATTTTGCTAGTTTTGAAGTTGTTGTGGTTTTTCCTGAACCTTGCAACCCAACCAACATGATTGGAACTGGAGGGACAGCGTTAAGGGATATTTCAGAATTCTTATCTCCTAAAAAAGATACTATTTCATCATAAACGATTTTTACAACCATATCCCCAGGAGAGGTTGATCTTATAATTTCCTGACCAAGCGCTTTAGGTTTAACTCTACTAATAAACTCCTTAACTACATCTAAAGAAACATCGGCTTCTAGTAAAGCCAACCTTATACCTTTTAAACCTTCGTCAACTTGCTTTTCATCAAGAGAAGGAGCTTTTTTTAATGAAGAAAAAATTTCTTCAAATTTATTAGTTAAATTTTCAAACATAATTTCGCACAGCAACTATCGCACCAGTGGGCGAATCCTCGCTGACTGGTGTCGATCTCCTTGTTTCCAAAGACACCGCAAATTGCTGTATTTTGCGGAAGTGCGCGTAAATTATATTAGAGGTTCAAAAAGTCAATAAATAAGTTAAGTATTATTTATATGGAATTTGAAGCATTTAAAATGGATGGATTAGGTAATGACTTTGTTATTATTGATCAAAGAATAAATAATATAAACTTATCAAATGACCAAATCTTAAAAATTTGTGACAGAGATTTCATAGGATGTGATCAGTTGATCTACATAAACAAAAGTCAAAAAGCTGATGTTGATGTTGCTTTTTTTAACTCAGATGGAAGCCGCTCAGATGCATGTGGAAATGGAACTAGATGTGTTGCTTATTTGCTAAGTATTGAAAAAAATAAAAAAGAAATTGAAATTTCGGTATCCTCAAAAATATTAAAATCTAAAGTCCTTAATAATAAAGATGTTGAAACGATAATTGGAACTCCAAATTTAGAATGGAACAAAATTCCGTTAAGTAAAAATCTTGATACTAAAAATCTATCACTTGGTATGATTGATATTGACGGAAATAAAGTGAACGGTGGTATTGCAGTGAATGTTGGAAACCCTCATGTCGTATATTTTTGTGAGGATATAGAAAAAATAAATTTAAAAAAATATGGACCATTAATAGAAAATCATGAAGTTTTCCCTGAAAAATGCAATGTCACAATAGCTCAAAAAATTAGTGAACAACATTACAAAATTAAAGTTTGGGAGAGGGGTGCTGGTTTAACAAAAGCTTGTGGGACTGCAGCATGTGCAACAGCAGTCGCAGCTAATTTAAATCAATTACAAGATAGTAATTCAAAAATAGAATTTTCAACAGGAATTTTAAATATTCAAATTGATAATGAATTAAATATAAAAATGAGAGGTCCTGTATCTGAAATTGAAAAAATTAATATCAAAATATAATGGGTATTTTTGAAAAATTTAAAATCGGATTTAAAAGAAGTGCAAGCAATATAGCATCAGGTCTCAAGGAAATAATAGTCAAAAAAGAAATTGACGATGCAACTCTTGATAAAATTCAAGAATTCTTGATTAGTTCAGATGTGGGCATAGATGCAGCATCAGAGATAAAATCTATAATTGCTCAAAAAAAGATTGATCCTAAAAATGATCCAATCAATGAAGTTTTTGAAATACTTAATAATTATATTTTAGAACTAATGAAACCACTAGAAAAGAAAGATTTTTTTTTAAAAAAAGAGAAGACAAATATAATATTAGTTTCAGGCGTTAATGGTGTTGGTAAGACAACTACTATTGGAAAATTAGGAAAAATATTTATACAAAATAATAATAAAGTTCTTTTTTCTGCATGCGATACATTTAGAGCAGCTGCTATTGATCAATTGGAAGAATGGGCTAACAGAGTTGATGCCAAAATTGTAAAATCCGATCCTGGTTCAGATCCGGCTTCAGTTGCTTTTAAAGCAATGGAAACAGCTCGAACTCAAAGCATAGATCAAGTAATAGTAGACACAGCAGGAAGATTGCAAAATAAAAAGAATTTGATGGATGAATTAAAAAAAATAGGAAATGTAATTAAAAAAAATGATGAAACAGCACCTCACGAAGTTGTTTTAGTTTTAGATGCAACATCAGGACAAAATATAATTAATCAACTCGAAGAATTTAATAAATTACTTCCAATCACAGGTATAATAATGACAAAACTTGATGGAACTGCAAAAGGTGGAATATTAATTGCAATTTCAAAGAAATATAAAGTACCTATTGTTGGTCTCGGGCTTGGAGAAAAAGAGGATGACTTACAAATATTTGAAGCTGAGAAGTTTGCAAATGCTTTTACCCATGTTAATTAAGCAAATTTTTGGAAATTAAAGGTTTATAGATGTTGCACTCAAAATTATTTTTTAGAGATTTATAACCACAGTTTTCAGCATAAGAAGAGATTACAAAATTTAATTTTCCCGAAGTCTTAGCAATTTCTAGCTTATTATTTTTTATGTCATATTTTAAATTTTCATAAAAATTTTTTTTTGCACTTATCAAAATTAAAGTGTTGTTATCATTTAATAAATAGTAAGCAAAATCCTCTGGGAAAAGTGGGTAATTATATTTTTTTGACATTTTTTTTACTTTTTTTGGGAACCAATCATATGAAATCAAAGGGTAATCTTTATTTAAATTTTTATCATATAGGTATAAGTCCTGTGGATAATCATTAATATAATTAGAATATTCTCCCTTTGCTAAAATAGCTTTCTTCCGTGTTTTAAAATACAGAGTGAATTCACTATTATAAGAGTTCATTTTTCCAACATGGAAGTAATTGTTATCATAGTACTCATTATTTATTTCTGAACTAAGTTTTGTTGGCAATATTAATAAAAAAAGTAATAAAAGAATTTTAAACATATCTAAAATTAGAACTTAAAAGTGATGTGGATTTGTTTAAATTATGTCTTAATTTAAACTTTTTATAAAATTGTCGATTGATTTAATTAAATCTTTGTTAAATTCCATCATATGGTCGTCGTTGTCATTAAAATAATTTGACTTAACGCCACCATATTTATTAAATATTTCTTCGCCCATATAAAATGGCACAATATTATCCTTTTTCCCATGCATCACATGCATTGGAAACTTTATTTTGTTAATTTTTTCTATGGATTTGTATTTGTCTTTTAAAATAATTTTTGCAGGAAGATACGGGTAATATTTTTGCGCCAAAATCTCCATTGATGTAAATGGGGACTCTAATATTATACCTGCAAATAAATTGTTAATTGCGGTCTCTATTGCTACAGCAGTTCCAAGAGACTCTCCATAGAGAACAATATCTTTATCTTCTATATTGTTTTGATTAAGCCATTCTTTGGCTTTAATTGCATCTTTATAAAGTCCAATTTCTGTTGGTTTACCTTTGTTTCCACTAAAACCCCTATAAGCAAAAATTAAATAGTTTAAATCTAAATCTGCAAACTCATTTAGTTTATAAATTCTATTATCTAATTTTCCAGCATTTCCGTGAAAAAAAAGCAAGGTTTTATAGTTATTATTTTTTTTGTAATACCATCCAACTAGATTATTATCAGATTGAATACTTACTTTTTCAATTTTGTGAGATAGAGGTCCCTCATCTAAATAATTATTTTCTCCAGGATGGTATAATAATTTTCTTTGATAAAAATAAACTATAAGAGAAAGTCCAAAATAAATAATAAAAATATAAAACAGAATTTTTGCAAATAACATTTTAGGCTTTAATTTCATTTTTACTTTTTCTTCTTACCAAATAAATACCAAAAAATACAAATATGGTACCTATTAAATGGTAATTCTCCAAAATCTCAGAAAAAAATATTATTCCATAAAAAGCTCCATAAATTGTATATAGGTACAGTGTGAAACCAGTTGTTGATGGTCCTAAGTATTTAATAGTTAATGTATATAGTGAAAAAGCGATTATACCTGGAGAAATTGCTGCAAATAAAATCCAATAATAAAATTCTTCATTGAATAAAGTTTCTTCAAAATAAATATGCTCTATAAAATAAAAAGGTAAAATAGATAAAAAACCAAAGAAAGATATAAGTGTTAGTCTTGGAAAAAATTTAAGTTCTGAATTCCATTGAAAAAGCATTACTGTATAAATCGCCCAGCCCAATGCTGCTCCTAACATCCAAAAATCTCCAGAGGCAAATTTTAATTCAAGAAGTAAATTAATATCTCCCTTTAAAATTACAGCAAACACTCCAACTAAACAAAAAAGTAAGCCAAAAAATTGTAAAGTATTTATCTTATCTTTAAAAAGAAAATATGAGATTAGAATTATAAATATCGGGGAAGAAGTATAAAGAATTCCCATATTAACAATGGTTGTAGATGAACCAGCCATATAAGGAAATATTCCACAAACACCGCAACCCATCAATCCTAGAAAAAAACTTCTTTTACTCTCTTTTTTAACAGTCTGAAAATTTTCTACTAAATATTTAAAATTTAGAACGAATAAAATAATGAAAAAAATAAACCATCTCCAAAAAGATAAAGATATGGGTGGAACATCATCTACACCGCCTCTTGCTACAATTAAGTTACTAGCCATAAAAAGCGGCTGAAATAATAATAAAAAATATCCGATAAAATTTTTATTCATTTTTATTTAATATTAAAAAAAATAAGTAACTTAAAATGCATAAAAATAAAAAAATTGAAAAAGAAATTTGATAGCTCATTGTAATAGTGGCACCTAAATTTCTTGAAAAATCTATTATTAAACCAATTATCCATTGTACAAAAAAAGTACCAGAAAATAAAAATACATTAAATGAAGTTAAAGATTTTCCTGCTAGTTTAGTAGGAAAATTTAACGCTATTGCTGGTTGGGTTAATGAAATTACTATTGATGATAAAATATAAAGAGTGAACATGGGTGCACCAGCTTTGTCTCCCATTATGATTATTAAAAATAGAATTATATAACTTACAGGAAGGGTAAATTTTACAATTTTCATACTGTCAATTCCCTGAGAAGATAGTTTTGGCAAAAAATATCCCCATATTAAAAAAGAAAAAAGCATAGTTACATTTATCCAAAATAAACCTGTCGCGCTTTGTATTGCGTCATAACCTGTAACATTTAGCATCCATGGGCCAGCCCACAATGTTTGTATTGCTTGAACACCTCCATAATTAAAAAATGCCAGAGGTACTAAGCTTATAAAGAATTTATTTTTCCATATGTAAGAAAGGTTTTGAAGATTATTATTTTGATCTTCATCTCTTTTGGTTTCCCATGATGGTATTAAAATTGATATTAATATTATGCTTATCAAAATTAAGGAGGCTATAACTAAAAAAATAGATCGCCAACCAATTATTGGCAATAAAATTTGAACTGGTAGAGTTGATGCAACAAATCCAAAGTTAGCAACCATTAACATCCATGAATTTGCACGTTGTTGATATTTTTCTTCAAACCATACTCTGTAACCAGTTAAAGGACCCATTAAACAAGCAGCAACACCTACTCCAATGAAAATTCTAGAAATTAATAATCCTGCAAAACTTTTAGCAAAAGCGAATGAAATAGTTCCAATAAGAGCAATTATTAATAAATATCCGATTACTTTTTTTGGGCCAAATCTATCTAATAACATCCCAGTAGGAATTTGCATAAGCGAAAACCCAAGAAAATATCCTCCAGCTAAAAGCCCAAGATTTGCAGCACTTAAATTGAATTCAGTTGAAAGAGCTGGTGTTAATGTTGCAGTAATTGATCTCAGCAAATTTGATATAAAAAAGCCAAAGGCAAATACAGAAAAAATTAGAATACTTTTATTTATTTTATTGATCATTTATATTTTTTATGAAATTACAGTTCTATTATGAATAATCATTCGACAAAAGATAAAGATGCCATTTCTTCAAATGGTATGGCCGCAACATCACATCCAATAGCTACAGAAGAAGCTCTGAGAATATTACAAAAAGGTGGAAACGCTGTGGATGCAGCAATAGCAGCCTCTGTTGTTCTGTCTGTTGCAGAGCCTAATTCTACAAGTATAGGCGGTGATTGTTTTGCTATAATAAAAATGAATGGCAAAGACCCTGTTTCGTATAATGGATCAGGTATTGCTCCAGCAAAAGCAAATTTTGATTATTTCAAGGAAAAGAATATAGATAAAATTGGTTTAACAAGTCCTCACGCAGTAACTATTCCTGGTGCATTAGATGCTTGGAATACAATTCATAATGATTTTGGAAAACTCGATTTTGAGGAGTTGTTTCACAAAGGCATAGATATTGCAAAGAATGGATTTAAAGTGACTAAAGTTGTTGCTAACGCCTGGAGCAACGTATTTAATAAATTAAATGATAACCCATACTCTAGAAAACATATGCTAAATAATGGTAAAAGTTTTCAATTTAATGAGATAAATAAAAATCCTGCTCTTGGAGAGACTTTTGAAAAAATTTCAAAAAATGGAATTAAAGAATTTTATGAAGGATCAATTGCTGAAGATTTAGTTAAAACTTTAAAAGAGTTTGGGGGCTTACATACAATTGAAGATTTCCATAAGCAAAAAACTATTAAATCAGACACTTTATCAGATAGATATAGAGATATAATTATACATCAATGTCCTCCGAGTGGACCTGGAATAACAGTTTTAGTAATGATGAAATTATTAGAAAAGTTAGGTATTGAAAAATATGATGTGAATTCATTTGAAAGATTCCATCTTGAAGCAGAAGTTACAAAGCAGGCTTATAAACTTAAAGAAGAAAATATTGGTGACCCAGAATTTATAGATTTAGATTTAAAAAAAATATTAAGCGAACAAAACATAGATAATATTTCAAAAAATATATCTATTAGTGGCTGTGCAGATGTAGGGGATCTAAATATTCCAAACCATCCTGAAACAGTTTATTTAAGTGTAGTAGACAGAGACTTAAATGTAGTTTCAATTATAAATTCTGTTTGTTATGCTTTTGGATCTGGAATAACAGGTGATAAATCTGGAGTAGTTCTTCACAATAGAGGAACTAATTTTAGAGTTGAAGAAGGTCATCCTAATTGTATTCAAGGATTGAAAAGACCTCTACATACCATAATTCCTGGAATAGTTATGAACAACAAAGGAGAATGTGAATTAACTTATGGAGTAATGGGAGGACAATATCAACCTGTGGGACAAGTCCATGTTTTAAATAGTATTATTGATTATTACTTAACCCCTCAACAAGCTATTTCATTTCCTAGAGCTTTCCACTTCAACAACATTTATAAATTAGAGAAAAGTATTGATGAAAAAATTTTTAATAATTTAAAAGAAGTCGGTCATAATGTTGAGTATATAGATGGTACTCACGGAGGTGGTCAAGCAATTCAAATAGATAGAGAAAAAGGAAATTTAGTTGGCGGTTCAGATCCAAGAAAAGATGGATACGCAAAGGGTTATTAATTGAATGAACTCTAGAATTGTAAGAAATATCCTAGAGTTACAAAATGATGATCAAATTGCAATAACATCTGAAAGTAGTTCTCCACTTAAATTCGGTGGTTTAAAATCATTGATAGAAAGAGTCTCAAAACAATTATCAGGTAATGGTATTAATAATAAAGATCGAGCAGCAATAGTTTTGCCAAACGGTCCTTGCATGGCAACTAGTTTTTTGGCGATTTCAAGCTACATGTCTGCTGCACCTTTAAACCCAAACTATAAATCAGAAGAATTTGAATTTTACTTAGAGGATTTAAAGCCGAAAATAGTGATTGTAGAGAAAAATTCTCAAAATCCAGTAGTAGAAATCGCAAATAAACTCAAAATTCCTGTTTGTGAAATAAAATCAGACGGAAATACTTTTAGTGGGGATTTTAATCTTTTTGAAAAAAGTGGTGATTATGTGTTACCAGATGAAGATCATGAAGCTCTTGTGCTACATACCTCGGGCACTACATCAAGACCTAAGATTGTTCCATTAACAAATAAAAATATTTTTTCTTCGGCAGATAATATCTCCAAGAGTCTTAATTTAACGGATAAAGATCATTGTCTAAATATTATGCCATTATTTCATATACATGGCTTAATTGCAGTTCTTGCAGCCTCTATGAAGGCAGGGGCATCTGTATGTGCGAGTAGTGGATTTAATGCATTAAAATTTTTAGATTATGCAAAAAGAGAGAAAATAACTTGGTATTCTGGAGTACCAACAATGCATCAAGCAATATTGATGAGGGCAGATAAAAACCTAGAAACTGCTAAACAATTAAATCTTAGATTTTTAAGATCATCATCTGCATCTCTGCCTCCAGCTGTATTTGAAAAACTAAATGAGGTATTTAATTGTCCAGTTATAGAAGCATACGGGATGACGGAAGCTACTCATCAAATGACCTCAAATCCTTTACCGCCTAAGTCCCAAAAACCTGGATTTGTAGGAATTCCTGCTGGGCCAGAAGTTTGTATTATGGATATTAATAACAAAATTCTTAATCAAGGAGAAGAGGGAGAAGTTTGTATTAAAGGTGAAAATGTTACATCTGGATATGAAAATAATCCAGATGCAAATAAAAATAGTTTTTCAAATGGTTGGTTTAGAACAGGAGATCAGGGATATTTTGATAAAGATGGCTATCTAAAAATCTCTGGGAGATTAAAGGAAATAATTAATAAAGGTGGCGAAAAAATTTCGCCTTTAGAAGTAGATAACATTCTTATGAATCATCCAAACATTGAGCAAGCCGTTTGCTTTGGATATGAGGATAAAATGCTTGGAGAAGATATAGCTAGTGCAATAATTATAAAAGAAGGAAAGAAATGTACTGAAGATGATATAAAAATTTATGCAAATGAAAAACTTGCAAAATTTAAAATTCCAAAGAAAATATTTTTTGTAAATGAAATTCCTAAAGGCGCAACAGGCAAACTACAAAGAAATACTTTAGCTAAAAAGTTTGGATTAGCGAACTAATGACTAAAATTTGTATATTTGGGGCAGGGTCTATTGGTGGATTTATTGCTACAAGTCTAAAAAAAACAAACGCACAAGTTTCTTTAATTGCTAGAGGTGAACATAAAAAAGCAATAGAGCAAAACGGATTAACTTTTATAAGAGATGATAATAAAATTAATTTTAAATTTGATGTAACAGACAATCCTAAAGATTTGGATGAACAAGATTTCATAATTATTTCCGTAAAAGCTAATGCTATTAGTAAAATTTCAGAAAGTTTAAAACCAATTATGGGTAAAAAAACTTCAATTATTTGCGCCATTAATGGATTACCTTGGTGGTATTTTTATAAAGCTGATACGGGTACCAAATTAGATAATCAAATAGTTGAAAGTGTGGATCCAGGTGGAAAGATTTGGCAAACTCTTGGACCTGAAAGAGCAATTGGTTGTGTAGTTTATCCAGCTTGTCAGATATTAGAGCCAGGTGTTATTAAACATAATGGTAATGGTGAACGATTTTCTTTAGGTGAACCAGATGGAGCTAGATCAGAAAGACTAAAAATAATTTCAAGTTTATTCATAGAAGGGGGGTTAAAAGCTCCTCAAAAAAAAAATTTGAGAGACGAAATTTGGGTGAAACTGTGGGGAAACTGTTCATTTAACCCGGTAAGTGCTCTAACAAATAAAACAATGGATGAGATGGGTAATGATACAGAGACTTACAATTTAATAAAAGTTTTAATGCAGGAGTGCCAACAAGTTGGGGAAAAAATCGGAGTTAAATTCAATATATCAATTGAGGATCGAATTAAAAGTGGAGTCTCAATTATAGGCCATAAACCTTCGACTGCTCAAGATTTAAATGCTGGTAAACCATTAGAAATAGATCCAATAATTGGTTCAATTATAGAAATTGCAAATAAGCTTGATTTAAATGTTCCAAAATTAAAAGAGATTAATGAAAAGTTAAAGTCCAAGGCGGAAGACTTGGGTCTTTATACAAGATCAGAACTAATTGATAAGTTAACAGTTTAGAAATTTAGTGAAATATCTCTATGTATTGAATTACATTTAGATACATAGATAGCTTGATCTTTAGTAAGTTTTGACTGCAATCTTAGTCCAATTGTTTCTTTGATTGCATTATTATATTCTTCAAGTTTTGGCATTAAGTTTTCTTTAGCATTTGCCCTCCAACTAACTTCTTTATTGAATAACTCAACAACCTCTTTTGATTTTGTTCTAATCGCCATTGGATCAAGTTCATCTGAGTCAACCATTGATAACAAATCATCTACACTATTTAAAAATTCATCCATTCCAGAGATCTCACTTAATTTATCAAACAGTCCATCCATAATTGTAATTGATCTTTCATATACTTTTGTATTACTTTCCATAGCTATAAAATAATCTAACTGTTTAATATCTTTTGTTACTTCCTCAAGTTTTACTCCATCATTTATGAACATTGCAAACTGATCAAGTAGATCGTAGGCTTCATCTACATTCTTTCTATATCTTTTTGTTGTTGTATTTTTAGCTTTATTTATTTTGTCAAATTCTGAATTCTTAGCTTTCCAAGTATCTGGAATAGAATTTTGAAGCTCCTCGATTTCGAGTTTTGTATCCTCAATTCTTAATTCTATTTTATTTTTATCATCTATTTCATCGTCATCTAAGTTTCTAATCTCTGCTTTATATTTTTCAATTTTTTTATTCAATTTAAGTATTTTCTTTTGCTTTTTTCTAACAGTGAAATGTAGGTCTCTGTAATCAATAGTGTAATCATTATATTCTACCTCAACTTTTTTTAATTTGTCAACAAGAGCAAACGTTCCTAATGCGCTATCAAAGTGATCTTCTAAAATTTCCATTTTATCATCTGGCAGATTAGTTGGTGCCTCTGATTGGAATTTTAAGATTGCATTTTTAATTGTTTCACCGCTGGTATCAAATTTTGCAAATTTGTACTCTTGCAAACAATACTGTAATTTAGGATTCATTGGTGGAGGTGCAACATTCGAAGTTAAATACACTCTATTCGGCAGATAATTTACTAGGCTAGGGTATGCACCAACTATTCCAAGACCTATAAGCTGTAAAATTATAAAAGGCACAACTCCTTTCCAAATATCAAGTGTTTTAACAATTTTTGGAGCTACTCCTTTCAAATAAAAGAGCGCAAATCCAAATGGTGGGGTTAAGAAGGAAGTCTGTAAGTTAACACCAATCATAACTCCAAGCCAAACAGCTGTAACGTTAGCTCCTGTTTCGGCCAATAATATTGGTGCAATAATTGGAACAACAACAACTGCAATTTCTATAAAGTCTAGGAAAAATCCTAGCAAGAAAATTACAATCATCACGACAACAAATTGTGTCCAAAAACCCCCTGGTAAATCTTGTAAAAAGTCTCTTACTAATTCTTCTCCTCCAAACGCTCTAAATCCTGAAGTAAGCATCGCTGCTCCTAAAAGAATAATAAATACCATTGAAGTAGTCACACAAGTTTCTGTTACTACTTCTTTTAAAACATTTTCTGTTTTAAACGTTCTCCAAAAACTCCAACCTATTCCGATAATAAAAATGACTACAAAGAAAGCTGTAATATAAATTGCGCTTAAATCTCTTTCCTCCAGATTTTTTACATTTAACTCATAATTTGAAGCAAAGAATGTAATTGGGATTAGAGATCCAATAATTAAAATCAAAGGATAAAATGCACTTTTCTTTCCTTCATATAATCTATAACCAGCCATCAAAGTAGCACCAATTGCTCCTATTGAGCCTGCTTGGTTTACAGTGGCAATCCCCATTAAAATCGAACCTAAAACTGCAAAAATTAATGCAAGAGGTGGTATGATAATTACAACTACTCTTAACCAAAATTTTAAATCAAAATTTCCTTTAAATGGAACTGGTGGTGCAACACCTCTCTTTATTCTAGCAAAAATAAATACATAGATCATATAAAGAGCAACTAAGACCAAGCCTGGCAAAAGTGCTCCTAAGAACATATCACCTGCACTAGATGAACCTACTCTAAATTCTCCTGGCATATTGAATTCACCAGTTAAGTTTTTATAATCTTTTTGTCTTAAATTGTTTGCAACATCTGATGCGCTTGCCAACTGGTCAGCAATAATAATTAAAACAATTGATGGAGGAATAATTTGACCTAATGTTCCTGACGAACAAACTATTCCACTTGCTAGTTGTCTGTCATATTTATTATTTAACATCGTTGGTAATGAGATTAATCCCATTGCAATTACAGTTGCTCCAACGATACCTGTGGTTGCTGCTAGTAGTGCCCCTACAAATATAACAGAAATTCCTAGACCACCAGGAATTGGTCCAAATAACTGGCCCATTGTTATCAATAAGTCTTCGGCAATTTTTGATTTTTGAAGCATAATTCCCATGAAAATGAATAAAGGTATTGCAATCAAGGTATCTGTTTCTACATCCCAGTAATTACTCCGAAAATTTGTAATACCTGCAACTAGCCATTCAATGGGTCCATCTACAGCAAAGAAAGCACTAGAATCTCCCTCGAATATGTAGCCAAAAAATGCTGCTAAACCAATTGCAATTATAGCTGAGCCTGGTAGTGCAAAGGCAACCGGGTAACCCGATGCAAGAGCAACGATCATTATTGCAACTAGAATGGCTAAAAAGAATGTTTCCATAATTTAATTTTTGGCACCTTTTAAAATTTTGTGGCTGCTCTCCATAAAATAGCTTGTAAATTGAATTAACATAGTGACAGCAAAAACAGCTAGGTACACAGCCATCAAATATAAAAGATAAAGTCCATTGGACCCTTGTTGTGTTACTTCAAAAGCTACAACTGGACCATTTATTATACTCGCTTTTCCATTTAAACCTAAAAATATTACAATCAACATAAGTGGCACTCCTAAAACTGCTGACCCAAGTAAATTTGTCCATGCTTTCTTTTTCTCACTAAAAGAAGAATATAATACATCAACTCTTACATGGCCTTCATGAATTAATGCATATGCACTTGCAAACAAATAAAGTGCTGCATACCAAAATCTAACTAAATCTCCTTGGAATGCTTGTTCATATGAAAATATAAATCTTGATAGAACAATCACAAATTCACTTGCTACAACTAATACTGCTAGCCATATAAAGCCAACTGATTTTGTAAAATATCCAATTACAAAAGAAATTAATATAATTGGAAAGTGAATATACGTAATTCTTACAGGGGCTTTAACCATTAATGCTTTTACCTCAGGACTGAAGATTGCTTCCCATAATCTCTCTACAACCATAAATGAAATAACAAAATCAGCTACACCAACTAAAAATACTGCCCAAAATGATGATCTAATAATATACGCTGAAAATCTTGATAAAATTTTTGAATCTTGTTCTAAAGTTTGGCTATATGTTTTAAAAACATAAAATATAACTGCAGCAATACAAATCAGGTACAAACCAATTTGCATATAACCGTAATTTAAATCAGATCCCTCTAGAGCTTTTTTCTTAAATCCAAGTATCTCATGATGTGAAAAAATCTTTTTTATGCCTGGCCAATCACTCCAAACTGTTAGAACATTGTTAATGAGAAATGCTAAAGTAAAAGCTAAAACAGAGTAACTAATGATTCTTAGATATAGAGATAGATTTGAATTTTTTGCCACCATAGTATTTTAAAATAAATAAGTAATAATCGATTTTATTTAAAAAAAAAGGGCCCAATTATGGGCCCTTTAATAACTAAATTTAGTTAGATTACATTCCTAACACTCTGTTTCGTTGCTGAATGTATGGTGAATCTGACAAGTTTGTCCAAGCACCAATTTCTTTTCTAGCTTTTAAGAAACTAGAATGAATTCTCTCAGCGAGACCACTGCTTGCTCTTGTTTCCTCAAAAACTTCTTCAGCAGCTTTACCGAAACCATCATAAACCTTGTCGCTAAATCTTTCTAATTTAACTCCATGATCATTTATTAATCTCTCTAAAGCAGCACCGTTTTTCGCGTTGTACTCTGACATCATAACATCATTCTCTGTTGATGCACATGCTTCGATTAATAGCTGATCTGATTTTGATAAGCTTGTAAACCATGATTTATTACATCCACAAGCTAACATTGAACCAGGTTCATGCATACCAGGATAGTAATAATATTTAGCAGCTTCTTGGAATTTCATAGCTTCATCATTCCATGGACCTACCCACTCTGTTGCATCTATTGCACCAGAAACAAGGTTTTCGTAAATTTGTCCACCAGGAAGTGAAACTGGAGATCCTCCAAGTTTACCGATAACTTGTCCACCTAATCCAGGCATACGCATTTTAAGACCTTTGAAGTCATTAGGGCTTCTAATTTTCTTATTAAACCATCCACCCATTTGAACTCCTGTGTCACCACACATAAAGTTTTTTAGACCAAATTTATCAGATAGCTCATCCCATAATTGCTGACCACCTGCAAATCTAATCCATGCATTCATTTCGGTGTAAGTGAAACCGAAAGGTACGGCTGTAAAATAACCCCATGCAGGATCTTTTTTCACCCAGTAGTAGTCTGCAGCATGATACATTTGCGAGTTACCTGAAGCAACTTCATCAAATGAGTCAAATGCTTTTACTCTTTCGTTTGCGGCATAGTAAGTAACTTGAATTCTTCCATCACTCACGTCTGTAATTCTTTGAGCAAATCTTTGTGCACCTGTACCAAGACCTGGAAAATCTCTTCCCCAAGTAGCCACCATTGAAACTTCGATTCTTTCTTTGGCAACTGCAGGAGCAGCTAAAGATGATGCAGCAACAGCGGCAACACCAGTTGCAGCAGCAGCTTTAAAGAATTTACGTCTTGAAGGAGTTTTACCCTTCAATAGTTTTTTATCTTTAATCATTATTTCTCCTCTTTAAGTTAATTAACTGTTGCATTTAAAGCATATATGCTTCTTAGAGTCATTTTAAAAAAGATATAATTTTTCACTTAATTACAATCTATGATTGTAAATATTTATGGTTTCTATCTAATTCGTGAATATTTTGGCATGCCTTAACATGCTCAAATCTTCAAATTGTTTACCTATAATCTGCAATCCTAATGGTAAATCTTTTTCACCTATCAAAATTGGCAGTGAAATGCAGGGAACATGGGCAAGAGACCAAATCTTATTAAATTCTGGACTACCAGTTGTCTTAAATCCTTTGTCTGCAATGCCACAACTACTTGGAGTTATAATTACATCAAAGCTTTCAAATATACTATCTAAGTTTTTTGAATATGTTCTCATTGCATCTAAAGCTAAAGCGTATTCTTTTGCAGAATAATTTAGTCCATTAATAATTGCTTTCTTAATTTCTACAGAAAGTTTTCCTTTTAAAGTTTTGTAATATTGATGGAAATTTTGAGCCATCTCTGTCTCATATATAATTGTATGACAATCAATCATATCTTCAAAATATTTAGGAGCAGTCTTAACCTTAACTATTTTTTTATTATTTAAAATAAATTTGTTAAATGATTTTTTTGAAATACTATCAACATTTCTCCAACGTTTGGTTTTATAAAAAACAAATTTTGGTTTTTTTGTTTTAATTTTTTTATTTAGAAAATTAATACTTGTTGTTGTTTCATCTGCATCGTCTCGAACAAACAAAACTTTTGATAAAAGTTCTACATCACTGACTGTTTTTCCAAATACTCCGACTTGATCTAAATTATATGATGTTTGCAAAACACCATTTCTAGAAATTAATCCATAGGTAGGTTTATAACCAACAACTCCACAATAAGAGGCTGGTCTAATTACAGATCCACCTGTTTGAGTTCCAATTGATAATGGTGCCATATTAGATGCAATAACAGCTGCAGAGCCGCTAGATGAGCCTCCTGGTGTTCTTGAATAATCATGTGGGTTTTTAGTTTTTGATGGCGATAAGAAAGCTAATTCACAAGTTACGGTTTTACCCATAATTATTGCTCCAGCCTTTTTTAAGAGCTCAACAATTTTAGCATCTAAATTACTCTTTTTTTTTAATTTTATTCTTGCGCCGTATTTTGTTGGCATTTCAGATGTTGAGATAATATCTTTAAGTGCCACTGGTAGACCATGCAAAACCCCTAAAGATTTTAATTTTTTTCTCTGATTGTCAGATTTTTTTGCATCACTTAGTAGTTTTTTTTCATTAAAATATTCCCAAGCTTGAATATCCTTATCATATTTTTTTTTTTGATTGATATATGCTTTACAAAGTTCAACAGAAGTTAATTGTTTATTTTTAAGTTTTTTTAAAAGTTGTTGTGCTGATGAATTTAGAAGTTTCATTTATCCCTTAAACTAATTTTTCATCAGAATAAACACAACATTTCTCTGGTGGAAAATATAAATTTAA
Source organism: uncultured Pelagibacteraceae bacterium (assembly GCA_902524995.1). Lineage (GTDB taxonomy): Bacteria > Pseudomonadota > Alphaproteobacteria > Pelagibacterales > Pelagibacteraceae > Pelagibacter. The sequence continues at coordinate 249,538 of CABZFJ010000001.1, read as the reverse complement.
TTCTCCATCTGGAATGGATTTTTCTCTTTCTACTTTTGACTTAACCACTAAATCACCCATTTTTCCTGTAAGGAGCTTGAAATTACCAAAGTCCTCAACTCTTGTGAGTTTAATTTTAACTGTATTGCTTCTTTCTTTTTCAGCCAATTCTATGAACTCGGATCGAATTCCCAGTTTAACATTTTTATCTTTTAAACTTCCTAAATTTGAATTTGTCTTAATAGTGGTATCATTAATTTTTACTTCATGATCAGAAGATACAGTTGAATGAAAAATATTCATTGCTGGAGAGCCAATAAAATAACCAACGAAAGTTGTTTTAGGTTTTTCAAATAAATCTTTTGGCAATCCAACTTGCACAATTTCACCTTGATCCATAACAATTATATTTTCGGCAAAAGTCATGGCTTCGTTTTGATCATGGGTTACATAAACCAATGTTGTTTTATATTGTTCATTGATTTCTTTTAAGTTTCTTCGAAGTCTAAATTTTAAATCTGGGTCAATAACTGTTAGAGGTTCGTCCATTAAAACAGCTGCAACGTCTTCTCGAACCAACCCTCTACCTAAAGAGATAAGTTGTTTTTGATCAGCCGTTAATTTTCTTGCTGGTGAGTTTAAAAATGAAGATAAATTTAAAGTATCTGAAACTGCTTTTACTCTTTCTTCAATTTTTTCTTTTGTAAATTCCCTGCATCTTAGTGGAAACGCTAAATTATCATAAACAGTCATTGTATTGTAAATTACTGGGAATTGGAAAACTTGGGCAATATTTCTATCTTCTGTTCTTAAATCGGTCACAGGTGTTTCATCGAATAATATTTCACCTTTGGATGGCCTTACTAATCCAGAAACAATGTTTAACATTGTGGTTTTTCCACACCCAGAAGGTCCCAAAATTGCATACCGCATGCCATTTTCCCAAGTCATTGAAAACGGATTAAGAGCATATGTTGGTTTTGGATCTAAAGGATTATAAGTATGAGAAATGTTAGATAAATCAATTTTAGCCATTTGTTCCTCCGTATGGCGACGAAACTAATTTTTCATCTTCCCCAAAAGCATAAAACTTATTTGCATTAAAATTTATTTTTACTTTCTCATGAATTTTAAAATTCATTACTTCCTCGATTAAAGCAATTATTTTTGAATTTCCTCTTTTTAAGTGAAGCAATGTTTCTGAACCACTAATCTCTGCTAATTCTATTTCGAATTCTTCACCATTTTCATCAAGTTCTATTTCCGAAGCTCTAATTCCAAAATTATAATCTTTCTCTTCTAAATTCTTAAAATGATTTGGAATATCTAAAGAAATATTCTCAAAGTTCAGATTTTTTGAATTTTTTGAACCCTTCAGAACATTCATTGGTGGATCATTTGATATTTCTGCTACTTTTAAATTAGATGGATTTTCAAAAATCTCTTTGGCAGGCCCTTTTTGTAATACCTTCCCTTCGTCTAAAACAATTACTTCTCCATTCAGTTCCATTACTTCTTGTGGATCTGTTGTTGAGTAAATTAAAATTGTATCTTGGGATAGTCCTTCTGAGAAAATTCTTTTAAATTCTTCTCTTAATTGCTCTCTAAGTTTGTAATCTAAATTAACTAACGGTTCATCTAGCAACAAAATTTTTGCTTTTTTTGCAAGTGATCTTGCAAGTGCAACCCTTTGTTGCTGTCCGCCAGATAATTCCTGAATTTTTCTGTTTTCAAATCCAACTAATCCAACAGTTTTTAAAGCTTCGTCTACATCTTTTTTTATTTGCTCAGGACTTAATTTTCTTTGTTCTAATGGAAAAGTTATATTTTCATATACATTTAAATGAGGGTAATTAATAAATTGTTGATAGACCATAGCAACATTTCTTTCCCAAACTGGTATTTTAATAAAGTCTTTTTCCTCAAAAGAAATTGAGCCTTGATCTGGATTTAATAATCCTGCAATTGTTTTTAAAAGAGTCGTTTTACCAGATAAAGTCCTGCCTAGAATGGTATACAAATTACCTTTTTTAAAATTAAACGAGACATTATTTAAATGAAATTGCTCATCAGGTTTATAAGAAATTTTCTCTCCAATTAAATTCATTATTTTAATGCTCCTGATAAATTTCCTTTTGATAGATATCTCTCAACTATAAATGCAACAATTATTAATGGTGCAACTGAGACTAAAGCTGATGCCGAAAGGCTCCACCATGGTGTTATTGATGAATTAAGTGCAACAACCTTTACAGGTAACAATTGTACTTCAGTAAATGTTAAAATAAATGCAAAAAAGAAATCTATCCATCCAAAAATAATACAAAACATTCCTGCAACAATTAAACCAGGTATTGAATTTGGTAAAACAACTTTATAGAAAGCTTGATACGGATTACATCCGTCAATTAATGCAGTCTCATCTAATTCTTTTGGAACTCTATTAAAAAAATCTACCATAATCCAAACAGCAATTGGCATTAATAAAACGATGTATACAACCACTAGACCTAATAGGCTATCAAGCAATCCTATTGTGCTTAGAAAAATAAAGAAAGGAATTGATAATACAATTGGAGGCATGATTCTTTGTGAAATAAAGAAAAAAGTAATATCGTTGTTTCTTACAAATCCAGCTTTAAAGGTAAATCTTGATAGTGCATAAGCAGCAAGAGTGCCAAGAACAATACTTATTAAGCTAGCAGTACAGGTTACAAAAATGCTATTAAAATAGGGCTCAACAATATCTACTCCACCTTTAGCGGGAGACTTAATTAAAACTCTCCAACCCTCCAATGTTGGTTCGAAATCTAACCAAGGAATATAAGTCACTTTACTATTTACTGACTGGAAGTCTTTGAAAGATGTTGATACAGCCCACAGAAATGGCGCAACAACAAATACAGTCCAAAACGTAATAAAGAAATATTTAAGAAAAGTGTAAAGTTTGATCATAGTTATTCTTTGATCATTAATTTGGTTAAAACTTTAGCTATTATCGTTAAACTGATAATCATTATGACAAGATAAGTGAAAGATAAGGTTGCTGCATAACCCATCTGAAATTCTCTTAATCCTTTAATATAAATATAAAAACTCGACGTTTCAGTTGCAGTTCCTGGTCCTCCTGAAGTCAAAACAAATACAGTATCCATTATTTTTGAAGCCTCGATAAGTCTTATTATTATTGCTCCAATTGATATTGGAGCCATCAAAGGAAAAGTTACATAAACAAATTTTCTAAATGGACTTGCTCCATCTATAGCGGCTGCCAAAAAGGGTTCTTTTGGAAGTGACAAAAGTCCAGCTAATAATAGTAAAAACATAAACGGTGTCCATTGCCAAACCTCAACAATTATAACTGTAAACTTTGCAATAACTGGATCACTCAACCATAAAATAGGTTTTACTCCTAAACCACCTAACAAATCATTTACAGGACCAAGTGACTCATGAAAAAATGTCCTCCAAATAACTGTCATTATTACTGGAGTTGTCATCATTGGGACAAGAAAAATTACTCTAAAAAATCTTTTAAATTTTATTTCTCTCCAAACCATCATCGCTAGAGCAAATCCGATAACATATTGAAGAATAACTGTGGTTACCGATAAAAAACTTAGCCTAAAAAAAGACTCCCAAAACCTTGGGTCATCAGTAAATAACCTTATATAATTCGTAATACCTATGAAGTTCATTTCTGGTGTATAACTATTCCATCCAGAAAGACTTAATCTAATAGTAAAAATAATTGGAAAAATTAAAATTCCAATAAGTACAAACAATCCTGGGAATAAAAAAACAAACTTGTGTTTAAAATTCATAATTTTTTTTTGGATTATTTTAAAATGCGGCCGTTAAAAAACGGCCACAAGTTTTACAAAATTATTGCTTATTATCTTCCATTGCTACACCAACAGCATAGGCTTTTCTTACGTTATCTTTTCCTACTCTGTTAAGTATATCATTCCACTGCTTAGCAGCTTCGTCTAAAGCAGCTTGTGGAGATAATTGACCAGCCAATGCTTTCGCAGCAGCTGTTGCTAAGGCAGCATTAAACTCAAACGTTCCAGGCACTCTTAATGGAAATACTCTGTTTTTACTTTTTTCCATTTCTGCAAGAGTATCAACATATGATTGAGCTATATCTTTATCCCAACCAATTTGAGTCCAAACATCAGCTTGGAAATCAGCATCTCTAAATGGGTTTACTCCAAATCTACCAATTCCAATGTCTGCTTGGTGATTAGCTTCATTTGCAAAGAAACATAAGTAATCAAATGCCATCTCATGCTCTTTACTTTTTTTAGCTACACCAACTGCCCATCCCCATACGAAGAAAGGAGCTTGGTTGAAACCTTCATCCCAACTATTTGTTTTTCTATTCCAAACTTTTGTTGCTCCTGGTAATTGTGCAGCACCAACTTTATTGTTTATTGGACTATCTGGTTGCATAGCAGCAACAAATGCATCATCCCATGAAAAACTGAACAGAGTTTGTCCTCCACCAAATGATCCGATTTCATCACCTAAACCAAAATTTATTCCTCCCGGAGGAACATATTTAGTTGCAGCAACCCAGTCTGTTAATGCTTCAACAAATCCTGGATTATTAATTAATGGTGTCATCGTCTCTAAATCAAAAAAGAAACCACCAGGTGTTTTTGGATTTTTAGAATAGGCAGCAGATCTAGAATAGAAAGCAGCATACATTAGGTCATCTTTTTTCATAACTTCTGCTGATCCATATTCTTTCTCACCATCGCCATCCCAATCCCATCCATTGAAATAAGCGGCCATTTCTCCATACTCTTTCCAAGTTGTTGGTACCTTTAACTCTTTACCAGTAGCTTCTTTATATTGTTTTTGGTACTTAGGATTGTCGATTACATCTTTTCTATATTTTAGATAATGTCTGTCTCCATCAACTGGAAACTGATACATAACACCATCCCAAGATGCTACACCAATGTGAGAAGGTGTAACGTCTTTCATTTGTTTCATCTCAACATATTTCTTTGGGACTGGCTCTAAGTATCTTCTCCAGTCGTTTATGAAATTTGAAAAACCAAAAACGATATCATATGGAGCTTGACCTGCTTGGAAAGGAACCATAGCTTTTGCGTATAGATCTCCAGCTGGTGTATGTGTTACATCAACTTTTGCTCCTGTTAGTTTTGCAAACTGCTCAGCATGAAGAGCTGTTGGCTCACCCATCACTGGTACAGCATGTGTGTTAATTTTTAGTGTCTTACCTTTGTAGTTTTTCTTGGACATTGCTTCATAAGAACACTCACCAGGAATGTCCCCAGTGTTTTTGATATGTGGAAATTGATCGCTCCACTTATCTGCATACGCAACAGGACTGAATACCAACAAAGCTGATATAAGAGCAGTTACGCAAGTTTTTATTGTCTTCATCTTCATTTCCTCTCTTTTGTTATTTATGGAACTAACACTGCACGACCTTTAATCTTACCATCATTTAAATCATGTAGTGCTTTGTTAGCTTCTTCAAGTTTGTATTCTTTCATTGAAAGTTTTACTAAACCTTTATCTGCTAGTTCCATTAATTCATATAATTCAGCCCACGTACCTACCAAGCTTCCAACTATACTTTTTTCTTGATCGATCATATCAATCGCCAAAACTCTTATTTCTTCTCCATAACCTACAATATAAAAGGTTCCAGTTGCTTTAGTCATCTTAATTCCCATCGGCGTAGAACCCTTTTCACCAACAAAATCTATAACAGCCTCTGCTCCTTTACCTTTTGTAAGTTCTTTTACTTTTTCAATTTCATTACCATCTATTAAAACACCGTGGTCAGCTCCGAGTTCCATTGCATGATCTAAAGGTGCTTTTGCTTTTTCAACAACTATAATATTTGCAGCACACATTGCTTTCATACATTGAATAGCTATATGACCTAATCCACCGGCACCTATGATCACACAATTTTCACCTGGTAGAAGGTGTCTGGTAGCTTTTTTAACAACTCTGTAAGCAGTTAAACCTGCGTCTGAAAATGGTGCAACGTCTATTGGACCCAGCACTTTTGGAATTTTTATTAGATTTCTTACGCTAGTTTGAAGTAATTCTGAATATCCCCCGTGTTTTACATTCAAACCTGCGAAAATTGGATCTTCAGCATGCATGTCGTTTCCTCTTCTACAATCCAAGCATGTTCCTCCTGTGCCAGAAACTTTAGGGTGTAAAATAACTGCATCACCTTTTTTAAATCCTGTAACATCTTTACCAACTTCCTCTATCCATCCAGCGTTCTCATGTCCCATTACCATTGGCAATAGATCATTATTTTGATCTGTGATGTGCTTCCAAACTCCTTCAATTATATGCAAATCAGTTCTACAAACACCTGCAGCTCCAATTTTAACAATGACATCGCTTGCTTTCTCAATTTTAGGATTTGGCAACTCCTCTCCCGTGACCCATACGGCCTCTTTCATATCTGGATCATACTTATGCAAAACCTGTGCTTTCATTATTTTCCCCTCTAAAATTAATTTTTTAAATTTAAATCATAAATTGAAATAAAAAAATTGTCTAGAAAGTTAGAATAATTTTAAATACCAATTACAACTTGAGATTGTTAATTAACTTTGTTTTTACATTCACCTGTCTTGAAGAACTCTTCTAAATTATCAATAGCAAGGTTAGCCATCGCAGTCCTAGTTTCCTTTGTTGCGCTACCTAGATGAGGAAGAATAAATGCACTTTTATGTTTAAGATATCCAGGATTTAAATTTGGTTCATTTTTGTATACATCGAGCCCAACTGCATAAACTTTTCTTCTCTCAAGCGCGTCTAATAATGCATCATCATCAACAATATCTCCCCTTGCAACATTTGTGACAACAGCACCTTTTGGTAATAACTCTAGAGTATCTTTATTTATTAAATTAATTGTCTCTATAGATGCTGGACAACAAACTGATAGCACATCAGATACTTTCATAAGATCATTTAAGTTGTCATGATAAATTGCACCTTGTTCTTTGTCTTCGCCTAGTTTTGATCGATTGTGGTAATGAATTATCATTCCTAATGATTTCGCAATTTTTGCAATTTTCTGACCTATTCTTCCCATTCCAAGTATTCCAAGTCTTGTTCCAGTTAATTGCTTGCCTATTAACATGTCTACAGACCAAACCCATCCACCTTCTCTAGCTTTTTCAATTCCTTCAGAAGCTCTTCTGCAAGCTCCTAATATCAATAAAACTCCAATTTCTGCAGTAGCATCTGTCAATACATCTGGAGTATTTGTAACGGCAATACTTCTTTTTCTTGCAGCTTCTAAATCTATGTTTCCAAAACCAACTGCAAAATTTGAGATAATTTTTATAGTATCAGGTAATTCATTGATTGTTTCTTTATCAAGTTTGTCTGTAAGAGCTGATAAAATACCATCACAACCTTTGCTCATTTCAATCAATCTTTTCTGGGAGTATAATTCATCGTTTAAATTGAAGTTTGCATCAAATAAATTTTTTGCTTTATCTTCACAAGATCTTAAAAGCCTTCTCGTGATTAAAATTTTTTTCATTTTATTTTTTGAGTTAATTTAGATCAAAAACCTTACCAGGATTCATGATGTTGTTTACATCAATGCTTCTTTTAATAGCCTTCATCACTGGTAAATTATCTGGATGTTCTCTAAGTAAGTAATGTTTTTTTTGCAGTCCAATTCCATGTTCTCCGGTAATTGTTCCGTCTAATTCAAGAGCTTTATTAATAAGATCATCACTATACTGTCTAATTTTTTTTTGTTTTTCTTCATCATCTGGATCATATAAAATTATAGAATGAAAATTCCCGTCACCCACATGCCCGACCATTGGAGCTGTTAATCCCAATCTTTTTACTTCTTTTTCAGCCCAAGAAATACATTCAACTAATTTAGAAATAGGAACACACACATCTGTAGAATAAACTTTCATATCATTTCCTAAGGCTTTTACAGAATAATAAACATCATGTCTTGCTTTCCATAATACTTTTTGTTCTTCAGGTGAAGACGCCCATTGAAAATCACTTCCACCATTATTTTTTGATAATTCCTCAACAATTTTTATAGACTCATTGTTTGATAATTCACTTCCATGAAATTCAAAAAATAATGTTGGCGAGGCTTTAATGTTTTCTAGCTTTGAATATTTAATACTGATTTCCATCTGATCTTTATTTAACATTTCAATTCTCGCAATTGGAACACCATATTGAATAACCTCTTGGGATGTTTTCACAGCCGAGTCAAGGTCTGGAAAATAACAAACAGCGCTCATAATACTTTCTGGAATTGGAGATAATCTAAGTTGTACCTCAGTTATAATTCCAAGCGTTCCCTCAGATCCTATAAATAAGTTAGTTAAATTATATCCAGCAGAAGATTTTTTAGCTCTTGCGCCTGTTTTGATTATATCTCCATTTGGTAAAACAACTGTTAGACCCGAAACTACAGTTCTCATTGTTCCATATTTAACAGCCATAGTTCCTGAAGCAGATGTAGATGCCATTCCACCTAAAGCAGCATCGGCACCTGGATCTATTGGGAAGAATACACCGTCTTCTCTTAAATATTCGTTTAATTGTTTTCTTGTTACATTTGCTTGAACCCTACAATCAAAATCCTCAGCATTTACACTTATTACTTTATTCATTTTCTCTAATGAAATTGTAATTCCATTTTGATTGCCAACCACATGGCCCTCTAAAGAAGTGCCAGTTCCAAAAGGAACAACCGGAATTTTGTGCTCGTTACATATTTTTAGAATTTGAGAAACTTCCTCATTTGTCTCTGGAAAAACTACTGCTTTTGACAAAATAGGATTGTATGTATCCTCACCTCTAGCATAATTTGACCTAGTAGATTCAGATGTTGAAAATCTTCCGTTAAGAATTTTTTTTAGCTCTGTTTGGACAGTTTCATTCATTAATTAATAATACAAAAGAATTTATAAAAAATACAGTTTATTTAGATAGCATCTTGCCTATGTTTTCTAAAGCTTGCATAATATTATCTCTTGATGCTGCAAAACTAAATCTAACATAATCATTACATGTTTTTCCAAATGCAGTCCCTGGTACAATTGCTACACCTGCTTCATGCATTGCTTTTTTGCAAAACTCAGACCCACTCATGCCTGTTCCTTTAATATTTGGGAAAGCATAAAAAGCACCACCTGGTAAACTACACTCAACACCAGGTAAATCATTTAATCCTTTATGAATTAAATTTCTTCTTAATGTAAACTTATCTAGCATATCTTTTATAGAGTCCTCTGGTCCGTCTAAAGCTGCAATACCAGCATACTGCGCGGCTGCATTTACACATGATACACTATTAATTAAAAGTTTGTTTACATGCTCGACTAAATGCTCTGGCCAAAAACTCCATCCTAGTCTCCACCCAGTCATTGAATATGCTTTGCTCCATCCTTCTAAAACAATTAATCTATCTCTTAAGTTTGGGTAATTAAAAAAAGTTGGCATTTCTTTATAATCAAAAACTTGCCTACTATAAATTTCATCACTTAAAATTGTTACGTGAGGATATTTTTCTAGTTCTTTAGCTAAATAGTCTATAGCTGGCCTTTCAACAAAACTTCCAGTTGGATTATTGGGATTTATTAAAATTAAAAGTCTAGTTTTATCAGTTATTAAAGATAAAAGTTTATCAGGATCAAATTTTAAATCTTTATCTTCTGTCAAATCATAAGGAACGGCTTTTGCTCCGGAATAATTAATCATAGATTCATAAATAGGAAAAGCTGGTGTTGGATGAATTATTTCCGCACCTGGTTCACCAAAACAAGTGATCGCATAATACATTGTTGGTTTACCACCTGGCATTATTAATACTCTATTAGGATCAATATCTGTACTGTAAAGTCTCTTTACCCACCTTGCAACAGCTTCACGACATTCTGGAATACCATTTGACAAAACATAACCGTGATGTCCGTCATCTAATGCTTTTTTTGCAGCTTCAACAACATGTTTTGGAGTTTTAAAATCTGGTTGTCCCAAGCCTAAATGGATCATTGGTTTACCTTGTGCTTCTAATTTTTTTGCCTCAGCTAAAACAGAGAATGCACTTTCTGTTCCTAAACGGTCTAATGCTTTTGATAATTCAATCATAATTTTTCGTCGACAAATTAACTGAAAACATACTTCATGTCTATTTATTTAAAATGAAAAAATTTATGAATATTTTTTATATTAAAATTTAATTTCGGTAAATAATCTTTGATCTATCTAACTCTTTTACATTTTTGCAGCCCATCAGGATCATATTACGCCTAATTTCATCGTGCATATTTTGAAGCAGCCTCTCAACTCCTTGCTGTCCACCTGCTCCTAAACTAAATAAAAATGCTTTACCAAAACTACAAGCTGTTGCTCCAGCGGCTAATGCTTTTAATACGTGAGTTCCTCTTCTAACCCCTCCATCTAAAATTATTTCAAGTTTATCACCTACTGCATCTGAAATAGCTTTTAGTTGATCAAAAGGGGTTCTCGAACCATCCAATTGTCTACCTCCATGATTTGATATTATGATCGCAGTACATCCAATATCTACTGCTCTTTTAGCATCTTCAACTGACATCACACCCTTTAACGCAAAAGGTCCTTCCCATTTTTTGACACAGTACTCTGCATCCTCCCAATTCATTTTGGGGTCATACTGTTCGTTAACATAGTCGATTACAGACTTGGTGATATTAGTTCCTTTATCAGTTTTATGTTTAATATTCGCAAGTTCAAACTTCTTATTAGTAAAATATCTAAACAACCATCCAGGCTTAATTGCAAAATTCATTAAGCTTTCTAAGGTGAATTTTGGAGGTGTTGTAAATCCAGTTCTATGGTCTCTTTCTCTATTTCCAGCAACTAATGTATCAACTGTTAAGCATAAACCATCAAAATTTGCTCTTTTACATCTATCAATTAAATCATCCGTAAATGATTTATCTTTATGAATGTAAAGTTGAAATAATTTCGGACCACTTGATATATTTGCAATCTCTTCAATAGAAAAAGACGCCATAGTAGACATGCTATACATCGTTCCAAATTTTTCAGCAGCTCTTGCAGAAGCCTTATCTCCATCTGGATGATATAAACTTTGCATTGCAGTCGGAGATAGAAAAATTGGCATGTCTATTTTTCTACCAAAAACTGTTGTTGACAAATCTGGCTCTCCAACACTTCTTAGAATATTAGGAACTAAGTCACAATCATCAAAAGAATTTGTGTTTCTTTTTAAAGTGGTTTCATCATCCGCACCTCCATCAATGTAATGAAAAATCGGGGACGGTAATCTTTTTTTTGCTAATTTTCTAAAATCCTCAAAGTTGTAACAATTCTTTAAACTCATACATTTCGGAATCTTAAATTATTTCTATTCAGATCGCTAATCTTTGTGCAACCCATTAATTTCATATCTCTCACTAATTCAGTTTTATACAGATTAAGTGCTCTCTCCACTCCATCCTGGCCTGCAGCCGCTAAAGCATAAAGATACAACCTTCCACCTGCACATGCTTTAGCACCCATAGATAAAGCTTTAAGCATATGAGTTCCTCTTTGAAACCCTCCTTCACAAATTACATCTAATTTGTCTCCAACAGCATCCACAATTTCTGCTAATTGATCAAAAGGGGATCTTGAACCATCTAACTGTCTTCCTCCATGATTTGAAACCATTATTCCAGTACATCCAATATCTACTGCTCTTTTAGCATCTTCAACACTCATCACACCTTTGAGGGCAAAATGGCCTCCCCACTGTGAACATAATTTCTCAGCATCATCCCAGTTCATAGATTGATCCAGCATAGTAGAAAAATATTGCCCAATCGAAGTATTTGTATCTGTTCCCTCTTTCACAAAATCTTGTAAATGAGGTAATTCAAATTTTCCTTTAGTTAAATAATTTATTCCCCACATAGGTTTTGTAGCAAAGCTATATAGACTAGATAATGTTAGTTTTGGAGGCGAAGTAAAGCCAGTTCTCAAATCTCTTTCTCTGTTTCCGCCAGTAATAGTGTCAACAGTAAGGGCCATTACGTCAAATTTTGCAGCTTTTGCTCTCTCTAAGCATGAATCATTCAAGCCTCTATCTTTATGAAAATAAAATTGAAACATTTTTGGGGTATCAATCAAAGATGATATCTCTTCAACACTTACGGTAGCTAATGCTGAAACTCCAAACATAGTATTAAACTTTTGTGCAGCTTTTCCAACCGCTCTTTCTCCTTCGTAGTGGAATAACCTTTGCAGAGCTGTTGGAGAACAATAAAAAGGTAAATCTAGTTTTTTTCCAAAAATAGTTGTCGACAAATCCACATTTTCAACACCTCTTAAGACATTTGGAACTAAGTCAACGTCATTAAATGCACTGCTATTTCTTGCATAAGTTATTTCATCATCTGCAGCCCCATCAATATAATGAAATATTGGAGATGGAAGCTTTTGTTTTGCCAGTTTTCTAAAGTCATAAAAGTTATGACAATTTTTTAATCTCATGTCTTAAGTTAAAATTTTTTCGTGAAATTAAACATATAACTATTTGCCCCAGGATTTTTGCTTCCTAAACTTGCATTAGAAATATGATTATAAGAAATCCCTAATTCAGAATTGGATGAAATATCAAATAATATCTGTATTTGTGTCTTAAATTCAATTTCGTGACCTAAGTCCTTGCCATCTCCTTCGTCATAATATCCAATTGCAAAACTAGGATAAAAAGTAGTTGAATTAGATTTTTGATTTAATTGATAACCTGTATAAATATATATTGCATCATCAGCCGTTATCATTGCGCCTGTTACAGGTTGAACATTTCCTAAGAAAATATCTTTGCTTGAATTAAAATTTATATATTCGGCGCCGAAAAGATTTGCTCTCTTACCATCATCGCTGAAATCGAACATGCCAGTGTAAAAACTCCATTTATTTTCTGCATTAGAAAATGGGACAGTAAGAAATGAAATAATTAAAGTTTTAATTAAAATCTTCATATTAAAAATCCTTATTACTTTATAGATACTTTTCTAATAATTAAAAGGCCGCCAAAAGCGAATAAAATCAAAGGTATTGACCAGAGTAAAAATGTATTTTGGTTTAATTCTGGTTCATAAACAATCCATTCTCCATATTTATTTTTTAAATAATCATATATTTCTTCTTCTTCTTTACCTTCATCAATCTTATTTTTTACAACAAGCTTCATACTTATAGCAAAATCAGACTGAGAGTCGTAAACAGATTGACCTTGGCATATCAAACACCTTAAGTTTTTTGTAATTTGATCTACTTTAGTATTCATTTCATTAGCATAGGAAAAATTAAAACTAAAATATAGCAGTAATATTAATTTTATAATTTTAAGCATTTTTTTTTAATAATTTTTTTATTTCTATTAAATTTTCGCTCGTCAATGGACCAATATACTTTTTTATTATCTCATTTGTTTTACCAATTATAATAAAAGTTTCAGGAACACCAATGGCTCCAAATTCTATTGATTTTGTTCCATCATTATCGGTAATAACTTCTGAATAAGGATTTCCCAGTAAGCTTAAAAAATTTTTTGCATTTTTCGGACTGTCTTTATAATTAATTCCAATTATATTTATGTTCATATCTTTTAATTTCATTAAAAACTGATGCTCTTCTCTACATGGTGCACACCAAGATGCCCAAATATTTACTACTGTAGGAATATTTTTATCAAATAAGTCTGAAATATTAATTATTTCATCAGAAAATAGTTTTTTTGCATTAAGTGAAAAATCTATTTTACTTTTTAATTTCTCGTTTGAGTAATTTTTAGATACGTTCAATCCCTTGAGCAAGATTATAAAAATTATTATTAAAGTTATTAGTAATCCTAAATATTTAATATTTTTGCTCATTTTTTCTAATAACACTTAATAAACCACCAAAACTAATAAATATAGTTGAGATCCATATCCAAATCATTAAGGGTTTATATTGATATCTTACGTTATAATAACCATCGTCTTTTAGAATATTAAATACTAAAAAATTATCTGAAAATAATGTTGTCTTAATATCTGCTTCACTCGTAATAGTTAAAGGCTGTTGGTAAATCCTAACTTCTGGGTATAAAGCAAAAGAGGAATTTTTATTTGTAACTTCAAAACTAGCTTTAAGAGATTTATAATTGTTCACATCTGTAACATTAACTTCTTTTAATTTTACAACTTTTTCATTGAATATTCTTTCATCTCCTACTTTCATATTTGAATTGAATTCATTAGAAAAAAGGCCATTCAATAAGATACTAGTGATTAATAAACTAAAACCAAAATGTGAAATTTTTTGGCTAATCGAGGATTTACTAACAAAAAAATCCTTAATTGTTACTAATAAAAGATAGATGCTCAAAACTATCAGAGGAATAGATAACAAAAATGAATTCTCTGTTTTTTTTAAAATGACATATGAAATAAGTAGTGAAACTAAAAATATAATTAAAATATTATAGTTAAACTTTTTTAATTTATCTTTAATCCATTTCAAACTTGGGCCAAAACTCATGAATATTAAAAAAGGGATTAAGAAAGGTATTAAAAGATTATGATAAAAAGGTGGACCAACAGAAATTTTTGAACCATTTAAAACTTCAAGAAAAATTGGATAAATTGTACCAACAAGAACAACAGATAAAAAAAACATCATAAACCAGTTATTGACTAATATTGCAGTCTCTTTACTTAAAATAAAATTCTCTTTGGCTGTGTTTGATATTTTATTCTGATTAAAAAAGAAAATTAATATAGACATCAATATTAGTATAAAGAGAAAAGTTAATATATATAACCCTCTTGATGGATCGTTTGCAAAAGTGTGAATTGAATTTAAAATTCCAGACCTAACAAGAAAAGTACCACTCATACTCAGTGAAAAAGTTGTAATTGATAAAATAATAGTCCACTCTTTAAACGAATTTCTTTTCTGCAATACAATTACAGTATGGAGGAGTGCTGTTAAGCAAAACCATGGCATTAATGAAACATTTTCTACAGGATCCCAAAACCAAAAACCTCCCCAGCCCAGCTCATAATATGCCCATATAGATCCTAGCAAAATACCGATTGTTAAAAATACCCAAGATACCAAAACCCATTTTTTAATATGTCTTGCCCACTTTTCTCCAATATTTCCACTAATCATTGAGGCAAGTGAAGCTGAAAAGATAATAGATGTTCCTACATAACCTAAATATAAAATTGGAGGGTGAATAGCTAAAGCAGGGTCTTGTAAAATAGGGTTCAAACCTAATCCCTCGCTAGGAATTGGATAAAGCGTTTTGAATGGGTTGGAGGTTAACAAAATAAAAACTAGAAAACCTGAAATAATAATTTGTTGAAATAGTATCGTTAGAAGTTTGTATTTAGTATCTTGTGATCTTGAATTTAATAAAAAAATAAATAGAAAAATTGAAAGAACTAATAACCATAATAATAAACTTCCCTCATGATTTCCCCATGTACCTGAAACTTTATAAAATAGAGGTTTTAAAGTATGAGAATTGTTAAAAACAGTTTCATTACTAAAATCTGAAATTACAAAAGCTGCAACTAGACTAAAAAAACTTACAATGATCATTATAGTTTGTATTGAAGTAATTAAAATAAAGTTTTTATCTAAATATTTATTTTCTGAATTTGCATCCAAGTATGACTTAAAAATTAAATAAACAGATGCAATTAAAGCAATATATAAAGAATAATTTCCTAAATAATAAGACATACAAATTAATTGTTTTTCATAGCTTCACTAACTTCAGGAGGCATATAATTTTCGTCATGTTTTGCTAAAATCTTGTCAGCATTTAGAAAACTTTTATCCTTTAAAAAACCTTCAGCAACTACACCCTTGCCTTCTTCAAACAAATTAGGCACAGATCCATTAAAGTTGACTAATAGTTCATTTTTGAAATCCGTAATTACAAAAAAAATTTCTTTATCATTTATTTTAATAGAATTTTTTTTCACCATTCCGCCAACTCTAATTTTTTGAACATTTTGGATTTCATTAAGGTTTTTTATGTCTGTTGGAGACTTAAAATATACTACGTTTTCCTCAAGAGATTTGACTATCAAAAAAATCGTAAGAGTTAATGAAATTAAAATTAAAAAAATAAAAAGGGCTCTAAATTTAACTTTTTTTCCGTACATGTGAATTTTAGTTAAACTTTAAATGTAGAAGTGTTTGCTAATATCTCTCTGTACGTTTTTTGCTTAGCTACTGATGCAAGTTTCTTTTCATCTAGTGATTTATAATTTTTCTCAAATTTCTTTTTCTCTTTAATTAAATTTAATTTTACTACCACGTACAAGAAACTAAAAGAAAATAGAGTAAATATAAATGATGACCAAACATATACACCGTATCCATTCATATTTAGTAGTTCACCAATCATAATCTATTAAGACCTTTGTTTTTAATTTTTAACAGTTCTGTATTATATTTCATTAAAAATATCAAAAGTGAAAATAGAGCAAATGCCGCAGTCATTATAGCTAATGGTGTCAACATTGAAGAATGAATTGTTGTTTCTTCCAAGATTTTTACTGAAGCAGGTTGGTGTAAAGTATTCCACCATTCCACTGAGAATTTTATAACTGGAATATTTATAAGACCAATAATGGCTACTATTGAGCTAATTTTTTCTGCTTTACTAGTATCTGTCACAATCTTCCAAGAAGTAATAAACAACAAATAAAAAATTGAAAGTAAGAGCATTGAAGTAATTCTTGCATCCCAAGCCCACCAAGTTCCCCAAGTTGGTTTTCCCCAAATTGATCCTGTAACTAAAGCAATTATGCTAAAAACAAAACCAGAAGGTGCTAAACTTTTAGTTATTAAAGAAAAATTTTTATTTTTAAAAACAAAAACTCCAAAAGAAAGAAAGGAAATAACTGAAAATATTCCTAGTGATATCCAAGCCGATGGAACATGAACATACATAATTCTAACTGAGTCACTCTGCTTATAATCCTCAGGAGAAAGAACTAAAGCTTCAACTAATCCAAGTAACAATACAATTATAAATAACGCAAATACATACTTTTGTATTTTATTAATTATCTTTAAAGTATTATTTGGATTGAAATAATTAATCATAATTTTTTATAACACATAAATTTTAGATTAAAATTGTTCAAAATTTTCTGACCAAGAATACAAAGGGAGATAGAGGAAAAATAGTACTCTTGATCAGAATTAAATATTTTATAACAAACAGATATGACAGAGATTTGGGACAATTGTGTTTAAATATTGGCTATTAGTTAATTTGAAGGCTTGAAGTAGCTTGATCCACGCTTACCTGAAAAAATTTCATTAATTAGAGGGTGTTTGATAGGTTCTTCAGAGTCATCGAATAATAGATTTTGCTCAGACACATAAGCCTCGTAAGTAATTTCGTCATTCTCTGCTAGTAAATGATAAAATGGCTGATCCTTTCTAGGTCTCACATTTTTAGGAATTGATTGATACCACTCCTCTGAGTTATTAAATTCAAAGTCAACATCGTAAATCACACCTCTAAAATCGAAGTGTCTATGTTTAACTACATCTCCAATAGAAAATTTAGCTTTTTGAGTACTCACGATATTAAATATGGATATTTGATGAAAAAAATCAATAAAAAAAATATAAATGTTTTATTAATCTGTTAATATGTAGCAGTGAATAAATCACTTCTTAAATTCATTACAGACGTTGGGCCTTTAGCTATTTTTTTCTTCTTTTATTACAACAGTGATAAAAATTTAAAAGTTGCAATACCACCTCTAATTGTTGCAACAATAATTTCTGTTTTTTTGGTTTGGATACTGGAAAAAAAAGTTCCAATGGTTCCTTTGTTAGGAGGAATTTTAATTACACTGTTTGGAGGTTTAACAATTTATTTTGATAATCCGATTTTTATTTATATGAAACCCACTATTATAAATATTTTATTTGCCTTAGCTTTATTTTTTGGAAAATACTTCACCAATGAACCAGTGTTAAAATTAATACTAGGAAAAACACTACCAATGTCTGACGAAGGTTGGAAAATTTTGAATAATAGATGGACTTATTTTTTTATTTTTTTAGCTATATTAAATGAAATTGTTTGGAGAACTCAAACAGAAGAATTTTGGGTTAACTTTAAAGTTTGGGGAATGTTACCAATTACATTCATTTTTACAGCATCACAAGTTGGGTTGATTAATAAATACAAATTAAATGAGTAATTTAAAATTAGTAATAAATAATTCAAATAAAGAACAAAACCAAAGGTATTTTTTTGAAAAAAAAGAACTAAAAATTATATTAGACCTATATGCTAAAATGGTATCTGAAGGATCTTGGAAAGACTATGGCCTGTCAATATCAAGTAAAAGAGTAAGTTTTAGTATTTTTAAAAATGCAGCAGAAAAAGCTATCTACAACATCAGTAAAAATTTTAAACCTTCTAATAAGAATTTGAAGTATTTAATAACTGATAGAAATGGTAAAATTTTAAATAATGCTCATAATTTAGAAATACTTCTAAAAAAAACAAATTGGAAAAAACTATAGTTTTTGATTATCTTCTTTGACCAAACAATCTTAGAAGCATTATAAATAAATTTATAAAATCTAAGTATAGTGTTAAAGCTCCCATAACAGCTTTCTTGCCAATTACTTCACCTGAATCTGATGCCGCGTACATATTTTTAATTTTTTGTGTATCATAGGCTGTTAATCCAACAAATATAAGAACTCCGATAATTGAAATAGCAAAATACATCATTGATGACTTTAAGAAAATATTTACTAAAGATGCGATTATAATACCGATCAAACCCATTATTAAGAATGATCCAAATTTTGTGAGGTCTCTTTTAGTTGTGTATCCATATATGCTCATAGCTCCAAATGTAGCTGAAGAAATGAAAAATACTCTCGTCACACTAAGTCCTGTGTAAACCAATAAAATTGATGAGAGTGATAAACCCATCAAAGCTGCAAAAATCCAAAAAGTAGTTTGGGCTTTTGAAGAACTCATTTTATTTATTCCAAAGCTCATGTAAAAAACAATTCCTAGTGGAGCTAACATTACCACCCATTTCAATCCTGAAAGATAAATTGCATTTCCAAACTCTGTTAAAGCAACTATTGATCCACTTGCATCTGTAACTACTGACATTTTAAAAGATAGCAATGCAATGATACCTGTTAGCAAAACTCCGGTTGCCATGTAATTATAAACTTTAAGCATGTAGGCTCTTAGGCCTTCGTCCATCACAACAGCTTTTTTTGCTGTTGTTGATCTATTTAAGATATTGTCTCTATTGAATTCCATAATTAAATATATAGTAATAAATTTAAAATTTTTCAAGCAGTCAAAATATAGGTAACAAATACTTAATATTTAATGAATTATAAAAAATTAGGAACAACTGATATAGATATTAGCACAATTTGTCTCGGCACCATGACATGGGGTGAACAAAATAGCCAAGAGGAAGCCTTCGAACAAATGGATTTTTCACTAGAAAATGGGGTTAATTTCTGGGATACAGCTGAACTTTATGCAGTACCTCCAAAAGCTGGAACTTTTGGTCATACAGAGACGATCATTGGAAATTGGTTTGAAAAAACAAAAAAAAGAAAAGATGTGATACTTGCAACTAAAGTTTGTGGTCCTGCAAGAGATTATATTAGAAATGGTGAAAATAGTTTTGTAGGGAAGAATCTCGAAACTGCACTTCATAACAGTCTTAAAAGACTTAAAACTGATTATATAGATTTATATCAGCTCCACTGGCCAGAAAGAAATGTAAACAATTTTGGAAGACTGGGCTACGTGCATAAAGAAAATGAATGGAATAAATTCGAAGACGTGTTGGTTGAATTACAAAAGTATATTGAGCAAGGTAAAATAAGAAATGTAGGTTTATCTAATGAAACTCCTTGGGGTGTTATGAATTATCTCAAACTCTCAAAGGATAAGAGTTTGCCAAGAATGATGTCTATACAAAATCCCTACAGTTTATTAAATAGGTCATATGAAATTGGATTAGCTGAAGTGTCTATAAGAGAAAATATCGGCTGCTTATCTTATTCTCCTTTAGCCAGTGGTTTTTTGAGTGGTAAATACAGAAATAAGCAATTTCCAAAAGGATCTCGAATGGAAAGAGATTGGAATTTTTGGACAAGATATCGAAAACCAAATACTAACGAAGCTGTTGAAGAATATTTTAATATTAGTGAAAAATACAACATTGATATGAGTCAAATGTGTATAAAATTTTGTGAGATACAGGATTTTATGTCTAGCGTTATTATTGGTGCAACAACTATGGAGCAGTTGAAAACAAACATAGAAAGTGTAAAAGTGAATCTTGATAAAGAAATAATTAATGAAATTAATGAAATTCAAAAAAAATATCCAAATCCATGTCCATAATTTTTAAAATAATTTTTTTTATTCTCTTATTAGGATCAACTTCATATTCAGAAGAATTAAATAAAATAGGAACATATAAAGACTGGGATGCAATTGTTGTTACTAGTGGGGATAATAAAGTATGTTTTGCTCAATCTAAACCAGTTCTTCAATCTCCTAAAAAAAATGATAGAGATGCAAGATTATTTGTAACTTTCAGACCATCTGAAAAAATTAAAGACGAGGTAAGCACAACCTCAGGCTACGAATACAACAGTCAAAATTCAATTACAGCTAGCTCTGGTAAATCAAAATATAAATTTGATATAGCTCAAGATAATTTTGCATGGATTTCAAACAATAAAATTGAAAAAAAAGTTGTTAGAAGAATGAAAAAGGCCTCAAGATTAATGGTTACTGGATATAATAAATCTGGTTCTCAAACAATTGACCACTATTCTTTGATGGGCTTCACTAAAGCATATAACGCAGCTAAAAAAAGCTGCAGTTAAATAATGAAATCAAAGAAAAAGATAGTTCTTGCCTACTCTGGCGGTTTGGACACATCAATCATATTAAAATGGTTACAGGAAAATTACGATGCAGAAGTAATTTGTTATACTGCAGACATTGGTCAAGAAATAGATAGAAATAAAATTTTCAGAAACGCAAAAAAACTTGGTGTAAAAAATATTATTATTCAAGATCTAAAAGATATTTTTGTAAAAGATTATGTTTATCCAATGATTAGGGGCCATGCAATATATGAGGGTGTTTATTTGCTTGGAACCTCAATTGCTAGACCTTTAATAGCCAAAGATCAAATTAGAATTGCTAAAAAATTTAATGCCTATGCTGTGTCTCATGGATCAACAGGAAAAGGAAATGATCAAGTAAGATTTGAGTTAGGTTATCATTATTTTGGATCTAAAATAAAAATTATTGCACCTTGGAGAATTTGGAAGCTGAAATCTAGATCAGATCTAATTAATTATGCAAAAAAAAATAAAATTGAAATACCTAAAGACAAGAAAGGAGCGTCACCTTTTTCAGTAGACGATAATATTTTTCATACATCAACAGAAGGAAAGTTGTTAGAAAATCCAAAAAACTCTGCACCTGACTTTATCTTTCAAAGAACGGTATCTCCAGAAAAAGCGCCTAATAAATCTTCAATTGTAAAAATAGACTTTAAAGGTGGAGATCCGATTGCAGTGAATGGGAAAAAATTATCTCCATCTAAATTGCTTGGAAAATTAAACGACATAGCTGGAAAAAATGCTGTTGGAAGAGTTGATCTAGTAGAAAATAGATTTATCGGTATAAAATCAAGAGGTGTATACGAAACACCAGGCGGAACTTTATTAATGTATGCTCATAGGGCTATAGAGTCTGTTACACTTGATAAAGGTACAATGCATAAGAAAGAGAAAGTTATGCCTAGGTATGCGGAACTGATTTACAATGGATATTGGTTTTCTAAAGAGAGATTTAAATTACAAAGAATTGTAGATCTTAAGAGAAGTAAAGTTAATGGATCAGTAAAATTGAGGTTATATAAAGGGAATGTTATTATTCATTCAAGAATAACTAAAAGTTCAGCTTATTCTATGAAAAAAGTTTCATTTGAAGAAAATAAAACTTTTAATAAATCAAATGTTGAAAGATTTATTAATTTTCATAAGAAAAAATTAAAATAAAATATAATGAATTTTGAACCAAGTCGGGCGCTAGCCACTAACAAACTAGATAATTTTGTTGAAAATAATCTTTCTGAATATTCAAGATTGAGAAATTTTGATTTTGGTCCAGATAAAAGATCAAATATATCTTGTATTTCTCCATATATATCTCATGGAATATTAAATGAGTTAGAAGTTATAGATAAAGCCTTAAAGAGATTTTCATTTTCTAAAAATGAAAAATTTATTCAGGAAGTTTTGTGGCGTACTTATTGGAAAGGATGGTTAGAATTGAGACCTAATGTATGGACAGATTACCTAATAGAACTAAAGATTATAAGAGAAGAATATAAAGATAATAAAGATTACTTAAATGCCATTGATGGAAATACAAATATAGAATGTTTTAATGAATGGGTTAAAGAACTAAAAGAATTTAATTACCTTCATAATCATGCAAGGATGTGGTTTGCTAGTATATGGATTTTTACTTTAAATTTACCTTGGCAATTAGGAGCTGAATTTTTTATGAAGCATCTCTATGATGGAGATGCAGCATCTAATACATTAGGATGGAGATGGGTTGCTGGAATACAAACAAAAGGTAAGCATTATTTGGCAAGTGAATGGAATATAAAAAAATTTACTAACAATAGATTTAATAATATCAATTTAAATGAAATTGCAACTCCTAAAGTTAGTGAAAAAATATACAAGGCTGTCTTAAAAGATTTTAGTAATCCAGTAAGTTTAGATGAGCAAAATTTAATAATTTTTGAAAATAACCTTTCTTTTGAGTTCACTGATTTCAAAGACCATAAATTTAAAAAAATTTATTTAATTAATAATAAAAATGACACTAGAAGTATTAAACTTAGTGAAAAGACACTGAAATTTAAGACCGATTTAATTCAGGATCAAAAAAGAAGGTTGGATGAAAAATCTTTGGATTGTGAAATTATTGATATTAGAAACCTTAAAACAATTGAGAATAGTTATTTTTTATATCCTTGTGTTGGAGAAAACTTAGATTTTTTAACTTATCAAGGAATAAATAAAATAAAATTTCTTTATCGTAATTTAGACCGAAGTTCTTGGAAATATTGCACTAAAGGTTTTTTTAATTTCAAAAAGTATATACCAACTATAATTAAAGAATTTTTTTAAAGAACTATTGTAAATTGTTAAAATTATGAGATAACAATAATATGAATAACCCGCAAGTTCTTAAAATTATTGAAAATCTTAAAGGCAGAAGGAATTACGAAGAAAAGAAAGCTTCAAAATTGGGTTTCAACTCTATTTATGCATACATTGAAAGTAAAATATTAAAAGAGAAAGAAGCTGAAGCAGCAAAAATTCTTGATCAATCAGTTGCTAAGGAAGTAGTGATTGAGGAAAAAAAACCAGAGAAAAAGAAAAGCTGCTCTTGTTGTTAATTAGTTATTTTTTGAACATTTCTTAGAACAATATTTCACTTTATCCCAGTTTAATTTCCATTTTTTTCTCCAAGTAAAAGGTCTCTTACATACAGGGCAAATTTTTGTGGGTAAACTTTCTTTTCTCACTATGCAGTATTTTGTTTAATAAATTTTTCTGCCTCAGCTAAAATTAATTTTTTTCTGTCAGGTTTCATTTTATCGAAAATTCTAACCATCATAGATAGTCTAGGATTTTTTAAGAAGAAGGCTCTATTTCTATTTATAAATCTCCAATAAAGACCATCCATGGTATTGCACCAATCTCCTTTTTTAAAATCCATCATTTTCATGAAATAAGCAGAGCCACAAATATATGGTTTTGTTGCAAATATTCCTCCATCACTGAAAAGCCCCATTCCATAAACATTCGGGACCATTACCCAATCAGAGGAATCTACAAACATTTCCATAAACCATTTGTAAACATACGTTGGCTTCACCTCACATAAATTCATTATGTTTGATAAAATCATTAACCTTTCAATATGATGTGACCAGCCATAATTCACTGCATTTTTAATAGCATAATCTAGAGGTGGTAATCCTGTTGTACCTTCGTACCATGAGTTTTTCATTTTTCTATTTTGTTTAAAAAAATTTCTAGTTTCCATTTCTTTTGAATAGGTTTGATAAATTCCCCTCATAAATTCTCTCCATCCGATTACTTGACGAATATAACCCTCTAAGGAATTTAATCTTATTTTATTTTTGATGTGAAAATCTAAAACTTTTTTAATTATAAATTCTGGAGTGATAATACCTAAATTGATGTAAGGACTTAAAGCGCTATGAAATAATATATTGTCTTTCTGATCAACTGCATCTTCATAATCCCCAAATAAATTTGATTTTTCTTTAATAAAAAAATTTAATAATTTAATTACATCATCATATTCCGTAGCAAACCAAAAGTCTTTCGTATTACCTGGGTGACTATTAAAGTTTTTATCAATTAAAATTTTTAGTTTTTTGGTATGAACAGTCTCAGTAATTTTGGGAAATTTGGGTATAGATATATTTTTTGGAAGTTTATTTCGATTTTCTTCGTCAAAGCTCCATTTTCCTCCCTCTGGATTACCATCTTTTTTCATGAGTATATTCAAATCTCTTCTAGTCTCTTTGTAAAAAACTGCCATAAAAGGTTTTTTTGATTTCGATAAATAATCTTTAAATTTTTCTCTAGAATTTAAAAACATTGGTGTTTGAATAATATTCCATTTAATTTTTTCTTTTTTTAGAAAATTAGTAATTTTATTTTCAAAAAATTTATCCTCAATTTCGAAACTTGAAATTTCTTTAATTTTCTTTGCTTTAATTATTTTTTTTAATTTTTCTGTGTAATCTAGTTTGAAAGATTTATCCTCGATCGAAGAATATTCTAATTTAAATTTATTTTTTTTTAGTCTATCTGCGTGTGATCGCATGCATGATAAAAATAATAATATCTTTTGTTTATGGTGTTTTTCGTATGTACAAAGCTGATAATCTTCAGCCATGAAGAAAAAGTGGTCTTTTTTGTACTTTTCTAGATATTTTTCAGAGAAAAGCTGATTTCCAAGTAGAAAAAATAATTTCATTAACTATATATAACTCTTTAAAAATTTATGTCAGAAAAATATTTAGTAGTAGGTGCGACAGGATCTATCGGATCTAATTTAGCCGAACAGTTATACGCAGCCGGCAAAGAAGTACATTTAGTTGGTAGGGATGAAGAAAGAACAAAATCTTTATCTGAAAAACTAAATTGCAAATATACAATTTCTGATGTCTTAGAAAATAGTTTTGTTGAAAAGCTTAAGTCCGAAATAGATGATATCAAAGGTGTAGCTTATTGTGTTGGTTCGATTGATTTAAAACCTTTGAGAATGATTTCAGAACAAGATTTTACAAAATGTATGAAACTTAATTTATATCCTGCAGTAGATTTAATTAAAGGTTATCAAGAAAGTTTAAAAAAAAATAAAGGATCAATTGTCATGTTTTCAACTGTAGCTGCTCAAAGAGGTTTTGCAAATCATGCAATTATAGCTTCGACTAAAGCAGCTGTTGAAGGATTAACTGTTTCTTTAGCAGCAGAATTTGCTCCTAATATAAGAGTAAATTGCATTGCACCAAGTTTAACTAATTCAAAAATTGCAGAGCCGATGCTTAAAAATAAAGTTTTAGCTGATGGTATCGCAAAAGCTCATCCATTAAAGAGACTTGGAGAAGGTAAAGACTCAGCTTCACTTGCAAAATTTTTAATAACTGAAGACAGTTCATGGGTTACAGGACAAATTATTGCTGTCGATGGCGGAAGATCAAAACTTTCATAGAGTGAAGAAATTATTATTTCTTTTATCCTTAATATTATTTTCAACTAATTCATTTAGTAAAAATTTTAATTTTAATAAAATTATTGGACTAGAAGCACCTTGGGGTTCGTCATTCGTTAATGATAATGAAATGATTGTTACCGAGAAAGGTGGCAAAATAAAATTTGTTAATATTTCTACAAAAGAGATAAATGAAATTGGTCATAACTTAAATTTTGTAGAATATGGACAAGGAGGATTATTGGATATTCTGTATCATGAAGATTACATTTACATCTCATACACAGAAAATAGATATAATTGGAAGACTAGTACTTCAATTGCACGTGCAAAATTTAATAAAAACAAATTAAATTTTAAAAATATTTTTCAAGCCAATCCACCAATTGACTCGCCTTATCATTTTGGTTCAAGATTGGTAATTAAAGACAATTATTTATTTGCTTCTGCGGGTGAAAGAGGTGGGGGAATGATTGCTCAAGATGGAAATAAACATCCAGGAAGTATAATTAGAATTTATCTAGATGGCGGTATTCCAAAAGACAATCCTCGTTTTGAGGGGAAATCAGACTGGCTCCCTGAAATATATCAAATTGGTGTAAGAAACCCTCAAGGTTTAACTTTATCACCTTTTGATGGACAAATTTATATGAGCAATCATGGCGCAAAAGGAGGCGATTGGTTTGGTGAAGCAAAGAAAGGTGAAAACTATGGCTGGAAAATTCTTGGATGGGGTGGCACGAATTATTCAGGTATACCAATAGGACCAAAATGGAAACCTGGTTTTACAAAAGCCATTCAATATTGGGTTCCATCTATAGCCACAAGTGCAATCACAATTTATAAAGGTAATGAATTTAAAGAATGGAATGGTCATGCATTGATTACTTCTCTTAAAGATAAGTCTTTAAGAAAATTAGAGTTTAATGATTTATCAAACGTAA
Organism: uncultured Pelagibacteraceae bacterium; assembly: GCA_902524995.1. GTDB lineage: Bacteria > Pseudomonadota > Alphaproteobacteria > Pelagibacterales > Pelagibacteraceae > Pelagibacter. The sequence continues at coordinate 222,655 of CABZFJ010000001.1, read as the reverse complement.
AAGAGGAAATAATATTTAAAGACAAAATTGGAAGAATCAGAGACATACAAATTCATCCCGTAAATGGTAAACTATACTTTTTAAATCAAGATGGATTATGGTTGATGGAAAATTCTAGTTAGTATCAAAAAGTTCTTTTAATAATTTAAACTCACCAATTTTAAAAATAATTGCATCATCTTTTTTAAATCCAAATTTTTCTGCATTTTGCTTAAACCTAAAAGGGGGCTCTAATATTGGTTCAAGTGATAAAACAAAAGTCCCCCAATGCATTCCAATTACTTTTTTACTTTTTAAATCTTTAGCTAGTCCAAGAGCTTCTTCAGGATTAGTGTGATAAGCAGAAGAATCTTTAATTGAAGCCATTGGATAGAAATTATACGCACCAATATTAATAAATGTTAAATCAATTGGACCGTACTTATCTCCCAATTCTTTATATATTTTTCCAACACCAGTATCACATGAAAATAATATTTTTTTTGCTTTATATTCAATCAAATAACTACCCCATAAAGTTTTGTTAGTATCCGTTAAGCTCCTTTTTGACCAGTGGACTGATGGCAAAAAAGTAATATTTAAATTCTGATTTATTCTTATTTGATCATACCAATCCATTTCATTTACATCTTTAAATCTATTAATTTTAAAATATTTTCTCAGTCCTAAAGGTACCAAGACTTTAGAATCTTTATAAGGAAATCTCATAATTGTTTTCATGTCTTGATGATCGTAGTGATTGTGAGTTAATAGAAAAATATCTGTCCTTGGTATCTCATTAAGTTTTAATGCTGGTTCGGTATATCTCTTTGGCCCAAAAAATAAAGGTCCTGCATTCGTCGAAAAAACTGGATCTGTTATTATTGTTATTTCCCCTAATTTTAATAAAAATGTTGCATGACCTACCCATGCCACATAATCTTCTTTTTGGAAATTATTTAAATCAAATAAAACTTTTTCTTTTTTAATAATATTACTTTCAGGAAAAGTCATATCTAATTTTTTTTTTTCTTGGTTAAAGACCTTAAACGACCAATTGAAGTTCATATCAATCACCTTTGATCCTTCAGGATTTCGAAATGTGCCATTTGCTAAACGATGATATTTTTTTTTCATATCCTATTAATAATTTTTTGAAATAATATTTTGAATTGTATTACTTATAACTATTGTTCCAGCTTTGTTAGGATGTATTCCATCTTGTTGATTTAGATTTGGATTAAGAGCAACACCTTCTAACAAAAATGGAATCAGAGGTAAATTATATTTTTTTGACAATTTAGGATAAATAGCATCAAAATTTTTTTTATATTTAGTTCCATGAGTTTTTGGTGCAACCATCCCAGCTATTATAATTTTTATTTTTTTACTATTAGCAATTTTAATTATTTCTTCTAAATTTCTTTCAGTTTCGTCTGGTCGAATTCCTCTAAGCATATCATTTGCCCCAAGACCAAGGATGATTAAATCAATACCGGGTTCTGATAAACTCCATTCTACTCTATTCAATCCACCAGAAGAAGTACTTCCTGACACGCTTCCATTTATGACCTTAATATTTAAACCACTCCTAACGAGATTACTTTCTAAAACTAAAGATAAGTGTTGTTCTTTAGGTAGACCATAACCCGCCATTAAACTATCGCCGAATAATATAACCTTTTCTATTGCACTTGCATTTATGTGCACTAGAAAGAATAACAATATTTTTATAAATAAACTTTTATTCATGAACACACTTCTTAAATTAAAAAAAATAAATCTCAAATACCAAACTGGGAAGGACAATATCAATGTCTTAAAAAATATTGATTTAGCTATAAAAAAAAAAGAAACTGTGTCTGTAGTTGGAGAAAGTGGGTCAGGAAAAACAAGCTTAATTATGTTAATTGGTGGACTAGAACGTCCAACCTCAGGAAAAATTATATTTCAAGACAGGGAAATAACAAATCTTAATGAAGACGAAGTATCTAAAATTAGAAAGCAAAATATAGGAATTATATTTCAATCTTTCTATTTAATTCCAAATTATACAGCTGTTGAAAATGTAGCCTTAACACTTGAACTTAATGAATTTAAAAATCCTGAGAAAGAAGCAAAAAGTTTATTAGATCGATTTGGTCTAAAACATAGATTCAATAATCTTCCAGGTCAATTATCTGGCGGAGAACAACAACGTGTGGCGATTGCAAGAGCTATTGCAATGAAACCAGATTTGATTTTAGCTGATGAACCAACTGGTAACCTAGATACCGAAAACTCAATAATGATCTCTGAAATTTTATTTAAATACGTTAAAGAAGAAGGGTCTTCTTTAATAATGGTCACACATGATCCAAAATTAGCAGACAAAGCAAAACGAAAAATTAAAATCAAAGATGGAAAAATTAAATAATCCTTCGGAGTTAAGTTTAATATTCAAATATGCTTTAAAGGATTTAAGCAGAAATTATAAAAAAATTTCAAGCATAATTGTAACGCTGTTTATCAGTCTTTTTATTTTAAGTTCCATCTTTACAATCGAAGATAGTTTAAAAAAAGAGCTTAATGATAATGCAAAAGTTCTTTTGGGTGGAGATCTCGAAATCGATTATAACCGTAATCAGGGGGATCTTAATTTAGTCAATAAAGTAAAGAAATTTTCAACTGTCTCACAAATGATAGAATTCAGTACAATGCTTTCTACGACAGGCAGAGAAAAAAATAAATCATTATTTACAAGAATTAAAACAGTTGATGAAAAATATCCGTTATACGGTGAAGTTGTTTATGAGCCAGAAGATGCTTACGAAAGAATGCAAAAGGAACCCAAGACAATTTTGATTAATGAAAGTTTATTAAAAACTTTAAAGATAGAGATAAATGACAAAGTTAAGGTACAAGATCAAAGTTTCATAGTTGTTGGAATTATAAAATCTGTACCTGATGTCAGTGGGTTTGTAGCTTTTGGAGATTTTGCATTAGCAGGAAAACAAACTTTGGAGTTGCTAAAACTAAATGGAATAGGTAATTTTTTAAATTATGAATATAAAGTAAAGTTTAAACCAAGTGATGATCCAGAAAAAATAGAAAGTAAGATCAAAGATATTTTTAAAGATGACCGAAAAGTAAAACTTAGATTTCCAGAAAATTCAGCTAGTGGCTTAAAAAGGATAATTAATAATTTTTCTCAATTTCTATCTTTAGTTTCAATTAGTGCAATGTTAATTGCTGGAATAGGTATTGCTAATACATTGTTGTCATTTATAAACCAGAATAATATGTCTATAGCTGTAAGAAAAGCTGTAGGATTTTATTCAGGGAATATAAAAACACTTTATTATCTTCAATTATTAATATTATTATTTATTATTACTGTAATTTCTTATAACTCAAGTTTTTTAATTGTACCAATTGCAGATAAATATTTATCTGATGGGTTGGGATTAAATGTTTATCCAAAATTCTCTTTAATTAATTTTATAAAAATTTTTATTGTAGGTTTGTTGGTTCTTATAATTTTTTCAATACCAACAATAAGTTCAATTGATCAAGTTAAAGCATCAAACCTATTTAGAAATGTATTCCAAAACCTACAATTTTATTACACAAAAAAGTCAGTTATTTTGAGTTTTATCTTGTTATCATTTTTAGTTTTATTGTTTACACTAGGATCTGAAAAGCCTTCTTATAGCTTGGGTTATTTTCTGGCTTTTTTTGTATGTCTAATTGTATTTTTTTTACTTTCGAAAATTATAATTTATTTACTGAAAAAGTTTAATTTTATTTCAAATATCTCTTTAAAAGTATCGATAAAAAATATAACTCAAACAAAAAGTATCACTCCTATAACAATTATGTCTTTAGGCTTAGGTGTAACTTTATTATTAACTTTAGCTTTAGTTGGAACAAATTTTAAAAGAGAAATTGCAAGATCTATTCCAGATATTGCACCTGATTATTTTTTTGTTGGAATTCAAAAAGGTGAAAAGAAAAAATTTGAACAAGGTGTTTACAAAATGAACCCTGATGCGAACATTGAAATAGTGCCTATGGTTTCTTCCGGAATAGTAAAAATTAATGATGTGAATCCAAATAGCTATATTAAACCAGATAATGATAGTTATTGGGTAATTGGAAGTGAAAGAAGATCTTCTTGGGTTGAAAATATACCTAAAGATAACCCAATTTTAAAAGGAGAATGGTGGGATTTATCTAAACCTGACCAACTTCAGATATCACTTGATGCAAAAGTGGCTAAAGATTTTAACATTAAGTTGGGAGATATTTTTACTTTAAACATTTATGGTCGAGAAATTGATGGAGAAATAGTTAATTTTAGAGAAGTTGATTATCGTGATCTAAGTATTAATTTTGCCATGTTATTTAATCCACAATTTGCAAAAAAAATTCCTCATGAATATTTAGCAACTGCTAAGTTTAAAAATCCAGATAATTTTGATGAAACCAAAATGTTAGAAGTATTACCGAGTTTGTCTATGATAAAAATTGCTGATTACTTAAACAAAGTAACATCAGTTTTAAATAAAGTTTTCATAGCTGTAACCCTAATTTCTGGTGTAACAATTGTCATTGGATTAATTGTTATCTCAAGTGCTATAATGGTTCAAGGAAAAGTAAAAGAGTACCAAAATCTTGTATTTAAAATTTTAGGTTTTTCAAAAAAAGAAATTATATTTTCGTCTTTGATTGAATTTATAATTATTTTTACGTCGGTAATATTAATTGCAATTTTTTTTGCAGTAATTGGATCAAAATTTATTATGGAGAATATTTTTGAATTAGTTTGGCAATTTGATTTTAAAGTTTTAATTTACCTTGGTGCCTCTATAGGAATTGTGACTTTGATTTTAATTATGCTAACTAATCTTAAATACTTAAGTCCTAAAGTTTATCCATTAATAAGAAATCAATAGTAAATTTTATTTATTCGCTCTTTTAAAACATTCGATTGTATTTTTAAGTAAACATGCAATAGTCATAGGTCCAACTCCACCTGGAACTGGAGTTAAAGCTTTTGCAACTTTTGATACTTCATCAAATGCAACATCGCCAACTAGGCCATTTTCAGTTTTATTAATACCAACGTCTATCACAATTGCATCTTTTTTAACCCAATCACCTTTTACAAGCTCAGGGATACCAACAGCAGCAACTATAATGTCTCCTTTTAAACATTCACCCTTAAGATCATTTGTTTTTGAATGAGTAATTGTAACTGTGCAATTTTCTTTCAATAACAACTGTGTCATTGGCTTACCATTTAAATTTGATCTTCCAACAATTACGGCTTTTTTTCCATTAAGGTTTGGTTCAATTTTTTTTATTAATAAATAACAACCTAAAGGAGTGCATGGAATGGAACTTTCATAACCTGAGGATAGATTACCAACATTCATGGGATGAAATCCGTCTACATCTTTCTCTGGCAAAATTGCCTCTATAACTTTTTGTTTATCAATATGCTTTGGAAGTGGTAGCTGAACTAAAATTCCTGAAACAGAATCATCGTTGTTAAGTTCATCAATTTTTTTTAAAACTTCACTTTCTTCAACACTGTCAAGGTATCTAATGACCTTTGATTTAAGACCTACTTCATTGGCAGATTTCTCCTTATTTCTAACATAAATTTGACTAGGTGCTAAATCACCAATCAATATTACTGTTAAACCTGGCACTTTATTGTGCTTATCTTTTAAAGATAAGACTTCTTTCTTGAGCTCTTCTCTTAGATCAGCAGCAGCTTTTTTCCCATCAATTAAAATCATTTATTAAAATATTAGTGGTGCAATGTAGAGCTTCATACACATTTCTATAAACCATATCAACAAAAGAAGTACGATAGGTGAAATATCAAAAGCTCCAAGGTTAGGTAAAAATCTTCTAATTCTCATTAAAATCGGCTCTGTCATTTTAAAAGTAAAATCTAATATTAAATATACAAACCGATTACTTGTATTTAATATATTAAAAGCAACTAACCAACTTATAACGACATTAGCAATGACGACATATGAATAAAGTTTCAAAATTTGAAGTGCTAAATAAAATATAGCGATCATTTTTTTTCGACATAGATGGACTGACTTGGGAATGCAAAGGCAGCCCCCTTACCTTCAACAATTTTTTTTATTTCAAGTGCCAAATTTTCTTTTACTTGTAAATAATTAGTCCAACTATTTGTTTTTGTAAAACATCTAACATACATATCAATCGAGCTATCTGAAAACTTATCTATTCTTACAGCGACTCCTACAGATTGGTCATAATCTTCACCTTTATTTATGTGATCTTCAATTTCGTCTCTTATTGTTTTCAATTGATCAATAGTGGTGTCATATTGAAGAGTTATTATCCAGCTAATAGCCCAGTTAGTCTTTCTCGTGTTATTAATCACTGCATTTTCTGCAAATTGAAAATTAGGAATAATTGCCAGTGATTTATCAAATTTTCTTATAACAGTTGATCTAAATCCAATATTCTCAACAACCCCTTCGATAACTCCCTCAACTTTAATCCAATCACCAATTCTAAATCTTTTTTCAACTAAAACTAAAATACCAGAAATTAGATTTTTAAATAAATCTTGTGCACCTAATGCTACTGCTACTCCAAATAAACCTAATCCTGCAATTATTGGTCCAATTTTAATTCCCCATAACTCAAGTACAGCAGCTGCGCCTAAAATAAAAATTAAAATTTTAAGAGACTTTATAATCCAGCCTATTAATTCTTTTGTCAGGACTTTATCTAATCCACTTAAAATATATGATATAGGCTCAACTATCTGATGTATTATCCAAAATATTAAAATTGTTATTAAAGTTCTGTTAACGTTATCTATGAAACCCCTAGTCTCATTATCGAATGACATATAGTAACTGGCAAAAAAGACACCAAGAACAATTGGAAGAAACCTAGCAGGACCTTCCATTGATTTTACAAAAGTATCATCTAATTTATTGGATGTTCTTTTTGAAATTAATTCTAATTTTTTTATTACAAGTTTGCTAATTAGACCTCTAAATATTAAAAATAATATAAATATTCCAAGACCTACAATTATCTGAAAGAAATCTACCCCAAGAATTCCCTGCTTCCAAACAGATAAAAATAACTCATTTAGTTTATTTAAAACGTCCATTTTTAAATTTTATATAGCAAAAACTCCTCTTCACCAGAGTTAAAAAGAAAAATTTTTTTCCATTTTATATCATTCAATGCTGATGATGCTTTTTCGCCCATACACATTAGGTTAGTTTCCATCCAAATATTATCTAAATTATATTTTTTTATTAAATTAAAAAATGTTTTCGCGCTATTTTCAGAATATATGTAAACAATTTCTGGCACAGAAGATTTGATATCTTTTAAAAAGTCATCACTTAAATTTTCATTGGGTATTGCAGTATAATTTATAATTCTCTTGATGACATAGTTTTCTGAAATTAAGTCTTGATCAAGATTATAAGAAACAGTTTCTCCACTAATGTAGGCAATTGGTCCAATCTTTGGGTCAAAGTTTTGTAAAATTAATTCTTTAAGATTATTTACGTTACCTTCAGCACAGAAAATACTTTGAAAACCTAATTCTTTTGCCTTTCTTTCTGTTGCAATACCAACACAAAAACAAATTATTTTTTTATCTATTTTTGAGATATTTAAATTTTTTAAAGAATTAGCACTCGTGAAAATGACACCTTTGAATTGGCTAAAATCTATTTCTTGTGTTTCTATTTTTTTTATTTGTAACAAGGGTAAATGTGAAACTTTATGTTTCATCGAAGTAAATTTTAAAATTAATTCTTTACTATCATCTAATGGTCTGGTTAATAAAATATGCATTTTAATTTTTATAAGAACCCTTTGATTCTAATTTAAGCTCTTCTCCCACCATTCTACTAGTAGACTCAATATTATCTTTTTGAAGACTTTTTTTTATGAAATATCTATTTTTTCCATCAACAGAAAACAATTCGGTCAATAGATCTACTTTTTTACCATTAGATTTTGCAAATACACCTACTGCAGTATCGCAATCTCCTTCAAGAACTTTTAAGACCTCTCTTTCTGCTTTTGCGACAGTTCTTGTTTCTTGATCATTAATGTTTTCAAGTAATTTTTTAGTTTCATCATCATCTTCTCTGCATTGAATTGCTATAATTCCTTGACCAGCACAAGGTATAAGTTCATCAACACTAAATTCTTGTGAAATTTTATGTTGTAAATTTAAAGCATCTACTCCTGCTTTTGAGAGTATTATTGCATCATATTCACCTTTTTCTAACTTTTGAACTCTAGTATCAACATTTCCTCTGATAAGTTTATATTTTAAGTTGGGTCTTTTTTTCTTAAGTTGATATTCTCGTCTATATGATGATGTGCCAATAATTGAGTTTGGCTCTAAATCCTCAAATTTTATATTATTTTTACTTATTAAAATTTCATTAGGGGAATTTCTTTTTAAAAAATTATTAGTTAAAAGATTTTCAGTTTCTTGAGTAGGCATATCTTTGAAAGCATGTACTGCAATATCTATATTTTGATTTAATAAATCTTTTTCAATTTGTTTTGAAAATAATCCTTTGCCTCCTATCTCAGATAATCTCTCTTTTTTCTTTTGATCTCCAATTGTTACTATTTTTTTTAATTCAATCTCTTTAGAAAAATATTTTTTTAGTTCTTTTTTCACATTTTCTGCGTAAATCATTGCTAACTTACTTCCACGTGTCCCAATTACAAGATTAGCTCTTTTCATAAAAGTTATTTCTATTACATTCTTATAGATTAATTGTATTAATTATAAAAAATAAATTATGAATAAAAGCCCAATAATATTAGGAATTGAGACTAGTTGTGACGAAACAGCGGTTTCAATTATTCAAGATAACGAAAGTGGTATACCAAAAATTTTATCAAATATAGTTTCAAGTCAATTTGACATTCATAAAGAATTTGGTGGAGTTGTTCCAGAATTAGCCGCAAGGTCACATATTGAAAAAATTAATTTAATTGCAAAAAAAGCTTTGGATGAGAGTGGTATAACTCTTGATAAAATTTCCGCAGTTGCCGCAACGTCTGGACCTGGTTTAATAATTTGTCTTAGTGTTGGTTTAAATTTTGCAAAATCACTCGCATCATCTTTAAAGGTTCCATTTATTGGTGTTAATCATCTAGAGGGTCATGCTTTAAGTCCAAGACTTCAAACTAATATTAATTATCCTTATTTACTTCTGTTAATTTCGGGTGGACACAGTCAATTTTTAATTGTGAATGGATTAGGTAGTTACATAAGATTAGGAACTACAATTGATGATGCTTTAGGAGAAGCATTTGACAAAACTGCAAAACTTTTAGGAATAGAATTTCCAGGTGGTCCAAAGTTAGAAAAATTTGCAGAAAGGGGTGATCCAAATAAATATAAATTACCCAAACCAATAATTAATAAAGGTGGATGCAATTTATCTTTTGCAGGACTTAAAACTGCAATATTAAGAATAACAAAATATATAAATTCAGAACAAGAAAAATATGATTTAGCAGCGTCTTTTCAAAAAACTATCGAAGAAATATTGTATATTAAATCTAAGATTGCTTATAAAGAATTTTTAAAAAACTCATTTAAAGAAAAATCTTTTGTTGTTGCGGGAGGAGTTGCGGCAAACAAAGGTATAAGAAAAAAACTAATCGAAATGAGTAATGAGAATGGCTTTAATATATTTTTTCCAGATATTAAACTATGTGGGGACAACGCAGCTATGATCGCATTGGTAGGTCTAGAAAAATATAAAATAAAGAAATTTGATAATATGGATTTAGAAGCTAGTCCAAGATTAGTTTTGGATGCAAGTGCTAAATTTTTAAAAGGAGCTGGTGTAGTTTTGTAATGAATTATTGGTTACTCAAATCAGAGCCTAATGTTTGGTCGATAGATCAACAATTAAAGGTTGGTGCAAAAGGTGCCGACTGGGATGGTGTAAGAAATTATCAAGCAGCAAATAATTTAAAAAAAATGGAGAAGGGTGATCTTTGTTTTTTTTACCATTCAAATATTGGTAAAGAAATCGTTGGAATTGTTAAAGTAATTAAAACAGCATTTATCGACCCAACAGATAAAGATAAACGATTTGTAGCAGTAAGAGTTAAGTACAAAAATAAACTAAAAACACCAGTTTCTCTTGAAAACATTAAAAAAAATATAGATTTAAAAGATATTGCACTAATAAAACAAAGCAGACTGTCTGTCATGCCAATTGACACTAAATGCTGGAAAATTATTTTGAAGATGGGTAGTATCTGAAAAATTTATAACTCATGCTAAAAAAAAAAGCTAAAAAAAGAAAGAAAAAAATAATTACCAAAAAGAAATCTAAGCTAAAGTCTTTTGCACCAAAGCAAGAAAGAGAACTTATATATAAAACAAAGAAAGATTGGATCAGCAAAGCTCTAGTAAATAAATCTCAGTATGAAAAAAAATATAAAGCTTCAATAAAAGATAACGATGGATTTTGGAAAAAAGAAGGAAAAAGAATTAATTGGATAAAGCCCTATACAAAAATTAAAGATGTTAAATATAGTAAATCGGATGTTAAGATAAAATGGTTTTACGACGGTACTCTAAATGCATCAGCAAATTGTATTGATAGACATTTAAAAAAAAACAAAGACAAAACTGCTATTATTTGGGTTGGAGATGATCCGAAAGTACAAAAAAAAATATCTTACAAAGAATTACACAAAGAAGTTTCTAAGGCAGCAAATGGTCTCAAAGAATTAGGAGTAAAAAAAGGAGATAGAGTTACAATTTATCTTACTATGATACCTGAGCTTGCGTATACTATGTTAGCTTGTGCAAGAATAGGTGCTGTTCATTCAATAATTTTTGGAGGATTTTCTCCAGATAGTATTTCTGGCAGAATAAATGATTGTGAGTCTGATTATCTTATTACGGCAGATGAAGGTGTAAGAGGAGGAAAATTAATTCCTCTAAAATCGATTGCTGATGAAGCTTTGGTTAATTGTCCAAATGTTAAAAAATGTGTTGTTGTCAAAAGAACTGGAAATAGAATTAACTGGGATGAAAGAAGGGATGTTTGGTATAACGAATTAACAAAAAAAGTTTCCAATAAATGCGAGCCTGAAGAGATGAATGCAGAAGATCCTTTATTTATTTTATATACATCAGGATCAACAGGTAAACCAAAAGGGGTGATGCATACAACTGGTGGTTATATGGTTTATGCTTCAATGACCCATCAATATATATTCAATTATAAACCTAAAGATATTTATTGGTGTACGGCTGACATTGGTTGGGTAACTGGTCATAGCTATATTATTTATGGTCCATTATCGAATGGTGCAACAACAATAATGTTTGAGGGAATTCCAACTTATCCTGACAGTTCAAGATGGTGGCATATAGTTGATAAATTTAAGGTAAATATTTTTTATACTGCTCCGACAGCAATAAGAGCTTTAATGAGAGAAGGTGATAAGCCTGTTAAAAAAACTTCAAGAAAATCACTAAAATTATTAGGAACCGTAGGTGAACCAATCAATCCTGAAGCCTGGGAATGGTATTATAAAACTGTCGGAGATTCTAATTGTCCAATTGTTGATACTTGGTGGCAAACCGAAACTGGTGGAATACTAATTAGTCCACAAACAGGGGCTATAAATTTGAAACCAGGTTCAGCGACAAAACCATTTTATGGGATTAAACCAGTAATAGTTAATAAAGATGGAAAAGTTTTAAAGGGTGAAGCAGAGGGTCGTTTGTGTATCGCTCAATCTTGGCCTGGTCAAATGCGAACTGTTTATGGCGATCATCAAAGGTTCATTGATACGTATTTTTCTCAATTTGATGGTAAATATTTTACAGGAGATGGGTGCAGGAGAGATAAAGATGGATATTTCTGGATCACAGGAAGAGTTGATGATGTCATTATTGTTTCAGGACACAATCTTGGAACAGCCGAAATAGAAAGTGCATTTGTTGCGCATCCAAAAGTAGCAGAAGCTGCTGTAGTTGGATATCCTCATGATATTAAAGGTAATGGTTTGTATTGTTATGTAACTTTAAATGTGGGAGAAAAGTCAACTTTAGATTTAGAGAGAGATTTAAAACTTTGGGTTAGAAAACAAATTGGTCCAATAGCAACACCAGATCTAATTCAATTTTCTCCTGGACTTCCAAAAACTAGATCGGGTAAGATTATGAGAAGAATACTTAGAAAAATTGCAGCAAATGAGCATGATCAACTAGGTGATACAACAACGTTGGCAGATCCAAGTGTTGTAAAAAGTTTAGTTGAAAATAGAAAAAATACTTAAATATTTATTAATTCTATAAATTCCTTTTTAACATTATCCCATTTCAGGACCATAGAATTCAAAACTATTTTTTTGTCTAAAGATTTTAATTCTTCAGCAATTGGTGACCATTCATATAAAGATAAAGCACTTGTGTTAAATGGTAGTGATTCATGATATTCATTCCAATTAATTTTTTCATATCTTTCGAGAAATTTTTTTTTAGCATTTTCATATATTTCTTTTGGCATTTCATTTTTTTCAAGTTCATTATCTAAAATTTCAATATAAATTTCATTAGCTTTTTCAGTGTCATGTTGATTTCTGATATTTTTTAGGAAAGAGATGGTATAAAATGTTAAATCCTGTAAAGCAGTTGAATAAATATTCCATTTAGCTTTATTGATTGAGCCTAAAAATATCTCATCTTCAAACATCAATACATATTTTGCTCCCATTCTTGTTTTAAGATATCCATATAGAGTGACTTGGCTTACCCATGCAGATTTTTTTTGGATAAATTCTTTTAAGTCAGAATAGTTTTCAATTTTTTTTGTTTTTTTGAAATATTTTAAGAATGGAATGAAATATTCCTTTAAATACTCAAATTTCAAATCTTTGAGCTTTAATTTATATTTGATGCCCATTTGGAACCGATATTACTACTTTTACTATAAATATATGCCATTTTTTACCCTTTAAAAATCGCTTTAAATGAGTATGAATTATATCTTTAACCTATAGGGAGGATTAAAATAATGTCAAACAAAGAAAAGCACTGGGAAAAAACTAAAGGATTAATGATTATTACATTAATTATCTGGTTTGTTTTCGGTTATCTGATCTTCATGTTTGGTTCTGACCTAAACACTTCAAGTTTTATGGGATATCCATTAGCGTATTACATGTGTGCGCAAGGTTCCATCATTGCATTTGTGGTCCTAATTTTTTGGTTTGCAAATAGACAAGAAAAAATAGATGAAGAGTTTGGTTTTACCGAAAAGGAGGATGATTAATGTTTAAAGGCAATTTCATTGACAACCTACCAAAAATTTACGGAACATATACTGGAGGCTTCTTTATATTCATCATTTTGATGGCTATAGCAGAACAAGCAGGTATGACCGCAAAAACAATTGGTATTTTGTTTGTAGCTTTTACAGTTTGTATATATGCCATAATTGGCTATCTATCTAGAACTGTACAAGTTGACGCTTATTATGTTGCTGGAAGACAGGTGCCAACAGTATTTAACGGAATGGCAACTGCAGCTGACTGGATGTCAGGTGCATCATTCGTTGCAATGGCTGGTGGTATTTACTTTGGTGGTTATACTTATATGGCTTTCTTAGTCGGATGGACTGGGGGATACGTTTTAGTATCATCACTTTTAGCACCATACTTAAGAAAATTTGGATGTTATACTGTGCCAGATTTCATTGGAACAAGATACGGCGGAAACTTTGCAAGGTTCTGCGCTGTAGTTGTTTTAACATTGGCATCTTTCACTTATGTAACAGCTCAAATTAACGCAACAGGTACAATTGCATCAAGAGCACTAAGTATTCCATTTGAATTAGGAGTTTGGGTTGGACTAGTAAGTATTTTACTTTGTTCAATGCTAGGCGGAATGAGAGCGGTAACTTGGACACAGGTTGCACAATACATAGTATTGATTGTTGCTTACTTAATTCCAGTATTCTGGATAAGTAACAAAGCAGGTTTTGGTTTCTTTCCACACTTTATGTTAGGTGAGGAAGTATCTAGACTAGGTGCACTTGAATCGCAATTTGGATTAGTTAAAAATGCTGCTGCAGACATCAAAGCTGCAGGTGTGCCAGGTGGCCTAAAATCTATCGCTGTATCACACTCAGGTGTGCCAGAAGGTGGAATGGCTGCATGGAAGTTTATTTCATTAGCACTATGTATGATGGTAGGAACAGCTTCTTTACCACACATTTTAATGAGATACTTCACTACTCCAAGTGTTAAAGCTGCAAGAAAATCAGTGGCATGGTCACTATTCTTTATTGCATTGCTTTATACTTCAGCGCCAATGCTTGCAACATTGTCCAAAATCTCACTGATAGACCCAAACTTACCAACAGGTATCATTGGAAAACCAATTGCTGAAATTATGCAAATTGAGTGGGTAAATGCTTGGATTAATGTAAAACAAGCCTTCATAGCAGACTTTAACGGAGATGGTATTCTTCAGTTAAATGAATGGTTTATGAGAGGTGACGTAGTTGTACTAGCAACTCCTGAAGTTGCAGGATTACCATACGTAATCTCTGGACTAGTTGCTGCAGGAGGAATGGCTGCTGCGATGTCAACTGCTGATGGTCTAATTCTTGCTATCGCAAACGCTTTATCACATGATATCTATTACAAAATCATTGATCCAAAAGCGGATGTAAGAAAAAGATTGTTAGTTGCTAGAGCGCTTTTAATAGTTATTGGTGCGGCTGGAGCATACATTGCATCGATGAGGATCACTAGTATCCTTGGTGCAGTTGCTTGGGCATTTGACTTTGCAATGTCAGGATTGTTCTTCCCATTAATACTTGGTGTATGGTGGAAGAGAGCAACAAGACAAGGAGCAATAGCAGGTATGATAGCAGGTCTTGCATCAGGAACAGCTTATCTAATTTATGTGTATCCTAAGTTTATGGGTAATGCACCTTGGTTAGGTATTGACCATTTACGTTTCGGTATAATCGGAGCGTCGGTCTGTTTAGTTGTAATGGTTGTAGTAAGTTTAATGACTGAAGAACCAGATAAAGCTACACAACAAATGGTAGATGAAGTTCGTGTTCCATCAGGCAAGACAATACTTGGTAAGCAACACTAAATTAAACTTTTTGGGGGCGGATACCGCCCCCATTTTTTTCATATAAATGCCGTTATATATTTTAGTAATAGACTACATTTTAGGTATTATTATGTGGACTTTAATTGGAAGATCAGCAATGAATATTTTTCAAAAAGAAGATTCTGAATTCTTTTTTATGAAAGTATTTGTGAAATACACAAATCCAATCATAAAAATTTTTAAATTCATAACTCCTAGTTTCATCATAGGACCACTAGTCCCACTTTATGTTGCATGGTTTTTTTATATGTTTAGATTTTATTTAATGCCTTATTTAATGGGTTATTCTGTTATGGGAATGTTATCGTTTCCATTAGAAAGTGAAATAGCTGCAGAAATTTATAAAATATTTGGTAAATAATAATTCAAATATATTAAAAAATTGATAGTACTAGTTTTTATTTATTAATGAAAAATATACAAATTTCTCCTTCAATACTTTCTGCGGATTTTAGCCAATTAGGTAGTGAGATTAAAAGATTAGAGGACAGTGGCGCAGATTTAATTCATGTCGATGTAATGGATGGACATTTTGTACCCAATATTACAATTGGTCCTCCAGTGATAAAAACACTTAGAAATTATTCTAAATTACCTTTTGATGTACATTTAATGATCTCACCAGTTCATAAATATATAAAAAATTTTGCTGAAGCAGGGTCTGATATAATAACGATTCACCCTGAGGCAACCGACAATTTGATTGAGTCTGTTAAACTGATAAAACAATTGAAAAAAAAAGTAGGTATATCCTTAAATCCAAATACGGAAGTTAAAGTCATTGAAAAATTACTAAAAGAAATAGATTTAGTTTTAATTATGAGTGTATATCCTGGTTTTGGTGGTCAAAAATTTATACCAGAAGTCATTAAAAAAATTAAAAAACTTCATCAAATAAAAAAAGATAATAACTTAAAATTTGATATTGAAGTTGATGGTGGAATAAATTTCTCTAATTCGAAAGAGGTTATATTAGCGGGAGCAAATATATTAGTTTCTGGAACAACAATATTCAAAGAAAATAACGGTGATATTAAAAAAAATATAGAAACCCTAAAATCAATGTAAGATGTATTTAAAAAATTCTTTAATTTTAATAAATGAATTTTTTAACTCATCTAAAAATCAAATAAGAAATTTATACTTAAAGTCGAGTTTTTATAATAATAAAATTTCAAAAATTGAGATAAGCAACATTACCTATAGACCAAGTCTAAGTATTTTAAGCTGCTTGGTTAAATATGATAAAAAAAAAATTAAAATTGAAGAATTAGATAAAGATAATATTTGGGAAAGTGAATTATTGAATAGTAATAACCTATATAAACTAAATAATTTTTATTGGTTATTTAGTATTGATTTAAAATCATCGCCAAGTATTGCGCAATCAATAATTATTAAATGGATTGAAAAAAATGAAAGCTATAATTCATTAACATGGCAGATTGATGTTTTATCAAAGAGAATAATATCTTGGATTGCAAACTCTAAATTATCTTATGATGAAAGTGATACTAAATATAAAAATAAATTTAATTTTTCTGTAAACAAACAAATTAATCATTTAATAAATGAAATAAGCAAATCGCAATCTGTTAATGATAAATTATTAGGCTGTACCGCAATAATAATAACAGGATTATCATACGAAAATGAAAAATTTTTATATTATGGATTAGAATTACTTAGAAAAATTATTATTAATTCTTTTGACGATGAGTATTTTCCAAAAACAAGAAGTATTAGGCAGTTAAATTTTTATTTAAAATATTTTGTTCTTGTTAGAGAACTATTAAAGGAGTCTTTTAATGATATACCTGAGTACCTCGATGAAATAATTTTCTATCTAGGAAAATCTTATTCAGTTTTTTCTAAAATCGAACGAAGTTTACTATTTAATGGGAATCATCAAAATGATTTAAAGGAATTTAATAAATATCTTTCACTTTATAAATATAAGTTCGAAAATTCAAATAATGAAGTAGGGGGATATGCTATTTTGAAAAATAAAAGTTGCATTCTTGCAATGGATGTTGGAAATTCACCCCAAAAAACATTTTCGTATAACTATCAAAGTGGAGCTCTTTCATTTGAATTCTTCTACAAAGATAAAAAACTTATTTCTAATTCAGGTTACTTTCAGGATTATAAACATAAATTAAATCTAATTTCAAAATCCACTGCTGCTCATTCAGCACTTATAATTGACAATCATTCAAGTTGTTCATTTAGAAATAATGGGAACTATAAAACATTAGAAAATGGTTTGAAAATTAGTGATAAAAATATTGTTAATGAAAAAAACTATTGGTTAATCAAAGCATCTCATAATGGCTTTTTAAAAAAGTTTGGAGTTTTATATGAAAGGTCTTTAGAATATTTCATTGAAAAAAATAAATTGATAGGAACTGATAAAATAATTTCAAAAAACAAGTTGGACCCAAAAAAATATGATATCAGATTTCATATGGAGCCAGGTGTTAAATTAACAAAAACCCTAGATAACAAAACTATACTAATTGAAATTAAGAATTCTGGGTGGAAATTTTCAACTAATTGCGAGATAATAAATATTGAATCAGGTATATATTTCGGTAATAAAAATTTAACTAGTGAAAACCAAAATATATGTTTATCAGGCAAAATAAAGGATATAACTCAGGAAATTAAATGGGTATTCGAAAAAATACTATAAAAGTCAAGACTGCTTTAATTTCATTATCAGATAAATCAAGTTTAAGGCAATTATTAAATTTACTAAAAAAATACAAAATCAAAATAATAAGCTCAGGTGGCACATACAAAAAAATTAAAAATATGGGTTTTAAATGCTTAGAAGTATCAAAATTTACAAATTCAAAAGAGCTGCTAGGAGGAAGAGTAAAAACATTACATCCAAAAATTCATTCTGGGATTTTGAATGTTAGAAAAAATAAAAAACATCAAAAGGAAATGAAAATTAACAATTATGAAAATATAGATTTAGTTATTATAAATTTTTATCCATTTGAAAAAGTTTTGTTAAGTAATTCTGGCCACAAAAATATAATTGAAAATATAGATATTGGAGGACCAACTATGGTTAGATCGGCTGCAAAAAATTATAATGATGTTGTTATCCTAAGTAATACAAAACAGTATGAAAATTTAACTGTTGAATTAAATAGAAATAGAGGGTCTACAAATTTAAAATTTAGAGAAAAATTGGCCGAGGAAGCATTTATGGAAACCGCGTACTATGAATCAAAAATTTTTAATTATTTCAATCAAAAATCTAAAAATACTTTCCCTATTAAGAAAATTTTTTCCGGAAAATTAATTGAGAAGACAAGGTATGGGGAAAACCCTCATCAAAAAGCGGCAATATATTCACAAAATAACAAGCAAGAAATTACCCAAATCAGTGGAAAACAGCTAAGTTACAACAACTATAACGATCTTTATTCGGCTATAAGTATATCAAAAACTTTACCAAAAAATAAGGGTGTAACAATAATTAAGCATGCTAATCCCTGTGGAGTTTCCATTAATCCAAACAAAATCAAATCTTTTAAGGAAGCTTTAGAAAGTGACCCATTAAGTGCTTACGGTGGTATTGTATCATGTAACTTTAAATTAAATATTAGTTTAGCCAAAAAAATTAATAAAAAATTTTTTGAAGTAATAGTTGCAAATGGATTTGATAAAAAATCACTCAAACTGTTAAAAAAGAAAAGGAACTTGAGGTTAATTGATTCGAGTAAAGTTGAAAAAAATTTTAATTTTAATTTTTTAAATAAATTTAATTCGATTTTAGTTCAAGATCCAGATACTCTAAGTTTTTCTAAAAAAGATTTTAAAACTGTGTCAAAATTAAAACCTACAAATAAAACTTTAAATAAACTCATTTTTGCATTTAATATATGTAGAGGCGTAAAATCAAATGCAATAGTTATTACAAAAGACTATAAAACAATAGGTATCGGTTCTGGTCAACCAAGTAGATTGGATAGTTGTAAAATAGCAATAGATAAAATGAAAAAATTCCAAAAAAGCAACGATGAAGGTGAAATTTTAGCAGCCTCTGATGCATTTTTTCCATTCGTAGATGGTATAGAAAAATTAGTTCAAGCAGGAATTTCGGCCGTAATTCAACCTTCAGGTTCAAAAAATGACAAAGAAATTATTAAATTCGCTAATCAAACAAATACTATTTTAGTGTTTGCTAAAACAAGACACTTTAATCACTAAAACCATTAATTAATTTAACTTATCTATTTTAGCAGCTAGAATGAAATCACTCTCAGCAAGACCTTTGATTGCATGAGTAAAAATTTTAATTTTTGCGTAACCCCATCCAAACCATAGATCAGGATGGTGTCCTTCCGTTTCAGCAATTTTACCAACTTTATTTACAAATTCTTGACTTTGTAAAAAATCATCAAATTTAAAATTTTTTATTAAATGAAATCCATCGATCTTATCTTCAATGACTTCCCACCCATCAACTTGTTTTAAATACTTATGAATTTCATCTGTGTTAAATGGCGGAATATTACCTTCGCAAGGTATACATTTTTTGTTTGCTAAATCACTCATTACATAATTCCTTTACTGGAGCGGGCAATGGGACTTGAACCCACGACCTTCTCGTTGGCAACGAGACGCTCTACCACTGAGCTATGCCCGCTTGTTAAAAATCATTATATTATGCGGTTTTTTTATTGCAACATATAATTATAAAAATTTTAACTTAATGTTAAAAGTAAACCATTGTGAAAGAAAATAAAATATTAATAAAATTTACTCCAGTCATTACAGAGATAAAAAGAAATAACTATAATACTGCTTTAAAATTGCTAGAAAAATTAAATATAAATGAAGATGAAAAACATTTACAAAACAAATTATACGGATCAATTTATTTTAAAAAAAAAGATTGGTTAAAATCTTCACAATTTTATTACGAAATTTTAAAAAAAGATAAAAAAGATTTAGCAGTATTAAATAATTTGGGAGTTGCTTTATTTAATCTGGGAAAATTTAATGAAGCTATAAACTTTTTTACAAAATTGTTAAAGTACGAAAAAAATCTATCAAATACTTATAAAAATTTGGGCATTACATATAAAAATATTGGAAATTATAAAAAAGCAATTGAAAATTTTTTAAAGTCTTTAGAAATTCAAGATAGTGATGTAACTCGAGAGAGATTAATTGATACTTTAAATTATCATATTCCAAAAAATATAAAGAATAACAAAATTTTAGATGTAAATGAAAAAATTTTAAACTTTAATAAAAATCTAAAAATCCAACATCCAATTAAAATTATTTCTATTAGAAATTTCGTAAATAAAAATTTTAGTATTTTAAATGATTTAGACTTAAAATATGAAGAAACACAGATTTTTAGAAGAAATGAAATTAATTTAAACTGCGATAGACATTTTAAAGTATTTAATGAATTTAAAATAATACCAAAATATTGTTTTAATTGTTTTAAAGTTCAAATTACATTGGAAAACATCGTAGAACTAATTAAACTTTTTTTAATTTTTAATAATTTAAATCTAAAAAGAAACAATATTAGAAAATGTGTTGTAGAAACAAGAAATAACGTTAAGGGTAACTACAAAGGTTATATATTTTGTACAGGTATGAAAGATGCTGAGGATGTTTTAAATATCATAACAAAAGTAATTTCGAACAACGAAATAATTTCTAAAAATATCAAAATTAAGCATGGATGTACTGAATTTTATAAAGAATTTCCTGAATTTGAAAAGATTGAAAAGAATTCTAATACAAAACTTGATTATTTAAAAAGTTGGGAAGAAATTGAAACATTATATGATAGTAGATATCCAAAACTGGACGATAATGATCAAAAAATTGTTGGACCAACTCATAATCTAATCAATTTGTCTGACATACTAATTATAAAAAATTGGATTACATATGCTTACTTAATTAATGATATCTCTTACTCAAAAATCTGTAATCACGAAATCAAAGATAGCTATTTAATTAATTTTATAAAGGATCAGATCAAATTTAGACAGAAAAGCTTTTATTAATCTAATAAAAAATAATAATTTGAATAATTTGATTGGTTTTGTTTACTTATTTGTTTTCTGATTTGAGTTGAACTTAAAGTTTTGCTGAATAAATTCTTTCTTTTATAAAAATTTAAATATTTTTTGTTCCAACTTAGACAACAAAAATCATAAATTTCTTTAGAAATTAAATCAGGATTTGAAGTAAATTCATCTAGATCAATATCAAGTATTTTATCTGGAAATTTTTTTTTATAATAGATAACAATTTTTTCATACTTGTTGACATAATTTTTTATGGTATCCATCGAAAGAGTCCAAGATAATTCTGGCAACATTGAAAAATATATTGATAAAATTGCGTCTTTTAATTTCCTTTTGGAATGTATGAATTTTGCGCCTGGAAAGATTTTTAATATCAATTCAATGTTAAAAACATTTTCTAGTGACTTATCTATAAAAAATTCTTTAGATAACGTATTATTTTTAAAACTATATCTATCCTCAAGAAACTCGATTATTTTAGATAAATCAATTTTTAAATCAATATTTTCGGTTTTAAAATCTTTTTTAAAAATCTTAGCTTTTATCTGATCTATAATAGCGCCATTAATAAAATTACTTTCACCATAAGTTTTAATTTTTACATCTCCTGAAGTTAAAATTGACTCTATTAATGTAGAGCCAGACCTTGGTAAGCCTACAATGAAAATAGGTTTTAATTCTTTTAAACTATAATTATTAATATAATTTATTTTGTTGTTAAATTTACCCAAAATATTTTTATAAAAAAAAATTGATTGATTATTGTATTCGAGATTTGAATTAAATGATTGGAAGTGGTAATTTTTTAAATAAGTTAATTCTTTTTGTATGTTCTTTTTTTTCCTTTCATTTTTAGAGAGTAAAAAATAAATAATACTTTTATCACTTAAAGAAATTTCTTTATCATTGGACAAAATATTTTCTAAATAATCAAAATCTTTTTCTTTCAATAATTCTTGAGACAACATAAAAAGACCATTAAATGCAGTAACATTTTTTTTATTTAAATTAATTATCTTTCTAAATGTTTTTTCAGAATTTATTATATCTCCAATATTTAGATAAATAATTCCCAGGTTTATTAAACAATTAATTGAATTTTCGTTAAATTCTAAATATCTTTTATAATACTTAATGCTATTTATTGAATCTAGTAATTCAGAGTATGCTCTACCTAAATAAAAATTAATTTCGGGCTTATTTGGGTTTAAATTCAATAACTTTTCAAAGTATTTTTTAGCTAAAAAGAATTTTTTTTCTTTTAAGAGATTTTGTCCAGTTGCCAGATCCATTAAATTTAATATAAATAAATAAAAAATTAAAATACGAATTTAATGCTAAATATACAAGACCTTCCAAAAACCATCCCAATTTTTCCTCTATCAAATTTTATAATGTTCCCCGGTACCACTGTTCCATTAAATATCTTTGAACCAAGATATTTACAAATGGTAAATGATAGTATGAAAAAGCACAGAATAATTGGAATGATACAACCTAAAAAGTCAGGAATGTTGAAAAAACCTGATCTTTACGAAATTGGTTGTATTGGAAAAATTACCAGTTTCAACGAAACTGAGGATGGAAGAATACTTATTATTTTAAATGGCATATGTAGATTTAAATTAAATTCTGAAATTGAGAGTGATAAATTATATCGAGAATGTAACGTTCAATACAGTAACTTCACTAATGATATATCTGATAAAAGCAATGAGGTTAACTTTTCTGATCTTAATTTAATAATGAAAAACATGAAAAAGTTTTTTAAGAAGCAAGGTTATATCGTAAATCTGAAAGATCTAGAAAAAAAAGACTTAAGTAAAACACTTAATGATCTCTCGATGGCTTCACCATTTTCGTTAGAAGAAAAACAAATATTATTAGAGAGCATTGATATAAACATTAGAAAAGAAAAAATGGAACAAATCTTAAATAATTATGTCAAAGATGAATTTGAAAATACCACTATTCAGTAATTTAAAGATTTATCCCTTTATCAGAAAATAAATTTGAATATTTTTTAAAAACTGAATTATTATTCAGAATTCTAAAAATAGGTTTTGATAAGGAATTTTTGATTTTGCTATCCAACCTAAAAAACTCATAAATTCCATCAATTGCTTTACCATATAAATAATTTAGGTGTTTATTATTTTGCTGAAATTCATCAGCAACAGAAATATCTATTGGAAGACCTAAACTAATTTTTTTATCAACAATCTTCGAGAAATTTTCTATATCTCTAATGGTCATGTTGAATCCCTGACCAGCTAAAGGATGTATACGATGCAATAAATCACCAAATGCTAAAATATTTTTATGGGTATATTTTCTCAACATTGAAAATTCTAAACTTACTTTTTCGATATCACCCGGCTTGGTATTTTGATAAAAAGTGTTATATTTTTTAAATAGCTTATATATGTCTTGAGCACTTCTCAAATTACCTGAGCATGAAAAAACAACAGAAGTTTTTGAATTATTCAGTGGTAAAAAGGCTAGAGGTCCGTAATTAGTAAAAATCTGCCTAGCAGTTCTATTATTTGTCTTTTTATGATTAATTATAAAGGTATATGCGTAACTTTTATAATTTTTTTTTATTTTATTATGAAAATAATTTTTTGTGATAAAATTATTGTTGTCTGAGTTAATTACCAAATCATATTTTTTTATTTTATTAATTAACCGCTTACTAAATATATCTTCTTTTATTTTTTTAACAATTTTTGAATTTTCAATATTTTTTAAAAACGCATTATTTAAATCAGAGTTTTTAATTAAATTAAAAGACTCTTTATTTTGTTTCTTAAAATTTATAATCTCCTTAGAATTTTCATTTTCGAGATAAATCTTAATTTCATTTGTTTTCCATGATTGTAAGTTTGTATTAGAAATTTTTTTTAAAAAGCTAAAATTTCCAGCTGAAATTGCAATAGTTCTCTTTGTTTTAAACCTTTGTATTTTATTATTTTGATATATATCAACTGGCAAATTTTTTTTTAAAAAAACAGATGCAAGAATTAAATTAGTGATATTTAGGCCTATTAAACAAATTTTCATAACAAAATAATTTTAACAATAAAAATTAAATGATACAAAGTGACAAATGTAGTTTTGATTCATGATAATTAAAGATTTTATAAGTAAAACATCAAATTTTGTTCTAAAGCGATTAACAGAGTTAATTGGTTTAATAATTATTTTTTCATCAATACTTCTCTTAGTTTCACTGGCAAGTTACTCTCCGCAAGATCCAAATTTTATTTTTCCAGAAAACCAGCAAATAAATAATTTTTTAGGTTTAAAAGGAAGCTATATCGCTGATATATTTTTTCAATCAATTGGAATAATATCATTTCTAATACCTTTTTCTTTATTCTTTACTGGTTTGTCCATTTTAGTTAATAAAAAAGTCATAATATTTATTGAAAATATTTTTTTCACTATTTTATATATACTGCTTGCAACAATATTTTTTAGTATATTTTATAATGAAAATTACTGGTTAGTAATCTACGGCAACAATGGCTTTGTAGGAAATTTAATATCCGAAACTGTAATTTTTGATTTACTAAATATTAACATAACATTAAGTTATTATTTACTAATAATACTTATATTACTATTTTTTTTTATTAGTAGCGATTTCAAAATAAAATATTTATTAAAAATTTATTTTCTTTTAAAAAATTTATTTATTTCAAATAAAAATAACCAAAGTAAGGATGAACAATATGAAGAAGAGAAAGTAGAGAACCATATTGTTGAAACTCGAGTACAAGAAAATTTATTCTCAAATAATAGAAAACCTGTTTCTAAAAATATAAATAAGATTAAATTACCCTTAATTGATTTTTTAAAAAAACCTGAAAAATTATCTAATAGAAATGAAGATGAAAGGACTGACGGTGAAGCATTAGAAAAAATTTTATTAGACTTCGGAGTCGAAGGTAAAATAAAAAAAATTAGTCATGGACCTGTTGTTTCATTAAATGAATTTGAACCGGCGGCAGGGGTAAAGGTATCAAAAATAATCAATCTGTCCGAAGATATTGCGAGAAATACAAGTTCAGAATCTGCAAGAATAGCTACTATTCCTGGAAGTAACACTGTGGGCATAGAATTGCCAAAAGTTTCAAGGGAAAATGTATTTTTAAGAGAAATAATTTCAGATAAAAATTTTAAAAAGAAAGAAATTAAATTACCAATTGCTCTAGGTAAAAGTATATCAGGAGAGCCTATAACCAGTGATTTAAGTTCTATGCCTCATCTATTAATTGCTGGGACTACTGGTTCAGGAAAATCGGTTTGTATTAATACAATTATTCTATCTCTCATTTACAAACACAATCCTGATATCTGTAAATTTATATTAATAGATCCGAAAATGTTAGAACTATCAACATATGAAGGAATTCCTCATTTATTGTGTCCTGTGATTACTGAATCAAAAAAAGCTGCATCTGTTTTGGGTTGGGTAGTTAAAGAAATGGAGAGCAGGTATAGGTTAATGACTAAAGTAGGTGTAAGAAACATTGATGGATATAACGAAAAGCATAAAGTTAAGATGCCTTATATTGTTGTAATTGTTGATGAAATGTCAGATCTCATGTTGATAGCTGGAAAAGAAATTGAAAACTATATTCAAAAATTATCACAAATGGCTAGAGCGGCTGGAATCCACATAATAATGGCCACTCAAAGACCAAGCGTAGATGTAATAACCGGTACAATAAAGGCTAATTTTCCTACTCGTATTTCATTCCAAGTAACCTCGAAAATTGATAGCAGAACGATTTTAGGTGAGCAAGGAGCAGAGCAACTTCTAGGAAAAGGAGATATGTTGTATATGTCTTCAGCAAACAAAATCACAAGGATACATGCACCTTATGTTTCAGAGGTAGAAATAGATAAAGTAAATAACTTTCTTAGAAATCAAGCAGAGCCAGACTATGTTGATGAAATTTTAAACTTTGCAGATGAAAGAGATATTAATGATAAAAATAAAGACAATTCAGAAACTGATGAATTATATAATGAAGCTTTAGAAATAATTAGGTCAGAGAGAAAAGCGTCTACTTCATTTTTGCAAAGAAAATTACAAATTGGATACAATAGAGCTGCGAGGATAATTGATCAAATGGAATTAAATGGTGAAGTAAGTAAAGCTAATCATGTAGGTAAAAGAGAAGTTTTAAAATAGTGAAGTATTTAATTTTTATTTTAATTTTTTTTTATCCATTAAATATTTTTGCATCATCAAAGCTATTAATAAAAAATAAATTAGAAAAGACGGATAATTTATCTTTTAAATTTATACAAAAAATTGGAAAAAAAACTGAGCAAGGAGAATGTATAATTACGTATCCAAAAAAAATTTTTTGTAAATACGATGATATTTATGATAAAATTTTAGTATCAAATGGAAGATCCTTGGTGATTAATAGTAAAAAAATTAAAAATTATTTAAGATACCAACTTAAAGACACTCCTCTTAATTTAATTTTAGATAAACAATTTCTACTTAAGAAACTAGACCAAGTTGAAATAATTGGAGAAAATGATGATACATTTTCTTTTGAAATTATACATAATAATAATTTATTAAATATTTTTTTTGATAAACAAAATTATGAAATAAAAGGATGGACAACAACTGATATTTATCAAAATAGAGTTGAAACTAAGTTATTCAATATAGAAATAAATATGATGATTGATGAAAAGACATTTAGAATTCAAAATTATATTAATTAATATCTAAATTAATAGTCTCAGATTTAAAAATTTTCATACCTCTTCTTAGATAGTTTCTTAGAGCATGTTTGTGATCTAGAGAACAAGTGTGCAACCAAACTTTTTTTGTCTTTTTTCTAAATCCTAACTTCAAGGCTTCTGTTAATAGATATTTTCCATAATTTTTTCCAATATATTGATCCAAAATTCCAAAATAAGCAACTTCACATTTACTAGCTTCAGGATGGAATAAGAGCTCAAAAAAACCAATTAAATCATCATTTTCTCTCAATATATAAGTTTCTAAATTTAAATTATTTGTATAAGTCATCCATTTAGCATCGTCCCAGGCTAGTCTATCAATCCACCGATAACTTTTACCAATTTGCTTATAAAAAAATTTATTTATTTGAAAATCTGGAGGATTTTTAATTTCAATTTTACAATTAATCTTTGGTTCAGATGAATTAATTTCATTAAGAGAGTTAATTTCCAGATACTTTCTGTCAACTTTGGTTATCACGAAACCATTTTTCCAACTTTTTCACCACCAAATAAATGAAAATGTAAGTGTGGTACTTCTTGGCCACCATAATCACTAATATTGGCAAGAGCCCTATACCCTTTACCATCAATCGATGAAATTCCCAATTTTTTTGAAACCGTTGTTATGCCTTTCATTAAACCTACTATTTCATCATTTGAAGCATTCGAATTAAAATCATCTAGATCTATATATTTGCCTTTTGGTATTACTAGAGCATGAATTTTTTTTTGAGGATTAATATCATAAAAAGACAATACATAATCATCTTCATAGATTTTATTACAAGGAATTTCTCCTCTTAAAATTTTTGCAAATATATTTTGGTTATCGTAGCTCATGAAAATTTATTTAAATATATATTTTACTATTTTGTCAATCAATCTCCAGTAATCAACATTTCTATGATATTTCCTTCACACAGGGTCCTAATTCTAATACTATTATTATTGGTATAATAATACGTCTGGCCTTCAGTAGTTGGATTTCCACTATTTCCAGCCCAAGTGTAACCCCAATGATTATTAGGACTGTACACATTTTTTAAAAAATTCGTCATATGTATTCCTACATTTTGACCTAAGTTTTCAAAATTATTGGAGCAATTAAAATCATACTCAGCACCTTGTTTAAAGCTAGTATACCAAGTTCTGAGTTTAATGGTGCTTTCAAATTCACAGAATGCTTTTTTTTCTTTTATAGTTTTAACTATTTTGTCATGATTTGCTTTACAAACTTTTTCTTTTGCAGATTTGGTATATCCGCTGTAAGCAACTACTCCAACAGCAGCTAAAATTCCAATTATTGCAACAACCACTAAAAGTTCAATTAAAGTAAAACCGTTTTTTTTTGACACTTTAAAGACCACTTATGTCAATATCACCGCTACAAACGTGGTTTGGAATACTACATTCAGTTCCAGAGCAAGGAGTTTTAACACAAGTCCAAACTTTAATTGTTGTTCCGGGAGATCTCAGCCTATTATATCCAACATCTGTATCGTTGGTAATGTTTCCACCATGCGAAAGTGGTGATTTGGAGGTGTCATAAGGATTCTTA
The DNA here is from genome assembly GCA_902524995.1 of uncultured Pelagibacteraceae bacterium. Taxonomy (GTDB): domain Bacteria; phylum Pseudomonadota; class Alphaproteobacteria; order Pelagibacterales; family Pelagibacteraceae; genus Pelagibacter. Next base: position 194,040 of record CABZFJ010000001.1, on the reverse strand, counting down.
AAATTCCTATTCAAAACTTTTACAGTTGTTTGTGCTACATCATTTTTCCAGTTAGATGTGCCACTTTTTGAGCAATCTAATTCTCCTTCCATAGCTGTGCTCTCACCTATTGAACATTTTAGAACTTCAGTCGTTATATATTTGACCACTGCTTGATGATTTGAATTAGCAGCTGATTTTTTTGCTCCACTTGTATATCCACTATAAGCAACAACTCCAACTGCAGCTAGGATACCTATTATTGCTACTACAACAAGTAATTCGATTAATGTGAACCCATTACGCTTCATTTTAAAAAATTATCTTATAAAATATTTTAAAATTTTGCATTGTTAAAATATATTCAACTAATAAGATATCTTTTTAAAAAAGAGAGGGAAAATGAATAATTTTAAATCAATTTATAAAGCTATTATTAGCTTAACATTTATTTTTTCGTTTGTTCTTACTTCAACAGCTGCTTTTTCAGAGATAGTTGGACGATTATCAGTTCACTGGAGCCCGAAGCACCATAGTGCAAAACATGCACAAATTTTCGCAGATGAAGTTAACAAAAGAGCAAAAGGAAAATTAAAAATAGAAGTTTATCCATCTAAACAATTATTTGGTATTAGAGAAGTAATGGGTGCAGTAACTTCTGGTGCAGTTGAACTTGGAGGAATTGTTGGAGTGGTAAGTTTTCCACCAATAAACAAAAACTTTAATGTTGCCTCATTTCCAGGATTATTTAATTCATGGGAGCAACAAAGAGGTTTTTTTCAAAACTCACCAAAAGGAAAAGAAATTTGGGGTGAATTAACAAAAAAAACTAACTCAACATTAGTAATGTATAACCCGGTTGGACCTGTAATGACTTTTTCTAGTGCTAAAGAATTAACAGGTATTGATGCTATGAAAGGTCTAAAAGCTAGAAGACTTTTAAAAAGTGAAGAGCCTATGTGGGATGCTTTAGGAGCAAACAGAGTATCTTTGCCTACTGGTGAAGTTTATACTTCATTACAAACTGGAATGATTGATACGATTAACAGTCCTCCAGGAAGTATCGAGGCATACAGTTGGTGGGAGTTTTTAAAATACGCTCAAAAGCCTTATCAATACTATGCAGACGCGTATATTATGGCTAACTCAACTTGGTTTAATAGTTTATCTTCAGATTTACAAAAAATCATAATGGATGTTGGTAAAGAGATTGGAAAAAGATCAACAGATTTAATTATGGATACTGGAGAAAGCACTCTTAAAAAATTCCAAGAAAGAGGTGGAGTTGTTACTACACTTTCAGGCGCTGAAAAAGCCAAATTTGATAAGCTTATGAAAGATGAAGTGATGCCAGCAATGGCTAAAATGATTGATGCTGATGCTTTAGAGGCAGCACAAACATATGCTAAGAGTAATTAGAAGAAGTTAAACTTTTTCTGTAAAGATTATGAGGGCATTGCGAGCTATTAACAATTTGCTAGCAAAAGTTGCAATTTCGCTCGCAATGTTCATTGTCTTTTTAATGGTGGCAGCTTTAGCTTTGAGTGCCACAACAAGATTTATTACAGGCACAGGATTTGCGTGGTTTATTGAATTACCACCTGTAATGGTGAGTTGGTTGGTATTTCCATTACTTGGTCCCTTATTAAAACAAGGCCAACATATTAAAGTAGATTTTTTAAGCCACTATTTATCTGAGAAATCAAAAAATATTATCGGAACGATTGTAAATTTAATCGCTTTAATTTCTGCGTGCGTTTTTTTTAAAGCAGGTGTTGATGCAACTACGATGTACTACAATCTAGGACAAATGATGGAATTAGAAATTAATATTCCTATTTGGTGGATGTTTTTAGCGTTTCCAGTTGGTTTTTTAATTTTAGCATTAACTTCATTAGAACTTATTTTAGATAATTTAAAAAAGCTTTCAGGGAAAGAATAAATGTTTGGACTAGCTTTTATTATTTCTCTTATAACATTGGTTATTTCCGTACCTATTTTTTTAGTGTTTGGTTTAGGAAGTTCTTTAGCTGCAATCGCTGGATTAAATTTACCCTGGTCAGTGCTTATCCAGGTTTCGTTTGGTGCATTAACTAAACATGTCCTAATCGCCGTTCCATTATTTATTTTTACTGGTATGGCGATGTTAAAAGGTGGAGCTGCCTCTAGATTAGTTAAGTTTACAACAACGCTTGTTGGTCATTGGCCAGGTGGATTAGGTGTTGCGATGGTTATTGCGATGGGTTTCTTTGCAGCTTTTTGTGGATCTATACTTGCAGCTATTACTGCAGTTGGAACAATTATGATGCCAAAGATGATTGAACAAGGTTATCCAACTCCGTTTGTTGTAGTTCTAGCAGCCTCAGCCGCTCTTTTAGAAGCTTTGATACCTCCTTCTAATGCAGCAATACTATTTAGTGCTCTAACTAATGTTCCAGTGTCTAAAACTTTTGCTGCAGGTGTTATTCCAGGCTTAGTTCTCTTAGTGTTGATGGTCCTTCTAGTTTTGTTTAAATGCAGGCATATTAGAACAGATGAAAAAGCTTCATTTAAGGAAAGAGTAGGTTCGTTTATCGCTGCTCTTCCAGCTTTAATCACCCCAGTGATAATTTTAGGTGGAATTTATGCAGGGATACTAACCCCATCTGAATCTGCAGCTGTTGCTGGTGTTTATGCAGCACTTATAGGATTTTTAATTTATAGAGAACTAACTTTTTCATCTTTGATGAGCTGTTTAAGGGAAACTGCAATCATAACTGCTGTTATTTTTGCAATTATTGCAACTGCAACATTCTTAAGTGTTGTTTTAACCTACACGCAAGCCCCTCAAAAAATTATTACCTTCTTCACAGATAAAGGTGTGAGCGTAAATCTATTTTGGATTATGCTTGGAGCGATTTGTTTAATTCTTGGGACGTTTATTGAAATAGTACCTGTTTTTTATTTAACTGTACCAATTTTTGCAGCAATAACATTGTCTTTCAACCAAAGCTTACTTCATCTTTATGTAGTATTTGTAGCTTTTGCCGGGATAGGTATGATCACTCCCCCCGTATGCGTTGGTATTTATACAGCTGCAGGTGTGATCAAGGAAAATCCAGCAAAAGCTTTCAAAGAAGTTCCTTTGTTTACAATCGTTGGAATAATTTATGGAATACTAATGATTCTATTTCCAATATTCTCAACCTGGTTACCTGGGAAATTATAAGGGGAGAAAAGTAAATTCGGGCTTATGACCCCCACGCTCTGATGAAGTTTGTTATTTTGCTAAAAAAGGAAATGATAAATTAATAATCCAACCAAAATTCCCTTGATAAAAGATATCCACGCAAGTCCATGCTCAGAAAGTCCTAGTTTTTTCTTCCACCACTGAATTTGTTTTTTTTCCCAATTTATATAGCCTTGCATCATATTATTTCTTTCGATTCTTTAGTTCTTCCATAATCTCTTCAATTTTAATATCATTTTTTTCGAGGTACATGATTAGATGATAAAGAACATCTGCAGCCTCATGGATTTTATTTGAGCCTTGCTCTACAGCTTCTATTAGTTCATTTATTTCTTCTAAAACTTTTTCTTTTGCTAAAGATTTATCATCTAGAAGCTTATTGGTATATGATCCTTCAACAGGATTACTTTTTCGCTCTCTTGCAAGGGTAACAAGATCTTCTAATATCTTTAACATTCTAAATCCTAACAGGTATATCTTTTGAAGCCAAATATTGCTTTGCTTCATTTACTGAATAAGTTCCATAATGGAATATGGATGCAGCTAAAACAGCACTGGCACCTGATTTTATTCCATCTACTAAGTGATCTAAAGTTCCAACTCCACCTGATGCAATAACTGGAATATTGACCATGGATGATATCTTATGCATTAATTCAATATCATATCCAGATTGAGTTCCATCTTTATCCATTGATGTCACAAGAAGCTCGCCAGCACCACATTTCTCCATTTTGGAGGCAAATTCTAGAGCATTTATACTAGTTGGATTTCTTCCACCATGAGTGAAGATTTCCCATCCGTCGTCTTTTTTTTTTGCATCAATTGCAACAACAATACACTGTGATCCAAATTTTTTTGAACTATCTTCAACAACTTTTGAATTTTGAACAGCTGCTGTATTAATAGAAACTTTATCAGCTCCACAATTAAGTAATTTGTTAATATCATCAATACTTCTAACTCCTCCACCAACTGTTAAGGGTACAAAACATTTCTTAGAAGTTTTCTCTACCACTTCATAAATAGTATCTCTATTTTCATTTGAAGCAGTGATGTCTAAAAAGCAAATTTCATCTGCACCACCATCGCTATAAATTTTTGCTTGCTCAACAGGATCCCCTGCATCTTTTAGATCTACAAAGTTTATACCTTTTACAACACGACCATTTTTAACATCTAAACAAGGAATAATTCTATTTTTAAGCATCTATTTCTTTTGCGAGTTCATCTAACTTTATATCACCATCGTATATAGCTTTCCCGACTATTACACCTTCGATATTATTTAAATTTTTAGCTTTTTTAATATCATTAATTGATGAGACTCCGCCTGATATAACTACTGGACAATTTGAAATATCTGCCACTTTTTGTGTTTCTTCAAAATTTGGGCTTTGCTTAGTTCCATCTCTATTAATATCTGTGTAAATAATTCTACTAACTCCGTAATTATTTACCTTTTTTAGATATTCAGTTGTCAGTTTATCCGACTCCTCTGTCCAACCTGAAATTGCAAGATGTCCATCTTTAGCATCTAAACCTAATGCAATTTGGTTTTGAAATTTATTACAAGCTTCTTCTAGAAATCTTCTATCTTTTATAGCAGCACTTCCCAAAATTACTTTTTCAACGCCAGCATCAATATATTTTTGAATAGTCTCAAAATTTCTTACGCCACCTCCTATTTCTATTTTGAGGTCAAATTTTCCAATAATATCTTGAATAATTTCAGTGTTAATTGGCTCCCCGGTTAATGCGCCATCCAGATCGACTATATGTAAATTTTTAAATCCATTATCTTTATATTTTCCAGCTTGCTCCACAGGAGATATTTCATATTCAGTTTTATCTTCAAAATCTCCTTTGATTAATCTAACACACTTTTTATCTTTGATATCTATTGCAGGAAAAATTTTCATTTTAACTTTACCTTAACTTCACTAAACATATTCATATTGTTTAAATTTTCTTTTTTATTTTTTTTTAAATTATTTGGATTCTGGCACGCACATATCAGAAAGAATATTATTAATAAGTAATTTTTCATTTTACAAATTTATAAAATTATTAATTATTTTAAGTCCTATCTTATCACTTTTTTCTGGGTGAAATTGAGTTCCAAATATATTTTCTTTTTCTACTGCACAAACCATATTTGATGCATAATCTGTTGTTGCAGCAGTGACTGAATTATCATTAGGAATGAATTCGTAACTGTGCACAAAATACATATGAGAATTGTTTTCTATATCTTTAAAAATTTTACTATCTTTAGCGATATTTATTTGGTTCCAGCCAATATGGGGTAGTTTATATTTTCCGTTTTGATTATCAATTTTAGATACCTTACCAGAAATCCAACCCAATCCTTTTGTTTCAACTTCTTCATAACCAATATCTGCAAACATTTGAAGCCCTACGCAAATTCCTAATAGAGGTTTTTTATTATTTAAAGCAAATTCACTTAAAGTATCAATCAAACCATTTATGCTATTTAAACCGTCAATGCAGCTCTTAAATGAACCCTGCCCTGGCAATACTACCTTATCACTAGATTTAATTTTATTTAAATTTGAGGTTACTTCGATATTAACTTTATCTTTAGCAACTTCCTTAAAGGAGTTAATTACAGAGCTAATATTACCCGAATTATAGTCAACAATAGTGACGTTCATTAATCTTATAAAGAGCCTTTAGTAGAAGGAATTGTACTTTTATTCCTTGAATCTAATTCTAGCGCAGCTCTTAAAGTCCTTGCCAGGCCTTTATAGCAAGACTCTATGATGTGGTGACTATTATCACCGTAAATATTTTCAACATGCAAAGTAATTCCTGCGGCTTGTGAAAATGCTTGGAACCATTCTTTAAATAATTCTGTGTCCATCTCACCAAGTTTTTCAACTTTTAATTTTACATTCCAAATCAAATAAGGCCTGTTTGAAACATCAATTGCAACTCTTGTTAATGTTTCATCCATAGGTAACAGTATGTGAGCATATCTTTTAATGCCTACAAATTTTTTTGATGCTTTCTTTAAGCATTCTCCGATAGCAATTCCAGTGTCTTCAGTTGTGTGGTGAAGATCAATGTGTGTGTCACCTTTTGCTTTAACACTTAAATCCATTGATGAGTGTTTAGATAACTGCTCGAGCATGTGATCTAAGAAACCTATTCCTGTGTCAACGTTGTACTTACCTTTTCCATCAATATTAAGGTCAACACTGATATTGGTTTCTTTTGTTTTTCTAGCTATTTTTGCTTTTCTTTTCATAATCTAAATTAGGTATATAGGTATTTTTGATTATATCAATAATACTAAACCTGGGCTTGAACTATTTAAATTCATATCCATTTATAGTCTATGACAACAATAGTGCTTGTAAGAAAAAATGATGACGTAGTTGTGGCCAGTGATGGTCAAGTTAGCATGGGTAATACTGTAATTAAGAAAACTGCTAACAAAGTTCGTAAAATTGAGAAAAGAAATGTGATCGCAGGTTTTGCAGGATCAACAGCAGATGCCTTGACATTGTTTGAAAGATTAGAGTCAAAGCTAGAAAAACATGCGGGTAATCTGACAAGAGCTGCTGTAGAATTAGCAAAAGATTGGCGTACTGATAAATATTTAAGAAGATTAGAAGCCTTGATGGCAATAGGTGATAAAGAAAAAAGTTTTATAATTTCAGGAACTGGGGATGTTTTAGAGCCAGAAGGTGATGTAATAGGGATTGGATCAGGTGGAAATTATGCTTTAGCAGCTGCAAAAGTATTAATGGATACTGATATGTCTGCAGAGGAAATTGCTAAAAAATCTATTAAAGTTGCGTCAGATATTTGCGTTTTTACAAATGATAACTTGAGTATGGAGAAAATATAATGGAAAAATCAAATGTTACATCATTTCCAAAAGGCAAAGTTGCAAAAGAGAAGACTACAATTGCAAATTCATTATCACCAAGAGAAATTGTTTCAGAATTAGACAGATTTGTTGTTGGGCAAAATAAAGCAAAAAGAGCTGTTGCTATCGCTTTAAGAAACAGATGGAGAAGACAAGCATTAGAAGATGACATGAAAGATGAAGTTCTTCCAAAAAACATTTTAATGATTGGACCAACAGGTGTTGGTAAAACTGAAATCTCAAGAAGACTCTCAAAGTTAGCAGAAGCGCCGTTTGTAAAAGTTGAGGCTACAAGATTTACAGAAGTAGGATACGTGGGACGTGATGTAGAGCAAATAGTTCGAGATCTTTTAGAAATTGCTATTGCAATGGAGAAAGTGAAGAAAAGGAAAGAAGTTCATGCTCAAGCCCAAAAATTAGCCGAAGACCGTGTTTTAGATGCCCTAGTTGGAAATAAAGCAAGTGTTGCAACAAGAGAAAGTTTTAGAAAGAGACTAAGAGATGGAGATTTAGATGACAATGAAATTGAAATAGCTGTAAGTGAATCTAATCAAATGCCATCATTTGAGATACCTGGAATGCCTGGTGCAAATGTTGGAATGATAAATATATCTGACATGCTAGGGAAATCTATGGGGCAAAAACCTAAGAAAAAGAAAATGTCAGTAAAAGAATCTCATGATATTTTAATTAATGAAGAATCAGATAAACTTATCGAACAAGATAAAATTATAAAATCAGCAAAAGATTCAACAGAAAATAATGGTATCGTTTTTTTAGACGAAATTGATAAAATTTCAGCAAGAACTGATAGAGTTGGTGGTGATGTTTCGAGAGAAGGTGTTCAAAGAGATTTATTGCCATTAATAGAGGGAACAACTGTTAGCACAAAATATGGACCTGTTAAAACAGATCATATTTTATTTATTGCTTCAGGTGCTTTTCAATTAGCGAAACCATCAGATCTTTTACCTGAACTACAGGGTAGACTACCAATAAGAGTTGAGCTTGATGCTTTAAATAGTAAGGATTTTATAAGAATATTAAAGGAGCCAGACAACAGTTTAATAAAACAATATAAGGCTCTTTTAAAAACTGAAAATGTTGATCTAGAGTTTACAGAAGACGGAATAAATACAATCGCTCATATAGCAAGTGAAGTCAATTCATCAGTAGAGAATATTGGAGCAAGAAGATTGCATACAATCATTGAGAGGGTGTTAGATGAAATAAGTTTCACAGCAACAGATAGAGCTGGAGAAAAAATTACTGTAGATGGTAAATATATAAAAGATAATATTGGTGAATTAGTAAAAGATACTGACCTATCTAAGTTTATTTTATAGTTTTCAAAAATATATCAAAATTTCCTTTTGAAGGGCTATTAACCGACTCAAAGTCAATTTTGATAATTTTGTTCATCAATTCATTATTATTTTTGATGTACTCTGGGACAGAATATTTTAAGATACTTAAGTCTTTAGATTGGTGTGGATCCTCCAAATTTCTTGACCTCATACCTTTGCCAGTAATTACATTAATTTTTTTTACTTTATTAAAGTAACAATCCTCGAGAAATTCATAAATTTTTTTGTTAGCTTCTTCTAAAGTATATCCATGAAGATCAATTGATCTTTCTGAAATTATTTTATTATTTACCTGATCAAAGTCTTTACTCTGAAGTTTCTCAGAACTGTCTAAGAAATTTTGCCAATCTTTTTTATCTTTGTCTGATAGCTTATTTGTCAAGCTTGGGTATCAATTAATAGCCAGTTTGGATTGGTAGATCTACTGTCTTTTGAGAACTTCCAAGTATCTAATACTTTTTTTATTTTCTCAGGATCTCCCGAAACTATTTTATTATCTTTGTCTTTAACACATGATATAATTTCACTAACAAATTCAACTGTTACTTCCAACATATTTTTATTTTGTTGATGTTCTTTTACTTCAGCTGAGTTAATTCCAATGAATGTTGTTTCCGATGAATATCTTTTTATATCTCTGTCTTTTATTGCCTCTTCAAACTGCTGATATACATTTTTGTCTAATAATGATTTTATGTCTTTTAACTTTCCTTTGGCAAAATTTGTGATTATAGTTTCATAGGCAATTGTCGCTCCTTTAACAAATTCTTTCTTAGCATTTTCATCAAATGTATTTGCATTCAAATCAACAGTTGGTTTGGCTGGTGGTGCCTCATGAGCGAAACTTGAGTCTATATCTTCTTCAAAACCAGTCTTTTTACCTAAAATTCCTCTTAATCTAAGAAAAATAAAACCTGCAATCATTGCAAGTAGTATAATATCGATGTATTCAAAGCTATAACTCATATAACTATATTATTTACTATGTTGATAATTTCAACCTGCTAATTAAATAATAGACAAATGAACACAGCTTTACTTTTAATTATTGGAATTCCACTTATTGAAATCTACCTATTTATTAAGATTGGTTCTCAAATAGGTGCATTTAACACTGTTTTACTAATCTTAACCACTGCAGTTGCTGGAGTTGCTTATGCAAGATACGAGGGGTTTAACACTCTTAAGTCAGGCTTAAGCCAGTTGGTAAAAAATGAAATACCAGTTTACGAAATAATATCAGGTGCCACTTTGGCATTTGCAGCATTATTGTTAATTTTGCCAGGCTTTGCCACTGACATAATTGGGATTTTGCTTATAGTTCCATTCACGAGAAAAGTTATATTAAGCAAATTCATAAATAAGAATAAAAAGAAATACAAAAGTGAAAACAATAAAAATTATATTGATGGTGATTACGAGGATATAAACGACGATAATGACAAAAAAATATGAAATAATTTTGCAGTACATACAAGATCTTTCAGTTGAGATTCCAAGTGCTGAAACATTTGTGTATAGCAGGGAATATATAACAAAGTATTCTTTAGGAATAAACATCACAAATAAAACATTAAAAAATGAAATGATAGAAGTAGTAACTAAATTAAGTTACAAGAATCCAAAAGAAAATAAAAAAAAATCACACTTTGAAATCTCTTATTCTACTGTAATTAAAATTACAGATAAAACAATTAAGAAAGAGGAATTAGAAAAAATATTATTGTGTGATTTACAAGTTCAAATATATCCCAGAATTGAGAAAATATTAATCAATCTTATAAAGGATGCGGGTTTTCCAGAATTGAAATTAGAAAAAAAAGTTAATTTTGAAAAACTTTACCAACAAAGAATAAATTAGTAAAAATTTTTTTTTAATTCACTTTTTAAAAACTTAGCGTGTAATTTTTTTTCTTCGTCTGTAATATTAATTATTTTTTTTGAATAGTCAGTCATTTCAATACTTGTAGTCGTATTTTTTTTTAGGTCTTTATTAAATTGGAAAATTGGCTCTTTTTGATCAATCAAATTGATATAGACTTTGGATAACAGTTCACAATCAATTAAAGCTGTATGCTTTTTTCTTCTTGAATTATCTACTCTATACCTTTTACAAAGGGCATCTAGGCTTATGCTAGATCCTGGAAATTTATTTCTAGCTAATTCAAGGGTATCTATGACATTTTCTTTGGAAATAGTTTTCTTATTTATTAATGATAACTCATTATTAAGATGTCCTATGTCAAATTCTGCATTATGAATTATAATTTTTTTTTCTGCAATAAATTCTAAAAATTGATCAGCTATATCTATAAATTTTTTTTTATCAGATAAAAACTCATCAGTATAACCATGAACTTTTAATGCGTTTTCAGAAACTTTTCTTTCAGGGTTTAAATAAGAATGAAAGACATTATTTGTTGGAATTAAATTATCTAGCTCAATGCAACCTATTTCAACAATTCTGTGACCTTCTTTTACTGATAATCCTGTTGTCTCTGTATCAAGAACTATTTCTTTCATACAAAATCCTTTTTTTTAATAAATTTACTTTATGTTTCATAATATTCGGTGGAAAATTATTATCTATTACATAATTTGCCAATTTTCTTTTTTCGAACAGATTAGACTGGTTTTTTTTCAAATATCTTAAAATTATTTTATTATAATATTTCCTTTTTCTTACTCTAGCTAAAATTATTTTTTTTTGAGTATTTATAAACACCAATACATCGTTTTTTTTGTTAAGTTTATTTTCTAATAAAAGAGGGATGTCTAAAACTATCATTTTTGAATTTTTTTTTTCTTTTAGAAATTTTCTCATTCTTTTTCTTACAATAGGGTGGACTGTGGATGATATAAATTTTAAACTTTTATTGTTTGAAGATATGGCATTAATTAATTCGATTTTTCTAATTGGGAAAGACTTAACATAATCAGGAAATTTTTTATTCAACTTTCTAAAACAACTTTTATCTTTTTTATATATATCACTCACTTCTTTATCGGCATTAAAAATTGGGCAATTGAATAATTTTGATATAAAAGATTTCCCAGAGGCAATACTCCCTAACACGCATACTCTAATCATTAGTCCCTTTAATAATTTTTATATACATCTTCCACCATCAACTTCTAGCACAGTGCCCGTAATCATGCTTGCTTCGTCTGAACATAAAAAACAGGCAGCATTTCCCATATCTTGTGGTGTTGAAAATCTACCAATAGGAATTGTTGATAGAAATGCTTGTTTTTTTTTATTTGAGCTACCTCCCATAAAAGATTTTAATAATGGTGTTTTTCCTGCTACTGGAGCAATTGCATTCACTCTAACCTTATAAGGAGCAAGTTCTACAGCCATCGCTTTAGTTGCTGTTATCATCCAACCTTTACTGGCGTTATACCAATTTAATTTAGGTCTGGGTGATAAACCTGCAGTTGATGCTACATTTAATATTACACCTCTTTTTAGTTTTTTCATTTTCGGCACGAAATATTTTGCACTTAAATAAACTGATTTAGCATTCACATTGAATACTCTATCAAATTCTCTTCCTGTTACAGCTTCCATATTTTTTGGTTTATGCGTTATTCCAGCATTATTTACAATAATATCTACTGCCTTATATTTTTTGAGAGCATATTTTAATAAGGATTTTAAATTAGAGTCTTTTGAAACATCAGCAACAAAGTAGTCTTGGGATAACGATTTTGAAACCTTTTTTAATAAATTTGAGTTAATATCGACTAGTATTAATTTTGCTCCCTCTTCAGAAAATTTTTCTGCAATTCCTTTCCCAAAACCAGATGCTGAACCCGTAATAATTGCTATTTTATTTTTTAATCTCACAATTTTTAACTTTTTAAAAATTTTATTAACTGGTCATTAATAATTGGATTAATATCATGCCAAATATTAAATGCCTTTTGTGCTTGAAATAAAAACATATTTAATCCATTTTCATATATGTTTCCTGTAGTTCTTGCAGCATGAGAAAACTCAGTGTCATAAGGCTCATATATAACGTCGTAGAATAGTTTATTTTTTCCAGCTTTTGAAAAGTCTGTTCCGAACTTATCATTTTCTTTTAAACCCAAGCTTGTTGCATTAATTATCATATCAAAATCTACTAATTCACCCCAATCCAAAACACTTAAATCTTTGAATACATTTTTTAATTCTTCAGCTTTTTCTCTAGTTCTATTGCTTAAAATTATCTTTGATGCGTTCATTTTTTTTAATGCGTAAACTATCGAAGGAACAACCCCTCCTGCGCCTAGTATTATTATAGTCTTATGTTTAACATCATAATTCAATTTTTTTATGCTAATCTCAAAACCGTCGATATCTGTATTGTGTCCAATTAAATTACCATTGTTTAAAGAAATAGTATTAACTGATTGTGTTCTTAGAGCATGACCACTAAGAACATCAACAAAAGGAATGGCTGCTTTTTTATACGGTACTGTAATATTTATTCCATCCAGTTTTTTTTCTTTTAAATTTTTAAATAGTTCTGGTAAATCACTTTTGTGGGTTTCTAATTTGCCATAGATAGCTTCAATATTATTATTTTTAAACCAATAATTGTGTAATTTTGGTGATAAAGTGTGTTCAATCGGATTTCCAATTACTAAGAATTTTTTCATTTATAGTTGCTCACGTACTTCTTTATTTTATTAATAGGTAAACCCATAATCGTGTCTTCGTTTCCATCTATATTAACAAATAAATTTCTACCTTCCCCTTCAATTTGATAAACATTGTAAGCAAATAAAATATTGTTTGGTATTTTTTTTAAGTAATCTATAAGTTCTTCATTTGTAAATGTTTTCATGGTTAAATAGGCCCTTTCGGTATAATTCCAAATCATAGAACCATTTTTAGATATACAAACTGAACTAATTAACGAGTGTTTTTTACCATTAAGTTTTTTTAAAATATTTAATGCTTCACCTCTATCTTGTGGTTTTGATATTAATTCTCCATCAAGATCTATGACACTGTCTGCACCTAAAACAAATACATCATGAAACTTATTGCTTACTTTGTTTGCTTTTAATTCTGCTAAATTTTTTGATATTATTTCAGGACTTGCGCCTTCTTTTATTAAACTTTCTTTTATGGGTTCTTCATCAACATTTGATGGATGAACATTACAAGTAAAGTTATTTTTTTTCAGTATTTCTTCTCTAACCTTACTTTTTGAAGCTAAAACTATCTTAAACATTTTTATTTTGTATTTCAAAAATTTTAATTATGGATGCTGCCGTTTCTTCAACAGATTTTCTAGTCACGTCAATTACAGGCCATTTATTTTTCTTAAATAATTTCTTAGATTGGTCAACCTCATTTCTAATTTTTTCTAGATTAGTATAATCAGAAGCCTCATTTTCCTTTAATGAGTTAAGCCTATTTCTTCTTATATCAAACAATCTCTCTGCTTCAGTTGTAAGTCCAATTACACAAATATTTTTAGATTCTATAACTTCCTTTGGTATACTCATTTCATTAACTAATGGTATGTTAGAAGTTTTTAACCCTTTATTTGCTAGATAAATCGAGGTTGGGGTTTTGCTAGTTCTGCTGACACCAATTAAAATAATATTTGAATCCAATATATTTTCTGTATTATTTCCATCATCATGGTTCATTGTAAATTGTATTGCTTCAATTCTTTTGTAGTAGTCTTCATCTAAAACATGTTGAGCGCTTGGTTGGTGAGTTGCCTTTTCATTTAATATTTTAGAAAAGTTTAGAATTAAATCTCCTAAAACACCAAAGCAGGGAATTTTTTTCTTGTTTGCTTCATCAGCTAAAAATTTAGCTAGTTTACTATTTACTACAGTGTATAAAATTATTGGGCTTTCTTTTTCTTGAGCACCACTAAGAATTGATGAGATTTGATTTTCTGTTCTTGTAAACGAAAATTGATTCAAATCATAATTAAAATTATTGAACTGGGCTTTAAGTGCCATGAATATTCTATCAAGTGTTTCCCCAGTTGAGTCAGATATTAAATAAACTTGGTGTGTATTTTTCATGTATAATTTGTCAACAAAGTATTACTAAAATTAAAGATATTTTCAATTAAGCAACAATTGATAGTTTTTTGTTATTTGTAATCTTTTAATTAACATATTTATAAATGTTAATATCTTTTCAACAATTTTATATTTATTTAAGATGATCAAATAAGCCTTCTTTTAAAGGAGTTTTTCTTCATATTGAATGTATAAATGGTGAAAAAAGTGTTGAAATTGAGTAATTTACGTTATCTACAAATCATACTAATAATAAATCTAAATATATTATTCTTATTATAAATGACACCAATAAAAAATTGTATATTAAACAAAGATACTAGCATTAATCCTATCTGGCTTATGAGACAGGCTGGAAGGTATTTACCTGAATTCAGAGAAATAAGAAAAAAAAATACAAACTTTGTGAAACTATGTTTAGATTCAAAACTATCAGAGGAGATAACAATTCAACCAATTGATAGATTCGGTTTCGATGCTGCCATTATCTTTTCCGATATTCTTATGATTCCATATGGACTTGGCCAAGAAGTAGAATTTAAAAAAAATTTTGGTCCTTGTCTTGGAAATATAGATTTAGATAAATTCGAAAAATTGGATGATGAACTTTTAACTAATAAATTATCACCCATATACGATTTATTAGAGAATTTGAGTAAGAATGAAAAATTAAAAAATAGAGATTTAATAGGTTTTGTGGGAGCTCCATGGACGTTATTAGTTTATATGATAAATAAAGTTTCGCCTAAGAATGGCCTCTCTAATACTTTCTTCAAAGACAATATTTTAATAGATAATTTACTAAATATTTTAGATAAATTTATTAAAAAACACATTAGAAACCAAATAAGAGCAGGGGCAACAATAATTCAAATATTTGATAGCTGGGCAGGATTAATTAATACTAATTTTGATAAATATTTATATAAACCTACATCGTCTCTAGTTGATTATACTAAAAAACTTGGAGTTCCTGTAATCTGTTTTCCAAGAGGTATAAAAGATTACGTTGAATTTTGTAAAATTGTGAAACCTAGTATGATAAATATAGATTATAATACAGATCTAAAAAAATTACTTAATGATGTTGATATACCAATACAAGGTGGATTAGATCCAAAAATCTTATTAACTGACAAAAACAACTTGAAAATTGAAGCGACAAAATATTTAGAATTTTTTAATAATCATCCTTATGTATTTAACTTGGGCCATGGTATTCTGCCCGAAACAGAAATTGAAATGGTGAGAGAACTAGTAAGAATTGTTAGGGAATTTAAATGAACTTAGATCATCCCCAAGTTAAGTATGGAAAAACAGGTGTTCTAATCATTAATCTTGGCACACCAGACTCAACCAGCTGGTTAGACATTAGAAAATATTTAAAAGAGTTTCTCTCTGACAGAAGAGTCATAGAGATTAACCCAATCTTGTGGCAGATAATTTTGAACGTTTTTATACTTAACCTAAGACCATCTAAAACTGCTAAGGCTTATAAAGAAATTTGGATGAAAAAAGAAAATATGTCACCTCTTTTATATTATACACAGAAACAAGCAGAAAAGGTAAGAAATTTAATATCAAACGAAAATTTAATTATAGATTTTGCAATGAGATATGGAAATCCAAGTATCAAAAATAAAATAAAAAAACTTCATGAAGAAGGCTGCGAAAATTTAGTAATTCTACCTTTATATCCTCAATACGCTGCAGCTACCACCGCAACTGTTTGTGATGAGGTTTATAGGACACTTATGAATATGAGATGGCAACCATCCTTACAAATAATACCTCATTATGAGTCACATCCTTTGTACATTGATGCTTTGGTAAACTCTATCAATAAAAAAATTAATGAGATCAATTGGAGGCCAGATTTGATATTAGCCTCATATCATGGAATTCCGAAGAAATACTTCGATAAAGGCGATCCTTATCATTGTTATTGTCATAAAACTACTAGGTTAATAAATGAAAAGTTTAATGATATAGAAATTAAAACAACTTTTCAATCTAGATTTGGTCCACAAGAATGGCTTCAACCTTACACTGATAAAACACTTGAGAAATTACCAGTGGAGGGAAAAAAAAATGTCTTAGCAATTTGTCCGGGGTTTTCTTCTGACTGTGTGGAAACACTAGAAGAAATATTGATACAAGGTAAAGAGAGTTTTATGGAGTCTGGAGGAGAAAACTTTGAAATGATTCCATGTCTGAACGATAACGATGATCACATTAAATTAATAAATAATCTTATATTAAAGAGTATTTAAATTATGGAAGATTTAATTATTTATTCGTCAACAGATGGACAAACAAAAAGAATTTGTGAGACAATAAAAGATCACTTAGCGTTAAATGATAGAATTAAAATAGTTTCCTTAGATAAAATTAACAAAGTTAACTTAGAAAAAATAAAAAAAATAATAATAGGGGCAAGTATTAGATATGGCAGACATAATAGAAAAGTACAAGATTTTGTTATAAAAAATAAACATATCTTAATTACAAAAAAGACTGCCTTTTTTTCTGTAAATGTTGTAGCAAGAAAAGAGGAAAAAAGTACTCCAGAAACTAACCCATATGTGAAAAAATTTCTTGCGAAAACTAAATGGAAACCAGATAAAGTTGCAGTATTTGGTGGTAAGGTTGATTACCCTAATTATAATTTTATAAATAAAAATGTAATAAGATTTATTATGATGATTACTAATGGTCCTACCAATACAGACAACTCATATGAATTTACCAACTGGGAAATGGTAAAAAAATTCGCATTAGAACTCAAAGCACTGTAGTTTAATTTTTTCTAATATTTCTAGCAAACCTGAAAGACAAAAAACATAGATATACAAAAATACTTCCAGTAATGAGCATCATAAGTTTTGATATATCTGCCCAAAAGTTTTCAAAAAAGCTACCTTTTAAAATTAATCTAACAAAATCTAAACCACCCAAAAATGTTATTAGACCAAATGAAGCAACTAGATGCATGAAAAATTTTTTTTTCCTAAAAAATTTAATTGATAAAAATGAAAAAACTAAAATTATTAAACCAATATAACTCGGTATGTAGGATGTAAAAGACAAGCTGCCAGAAATAAAGCTTACAATTACCCCCCAAATAATAAGAAAAAATCCATAATAAATAGACACTTGTTCTATATTTTTATTAAAAACCTTAAATTCTTTGATTTCTTGTTCCATTAATGTTTATATTTACAATATTTTTTTAGATTTTAAAGTAATCAAGGGTTGAATTTTCTTTAACAAGTATCTATATTATTTTATTCAATAAACTCACCCCCCATTATGAATATACAAGAATTAAAAGAAAAAAGCTCAGAAAAGCTCATTACAGAAGCTGAAAATTTAGGAATTGAAAACGCGAGCACCCTTAGACGACAAGAAATTTATTTTGCAATATTAAAAAAATTAGCAGAAAAAGGAGAAGAAATTACTGGTGGTGGAGTACTTCAATTACTTCAAGATGGATTTGGATTTCTTAGAGCAATAGAGTCGAATTATTTGCCTGGCGCTGATGATATTTATGTTAGTCCAAATCAAATTAGAAGATTTGGATTGAGAACAGGCGATACTGTAGAAGGACCAATAAGAGCTCCTAAAGAAGGTGAAAGATATTTTGCTTTGCTTCAAGTGAGCAAAATAAACTTTGAAGAAACTGACAAGTTTAAACATAAAATAGCTTTTGATAATTTAACGCCTCTTTATCCAAACAAGCAACTGGTAATGGAAGTTGAAAGTGCCAAAGTAGAGAAAAAAGTTGATTTAACTCCGAGGCTAATTGATTTAGTAAGTCCGATAGGCAAAGGACAAAGATCGTTGATTATATCACCCCCTAAAGCTGGGAAAACAATGATATTACAGAGTATCGCAAATTCAATAACTGCAAATCATCCAGAGTGTTATTTAATGGTTCTATTAATTGATGAAAGACCAGAGGAAGTAACAGACATGCAGAGAACAGTTAAGGGCGAAGTCATAAGTTCAACATTTGATGAACCAGCACAAAGGCATGTTGCAGTTGCAGAAATGGTAATTGAAAAAGCTAAAAGATTAACAGAGCATAAAAAAGATGTAGTAATTTTATTAGACTCTATAACAAGATTAGGAAGAGCATATAATGCTGTTGTTCCAAGTTCAGGCAAAGTATTAACAGGTGGTGTAGACGCAAATGCTCTCCAAAGACCGAAAAGATTTTTTGGTGCAGCGAGAAATATTGAGGAAGGAGGTTCTTTGACGATAATAGCAACGGCATTGATTGATACAGGAAGCAGGATGGATGAAGTTATCTTTGAAGAATTCAAAGGTACTGGTAATAGTGAAACAATATTGGATAGAAAGATTTCAGAGAAAAGAATATTTCCTGCGATTGATATAACTAAATCTGGAACCAGAAGAGAAGAATTAATTTTTGATAAAAATGATCTTCAAAAAATGAATGTTTTAAGAAGAATTATAGCCCCAATGGGCTCCATGGATGCTATTGAGTTTATTAATTCTAAATTAAAAAATACAAAAAATAATTCTGACTTCTTCAATTCGATGAATAAACCAGTTTAATCTCATAAATATTCTAATTCACCCATTTCTTTATAAAAAAATTTTTCTAATTCTGTGGTTATTTCTGAGCTAAGAAGCTTTTTATAATTGTTATCTTTGCCTAAGTTAAAAAATGTTTTCCTTGTTCCATCCGAAGAAAAGCTAGCTTCATCAAAACCTTTACTTTTTTCCATCTTTTTTAATTCATTAAAATTAGTGCTTTTAATTGATTTACTTAATTTTCTTTTATCAACATCTTTTTTATTATTAAGTAGTTTATTAGTAAATTGAACAATTTTTTCAAACGTGCTTTCAGTATCTTTTTCTAAATCTTCATATTTTATAAAAAGTTTGTTTTTTATATTTGAGTTTTTCCATGAATTATAATTATTTGCCCAAGAACTTATAAATGAATAACTTGCATAATTATCAGAGTCATTCTTGTCTTTTAAATTTCGATAAATGCTTTTTATCATTTCAAGTGCTTCTTTCTCATTAATTGAATAATGATTCATTAATGAAGTAATTACATTTCTAGGATCTCTCACAATTATAATTGCTCCCAACGTAACCTCTGGTGTTGTAAAATGATTTCCCTTATATGCTCCATACACATTGTGAGTTTTAAGGAAACGTGCCTTATTAAGTTTTTTAAGATTTTTTTGAATGATAATCCATTTTTCAGATGCTTCCTCGATAGTTTCTATTCTCTTGCTAAAAAATTCTCTACTAGGAAATTGTTTAATATTTTTTAACAATTTAAATTCGAAATTTCCGTCTTTAGAAAAATAATAGGAAGATAAAAATGATCTTACCCATGTATTTCCACTTTTTGGGTAAGACGCGATCCATATAATCATAGAAAAATTTATATATTTAAATTCAATACTAGCTATAATTGATTTAATGACAATATATGCTCTATCTTCCGGCCCTGGTCTAGCAGGAATATCAGTAATTAGGGTTTCTGGTCCCGAAACCAAGAAAGTAATTATGACTTTATCAGAAGAAAAATTACCAGAGCCCAGAGTTGCATCGTTGAGAAAATTCAACAAAAACAAGGATAATGAGCTAATTGACGAGGGAATTTTAATATGGTTTCCAGGTCCAGCCAGCTATACGGGTCAAGATATGGCTGAATTTCATGTTCATGGAAGTAAAGCAGTTGTAGACTCTATTCAAGAGGTAATATCTAAAATAGATGGATGTAGACTAGCCGAACCTGGAGAGTTTACTAAGATAGCTTTTCAAAATGGCAAAATAAATCTCCTAAAGGCAGAGAGCATTTCAGATTTAATATCATCAGAGACAGAAATCCAAAGACAACAGGCAATTAAAATTATGACTGGAAAAAGTTCAGACAAATTTAATTCCTTAAGAACAAGGTTAATAAAAATTTTATCAAACATTGAGGCTAAAATAGATTTTCCAGAGGAAGATTTACCTAATGATATTCTAAAAAACATTCATTCAGAAACAAAAAGTATAAAAAATGAAATAGAAAAAATACTAAATGATCAAAAAGTAGGGGAAAGAATAAGAGAAGGTTTTAAAATTGCAATAATTGGGCCTACTAATGCTGGAAAATCATCCTTATTAAACTTTTTGTCTAGACGAGATATTGCAATTGTTTCTGAGATAGCAGGCACTACAAGAGATGTAATAGAAGCTCATTTAAATTTAGATGGTTTCCCAGTTGTTATGTCCGACACAGCTGGGATAAGAGACTCAAAAAACGAAATTGAAAAAAAGGGAATAAAGTTAGCTTTAAAAAAAGCCGATGATGCTGATTTAAATATAGTTGTTGTTGAGCCAAAAACTGTTGATTTTACTCACTTTTCTAAGGATCTTAAATCAAAAAAGGCTATCTTGGTTGTTAACAAATCTGATCTGCAAAATGATCAAACTAATGATGAAATAAAAAATTTTGATCCAATTCACATATCAATAAAAGAGGAAAAAAATTTAGATCAACTTATTAACTTAATAAAAGAGCATTTAAAAAATAAATTTATTTCTACAGGCGAAACCTACATAACTAGGGAGAGACATAGAAATAATCTTAAAAAATGTTTGGATCATCTAAATGATTTTGAAGAAAAAAAAACTCTAGAAGATTTTGATAAAGCTGCAGAAGATTTAAGATTGGCTACAAGATATTTAGGTATGCTTGTCGGCAAAGTTGATGTTGAAGAAGTATTAAGTTCAATTTTTAATGACTTTTGCATAGGCAAATAATCGTTGGTATTACAAGGTTTTTTAACTATTTTCAGTGTTTACTTGTAAATTTTAAGATCAATAATAAATTAATCCTATGAAAAATGACTTTCTATTCGATGTAGTTGTTATAGGTGGTGGACATGCTGGTTGCGAAGCAGCCGCAGCATCAGCGAGATTAGGAGTTAACACTGCTTTATTCACACATAAATTTGATACCATTGGAGAAATGTCATGTAACCCTGCAATTGGAGGTTTGGGCAAGGGTCACTTAGTAAGAGAAATAGATGCACTCGACGGAGTCATGGGTGTAGTAGCTGATAAATCAGGAATACAATTTAGATTGTTAAATAGAAGTAGAGGACCTGCTGTTAGGGGCCCAAGAACACAAAGTGATAGATCATTATATAAGAAATATATGCAAAAAAATCTTCTAAACTATTGTAATTTAAGCATTTTTTCTGATCCTGTAATTAAGTTTTATTTTAAAAATAATGAGATAGTTGGGTTTGCTACCCAATCAGGTAAATATGTAAAATCATCTAAGATAATTCTCACAACTGGAACTTTCTTAAATGGTTTAATACATATTGGCGAAGAAAAATTTGCAGCAGGAAGGTTTAATGAAAAGCCTTCTACAGGATTAAGTGAACAACTAGAGAAATATAATTTTAAGATCGGTAGATTAAAAACTGGAACTCCTCCCAGATTAGACGCTCGCACAATAAACTTCAGAAATCTAGAGGAGCAACATGCAGATAAAGATCCATACTTCTTTTCATTTTTAACAAAAAAAAATTTAAACAAACAAATTTCATGTAGAATGACATATACAAATAGAGCTGTTCATAAAATTATTTCTAAAAATATAAAACGAAGTGCTATGTATTCTGGTAACATACAAGGTGTAGGCCCAAGATATTGTCCATCTATAGAGGACAAAATAAAGAAATTTGCTGATAAAGATCGGCATCAAATTTTTTTAGAGCCAGAGGGATTAAATGATAATACAATTTATCCAAATGGTATTTCAACATCACTTCCAGCTGATATTCAGCAAGAAATATGTAATAAAATCAATGGTTTAGAGAATGTTAAAATTATAAGACCTGGTTATGCAATTGAGTATGATTACGTGGACCCAAGAGAACTTTTTCTTACTCTAGAGACCAAGAAAATTAAAAATCTATTTCTTGCAGGTCAAATTAATGGAACTACGGGGTATGAGGAAGCTGCTGCCCAAGGATTAGTAGCAGGTATTAATGCCGCCCTGAGTATTAAAGGAAAAGAACCTTTTATCTTAGATAGATCTGATGCTTACATAGGCGTCATGATTGATGATCTTGTAACCAAAGGTGTTGCAGAACCATATAGAATGTTTACATCAAGAGCTGAATATAGACTTTCACTGAGATCAGATAATGCAGATATGAGATTAACTCAAAAAGGAATAGATATTGGATTAGTTTCAAAAGAAAGAGAGGAAAAATATATAGATAAATTCATTCAGTTGAAAAAAATTCAAAATAAAATGGATAAAATTAAGATTACTCCATCAAAAGTGGCAAAATATGGTATAAATATCGCTAAAGATGGGGTAAGTCGTACAGCTACTCAGATATTAGGCCAAAAATCAGTTAAAATGAGTAAAATAAGAGAGATTTGGCCAGAAATTCAATATGTTTCACGTGAAATAGACGAGCAGTTAGAAATTAACTCTCATTATAGAGGTTATTTGAAGAAGCAGAGTGCAGATATATTGGCATTTAAAAGAGATGAAAACCTTATTATTCCTGAAAATATAAATTATGACTCTTTTGCTGGCTTATCAAATGAGGTTAAATTTAAATTTAAGAAAATTAAGCCAAAAACCATGGGTCAAGCTCTTAGAATAGATGGCATTACGCCGGCGGCGGTATATATTTTGTTGTCTCACCTTAAAAGAAGGTCTATTAAGCATATAGCTTGATTGATTCGAATATTTTAAAAACTGATAAATTACTAGTTCCAAATGTTTCACGTGAAACATTAAAAGAACTTCAAGATTACTCAAAAGAAATAATATTAAGAAATAAAAGTATTAATTTAATTAGTAAATCCTCAGAAAAACTAATTAAAACAAGACATATTGAAGATAGTGCGCAAACTATTGATTTTATTGATAAAAAAGATATTAGCATATGCACAGACCTTGGATCAGGTGCTGGTTTACCAGGTATAGTTTTAGGTATTTTGATGAAATCAAAAAAACCAGTGTTTAAGCTGGTTTTTTACGAAAAGAGTTACCATAAAAGTATTTTTCTAAAAAATATGGCAAAAAAATTTGAATTAAATTCAGAAATTCATCAAAAAGATATTTTTAATGAAAAAAATTTAATTACAGATGTAATCATTTCAAGAGCTTTTAAACCTTTGCCAATAATTTTTGAAATAGCACAAAAAAATTTTAAAATATTTAAATACATAATTTTATTTTTAGGGACAAGTGGAAAAGAAATTTTAAAAGATGCACTTAAATTTTGGAAATTTGACTACGAAGAAATGAAAAGTGTAACTAATGAAGGCTCAATGATTATAAAAATTTCAAACTTAAAAAAAAAAAAATTTAAAGATTTAAATCATGAAAACAAAAATTTATTTTGATTAAAAAATGCACAATAAAATTATTTCGATTATAAATCAGAAAGGAGGGGTAGGTAAAACCACTACAGTCATCAATTTAGCAGCTGGATTGTCCATGAAAGGAAAAAAAGTTCTAGTAATAGACTTAGATCCACAGGGAAATGCAACTACTGGTCTTGGGTTATCTAACAGTTCAAATTCCAACACTACAATTTATAATGTGCTTAATGGAAACATGAATATTTCAGAAGTAATTCAACCAACAGAATTTGAAAATCTAGATTTAGTCACCTCAAACGTAGATTTATCAGGACTTGAGGTTGAAACTGCTGGAGATAGCCGTAGAGCCTTCAAATTAAAAGACGAATTAGCCCTAATATTAAATAATTCTAGAGCATCATACGATTATATTCTCATAGATTGTCCTCCATCGCTAAGTCTGCTCACAATTATGGCTTTAGTGGCCTCAGACGCCTTGGTGGTACCTCTTCAAACAGAATTTTTTGCTTTGGAAGGACTTACACAACTTATAAAAACTATAGATAGAATAAAATCTAATTTGAATCCGTCGCTAGAAATTAGAGGCATTCTTCTTACAATGTTTGATAAAAGAAACAAACTTTCAGGGCAGGTTGAGACAGAAGCAAGGAATTATTTTAAAGATAAGGTTTATTCAACAGCAGTTCCAAGAAATGTAAGACTGTCTGAAGCACCATCACATGGTATACCTGTATTATTATATGATAAGATTTGTCCAGGCAGTAAAGCTTATTTTAAATTTACAGAGGAGTTTTTAGAACAAGATAAACAAGTGGAGAGTGCAGCATGATAAATCCCTTTAAAAGTAAGAAGGGTCTAGGTAGAGGTTTATCATCTTTGATTGGTGATAGTGATATAAAAACATCAAACGATAAAATTTCGATAAGTTCCATAACTCCAAATAGAAATCAACCAAGAAAAATATTTGAAAAAGAGGCATTGGATGATTTAACTAATTCAATAAAAGAGAGAGGTATTATTCAACCATTAATAGTTAGAAAATCAGATGACCAAGATGATATGTTTGAGTTAATAGCAGGTGAAAGAAGATGGCAGGCAGCACAATCTGCTGGTCTTCATGAAGTCCCAGTAATAGTTATTGAAGCTGACAATCTTAAATCTCTAGAACTAGCAATTGTAGAAAATGTTCAAAGGCAAGATCTTAATGCAATAGACGAAGCAGAAAGTTACAAAAATCTTATTGATAATTTTGCTTACGATCAAGAAAAAGTTTCTAAATTTATTGGAAAGAGCAGATCTTACATTTCAAATTCATTAAGATTGCTTACACTCCCAGAAAAACTCATTGATATGGTCCGAAACGAAAAAATTTCTCAAGGACATGCAAGGGTGTTAATTGGTTTAGAGAATGCACTACATATTGCTGAAAAAATAATAAAAAAAAAATTATCAGTTAGACAATCTGAGAATTTAGTAAGGCTTGTTAAAAAAAGTCCAAATAAAATTTATAAACCAAGAGATGCAAATATAATTGCTGCTGAAAAGGAATTAACAGATAGACTGGGCATGAAGGTATTATTGAAAAATAAAAAAAACAACACTGGGAGTTTAATTTTTGAGTATAAAGCCTATGATCAACTTGATAGGTTGATTGATGTAATAAAGAGTAATTACTAGTAATTAACCATAAAATCTGAAATTAAATTCAAGCTATTCTTGGAATTTTTTTTAACAAGCATTTCCATTTCATTTATTTGGTATATTTTTTTTTTTAAATCACTTAAATCCCATTTATTTACTTGTGTTTTTACACTTTCCTTTTCTTTCCAAAATATCGGGGGTTTAATGCTTGAAATTGCCATATCGAGACTGTTTGTTTCTTTATTTTTTTTAAGTATATGCATTAATCTTTTTGATTTACTTAGCAATGTTCTAAGTATTAAAATACAATCTTCATCAGAATAATTATTCTCATTAAATATTTTTAATATATCTTTTTTGTTTTTTGTTAAGTAGCTATCAGCCAGGGCACTTGCGCTATAATTTTCTGCTAAATTTGTAAGTTTTTGGACAGTTTCATGACTAATATTACTGTTTGTAATTGAATAATTATAAATTTTTTCCAATTCTGATTGAATATTTTTTCTATCACCAGTTGCTCTGTTTACTAAAAGATTAATAGATTCTCTTGAAAGTTTAATTTTTTTTTTACTTAAGTAATTAATTACTACATTCGCAAGATTATTGTCTGTATCTTCATAAACAGGTATTGTTACCAAGTTTTTATTCTTTTCAAATAAATTTCTTAACTTTGATTTTTTATCTAATGATAAGCTTTTTATTATAATTTTCGTGTTAGATATATTCCTGTCAAATATTTCACTTATCAATTTGAATATTTTATCAGTTGCTCTTGAGATTATAAGTGTTTTTTCGTTTTCAAAAAGTGATTTTGATAAAATCCCATCTAGTATATTATTATAATTTTCTAAAAATTCAAATTCATCATATTTATCAACAATATTTAATTCTTTTTTAAAAAAATATTTATTAATAATTTCCGTTTTTAAACCCTCATTTTTTCCATAAATTAAAAAAAAGTCGTATTTACTCAGGTCAAATTTATCTAATTCATAAAATTTTTTAATCATTTTTTATATTTGAGATAGAAATTAATAATTCTTCAGATATTTTTTTAATTAAAGTTGTTGTTATATTTTCCTCTATATTAGATAGCTCAAATTTATCTTTGATATTATTATAATTAGTTTGTTTTCTAATTTCTTCTACTAAAATTGTTTCATTATTTTTTATAATTTCAAACTTTACCAAGATTATTAATTTGAAAGTAACTGGGTCGCCCTTATTATCAGAAGAGAGAATTATTCTATTTTTTTCTGCAAAGATTGAAATATCATATTTCTTTTCTCCATTAATTTTTTCTAGTTCTTTTTTTAGCAGATTGTTTATATGATCTTGTCCACTAAGATAAATATTTTTAAATTCGAAATTATATTGTTTGTCAGTAAAAATTGGTTGATATGAACAGTTATATAGAAATAACAGTATAATAAATTTAATATAAAACTTACCCATTTAACAAAATATTTATTAATCTATTCTTAACAAATATAACCCTTTTAATATCACTTACATCAAAGTATTTGTTCATTGTTTTATTAATTTTTATCATCTCTAGCAGCTCATTTTCATTAATATCCTTTTTAACATTTAACAAACCTCGCTTTTTTCCATTTATCTGAATAACAAAACTTATATTTTGTTTTTCTAAAAAACTTTTATCGTATTGAGGCCATTCTTTTTTTTTATTGAAGCTTAAATCATTTAGGCATTCATTTATGAAATGAGGTATTATTGGTAGAAAACAAATTAATATTTTTTCGTAATTTTCTTTTAAATTTTTGAGATGCTTATGTTCTTTTATAAAACTATTAAAAAAATTATATGTTTGATACAAATTTGCTATTATTACATTATAGTTAAATTTTTCTAAATTATTTGAAATTTTAGCAATCATTTCATTTATAAATTCATCAAACTCTTTATTAAAGGTCTCATCTCTCTCATCTGAAATTTTATTTTTAATATCATTATGCAAAATCCATAACTTCTGTAAAAATTTATATGAAGATACCATTCCTCGCTCAGACCATTGTACATCTTTCTCAGGAGGGCTATCTGATAAAATAAAAAGTCTAACGGAGTCTGCGCCATAATTCTCTATTATAAATTCAGGATCAATTACATTTTTTTTTGATTTAGACATGGACTCTGAAGGACCAACTTTAACTATTTTATTTGGTTTTCCTTTTTGAACAAATTTATCTTTTAATTTTTCTACTTGCATTGGGCTTAACCAATTATTATCCTCGTCTTTATATGTCTCATGACAAACCATTCCTTGTGTAAATAAACTATGAAATGGTTCCTTAATATTGAAGTCTTTATTTTCATAATTAATAGCTCTCATAAAAAAACGAGAATAAAGTAAGTGTAAAATTGCATGCTCGACACCTCCTATGTATTGGTCTACTGGCATCCAGTAGTCTATATCTTCTTTATTAAAGCCGTAACTTTTTTCATTTGGAGAACAAAATCTTAAATAGTACCACGATGAACAAACAAATGTATCCAGTGTATCAGTTTCTCTTGTGTATTTTTTCCCTTTAATTTCAATTTCTTTCCATTCCTTTTGATGATCCAATGGATTTCCTTTCACATTCAAATTGATATTTTCAGGTAATTTTACAGGTAAGTCAGATAAAGGTACTGGGTGAGCGTTTCCGCTTCTGTCGTAGATTACTGGTATCGGGCAACCCCAGTATCTTTGGCGTGAGACACCCCAATCTTTCAACCTATAATTAATTTGTCTTTTACCTAGTTTTTTTTTTTCAAGAATCTTTATTGTTTCTAAAACTGAGTTAGTTGGAGCCTCAAGTCCATTAAGAAACTCAGAATTTATTATAACCCCTGGACCAGAATAAGCCTCGCTACTAACTTTAAAATGTTCATTTTCAGTTTGTGGTCTAACAACTGTCTTAATTTCCAAATTATATTTTTTAGCAAAATCAAAATCTCTTTGATCATGTCCAGGGCATCCAAAAACTGCCCCAAATCCGTAATCCATTAGAACAAAATTTGCAAAATAAACAGGTACTTTTTCATCGGGTTTTAAAGGATTCAAAGCTTCAAGTTCAGTTTTAAAACCAATTTTCTCCCCGACCGCAATTGCTTCTTCTGTAGTTCCTGTTTTTGAACATTCCTCTTTAAATTTAATAAATTCTTTATCATCAGAGTAGTACTTGGATATTTCATGATCGGTAGATAATGCAATAAATGAAAATCCAAATAATGTATCTGGCCTGGTTGTGAAGCATTTTATATTTTTAATCGGTAAATTGCCTTGTATTTTAAAATCAATCTCACAACCATATGATTTACCAATCCAGTTTTTTTGCATTGTTTTCACTTTATTTGGCCATGTCTCAAGTTCATCCAATCCATCTAGTAAATCCTGAGAAAATCTAGAAATATTAAAGAACCACTGGTTTAATTTTTTTCGCTCTACAATGGCACCAGATCTCCATCCTTTTCCGTCTATAACTTGTTCATTTGCTAACACAGTTTCATCTACAGGATCCCAATTAACATAATTCTCTTTTCTGTAGACGAGTTTTTTTTTTAACAACTCTAGAAAAAATGTTTGTTGATGCTTATAATATTCTTCAGAACAGGTTGAAATTTCTCTCTCCCAATCAATTGATAAACCCAATTTTTTTAATTGAGTTTTCATCGTTTTAATATTTTCGTTAGTCCACTTTTTTGGATCTAATTTGTTTTCTTTAGCAGCATTTTCTGCTGGCATCCCAAAAGCATCCCAACCCATAGGATGTAAAACATTAAAACCATTTAAAGATTTATATCGAGATAAAACATCTCCTATGGTGTAATTTCTTACGTGACCCATATGAATTTTGCCAGATGGGTAGGGAAACATTTCTAGACAGTAAAATTTTTTTTTGTTTTTATCTCTTTTTGTTTTAAATTCTTTATTATTTTCCCACTCTTCTTGCCACTTTTTTTCGACATTTTTAAAATTATATCTTTCCACTTTGATAATTTTTTATGAAACTTTATTTTAAAGCTTCATTTATGTATTTCTTTTTATTTTTTGACTGGTTTTCTTTTTCGTAAAGTGCTGCTTTACCTAAGATTTTTTGCGTCAAATCTATTGAAAGAGCACTAGATCTATCAGTAATTTTACAAGATTGATCAATTGAACAATTTTTATAAAATACTTTAATTGCTAAGGCATCTGATCTGATTTCATTACTTAAAAATCTTATAGAAATTTTAACTGACTCATTATTTCCACCGTCACTATACCAATCAGTAACAATTATCCCTCCGCTGTAATTAGCTAGAGCTAAAGGCATAAATTCCAATGTATCAAGAGAGGCTCTCCACAGTTCATTAGAACTTGCAAAATCAAATTCACCTGAATTCCTCTTGTTATTTCCTAGAAGCCTAAATCCTCTTCCCTCCTCAAGATTTTTTTGAACCCTATCCTTAGGGTTTGGTGAAATCTTTCTTGCATCTGCACCTGGGATTTTACCTCCTGAGCAGGAAGCTATATAAAAAAAAGTCATTAGAATAATTAAGAATCGAATTTTCATTTTTTTAGTTAATTTTTTTATTTTTTAGATTATTTATCAATTTTTTGAAAACCATATATAAAATCATTAAAAAGCAGCAATTAAGTGCTTTTTTTGTGATGTATTATTGCAACACATTAACATTAAATTTGTTATTTTTTCTCATATTTTATCAGTTTTTAACGAATTTTGCTAAAAGAGTCCTGTTTAATATTAAACAATTAACAAGGAGTACTTAATATGAACAATTTAAAAAAAGTAGGGTTAACAGCACTTGCTGGTTCCCTAGTTGCTGGTTCAGTATCAGCAGCTGACTTATCAGTCACTGGTTCCGCTACTATGTCGTACGGTGGAGGAGATAGCAAAGCTACAACTGGAAACGGTTGGACAATGGCTGACTCAGTTACATTTTCTGCTTCAGGAGATGTAAACGACATCGGTGTAACATTATCATTAGAATTAGATGGTGATGCTGCTGATGGAACAAATCAATTAGATAGCCAATCAATTAAATTTGATTTAGGTGATGCTGGTACACTTACATTTGCTGGTCATGGTGGAAGCTCTGCTATGAGTGCAAAAGATGACGTTATGCCAACAGCTCACGAAGAGCCATGGGATATCTTATCTGGTGCAGAAGCTAACTTAGTAGGAGGTCATTCAGGAAATGACATGTTTACTTACAGCTACTCACATGATTCAGGTGTAACATTAACAGCAGCTTACATTAATGCATCTGCTGCAGTATCTGATGTTTCATACTCAGACTTCGGTATCGAGTATACTGGTGTTGAAGGTTTAACAATCGGTTATGCACAAGGTGATGTAGAAGCTACTACAAATACTAAAAGTGATGAAAACACAATGTATGCTAAGTATGCAATGGGTGGAATTACTGTAGGTATACAAGTTTCAGAAGCTGATTTTGAAACTGGAACTGACTATGAGTCAACTAGCATGGGTATATCATACCAAGTTAATGATGACTTATCAGTTTCTTATGGTGCACAAGACATGGAAGCAGTTGGATCATCAAACCCAGATCAAGAAACATCTGCGGTTTCTGTTTCTTACACAATGGGATCATTAAGCATTGGAGCATCAGTGCATAATGGTGATAGCATTGGTAACACTGCAGGAAATGACAGAGAAGCATACAACCTATCATTAGGTTTTGCATTCTAAGTTATTTCAATAAGATATATAAAAAAGGCCCCTTTTTGGGGCCTTTTTTTTACTCAAAATAACTAATTCCACTAAAACCAAAGCTGTTTGTTAGCATAATTTTTTTCAAGTTTTTTTTTGATATTCCTCCAAGGCAAACAATTTTTTTTTTTGTTAAATAACTTAAACTATTAAATCTATACAGTCCTAAATAGTTTTTATTCTTCTTAAATAATGAAGATAAAAACAATATATCTACCTTTTGAAGTTCTTTAATATTTATTTGTTTTTTATTATGTGCTGATCCTAAAATTTTGAATTTTATCGGTATCTTGTAAGAAAGGTGTCTAAAATTAATATTAAAAGATGGAATATATGCACCGTCCAGACCTAATTTTAAAGCTAGCTTAAAATTATTTGATAAAAAAAATTTTAATTTTTTATTTCTACAATAATATCTAATTTTGATTATCTCATTTATATTATTTTTATTTTCATAATTTCTATAAATAATAGCTGTATTATTTGGTATTTTATCAATATTATTTTTTTTAAATTTATTTATAAAATAAAATTTACTAAGATTATTTATATGCATGAAACTGTTCAAAACCTAATTAACATACAAAATGAACTTAAGCAAAAATTGTCTAATGATAATCAAATTCCAAATATAATAGCTGTCTCAAAAACTTTCAAAATTAATCATATTAATCATTTAATCGAATTTGGACATTTGCATTATGGAGAAAATAAGGTTCAAGAAGCATTAGAAAAATGGCCAGAAATTAAAGAAAATAATGACCAGATTAAATTGCATTTAATTGGAAAATTGCAATCAAATAAAGTTAAATTCGCAGTAAAACTTTTCGATTATATACATTCTTTAGACAGTGAAAAATTAGCAAAAAAAATATCAGATATTCAAAATCAAAATAATATCTCAACAAAAATTTTTATTCAGGTCAATATTGGAGATGAAAGCCAAAAATCTGGAATAAATAAAAAAAATTTAAATAGTTTTTTTAATTACTGCAAAGAATTAAATTTAAATATTATAGGATTGATGTGTATACCTCCAGTCGACAAAGATAGTAAATTTTATTTTAAAGAAATGAATGAACTTAAAAACCAATTAAAACTTGAAGATTTAAGCATGGGAATGTCAGCAGACTATGTTGAAGCTACTAATTTTGGATCTACATACTTAAGGATCGGATCTAATATATTTGGACGTAGAAATTAAAATATCTTAATCTTTGTTTTTCTATTTACTAATTTAATAAGTATTAGAAAGTCTTTCTTTGATAAACCTATACATCCAGCTGTGGGCTTATAATTTTTAGTTAAATGAATAAAAATAGCACTGCCGTTTGGTATTTTTGGTTCATGCCAGTTATATTTTACCGGTATAAAAAAATCATATTTATAATCCTTTCGATATAACTTTTCTTGCCTAACTTTGTTCCTTATATTAACCAATTTATTGTAATATTTTTTACATTTTATATCATTACACCAACCCATATATTTTTTAATTTCATTACAATTTAACTTAGTTTGAGGTTTAATATTCTTGTCTCTTCTATAATACAAATCTCCAATACCAAATAATCCTCTAGGGGTTTTTTTGTCTCCTTCTTTCTTAATTTTAGTAAAACCATTCAAACCAACACAACATTTAAAAGAGAAATCTTTATATAAAAGAGTATATTTATTTTTTATTACAATTGACATATTCTCAAGTCTTATGAATAAACAAAATTTATTAGTTTATGATTATAATATTTTATATGATATTTTATATGAGTTAAAGGATATCTTAAATTTTAATATTAAAAAAATTTCGAGAAAGGATTTAAATAATACTGCTAACAAAGCAAATAATCTTGTGATATCAAAATCTGATTTAAATATTCAAAATCAAATAAAAATAAGTCAAACACCTATTGAGTTAAATAAACTATTAGATCAATTAAATATCAAATTTCTAAAAACAAAAATAGAATTACAAAAAAATATTAAAATAGGAAAATATATACTAAATCTTAATACGAGAAATATTTCTATCAATGAAAAATCTCTTGTACTTACTGAAAAAGAAACAGCAATTATTTCTTTTCTAAATAAATCAAAAAAAGCCATTAAAATAGAGGAATTACAGTCAGAAGTCTGGGGTCATAAATCAAAATTAGAAACTCATACTGTTGAAACACATGTTTATAGGTTGAGAAAAAAGATACTTAAGCAATTTAAAGATAACAATTTTATTGTCAGTTCAAAAAAAGGTTATTTTATATTTTGAAAAAAAAAAATTATATTGCAAAAGATCTCTTTTCAAAAAAATATAAGCCAAAAGTAATCAAACCTAAAAAAGGAAAAGGAAGTTTTAAAAGAAAGAAAAAATAGACTATTTTAAAATATCTATATTAAAGCTAATTACAATTCGGTCTTTATCCGACAGGTTCATACCGACAGAATGAGGCAAGTAAGCTGGAAACAGTAATAAATCTCCTTCTTCAGGTTTTATGTGTACAATATTTTGGTTGAACTGAGTTTTATTATCACTTACTGGTATTCTTTCTCTCGCAACTGAATTTGGGTTTGTAACTATAAATGATCCACAATTTTCAGGCGCCTTTACATAGTATGCAGCACTTAAATAATTATTTGGATGTGTATGTTCTAAATTAAAATTGTTTTTTTTATTAATTATTGCCCACATCTCTGTTAAACTTACTTTACCAGGTGAATATCTCCATCCATATTCTTTAAATGTATCTGCTACATATGATTGAATTTCCATAAAAAAATTAAATGGAGGTTTATCCTTTTCTTTTAAATTAAATGGTTTTGAGTGCCATCCTCCTCGGTTTGATCTTGCCAAACCTTCTTTGTCATTTTCATAAAGATAATATATGTATTTTGATAAATCTTCGTTGTGGGTTTTATAGTTTTTAACTTTGTATTGAAAAATTGGTTGTGGAAAATATTTTAAGACTTTTTTTCCATCAAGGTTCATAATTATAATCTTGCTCCTATCTGTTGAATTATTTTTGATGACATTTCTCTCCCTTTATTAAGACTTTCTTGGGTACCCAAATTATTTAAATTCCCATGTAAAAAACCTGCAGCAAATAAATCTCCAGCACCCGTAAGATCTTTAATATTCAAATTTTTTTCAATTCCGTTCTCAATGACTTCATCCCCGTTGATTGATACAGCGCCTTTTTCTCCTCTAGTTATTATAAGTAGTTTTTTCAAATTTTTTCCAAAATTAATCACATCACTGAAATCTCTAGCATCAATCAATGACATTATTTCTTGTTCATTCGCAAATGTAATATCTAACTTATTTTTAACTAGATCTAAAAAATGTGGTTTATGTCTATCCACACAAAATTGATCTGACAGGGACATAGCAACTCTTTTTGAGTTTTTAATAGCTTTTTCAAATGCTTTTTTTGGATCACCTTCGTCCCACAAGTAACCCTCTAAAAATATCATTTCAGAGTTCTTAACAATGTTAGCATCTACATCGTTTTCATTAATTTTTCCCGCTGTTCCTAGAAATGTGCACATTGTTCTCTCTGAGTCTGGAGTTACTAAAATTAAACATGTTCCAGTTGGTAATTCTTCTTTCTTCTTCGTATAAAAATATTCAACATTTTCTGATTTTAAACCATCTTCATATTTGCTACCTAGTTCATCATCACTCACTTTTCCAATAAAACCAGTCTTGTTTCCAAGTTGAGATAATCCAACAATTGAATTTGCTACCGAACCACCAGAAATAGTTTTTTCAATTTTTAAATGTGACAACATTGATTTAAATTCCTTGTCATCAAAAATAAGCTTCATCGTGCCTTTTGTTAAGTTATTTTGATTTATGAAGTTTTCATCAACTTTACAAATTACATCTACGATTGCATTTCCTATCCCTAAAATTTTCATGTTATGCTTTTTTTGTTTTAATTGGTTTTTTTCTTTTAGGATAACAAGAAGCACAAATTTTACAAGAAATACCGTAACACTCTCTTGCTTTGCAATATTCTCTACCATAATAAATTATCTGAAGATGGAGTTTATTCCAATATTTTTTTGGAAATAAACGCTTCAAATCTTCTTCTGTTTGAACAACATTTTTTCCATTAGTTAAACCCCATCTTTGAGCAAGTCTATGTATATGAGTATCTATTGGAAATGCTGGATACCCAAAACCTTGGGACATAACTACACTTGCTGTTTTATGTCCTACCCC
This sequence comes from uncultured Pelagibacteraceae bacterium, assembly GCA_902524995.1. Classification (GTDB taxonomy): domain Bacteria; phylum Pseudomonadota; class Alphaproteobacteria; order Pelagibacterales; family Pelagibacteraceae; genus Pelagibacter. The sequence continues at coordinate 158,516 of CABZFJ010000001.1, read as the reverse complement.
AGGTAACTCCTCTAACTCCTCAAATGTTTTTGGAACTCTACCATTGTATTTTTCAACTAAAGTCTTTGACAAAGTATAAACACTCTTTGCTTTAACTCTAAAAATTCCAATGCTTCTGATTAACTTTTCTATTTTTTTTCTTCCTAGCTTAACAAAATGCTCAGGTTTATTGTATTTTGGATAAATATTCTTTGTAACATTATTAACATTCACATCTGTGCATTGAGCAGAAAGCAAAACAGATATTAGTAGAGTGAATATATTTCTATGTTTTAAAGGTATAGGTGTTGTTGGATAAGTTTTATTCAGTATCTTTAAAACTATTTTGGCTCTTTGTTCTTCATTCATTATTTAAAATTCAAAAGATTTCTCATTGAATAAAGTCCTGGTTTTTTATTTATCAGCCATTTTGCAGCAGTTATTGCTCCCTCAGAATATAAATTTCTATCAAAAGCTTCATGGTTTAGTGTTATAATTTCCTTTCCACTTGAAAAAGTAACTTCGTGTTCACCTATAATTTCACCTTTTCTAATTGAATTGAAATTGATTTTTTTTCCATAGGGAAATTTTTTTTTATTCAAGTATTTGTTCCCCATCATTTTATAAAAGTCTTTATTTTTCCCCTCTGCTATTCCCTCTCCAAGCATCAAAGCTGTCCCAGAAGGGTGATCTTTTTTATGTTTGTGATGTACTTCAAAAATTTTACTTAGATAATTATTGCCAAGCGATGCAGATGTAATTTCGGTCAGGTACATAAGTAAATTAATACCAAGACTCATATTTCCAGCTTTTAAAATTGGAATTTTTTTAGAAAACTTCTTTATTAGGTCCTCTTCTTTTTTTGTAAAACCTGTTGTGCCAATTACTACTTTTTTTTTTAGTTTTGAGGCTATTTTTAAAACCTCAAATGTACATTTTGGTATTGTGAAATCTATTATTACATTTGCTTTGCCAAGAGCCTTTTCAGTATTTAATTCAGGTCTAATACCGCTAATTTTTTTATTAATGGATCTATTTTCAGTGAGAGCAACCAATTTAGTAGACTTGTCTTTAATAGCAGACTTAATGAGCTGTTGGCCCATTCTTCCCATGCAACCTGTTATGGCTAAGTTAATTTTACCCATTCGTATAATTTAGATTAGCACTATTGATTAGTTTTTCCAGAAGCTTTTAGCCTTTTGAAAGAATTTTTTAATACTTGGGTTAGATTTTTCATTTTCAATTTCTCTAAATTTTTCTAATAGTTCTTTCTGCTCCTTATTTAGAGATATTGGTACTTCTGTGTTTACTTGAACATAAAGGTCTCCAAAATCATTACCCCTCATGTAAGGCATTCCTTTTCCCCTCAATCTAAATTGTTTACCGCTTTGAGTTCCAGCTGGAATTTTAATTTTAGCTTTCCCTCCGTCAATTGTTGGAATTTCAATTGAAGTACCAAGAGCTGCATCAGCAATAGAAACAGGACATTCAAAAAATAAATTTTCATCTGATCTCTTAAATAAGTCATGAGAGTGAACATTAATAAATAAGTATAAATCACCACTACCACCACCTTTTGATCCAGCCTCTCCTTTCCCTGAAAGCCTAATTCTGGTTCCATCATCCACACCTTTTGGAATAGTAACCGATAATCTTTTTGAAGCTTGTTTTTTACCTTGTCCATTACAACTAGAGCAAGGATGTGTAATTTCTTCTCCAGCACCAGCACATTGAGGACATGTTTGTTGCACTGTAAAAAAACCTTGGCTTGATCTTACTTGACCATGGCCACCACACATCGAGCATGCCCCAGCCTGATGACCAGGTTTTGAACCTGATCCACTACAGGTGTCACATTTATCAGATGTAGAGAATTTTATATCTTGTTTTTTCCCAGAAAAAGCCTCTTCCAAAGATATAGATAAATCATATCTTAAATCCGATCCTCTATTATTAGACCTTCTTGATCTACGGCCTCCACCAAAACCCTCTCCAAAAAAGTCTTCAAAAATATCAGAGAAATGATTTGAAAAATCGAAATTTCCAAATCCACCTCTACCACCTCCTCCATTTTCAAAAGCAGCATGACCAAAATTATCGTAGTTTTGCTTTCTCTCAGAATTAGATAGAACGTGGTAAGCTTCTGATGCTTCTTTAAATTTTTCCTCAGCAGCTTTATCACCTTTGTTTTTATCTGGGTGGTGTTTAACTGCTAGTTTTCTGTAAGCTGATTTTATTTGATCTGCAGAAGCACTTTTGTTTACACCTAAAACTTCGTAATAATCTCTTTTTGCCATAACGTGTTATAGACAAACAGTTGTTTATTAGGCGCTTTTTTCTTTGTTCTCGTCTTTTACTTCTTCAAAATCTGCATCAACAACGTTATCGTCTTTTGTATCTTCTTTCTTTGCGTCTTTTGGAGCATCTTCAGGTTTTGCACCTTGTTGTGATTTATAAATTGCTTCACCTAGCTTCATAGATGCCTGAACTAAATCTTGTGTTTTCTTCTTAATTTCTTCAACATCAGTTCCTTTAAGAGCATTTCTAAGGTTTGCCGATGCATCCTCAATAGCTTTTTTATCTGCATCAGAAACTTTAGTTCCGTGCTCTTTTAAATTTTTCTCAGTTGAGTGGATCAATGTATCTGCTTGATTTCTTGCATCAACAGCTTCTCTTTTCTTTTTATCTTCCTCTTTATTAGATTCTGCATCTTTTACCATTTGATTAATTTCTTCATCGCTTAATCCTCCAGATGCTTGAATTTGAATTTTTTGTTCTTTACCAGTTCCTTTGTCTTTGGCCGATACATTTACAATACCATTTGCATCTATATCAAATGCCACTTCAATTTGCGGAACTCCTCTTGGTGCAGGAGCTATTCCAACTAATTCAAAGTTTCCTAATACTTTATTATCCGAAGCCATTTCTCTTTCACCCTGAAGAACTCTAATTGATACTGCTGGCTGATTATCTTCTGCAGTGGAAAATACTTGGCTTTTTTTGGTTGGTATTGTTGTATTTTTATCTATTAATTTTGTAGATACGCCTCCTAGTGTCTCTATTCCTAAAGATAAAGGAGTAACATCTAGTAGCAATACATCTTTTACATCACCTTGTAAAACTCCTGCTTGAATCGCTGCACCCATAGCAACAACTTCATCAGGATTTACGGATTTGTTAGGATCTTTGCCAAAGAAATTTTTTACTTCTTCTATTACTTTTGGCATCCTAGTCATACCACCGACTAATACTATTTCATCTACCTCGCTTGCAGATAAACCTGCATCTTTTAAGGCAGTTTTACATGGTGGAATAGTTCTTGAAATTAGATCTTCAACTAAAGCCTCAAGCTTCGCTCTTGTCATTTTTAAGTTAATATGTTTTGGACCAGTTTTATCAGCTGTAATAAATGGCAGATTTATTTCAGTTTGAGTTGCAGATGATAATTCTATTTTAGCTTTTTCCGCAGCTTCTTTGAGTCTTTGTAAAGCTAATTTGTCAGATTTCAAATCAATACCATTTTCTTTTTTAAATTCCGATAAAAGATAATCAACTATTGCATTATCAAAATCTTCTCCACCTAAAAATGTATCACCATTAGTTGATTTTACTTCGAATACACCATCACCTAATTCTAGAATTGAAACATCAAATGTTCCTCCACCTAAATCATAAACTGCAATTTTTTTATTAGCTTTTTTATCTAAACCATATGCTAAAGATGCAGCAGTTGGTTCATTTATAATTCTTAAAACTTCAAGACCAGCTATTTTACCCGCATCTTTAGTGGCTTGTCTCTGAGCATCATTAAAGTAAGCTGGAACTGTAATAACAGCTTGTTTTACTTCTGAACCTAAATATTTCTCAGCTGTCTCTTTCATTTTTTGTAGTGTGAAAGCTGATATTTGTGATGGTGAATATTTTTGGCCTTTTGCTTCAATCCATGCATCCCCTTTATCGGAATTAACTATTTTAAAAGGCGCAGTCTCTACATCTTTTTTAACTGTTGGATCATCAAAATTTCTTCCAATTAATCTTTTAACTGCAAATATTGTATTTTCAGGATTTGTGACAGCTTGTCTTTTTGCTGGTTGACCTATTAATTTTTCACCTTCATCCGTAAATGCAACAACTGAAGGTGTTGTTCTTGCTCCCTCTGCATTCTCTAAAACCTTTGCTTGTGTTCCCTCCATTACTGCAACACATGAATTTGTTGTTCCTAAATCTATTCCTATAACTTTACTCATAATTTATCCTACTTGATGCTCATATAAGTGCTAATTTTACAACTACAACCATATTAAATAATTAATTTTTTGTCTCTTTTTCCACATTTTCTTGGTTTTTTTGGATATTCTGTTTTTCTTCAACTTTCTTTTTAGATACAGCTACTAATGAAGGTCTTAGCAATCTATCCTTCATCATAAAACCTTTTTGAATTTCTTGAACTATTGTCCCTTGATCTTTAGTATCATCTTCAACTTCCATCATAGCCTGATGTAAATTTGGATCTAGTTTTTCGTTAATTGCTTTAATTGGCTCAATATTATTTTTTTTGAAAATTGAAATCATATCTTTGTTAATAATATCAAGATGTTCTTTCAGTTTTTTTAATGCGTTTTTATCCTTTATAGTTTCATCACTTTCGAGTGTTTGTTTTGATCTCTCTAAATTATCTAGAAGATTAAGAGTTTCTCTTGCAAATGAAAATCCACCATATTCAAAAGCCTCATCTTTTTCTTTTTCAAATCTTCTTCTTTGATTTTCCATCTCAGCAAATGCTCTAGCTAATTTATCTTTAAGATTTGCAATTTCGTCTTCAGGGGAAAGTTGTTCCTCCACCTCTTTTTTCTCCGGCTCCTCCTGAACTTGTTTTTCTGTATCTAGCTCTGGATTTTCTTCTTTAAAATTATTATTTTCTTTGTTTTGTAATTCTTCATTTTCCATTATTATCTATATGGTAAGAAATTTGAGAAATTCCAGATGTTAAAAAAAAAAATGAAAGAAATAGTTATTGGTTCAAATAATGAAGGAAAAATAAAAGAAATTAGAGATTTACTGCCAAAATACTATAAAATTACATCTCCAAAAGACTATGGTCTGAAAAGCCCAAAAGAAAATGGTAATACTTTCCTAAAAAATTCATTAATAAAAGCTAAGTATTTTTCAAAAAAAACAAAAAAAATTTGTATCGCAGATGATTCTGGTCTTGAAGTTGAAGTGCTAAATAACCAGCCGGGTATCTATTCAGCAAGATGGAGCGGAAAAAAAAGTAATTTTAATCTTGCGATCTCAAAGGTTTACAAGAAATTGACAAAATTAGATAAAAACTGGAAGACAAAAAAAATTAAAGCTAGATTTATTTGTGCATTGACCATTTATGGATTGAAAAAAATTCCTATACAATCATTAGGAGTTATTAATGGAAAAATCTCTAAAAAAAAAATTGGAGATAAAGGTTTTGGTTATGACCCAATATTTATACCTGAAAATAAAAGATTAACCTTTGGCCAAATGAGCCAAAAATTAAAATTCAAGAGTGACCATAGATCAATAGCATTCAAACAAATTAGAAAATTTCTTTAAAGTTTTTCTCTTCTATACTATAAAAGTTTAATTGATGCGTAATTGTTTTTCTATTTATTTCAAAAATACCTATTTTTCCTTTAAATTTATTTTTTTTAAAAAATAAGTTTTCATCAGTTTTGAAATCATTATTTATTAATAAATAATAAACTAAACCAACAAGATCGTAGCTCAAAAAAGAAATTTGATTTGGAATTTTTTTAAAATTATTAAAGTACTCATCCTGAAATATTTTAAAGTTTTCTCTATTTATTGATGGAAAATAAATTGGATGCAATGATGTTTCCTTTAACAAACTTTCATCAAACCATTGGTTTAATGTAATATACTTAATTCTTTTAGACGATACATCGGTATACAATAAGGATGTAGCTACACTTTTAAGACTTTCACTAAAATCTGCAATTATTACTGAGTCAAAGTTAATGAAACCTAATGTATCCTTTTTTTTAAGTGCATCTATTTTTTTATTTTTATTAAAGCTATTTGATTTTTCAATTCTTTTAATTTCATCTTCTAGGTTCTGTTTTCTTTGTTGATATCTTGTTAAATCTTCAATTTGTTTTGTAAGTAATGTAGGGTCCTTACTATAAATAAATTTTTCTTTTAAAAGCAAATTAGATTTTTTAATAGCTTCTTCGATCTCTTTTTTGTAATCGGTTTCGGGAATTAAAAAAATTGTATTTTTTAAATTATTTTCATTTAAATATTTTTTAATTGTGTTTACCTGAGAAATTGCATTAACTCCTCCGGAAATTATATTTGAAGGGTTATTCCTTATTTTATTTGTAAAAGATAAAAAAGTTAAATCATTTAGCTCATCTAAATATTTATTACTTTCATTAAATACTGGTCCAATAATTATTTTTACACCAGAATTTTGCAATTCTTTTGATACTCTTAATGTGTCAATTGGATTTGCTTTAGTATCTCTAGGTATTAATGATATTCTGTCATCATTAATTTTATTTAATGCCATTCTTGTAGATTTAATTATTGATTTACCAATATATGAATATTCACCTGACAGAGGAACAATCAAACCAACTTTAATTTTTTCATCTGACTTTGCGTTAAGATGGATGAAAACGACTATAAGAAAAAACTTTAAAAATATGATATATAATTTTTTCATTATCTTTGTATGTATAATTTTAAAATAAATGATATTTTAAAACCTGGGCTATATTGTGTTTCAACACCTATAGGTAATTTAGGGGATATAACTCTAAGAGCAATATATATTCTAAATAAATCAGATCTTATTCTGTCTGAAGATACTAGGATTTCAAGCAAACTGTTATCTAAGTTTAACATAAAAACTAAATTGTTATCAAATCATAAATTTAGTGAAAAAAGAAATATAGACGATGCTTTAAATCTATTAAAACAAAATAAAATAATATCAATTATTTCAGATGCAGGAACACCTGCAATTTCAGATCCTGGAGGAGTCTTGATAAATGAGTGCATCAAAAATAAAATTAATATATTTCCAGTACCAGGCTCATCCGCTGTTACAGCAGCAATATCAGTTAGCGGTTTTTCTAGTAATTTCTTTTTTTGTGGCTTTTTACCTGAAAAGAGCTTGCACATTGATAAATTATTTAAAAAAATAAGTTTGTTAAATTGTTCTATTGTTTTTTTTATTTCTCCGAAAAAAATAAAAAAAATTATAATTCAAATTCAAGAATATTTTAATGATAGAGATATTTTAATAACTAGAGAAATGTCAAAATTACACGAAGAATACATTAGAGATAAGGTAAAAAACCTAAAAAACATTGATATAACGCAAAAGGGAGAAATAACTGTTGTAATTTCAGAAGGTCTAAATTTACATAATAGGTTACAAGTGATTGAAGAATCAGTTAAAAAAAAAATTGTTAAACTTTTAAAAAATATGTCAATAAAAGATATAACTTCAAAAATTAGTAAAGAAAATAATATATCCAAAAAAGTTGTATATAATTTTTGTTTAAAAAAAAAAAATGAAATTTAATAAATCAATATTAATTATAATTTTTGCATTTATTTCTGGATGTATTGGTTACTCATCAACAGGGGTCTTGGGTACGGGTGTTTCAATAGCAATGGATCCAAGAACTATTGGTACTCAAATTGATGACTCATTAATGCAAAAAAATTTAAGGGCAAAATTGATTTTATTAGATAAAAGTTATTTGATAAATGTAAAAAGTAAAGTTTTGGATGGAAGGATTTTTATAACAGGTAAAGTTGATACAGTTGAAGAAAAACTAAAAATCACAAAATTAGGCTGGGAAATAAAAGGAGCAAGATCAGTAAAAAATGATTTAAAAATTAAAGAGGAATTTAATTTTAAACAAACTGCAAAAGATGTTCTTATAACTTCTCAATTAAGAACTGCTCTAATAACAAATAAAAAAATTAAGTCTCCAAACTATGACATAGATACATACAAAAAGATTATTTATATATATGGAATCTCACAAAATGAAGAAGAAAGAGCTGAAGTAATTAATGAAGCAAAAAAAGTTCTGGATGTAGAAGATGTTGTTACAAGCATATTTTTGGTAGAGGATTTAAGAGTAATTAAAAATTAATTTGGTTTTTTATAGTTAATTACCCCAGCTGAATATGCTGCTACAGAAGCTAAATTTAATATGTCAGAGGTAGATGACCTCAAGGGAGCGATTTCTATTGCTTGACCTAAACCAATTAAAAGTGGTCCAATAACTTTAGCGCCACCTAAAGTTTTCATTGTTTTGTAAGTTATGGCGGCACTATGTTGCCCAGGCATAATTAATATATTCGCGTTACCAACAATGTCAGAAAAAGGATACAAGTCTTTATATTCGTCGCTTAAGGCTACATCAGGCTGCATGTCTCCATCAAATTTAAAGTTTACTTTTTTGGTTTTTAAAATTTCTACTGCATCTCTTATATGTTTTGTTCTAGCTGTAATTGGTTGGCCGAATGTTGAGTGTGAAAGAAAAGCAACTTTTGGTTCAAAACCAAATAATTTTGCAACTCTAGAGGCAGAAATAGCTATTTCAGACAGTTGTTCAGATGTTGGATATTCATGAACACTTGTATCTGCAATGAATACCGTTTTGCCCTTATTAACAATCATGTTTAATCCAAACATAATTTCACCTGGTCTAGCATCTATAACTTTTTTTACTTTATCTAGAGATTGTCCATACCTTCTTGAGTTTCCAGTGACCATCGCATCAGCATCTCCACAAGCTACCATACACGATCCCCAAATAACTCTATCATTTCTTACCATTTTATCACAATCTCTCTCTAGAAGTCCTTCTTTTCTCTGAAGCTTTTTAAATAAATAATTCACATATTTTTTTCTTTTGTCACTAAAAGTAGAGTTTACAATTTCAATATCAAAGTTTTCACCATAACCAATCTCTTTAAGTTTTTCTTTAACTACTTTTTCTTTAGCAACTAAAATCGGTGTGCCGAGTCCACTATTTTTAAAAGCTATTGCAGCTTTTAAAGTATTTTCATCCTCGCCATCTGCAAAGACAACTTTTTTATTTGTTTTTTTAATCTGATTATTTATTCCTTGCATAATTGTTACTGATGGATCAAGTCTTTGTTTTAATTGCTCGGAATATTGATTGAAGTTTTCAATTTTTTTTCTAGCAACTCCAGACTTTATTGCCGCTTTTGAAACAGCTACTGGTATTACACTAATTAACCTTGGGTCAAAAGTAGATGGAATAATATAATCTTTACCATAATTGGGTCTTTCGCCTCCCATTGCAGCTGCTACTTCGTCAGGTACAAATTCTCTAGCAAGTGAAGCAATTGCATTAGCTGCTGCAACTTTCATTTCCTCATTTATTGTTTTTGCTCTAACATCTAATGCTCCCCTAAATATATATGGAAATCCAATTAAATTATTAACTTGGTTTGGATAATCTGATCTGCCTGTTGCTATAATTGCATCATTTCTTACTTCTTCTATATCCTCTGGTTTTATTTCTGGATCTGGGTTTGCACAGGCAAATATTATTGGATTTTTTGCCATTTTTTTAACCATACTTTTTTTTACAACGCCTGCAGCAGATAAACCTAAAAATACATCTGCATTTTTCATTGCATCATCTAAACTTTTATCGCTTGTTTCTACTGCAAACTCTTTCTTCCAAGAATTAATATCTTTTCTTTTTTTATTTATCACACCTTTAGTATCCAACATCTTGATATTATTTTTTGGAATACCAGTGCTTCTAAATAACTTTGCGCATGCCATGGCTGCAGCACCTGCACCGTTAATTACTATTTTAATTTTTTTTAAATTCTTTTTTGCAATATCAACAGCATTAATTAATGCAGCCGTTGTTATAATTGCTGTTCCATGTTGATCATCGTGAAATACAGGTATATCTAAAATTTTTTTTAATTCTTCTTCAATTATGAAACAATTTGGAGCAGCAATATCTTCAAGATTTATACCACCAAAACTTTTTGCAATATTTTTTATAGAATTGATTATTTCTTTCGTATCCTCTGTGTCTATTTCTAAATCTATCGAGTCGATATCAGCAAATCTTTTAAAAAGAACAGCTTTTCCTTCCATCACTGGTTTTGATGCTATAGCACCCAAGTTCCCCAGTCCTAATATTGCTGATCCATTACTAATGACCGCAACTAAGTTTCCTTTAGTGGTATATTCATAAGCCAATTCAGGATTATCAGCTATTGCCTTTACGGGAGCTGCCACACCAGGAGAATAAGCTAAAGCTAGATCTCTTTTTGTGGTGACGGGTTTAGATGAAACAATCTCTATTTTGCCAGATTTATCATTAGTATGAAAATCCAAAGCTTCTTTATCAGAATAATGTTCAATTTTGTTTTTTTTCATTGTTTGTTTAGATATACAAAAGGATTAAATTAGTAATATGATTTATGAATTTAATTAAGTCAACAGGCACATTTAGTCTGTTTGTTATGCTAAGCAGAATTTTAGGATACATTAGAGACTTTTTCATAGCTATTTATGTTGGTTCTGGACCAATTGCTGATGCATTCTTCGTAGCATTTAGAATACCAAACACTTTTAGAAGATTATTTGCAGAAGGTACTTTTAATGCAGCATTTATTCCTTCTTACTCATCAGAGCTTTTGTCTAGCAAAAAAAAAGCACAGAAGTTTGCAAACTCAGTATTTAATTTATTGGTGTTTGTACTTTTATGTCTAACAATATTAGTCGAGATTTTTATGCCGAGCTTTATAAAATTAATCGCCCCCGGTTTCTCAGATATAGATAAAAAGTTCAAATTAGCAGTTGATTTAACAAGAATTACTTTTCCTTTTTTATTTTTTATAAGCATAGCTTCTTTTTTTTCAGCAATTTTAAATTCGCATAATAAATTTGCCGCTGCCGCTGCCGCTCCTTTATTTTTAAATATAATATTAATAATATGTTTCCTTGTTATAAAAAATGGTACAGATTTAGTTTACTATTTAAGTTATGCAGTAACATTCGCAGGAATTATACAATTTATATTTTTAATTATTTTTACTAGAAAATATTTTTATCCAAGTTTTAACTCAAACTTTCAAATAGATAATAAAATAAAATTTTTTTTTAAGAAACTGTTGCCAAGTATATTTTCATCTGGGGTAACTCAAATTAATATATTAGTAGGTACAATAATTGCTTCTTTTCAAGCAAGCGCAGTTTCATATTTGTATTATGCAGACAGAATATATCAGTTAAACTTGGCGATAGCAGGGATTGCAATTGGAATCATAATTTTACCCAACTTAAGTAAATATGTTAAGAGTAAAAATAAATCAAAATTGGAAATTTTACAAAATAAGTCTTTAGAGCTGAGTTTATTTTTAAGTCTTCCTGCTTCACTTGCATTAATTTTTGCCTCTGAAGAAATCGTTTCTGCACTTTTTGGTTATGGATCTTTTAATGAAGAAAGTGTCAAAAATTCAGCGCTTGCTTTATTTTATTTTGCTCTGGGTCTTCCTGCTTTTTCGATGATTAAAATATTTTCGAGTTTCATATTTGCCAGAAATGATACTAAAACACCTTTTTACTTTTCATTAATTTCTGTAATTTTAAATATAGTTATTAGTGTATCTTTGTTTGGTAAGTTAGGTTTTGTTATAATTCCTATAGCAACAAGTATTTCTTCATGGTTAAATGGATTTTTATTGATGATATTTGTCTTAAATAAAAATTACTTTAATTTTAATAATTCGTTTTTTAAACAGCTTTTGAAAATATTTATTGCAAATCTAATATGTCTGGGATCATTTAAAATTTCAATAAATTATTTTAGTAATTATTTTATATTTTCAAATAGTTATAAATTTTTAGCAATTATATTATTGGTTCTATTAACATTTACTTTTTATTTGTTGATTTCAATACTCATTAAGGCCTTTAAAATATCAGATATTAAATTAAAGTATTAAATTATGTCTAAAAAAATTTTTTCTGGAGTGCAGCCAACAGGAAATTTGCATCTTGGAAATTATATAGGTGCAATAAAAAATTTTGTAGATTTACAAAATAATAGAGATAACAATTGTATTTTTTGTGTAGTGGATCTTCATGCAATCACTGTAATGCAAGATCCGATAGAGTTAAAAAATAATATTAGAGAGACGGCAGCAGCATTTATCGCAAGCGGCATTGATCCAAAAAAAAGTATCATATTCAATCAATCCCTAGTTCCTGAACACTCGGAAGGTTCTTGGATTTTAGGATGTGTTGCTAGAATGGGATGGCTTAATAGAATGACGCAATTCAAAGAAAAAGCAGGAAAAGAGAAAGAAAAAGCTAGTGTCGGTTTATATATATATCCAATTCTGATGGCCTCTGATATCCTTTTATATGATGCTACTCATGTGCCGGTTGGAGATGATCAAAAACAGCATTTAGAACTCTGTAGAGATATAGCTCAAAAATTTAATAACGAATATAAATGCCCAGATTTTTTAAGACCACCTGAGCCTCTTATACAAAAACATTTTTCAAGAATAATGAGTTTAAAAGATGGCACAAAAAAAATGAGCAAGTCAGATATTGCTGAAGGAAGTAGAATCAATTTAACAGACACTGAGGATCAAATTATTAATAAAATAAAAAAAGCGAAAACAGATAATGATACCTTACCTGGAGATGAAAATGGGCTTAAGGGTAGACCTGAAGCAGAAAATTTAATGGGTATTTACTCTAGCTTAAGTAATAAAAATCTTACAGATACATTAGTTGAATTTGAGGGAAAAAATTTCTCTGATCTAAAAAATAAATTATCTGAAATTATTATAACTAAACTGTCACCTATATCAAAAGAAGTAAAAAAATTGTTGTCAGACAAAAATTATATAGACCAAATTTTACAGGATGGTGGCGCAAAAGCGCAAGATATTTCTTCTAAAAAAGTTAAAAAGATTAAAGAAATAGTCGGTTTTTAATCATTTATTATTTTGAAATAGATACTATATAGAGGTTATGTTTATACAAACTGAAAATACACCCAATCCAAATTCATTAAAGTTTCTACCTGGTAGAAAAGTATCTAATGATGGTACTTTAGAAGTTTTAAATCATGAGGATACAAATAATCTACTGATAAAGAATTTACTTCAAATAAATGGAGTGACTGGGGTATTTTTAGGAGAAGATTTCTTTTCGATAAATAAAGAAGAGAATAAAAAATGGGAAGATATTCAGCATATTGTCATATCTTATGTAAATGAGCATTATGCAAATGGCAATACTTGTATTATTGATAAAACAACTGAGGAAGAGCAAAACAAAAATTATTCAGAGATCGAAAAAAAAATAATAACTATTCTTGATTCTAAAATTAGACCCGCTGTTGCAAGAGATGGAGGAGATATAAAGTTCCAAGAGTTCAAGGATGGAAAAGTTAAAGTTTTGTTAAAAGGTAGTTGTTCAGGTTGTCCATCTTCAACTCTTACTTTAAAAAAAGGTGTGGAAAACTTGCTTTGTCATTATATTCCTGAGGTTAAAGAAGTTTTAGCTGTATAATTAATTAATAATTATTATATTGAAATTAATGGTTAGACGTACAAAAAATAAAAATACTAAACAGATTAAAAAGAAAAATAATATATTTAGATTTTCAGTAATTAGTCTTTTAATGATTTTCTCATTTTTTACTTTACCGACTTTAAACAATTTTTTAGATAAAAATTTAAATCTCCAAAGATCTATTATCTCAAATGCTGGTATAAATTTTGACCAAGAACTAGAAAAAAGAAAAAAAATTCTTGATGGAGAAAAAGAAAATAAAAAAAATAATCTGAGTTTAAAAAATATTTTTGCTGATATTGATTTTTTCAGCACAGATGACGAGGGACAAAATTCAATAAGATTTGATGCAAGAACAATTGAGCAATTATTTAAAGATACAAATTACAATCTTGAAAAAGTTAGAGAGACTAAGTTGGTAAATATTGGTAATAAAATTGACCATCTTCCATTAGAGATTAAAAATATTGAGAGTTCAAAAAAGAGAAAGAGATTATTCATTCAAATAGTTTTACCTTTAATTGTTGAAGAGAATGCTAAAATTAGACTTGATAGAAAGGAATTATTTAGAATATTGGCTAAGAATATTAACACGCAAAAAGAAAAGAATTGGTTAAAAGAAAAATTTAAACAATATGGTTTAAGAGATGGGGATTTTTACTCTCTAAAAGTTAGAATGGATGAAGTGCCTGTCTCCTTAGCGCTTGCTCAAGCTGCTAAAGAAACTGGATGGGGAACATCAAGATTTGCACAAGAGGGTAATGCATTATTTGGACAATGGACCTGGAATGGTGAAGGTATTAGACCAGCAGGTGTAGATAAAGATGCAAAACACAAAGTTGCTAAATTTGCAGTTCTTAAAGCATCAGTAAGAGCATATCAGCGAAATTTAAATACTCATAGCAGCTATATTGAATTTAGAAAAGAAAGAGCAATTCAAAGAGATAACGATGAAAAGTTAGACAGTTTAAAGTTGGTAAATTATTTAGATAAGTATGCTGAGACAGGGCAACAATACATTGATGTATTAAAAAAAATTATAAAGCAAAACTCTCTTACAGATTTTGATGATGTAAATGTAATGCCTACAAGCAACAAGACTAAAAAATTAATCTAGTTATGAACAAATTGGAAACCTGAAAATCTCCAACCATTTTCATCTTTTAAAGAACAATTAATTCTACCTCTTCTTTCAATAAATTTTTCTACAAAATTAATATTTAAAATATTGTCAATTAAGACAATTTTAGTTCTTCTCCATTTTGAACCTTCATTTGAAAAACAATTAATATTTTCTAAATTTTTTTGATCTTTAAAAAATTCTATCATCATTTTAGGTGGGTTTTTATCTTTATCCATAAATTTGTTTTCAGGTTTAATAATTCTATACTGAAGTGGTAAATAAGATATTACCTCTTTAAATCTTTTTATTTCCCCATATTTTTCGTTTATAGGGAATCTTGGTAGTTCATATTTATCTTTATTTAAATCAATAACACCTGAATGTTGTCCAAATGCAAATTCAAAGTTGTTTGAAATATAATTTTTCTGTTCTAAATTATACTCACCAAAGGGATATGAAAAAAAGCTTGGATTATAACCTAATTTATCATTAAATATTTTAATTGATTTCTTAATATCTTCTACAAACTTCTGAAAAGTAAATTTAGTTAAATAATCGTGTGAATGTGAGTGATTACCAATGTATGCAAAGTTTTCTTTTTCTACTTCGTTTATCTGGTTCCAGCTCATGTATCCTTTATTCCCAACTGCTTCTGTAGAAACAAATAAAATAAATGGAATTTTTTTTTCTTTTAAAATGGGCCAAGCATTTTCATAAAATGAAGTAAATGCATCATCAATAGTTAGTAAAATTTTCTTTTGTTCCTTAACTTTTGCAAAATTTTTTTTAAATTCACCAGGATTATAAAAATTTAAATTATTCTCTTTTATTAAATTAATATGTTTTTTAAATATGTCTAACCTTATATTTGTTGATGGATACTTATTTTCTTCAAATCTATGATACATAATTGCTAAAATACCTTGCTCATTTTCATAATATTTTTTATTTACTACTTCAGCTTTAACGTTTAAAAAAATAATAGAAAAAATGAATACTTTAATTATTAATGCTGCAGACGATAAAATTTTATTTTCACTCATAACTGACTCAGAATCTTATACTACCACTCATATAAACAGTAGAGAAAATTTTGATAAAATAATGATATTAATTTTGAATTTTCTTAATAAACATGATTCAAATCTAGATAAGATAAGTGAAATATTTGTCAATCAAGGTCCTGGCAAAATATCAAGTATTAGAAATTCGATAGCAATTGCTAAAGGGATTGCTTTTGCAAAAAATATTGATTTATATGGATTTTTGAGTGAACAATTAACAGATAAAGACGTAGATCAGTTAGTAAAAATTGATAAAAAAAATTTTACAAATATTAATTTGATTAAACCCCTTTACTCGAGTTAAAATATACTATGTTAGAAACTATAGAAGAAAAATGTCAAAAAAATGGAGTTAAACTCACAGACCAAAGAAGAATAATAGCTAGAGTGATATCAGAGTCTAAAAAAACATATGGAGAATCTGACCACCCAGATGTTGATGAATTATATAATAGAGTTTCTCAAATAGATAATAAAATTAGTATTGCTACAGTTTATAGAACAGTCAAACTTTTTGAAGAAGCGGGTATATTAACAAAACATGATTTTAAATCTGGCAAAGCAAGGTATGAGCTAAATGATGATCATAATCATTTGATTGATATAAAAACTGGAGAAATAATAGAATTTGTTGACGAAGAAATCGAAGAATTACAAAAGAAAATTGCCGATAAATATGGCTACAAACTCGTTGATCATAAATTAGAACTTTACGGAATCAAAAAAAAGTAATTCATGCATAAAAAAGTTTTTATAAAGACATTTGGTTGTCAAATGAATGAGTATGACTCCAATAGGATATACGATGCCGTTAGAGCCATAGGTTATAATAAAACTGAAAATCAGGGTGATGCTGATTGTTATATTTTAAACACTTGTCATATTAGAGATAAAGCTAAAGATAAAGTTTATCATGAGATTGGAAGGATTAAGAAATTATACAAAGATAAAAAGAAACCAATAATGGTAGTTGCAGGTTGCGTAGCACAAGCTGAAAATACAGAAATGCTCAACAGAGAAAAATATATAGATCTAGTTGTAGGTCCGCAATCTTATCAAAAAATAAATTATCTTTTAAAGAATTTTGAGGAAGAAAATAAAGTTGAAGAAACTGAATTTGATTCAGTTTCTAAGTTTAGATATTTCGATAATATCAAAAATAACAATACGAATGTTTCGTCTTTTTTAACGATTCAAGAGGGTTGTGATAAGTTCTGTCACTTTTGTGTTGTTCCTTATACTAGAGGACCAGAGTATTCCAGACCATTCAAAAGAATTATTGATGAAGCTGAGAGATTGATAAAAAACGGATCTAGAGAAATAACTTTTCTTGGACAAAACGTAAATGCATATTCGTTTATAGATGGACCCAAAGAGTATCGACTTTCAGATCTTATTAATACACTCAGTAAATATAACGAAATAAATAGAATTAGATATACCACATCTCATCCAAGAGATATGACAGATGATCTTATCGAATGTTACAAAAATTCAAAAAAATTAATGCCTTTTGTTCATTTACCAATTCAAAGTGGTTCTGACAGAATATTAAAAATGATGAACAGAAAGCATACTGTAAATTATTATTTAAATATTTATGAAAAATTAATCAAAATTAATCCAGATATAAAATTTTCTAGTGACTTTATTATCGGATATCCTGGAGAAACGGAAAATGATTTTAAAGAAACCTTAAATTTAGTTAATAAAATTAAATTTATAAATTCATTCTCTTTTATTTTTAGTCCAAGACCAGGAACAAAGGCATCCGAATTGGCAATAACTGATAATTATAAACTTAAAAACAGGCTTATAACTATTCAAGAAAAATTATTTAGTAATCAAATAGAATTAAATAAATCTTTAGAAGGCAAAACCTTAGAGGTACTAGTAGAAAATAAACTTAAAAACCAAAACAAATATTTTGGACGAAATAAATTTTTAAACTCAGTAATTTTTGATGGTAATGAAAGTCTTATTGGCAAACTAATTAAAGTTAATATCGAAAAAAGTAATCAAAATTCTTTATTTGGTAAAGTAATAGATGAAATGAAAGCAGCATAATTTGAATAATTTTGCAAAATCTAAAATTAATCCTGATCTAAAATACGTATATTCAGAAAAAAATGCATTAAGTATTGTATTCCAAAGCAATGAACTACTTTTAGGTGTTTTAGGAGAATTTAATAATAACTTAAAAGAATTAGAAAAAATTACAAATACTAACATTTACTCAAGAGGAAATTCAATTTTATTAAAAAATACTCCTGAAAAAAATGAGTTAATAAAGAATGCAATTCTTTTTCTTATAGATCAATTTTTAAATAATGGAACATTAGAAAAAAAGGATATAGAGTCATCTGTAAACAAATTTATGATTGATGAGAAGGTTACAAAAAAAAGCGAAAACGTAGAATACATAATAAAAACTCCAAAAAAATCTGTAATACCAAGATCTGAAAAGCAAAAAAATTATATAAGAGCTTTAAAAGAATCAGATATTGTTATCTCTGCAGGACCAGCGGGAACTGGTAAAACTTTTTTAGCTGTCGCGGTTGCTTTAACAATGTTACTTGAAAAAAAAATTGATCGTATCATTTTGTCTAGACCAGCGGTTGAAGCAGGAGAAAGATTAGGTTTCTTACCAGGAGATATGAAAGAAAAAGTTGATCCATATTTAAGACCTCTTTACGATTCATTGTATGACTTATTAGATTTCGAAAAAATTCAAAAAAAAATAGAAGTTGGAGATATTGAAATTGCACCACTTGCTTTTATGAGGGGAAGAACTTTAAAAAATTCTTTTGCAATTCTTGATGAAGCACAAAATGCCACTGATACTCAAATAAAAATGTTCTTAACAAGAATTGGTGAAAATTCAAAAATAGTTATTAACGGTGATCCTTCCCAAATAGACTTACCTAATAAAACAATGTCAGGTTTAAATAGATCAAAAAAATTACTTGGTCATTTAAAAGAGATATCTGTTGTAGATTTCGATCATACTGATGTTGTAAGACATCCACTAGTTTCCAAGATAGTCAAGGCTTATTCTGATAAAAATTCAGATTAATGATTAAGGCCAACGTAGTTATAGACAAAAAAATTTGGGAAAAAAAATTAAAAAAACCACAAATTTACTTCAAAAAGAAATTAAACAAATTATCTAAATTCAGCTCCTTTAAAAATAAAAATCAAGAATTTACTGTGATGCTAACTAATAATAAAAAAATGAAAGATTTAAATTCAAAGTTTAGAAATAAAAATGTTTCTACAGATGTACTTTCTTTTCCTCTAAAAGTTAAATTAAAAAATAAATTATATTTAGGAGACATAGCCATTTCTTTTGAAATAATTAATAGAAGAGCAAAATCATCTAGTTTTGATCATGAATTAGATAAAATGTGGATACACGGTTATTTACATCTCTTAGGACATGACCATAAAAAAAATAAAGATTATTATCTAATGAAGAAAAAAGAAAATCTAATATTTAAAAAATTGAATAAAATAAATTGAACTCTATTCTAGAAAATAAAGTGTTCCTATTTTTAATTTGTTTACTTTTAGGTATACTAACGTCATTTAGTTTACCTCCTTACAATTTATTTTTTATTAATTTTTTAACACTTCCAGTATTACTTTACATATTAATTAATTATGTGAATAATAAAATTATTTCATTTTTTGTAGGTTGGATTTTTGGATTTGGTTATTTTATTTCAAACCTTTATTGGATTACAAATTCTTTGACATTTGATGCAAATTTTAAATTTATCATTCCATTTGCATTAACATTAATCCCACTATTTTTAGGAATATTTTATGGCTTAGGTACTTTTTTATGCAATTTTTTTAATTTAAAAAATAAATTCTCATCAATTTTAATCTTTTCAATTTTTTTTGGTGGAGTTGAGTTTCTAAGAAGTTTTATTTTTGGTGGTTTTCCTTGGAATTTACTAGTTTTTAGTTTTTCAAATAACATAAATTCTTTACAAATTTTATCTTACGTAGGCACTTATTCATTAAATTTATTATCAATAACTATTTTTTTGTTACCAGTAATATTTTTTTTTAAATATAAAAAATTAACTAAGTTTATAATTTTCAGTCTTAGTTTAATTTTAGTAGTAATTAATTTTTTGTATGGAAATTTGGTTTTAAAAAATTTCGAAAAAAAAAAATATGATAACTTAAGTTCCATTATTCGAGTTATCTCTCCAAATATACCCATCGAAAGATTCTTATCAAACCAACATGTAGAAAAAAATATTAATGAATTAATTAGTTTAAGTGATCCACATATCCTTAATAAAACAATATTCATTTACCCAGAAGGAATTATTACAAGCATATATTTAAAAGATTTAAAATTGTTTAAAGATATCTTCAAAGAAAATTATAACATTAACCATAAAGTCATACTGGGCATTAATAGCATAAACCAAAATAAAATTTATAATTCTCTAATAGTTTTAAATAACGAGTCAGAATTACTGCATAAGTACAATAAGAATAAACTTGTTCCATTTGGAGAATTTTTACCTTTTGAAAATTTTCTTAAAAGAATAGGTTTAAAAAAAATAACTCAAGGATATCAATCATTTTCAGCTGATGATAAAAGAGAAATTTTGGAAATCGATAAATTAAAATTTATTCCACTTATTTGTTATGAAATCATCTATTCAGGAAAAATCAATCCAAATAAAAATTATTATGATTTTATATTAAATATTTCTGAGGATGGTTGGTTTGGAAAAACCATTGGACCTGAACAACACTTGACTCACTCAATCTTTAGATCAATTGAAGAAGGTAAAAATGTTATAAGATCAACAAATAATGGAATATCTGCTTTTGTTAATCCCAAAGGTCAAATTATTAAACAAATTAAAAAAAAAGGATATTTTGATGTTAAAAAAATCAAACGTGTTAATAAAACTTATTTTGCTAAACATGGCAATAAGATCTTCTTTTATTTTGTTCTAATTTATATTACTTTCACTGTGATTTTAAAAATTAGGGAGAATAAATGAAAAAAGACTACTTATTTACTAGCGAGTCAGTATCCGAAGGTCATCCGGATAAAGTTTGCGATAGAATTTCTGATATGGTTGTAGATACTTATCTGGCAGCTGAACCTCAATCAAGAGTTGCCTGTGAAACTTTAACAACAACAAATAAAGTTGTATTAGCTGGCGAAGTAAGAGGTCCAGAAATTAAAAAAGAGGATTTAATAGAAAAAGTAAGACATTGTATTAAAGATATAGGTTATGATCAAAAAGGATTTACTTGGAAAGAGGCAACTTCAGTTGAAAGTCATTTACATGCTCAATCTGCTGATATTGCCATGGGTGTAGACTCCTCTGGAAATAAAGATGAAGGTGCTGGAGATCAAGGAATTATGTTTGGCTATGCCTGTAATGAAACCGACGTACTGATGCCTGCTCCAATACACTACTCTCATAAAATATTAAGACTTATGGCTGAGGACAGAAAATCTGGTAAATTAAAAAATATAGAACCAGATTCAAAAAGCCAAATTACGATTGAATATAAAGACGGTAAACCATCATCAGTAAAATCTGTAGTTATATCGACACAACACTCTCCAGATGTCAATCAAGCCCTAGTTAGAGAACTGGTAATACCTTATATAGAAAGATCAATACCAAAAGAATTATTAAGTTCATTGAATGAAAAGGAAATATATGTGAACCCAACGGGAAATTTTGTTATTGGAGGTCCTGATGGTGATAGTGGTTTGACTGGTAGAAAAATTATTGTTGACACCTATGGTGGAGCCGCACCACATGGAGGAGGTGCATTTTCGGGAAAAGATCCAACGAAAGTCGATAGGTCAGCTGCTTACGCATCAAGATATTTAGCAAAAAATGTTGTTGCTTCTAAAATTGCTGAAAAATGTTTAATACAACTTGCATATGCAATTGGTGTATCAAAACCTTTATCTATTTATGTTGATTTGTTTGATAACGATAATGAAAAAAATATTTATGTAGAAAAGCTTATTCACGAAAATTTTGATTTAAGTCCTAGGGGTATAAGAGAAATGCTGGGATTAAATAAACCTATTTATGAAAAAACAGCAGCTTACGGACACTTCGGACGAATTCCAGATGATAAAGGCTCATTTTCATGGGAAAAGACAGATAAATCAGACGTATTTAGACAGTAAATAAAGTTGAATATTAAAAAAAAATAAATATATTCCAAAATATTATTGAAATTTCAAAATGGGCTTCGGCCCATTTTTTTTTAGGACTTTTAAATGTTAAATAGAAGAGCAGATAAATTAGAATTAATAAGAATAGCAGAAGCAGTAGCATTAGAAAAATCTATTGATAAAGAGTTAATTATTGGATCGATGGAAAACGGTATTGCAAAAGCAGCTAAATCCAAGTTTGGATCTGAAAATGAAATCAAAGTTGAAATTGACAGAGAAAATGGTGAAATTGGAATATTTAGAAAACTAGTAATTGTAGAAAAACCAGAAAATTCAAACTTAGAAATAACCCTTAATGATGCCATAAAACTTAATGGAAGTAATGAGGGAAAACAAATTGGAGATGAAGTTCTTCAACCTTTGCCATCTTTTGATTTTGGGAGAATAGCAGCACAAACTGCAAAACAAGTAATTAGTTTCAACGTAAGGGAAGCGGAAAGAGAGAGACAATATAACGATTTTAAAGACAAAATTGATACTATCTTGAGTGGTA
This sequence comes from uncultured Pelagibacteraceae bacterium, assembly GCA_902524995.1. GTDB lineage: Bacteria > Pseudomonadota > Alphaproteobacteria > Pelagibacterales > Pelagibacteraceae > Pelagibacter. The sequence goes on along the minus strand of CABZFJ010000001.1, from coordinate 135,995 downwards.
TAGTTAAAAGACTAGAGTTCGGAAACATAATTGTTGATCTTGGAAGAACCGAAGCAATAATTCAAAAAAATGAAATGATCCCAAGAGAAAATATAAAGGCAGGTGATAGAGTAAAAGCATATTGCTTAGACGTAAGAAGAGAACCAAGAGGGCAGCAAATTTTTCTTTCTAGAGCACATCCTAAATTCATGGAAAAACTTTTCATTCAAGAAGTTCCAGAAATATATGATGGTCTTATTGAGATTAAATCATCCTCAAGAGATCCAGGTAGCAGAGCTAAAATATGTGTTAGTGCAATTGATACATCTTTAGATCCAGTGGGAGCGTGTGTAGGTATGAGGGGAAGTAGAGTGCAAGCAGTTGTAAACGAACTTCAGGGTGAAAAAATCGATATAGTCAACTGGTCAGAAGATCCAGCAGTTGTAGTAGCAAATGCACTTTCTCCAGCAGAGGTACAAAGAGTTAATGTAGATGAACAGGGGAGAAAGCTTGATGTAATTTTAACCGAGGAGAATTTGAGCAAAGCAATTGGAAGAAGGGGCCAAAATGTTAGATTGGCAACCAAATTAATGAATTACGAAATTAACATCATGACTGATCAAGAAGATTCGGAGAGAAGACAAATTGAATTCAAAGAGAAAACAGATAATTTTGTAAAAAATTTAGAACTAGATGAAACGTTAGGACAATTACTAGTAGCAGAAGGATTTTCATCAATAGATGACATTAAAGATAGTAATCCTGAAGCTTTAATGAAAATAGAAGGTATTGAAGAAGAGACTGCTAAAGAATTAATTGAAAGAGCTAAAGAATTTTATGAAAAAGACCAAGAGGAAATATCTAAAAGAATTAAAGATTTAGGGTTAGAGAATGATTTAATTAATCACAAAGGTCTAACACCCGGAATGCTTGTAACACTAGGTGAACAAAAAATATTAACACTAAACGATTTTGCAGATTTGGCATCTGATGAATTGACAGGTGGATATGATGTTGTCAAGGGTGAAAGAGTAAGAATTAAAGGATATTTAGAAGATTTTGCTCTTTCAAAAAAAGAAGCTGATGATTTGATTATGTCAGCAAGAGACATTGTGTATCAAGATTGAGAGATGAAAAATGGAAAAGAAAAAACTAAAGTTATCAATTTCTGGAGCGTCCAAGAAAACAATTAATAGTATTGAACAAGCAAAATCTCAATCAAAAAATACAGTTGTAATTGAAAAAAGATCCCCAAGGTTTGGTGGCAAACCAAATTTTTCTAGAGGTGCCAAGTCAACTGAAAGCAGATTACAAAGTACATTTATCCCAAAAAAAACAAATTTTTCTAAACCTTCATCTCCAATAACTTCTGATTTCGAAAAAAGAAAATTAGCAGAACAAAGAGCCACAAGAAGGTTAAAAGGTGAAAATTCACAAAAAGAGAACAAACCTGTCAAATTAGGAGGCAAAAGAAGAGAATTAAAGCTTACAGTATCTAGAGCCTTAAGTGGAGATGATATAGGCACGAGATCGAGAAGTCTTGCTTCTTTAAAAAGAGCAAAGCAAAAAGAAAACAGATCTCAAAACAAAGAGGAGTTAAAGGAAAATTTTAAACCAGTTAAAAGAGATATTAATATACCTGAGGTGATTACCATAAGAGAATTAGCGAATAGAATGGCCGAGCAGTCTAGCAGTATAATAAAACATTTGATGGGGATGGGTGTAACAGTAACAATTAATCATACAATTGACTCAGATACAGCAGAGTATTTAGTTAAAGAATTTGGACATAACCCTGTTAAAGAGCAAAAAGCAGAGGAAATCTTAGAAAAAATTAAAGAAATAAAAACCCAAAATCTAAAAAGTAGAGCTCCAATCGTAACGGTTATGGGTCATGTAGATCATGGTAAGACATCTGTTTTAGATACACTGAGAAAAGCTAATGTTGTTTCTGTTGAATTTGGAGGTATTACGCAACATATCGGTGCATATCAGATAACACATCAAAAAAATAAGATAACTTTTATCGATACTCCTGGTCATGCAGCATTCACCGAAATGCGAGCAAGAGGTTCAAAGTTAACCGATATTGTAATCCTTGTAGTCGCTGCTGATGATGGGGTTAAACCTCAAACAATAGAGTCAATAAAACATGCAAAAGCTGCCAGAGTACCAATTGTTGTTGCAATAAATAAATGTGACCTTCCTGAAGCTGACCCAAAAAAGATTAAAAATCAACTTTTAGAATATGAACTAATAGCTGAAGATTTATCAGGAGATACATTGATGGTAGAAATATCAACTAAAACAAAACAAAATTTAGATAAATTAGTTGAAAGTGTTATTTTGCAAGCAGAGATATTAGACCTAAAAACAGATTTTGATACTGATGCAAAGGGTATAGTATTGGAGTCTAAAATTGATATAGGAAGAGGACCAATTGCAAATGTAATTATTACTGCAGGCACTTTAAGAAAAGGTGATTATTTTGTTAGCGGTTTAAAGTGGGGAAAAGTTAGAGCCATAATAAATGATCAGGGGAATCAAATCGTTTCAGCTGAACCTTCAACACCAATTGAGATACTAGGAATTAATGGAGCGGCAAAATCAGGAGATGACTTTATTGTTCTAAAATCTGAAAAAGAAGCAAAATCTTTATCTGATGGCAGAATACAAGAGTCAAAAGAGAGCAAAAATCCATTATCCTTTGTCACACAAGACTCTGCTTTTAAAGACACATCATCTGAGGAATTAAATATTATTATAAAATCAGATGTTCATGGTTCCTCAGAAGCTATAAAAAGTGCTATAAATCAAATTAAACATGATGAGGTAAAGCCAAAAATACTTTTATCAGATATTGGAATGGTTACAGAAACGGATGTGACATTAGCAAAAGCGTCTAAAGCTGTAATTATAGCCTTTAATGTAAAACCTAGCAAAGAAGCTAAAAAAAGGGCTGAACAAGAAAAAATTTCAATTTCTAATTTTAATATTATTTATGAAGTTTTAGATTTTATAAAAAATAAAATGTCTGGCTTACTAACACCAGAAGTAGATGAAAAGATTATTGGAACTGCAGAGATATTGGAAATATTTAAAGTTTCAAAAGTTGGCAAGGTTGCAGGCTCAAAAGTAACAGATGGAGAAATTACTCAAGATTCTAGCGCTAGGGTTATTAGAGATGGAGCTATAATTTTCAATGGAAAAATAGGCTCAATATTCAGGGAAAAAAACCAAACTAAACAAGTATCTGCTGGTTTAGAGTGTGGAATAACACTAAAAGATTTTGTCGATTTTCAGAAAAATGACGTAATTGAGGTTTATAATTCTACAATAACAGAGAGAACAATATAATGACTAATTTAGGGAAACCAGTTACCCAGAGACAACTAAGAGTTGGCGAAATGATTAAACAGGCGCTAGGAATGTTATTTATAAGAGATGAAGCAAAATTGCCAAACCTATCTACTAAAGAAATAACAGTCACTGAAGTAAGAATGTCTCCAGATTTAAAGACAGCAAAAATTTTTGTAATGCCTTTAGGCGGAAAAGATGCTGAAGAGGTCGTTGCTAAATTAAAAGAATTTTCATTTGTAATAAGAAAAGTTTTATCAAAAAAGATAGTAATGAAATTTTTACCAAAACTATTTTTTGTAAAAGATAATTCTTTTGATTATGCGGAAAAAATTGAAAATTTAATAAAACAAACAAATAAATAAGGAAAAGAAAATGATAAATAAGGCAAAAGAATTAGCAATCCATGATAAGGATACTGGTTCTTCAGAAATTCAAGTTGCACAATTAACAGATAAAATTGAAAACTTGTCCAAGCATATTAAACAGTTCAAAAAAGATAAACATTCATCAGTTGGACTTTTAAGAGCAGTAAATAGAAGAAAAAAATTATTAGATTATTTGAAAAAAAATAAAATAGAATCTTATAAAGAAGTAATATCAAAATTAAATTTAAGGAAATAAATGTTTAAAGTAGTAAAGAAAGAAATAGAAATAGAAGGAAAAAAATTAAGCCTAGAAACAGGTAAAATAGCAAGACAAGCAGATGGAGCAATTATTGCTCAATGTGGTGAAACAGTAGTGTTAGCTACTGTTGTTGGAGCAAAAAAAGTAAACCCAGATATGGATTATTTTCCTTTGTCAGTCAACTATCAAGAAAAATATTATGCAGCAGGTAAAATTCCAGGTGGTTATTTTAAAAGAGAAGCTCGACCAACAGAGAGTGAAACATTAATCTCAAGATTAATAGACAGACCTATAAGACCGTTGTTTCCAGATGAATTTAAAAATGAAGTACAATTATTACCAACTGTAATATCTTATGATAAAGAGAACGAAGCTGATATTTTATCTATCATTGCATCATCTGCAGCTTTAGCTATTTCAGGTATGCCATTTATGGGCCCTATTGGCGCTTCTAGAGTTGGCTATATTGAAGGAGAATACGTGCTTAATCCAAGCAAAGAACAACTAAAAGAATCAAAACTAGATCTTGTTGTAGCCGGAACAAAAGATGCTGTTTTAATGGTTGAGTCTGAGGCAAATGGTTTATCAGAAGAAGTAATGTTAAATGCTGTTAAGTTTGGACACGATGGGTTCGTACCAATAATAGAAATGATAGAAGATCTTGCGAAAGAATGTAGAAAACCTGATTGGACTGTTGAGAAAAAAGACCTTTCAGAGATAAAAAAGAAATTAGAGGAAGAATTTACTGAAGATTTGAAAAAAGCTTTTTCTACAAGGGACAAGCAAGATAGATCAAATCAGATATCTGAAATTACTGAGAAGGCTAAAAAATTGTACGAAGAAAATGAGGAATATTCTGACCTCGATGTAAATTCACAGCTTAAAAATTTAGAAAAAACAATTGTAAGAACTGATATCCTAAAAAATAAAAACCGTATTGATGGAAGAGGTCTTGCAGATGTAAGACCAATAATGTGTGAAGTAGGAATATTACCAAGAGTACATGGCTCAGCATTATTTACTAGAGGTGAAACACAAGCAATTGTAACAACCACTCTTGGAACATCAGATGATGAACAAAGAATTGAAAGTTTAGATGGATTACAAAAAGAAAGATTTATGCTTCATTATAATTTTCCTCCTTTTTCTGTTGGTGAAACTGGCAGAATAGGAACTGGTAGAAGGGAAATTGGGCATGGTAAATTAGCTTGGAGAGCAATTAATTCATCTTTGCCGTCTAAGGAAAGTTTTCCTTACACATTCAGAATTGTTTCAGAAATAACAGAGTCTAATGGTTCATCGTCTATGGCAACTGTTTGTGGTTCTTCACTTGCTTTAATGGATGCAGGAGTTCCAATCAAAGAACCAGTAGCAGGTATTGCAATGGGATTGATTAAAGAGGGAGATGATTTTAGTGTATTATCAGATATCCTTGGGGACGAAGATCACCTTGGTGACATGGACTTTAAAGTTGCCGGCACTAAAGATGGAATAACATCTCTTCAAATGGATATCAAAATTACAGGTATAACATTTGAAATAATGGAACAAGCTTTGAATCAAGCGAAAGACGGGAGAATTCATATCCTGGGAGAGATGAATAAAGCTCTAAGCAAATCCCGAGATGATGTAGGCAAACATACACCGAAAATGGAGAAAATCACTGTAGATAAAAAAGATATTGCTGCCGTTATTGGAAAAGGTGGAGCAACAATAAGAGAAATTGTTGAAAAGTCTGGGGCAAAAGTTGATGTTAATGACGAAGGAGAAGTTACAGTTGCAGCTCCAGATGAGGAATCTAGAAACAAAGCTATGCAAATGATTAAAGATATAACTGCAAAGGCTGAGCTCAATAAAATTTATAATGGAAAAGTTATGAAGATTATGGAATTTGGAGCATTTGTTAATTTTCTGGGAAAACAAGATGGTCTAGTTCATATTTCAGAACTAGCAGATAAAAGAGTTGCAAAAGTAACAGACGTTGTCAAAGAAGGAGATGAGGTTAAGGTAAAAGTAATTGGCTTTGATAGAGGTAAAGTTAAGTTATCAATAAAACAGGCATCTATTTAAATAAAGGAAACATATATGAAAAAATTTGAAGATTTGATGAGTGTTAGCAATGAAATTGAAAATATCAGTGCTAGTGATGCAAAAGAAAAGCTAAATGACCCAAATGTTCAATTTATCGATGTTAGGGATAAAGAAAGTTTTTCAAAAGGAACAATCGGTAATGCAATTCATTTAGATAGAGGTTTACTAGAATTTTATTTAGCAGAAGGCAGTCCTCTAGAAAATGACATATTTAAAAATAATCCTGATAAAGAATATGTGGTTTTTTGTGGTGTTGGTGGACAAGGAACATTAGCAACCAAAACTATGAAAGACATGGGAGTTAAAAATGTCAAAAATATTACTGGTGGAATGAAAGAGTGGGAAAAAATCAAGTAGAAAAACATTGTAATAAATTTTAACAAAATGAAGCTTTTAAAAAACTTTAAGTTAGAACTACAGAAAAATAAATATGGAAGATATTTATTACTCGGTAGTTTTGCATTTTTTTTTATTAAAGGCTTAATTTGGTTAGGTATTTTTATAGCTGTTGGCCTAGGTATAACTAGTTCTTTTTAAATTAAGATAATTACTAACAAAATCATTTGTACAAAATTTATTACAACAGAAATAAAGTGTGATTGTTTAAATTTTTTATCCTGCTTTTCATCTCTGAACTTATTTATCATTGGCATTAGTACAAAATTTGATACAGCAAATAATACTGCAACACTTAATATTAAATAAAAATCTAAGGAAAAAATTTTCAGAATTATAAATAAAATTAAAACTAAAACACTAATAGCTAAATTAACAGTGTAGTAATAAGGAAATATTTTTCTTATGAATTTTCTAGCATTTTCCTCATTTAATGCTGTGAATGTAACAGGTGCTACAACAAAAGAAAAGAAGAGCATAATTCCAAATATAATACTGGTTAGATAAAGACTAATTTGTTGTGTCATAATTTAACTAAGTTTGACTAATATTCTTAGGATCTGGCATTCCGACTTTATTGTAACCAGCATCTACATAGTGAATTTCACCAGTAACACCACCTGCCATATCACTTAAAAGATATAATGCTGAATTTCCTACGTCAAGATTGTCAACATTTCTTTTTAAGAACGAATGATCAGCATTCCACTTATAAAGAAATTTAGCATCCCCAATAGCAGAAGCTGCTAGAGTTTTAATTGGTCCCGCACTTATTGCATTAACTCTAACATTCTTTGCTCCCAGATCCCTTGCAAGGTATTTAACACTAGACTCTAGTGCAGCTTTACATACTCCCATTACATTATAATTAGGTATGGCTTTATTTGCCTCATAACTCAAAGTAATCATACTACCACCTTGCTTCATTATTTTAGATGCCTCTCTAGCAACTTCAGTAAACGAAAAGCAAGATATTAACATACTTCTTAAAAAGTTTTCTCTAGTTGTATTTAAATACTCTCCTGATAACTCAGACTTATCTGAAAATGCAATTGCATGCACAACAAAATCAATTTCTCCCCATTGACTTTTCACATCTTCGAAAAGTTTTACAACTTCTTCTTTTTTTTCCACATCACAACTAAATGTTACATTTGAATTTAGTTTTTCTGCAAGTGGAACAACTCTTTTTTTTAATGCATCACCTAAATATGTAAAAGCTAACTCTGCTCCAGCTTCTGCTAATTTTTGCGATATACCCCATGCAATAGATCTTTCATTGGCAACGCCCATGATAAGACCTTTTTTTCCCTTCATTAAACTCATAGATCTAAACTTTCTCAAACACTAATGTTGCATTAGTTCCACCAAAACCAAAGCTGTTAGACATAATTGCGTTTAAATTTAAATCTTTTTCGACTTGTGTAACAATTGGATAATTTTTTGCTTCATCGTCCATTTCTGAAATATTTGCTGATGCTGAAATAAAATTATTTTTCATCATTATCAAACTGTAAATTGCCTCGTGAACTGAAGTTGCACCTAATGAATGACCTGACAAAGATTTTGTTGAACTTATCTTTGGTTTATAGTCTGGGAAAGCCTCACCAACTGCTTTTAACTCTGTAATATCTCCTACAGGTGTTGATGTTCCATGAGTATTAATATAGTCAATTTTATTTTTTGAAGTTGATAGAGCCATTTTCATACATCTCACCGCTCCCTCACCAGATGGTGCAACCATATCGTAACCATCTGAGGTTGCTCCGTAACCTGTTAGTTCAGAGTATATTTTGGCTCCTCTTGCTTTAGCATGCTCGTATTCCTCTAAAACAAGAACTCCACCTCCGCCAGCAATAACAAAACCATCCCTTGTTTTATCATATGGTCTTGAAGCTTTTTCAGGGGTATCATTATATTTTGAGGATAGTGCAGTCATTGCATCAAACATTGCAGTCATCGCAAAGTGAACCTCATCACTTCCACCTGCAAAAATTATATTTTGTTTTCCTAATTGAATAAGTTCCATTGCATTACCAATACAATGACCACTGGTAGCGCATGCAGAACTTATTGTGTAATTAGTACCTTTTATTTTAAATGGAACTGCAAGAGTAGCAGAAGCAGTGCTTGCCATTGTTCTTGGAACTATAAATGGACCCATTTTTTTTGGATTTTTTTCTCTAGTTTTATCTGATGCTAAAATCACATTTTCAATTGATGGTCCTCCAGATCCCATTACCATCCCAGTTGAAATATTACTAACTTCATTTTCCTCTAATCCAGAGTCTTTAACTGCTTCACTCATAGCAACATAATTATATGCTGATCCAGCACCCATAAAACGAATAACTTTTCTATCAATGTAATCCTCTAATTTGATATTAGGTTTACCATGAACATGGCTCTTTAAATTATGTTCTTTGTATTCCTCAGAAAATGTTATTCCTGATTTCGTATTAACTAAAGATTGATAAACTTCATCTTGGTTATTTCCCAAACATGAAACTACACCAAGTCCTGTTACAACTACTCTTTTCATTATTTAAATAATCCTACTTTAAGATTTTCTGCACTATAAATTTTTTTTCCATCAGCAAGTAATATTCCATTTGCAAGACCTACAGTTGTTTCTCCTTTAATAAGAATTCTTTTTATATCTATTTCATATGTCGCCATTTTGACGTTTTTAAGAACTTCACCAGTGAATTTCACTGTGCTTACACCTAATGCTCTACCTCTTCCTGGATTTCCCAGCCAACCAAGAAAAAAGCCAACTAGCTGCCACATAGCATCTAAACCAAGACAACCTGGCATAACCGGATCCTCCCTAAAATGACAATCAAAGAACCATAAATTATCCTTAATATCAAGTTCGGCTTTCATAGATCCTTTTTTATAAAAACCCTGACTTTCATTAATTTCTGTAATTCTATCAAACATCAGCATGGGCGGAGATGGCAACTTTGCGTTTCCTGGACCAAATAATTTACCATTAGCACACTCAATAAGTTCATTGTAATTAAAGGAACTTTTTTTCATAATTTTGTAATCTTATTACTTGATTATGGTACATTATAATATAGAAATAGTTTAGAATAGTTTTAATTTGCTTATGACTAGTAAACAAGAATTTATTGAAAAACTAAGAAACTCTAGTTTAAGACCGACCAAACAAAGAATAAATATATGTGAGGTTTTATTTAATAGAGAGAAAACTTTTCATTTCACTATAAGCGACTTATTCAATCTAATTAAAGATAAAACTGGAGAAAAAGTTTCTTTAGCAACTGTTTATAATACGGTTCATGCATTTCATAAAAAAGGATATTTAAAAGAAATACCTATTAATTCTGATCAAACTTATTTTGATACAAATGTCACAGATCACCACCACTTCTTCGACGTTAAAGAAGAAAAGCTTATTGATTTAAAAAATGAGGATGTTGGACCTATTGATATTCAAAAATCTATTCCTGGAAAAAAAATTAAATCTGTTGAAGTTCTAGTTAAATTAGAGGACTAAAATCTAGATTATAACCATTCTAACTCATTGACATTCTTCTTTAGAATAATTATAAAAAACGATATTAAATTATTAATACTATAGGAGCAATAAAAATGAGTGCGGAAATTTTTAAAAACAAATCTTTTACATCTAAAGAATTAGGAAAATGTCCATTTACGGGAGCAGGTACACCAGCAAAATTTAGCGCTGGAAGAGGACAAACAAACAGAGATTTTTGGCCAAACAGTTTGAATTTGAAAATTTTAAGTCAGCACTCGAATTTATCAAATCCAATGGAGAAAAAATTTAATTATTCAAATGAATTTAAAAAACTCAACTACAAAGCTCTAAAAAAAGATTTAAACAAATTAATGACGGACTCACAAGAATGGTGGCCAGCTGATTATGGTCATTATGGTCCTTTATTTATTAGATTAGCATGGCATGCAGCAGGCACATACAGAACAGGTGATGGTAGAGGTGGAGCAGGAACAGGCAATCAAAGGTTTGCACCTTTAAATGCATGGCCAGATAATGTTAATTTAGATAAAGCAAGATTACTTTTATGGCCAATTAAACAAAAATACGGAAAAAGAATTTCTTGGGCAGATCTATTTATATTAGTTGGAAATGTTGCATTAGATTCAATGGGATTTAAAACTTTCGGATTTGGCGCCGGAAGGACCGATATATGGGAACCAGAAGATGATATTTATTGGGGATCAGAAAAAGAAATGTTGGGTGTTAATAGATACACAAAAAAAAGAGATTTAGAACAACCTCTCGGAGCATCACATATGGGATTAATCTACGTAAATCCTCAAGGTCCAGATTTTAATCCCGATCCTTTAAAAGCGGCTCATGATATTAGAGAAACATTTGGACGAATGGCAATGAATGATTATGAAACTGTTGCACTAGTTGCAGGAGGCCACACTTTTGGAAAATCTCATGGTGCGGCGCCAGAAACTCATAAAGGTCCTGATCCAGAAGCATCAAGGATTCAAGATCAATCTACTGGTTGGAATAGTAATTATAAATCTGGAAAAGGTGTTGATGCAATAAGTAGTGGAATTGAAGGTGCTTGGACACAAAATCCAATCCAGTGGGACATGGGTTATTTCGATTGTTTATTTAACCACGACTGGGAATTATCAAAAGGACCTGCTGGTGCATTTCAGTGGACACCAAAGAAAAATGGTCAACATATAAAGATGGTTCCTGATGCTCATGCAAAGGGTAAAATGCATCCTCCAATGATGCAAACGACAGATATATCACTTAAGGTTGATAAAAATTATGGACCAATATCCAGAAACTTTTATAAAAATCCTGATGAGTTTGCAGATGCATTTGCAAGAGCTTGGTTTAAGCTTACTCACAGAGACATGGGACCGAGAGCATGTTATTTAGGTAGCGAAGTTCCAAAAGAACAATTAATTTGGCAAGATCCTATAGATAAACCAAAATATAAACTTAAATCAAAAGATATAAGAGATTTAAAATCAAAGCTTACAAAATCAAAAATCTCAGTTTCTGATCTAGTATCAACCGCATGGGCTTCTGCTTCCACATACAGAGGATCTGATAAAAGAGGTGGAGCAAATGGCGCAAGAATTATGCTTGAGCCCCAAAGAAGCTGGAAAGTAAATAACCCTAAAAAACTTTCAAAGGTAATTAAATCTTTACAAAAAATTAAGAAAAAATTTGATACAAATAAAAAATCTGTCTCAATGGCGGATCTTATAGTATTAGGTGGAAATGTAGGAATAGAGTTGGCAGCAAAAAAAGTTGGTCATAAAATTCAGGTTCCATTTACTCCAGGAAGAGGAGATGCGAGACAAGACCAGACAGATGTAAACTCATTTGGATTGCTTGAGCCACAAGCTGATGGTTTTAGAAACTACATAAAAAAAGGTAAATCTCATGTATCAGCTGAAGAAAAATTAATTGATAAGGCACAATTAATGGGATTAACTGCACCAGAGATGACAGTTCTCGTAGGAGGAATGAGAGTTTTAGATACAAACTATGATAGTTCAAAAAACGGAGTTTTCACTAAAAAACCTGGAACTCTATCTACAGATTATTTTGTAAATCTTCTTGATATGGGTACCACTTGGAAAGAAACTGACAAATCTGAACAATATTTTGTTGGCAAAGATAGAATGTCTAAAAAAACTAAGTGGAAAGGTTCAAGAGTTGATCTTATTTTTGGTTCAAATTCTCAATTAAGAGCATTAGCTGAAGTATATGCCTGTAAAGACTCATCTAACAAATTTGTTAAAGACTTTATATCTGCATGGGTCAAAGTGATGAATGCAGATAGATTTGATTTAAGATTAAACTAGTATAGAAGAAAGCGGAAAAATGACATCACTATCGTTCGAAGACTTTTATAAAGTTCCTGAAATCAAATTTGATATCTCAAAGTTAAGAAATGATCTAAATCTAATTTTGGAGAAAAAGAAATTTAATTCACCAGGCGTTACGCACTTTGGTGCAATTGCTTTAAATCAAATTCCTAATGATGAAAAGTCAATTAAGGGAAATAACATTAGAGGAAAATATTGGACTATTGCTGATGAGACAGGCAAAGAAGTTGCAAGAGATATTGATATTGACGAGGCAAAATATACTCAATTAGTACCTGAATTTGAGAATACTTATTTTAAAGAAGTTTATAAAATCCTAAGCAAAAAATTTAAACTAGGAAGGGTAAGGCTTTTGTTAAAAGAGCCAAGATCAACACTAAGCTGGCATAAAGACCCAGAGTGTAGATTGCATGTTCCAATAGTAACTAATGCAGGTTGTTCAATGGTCATTGAAAATGTTGCAAAACATTTACCAGCAGATGGCCATGTATGGATTACTAATAATACAAAATATCATAACTTTTTTAATGGAGGAGAACAGGCCAGAGTGCATTTAGTTGCTTGTGTACTTGAAAGCCCGTTTAAATAATAATGGAAGTTACTAACGGAATTTTTAAAGCTGCTGGTCAGATCTATTCGAATAATAGAGGTTCTATTTTAAGAACAGTAGTTTATACGATTGGTCACTTTGCAATTGCCATAACAGTTTTGATGTTGGTTGCCGATGTATCTTTTATGATAGCATTGACTGATGCAATTGTAGAACCAATAGCTAATTCTATTTGGTATTTCGTTTTAGACAAGTGGTGGGCAAGTAGATCAAAACGTTAATAATAATCATTATCAATAAAAAAATTGAAAAAATTTTATAAGGATAATTTGTAGTAATAATAATTATTCGCAAAAAAAATGCGTAAATAATAATTATTCGCAAGGATATTTGTTGAAAATAATTTTTTCATATTTAATTTCAAAATATGCAAACAGAAAATTATAATTGTAAAAAATGTGGATTAACAATTTCTTCAACTTGTTCCAAGTGTGATAAAATAGTTGATGTTGAAATTCTTGATGATGGATGTATTGTTCAAAAGACTAAATGTGCAGATTGTGCAAATGCTCCAGTAATCAAAGACGTTTGTGTTCAACAAAAATAATTAGTTAATAAATAAAACTTAAAGGGTTAGTTGTTTTTTCCCCAAAGATTTTTTTCGTCAACCCACCCTTTAAAACTTTTTGTTTCTACTAAACACCAATTTCTTTCACATTTTTTTACCAACAATAATCTTCCAGTTTCTATTTTAGCCAAGGGTTTAGAAAATTTAGTTGGTTTTTTGAATAGAATTTTATTTGATACAGTTATAAAGGATTTTGATTGCTTTAATTGAGATATATGTATCCACCCACCATTCTTTTTATTATCAATTATTCTTCTAAAATTTTCTTTTTTATCAATCACTTTTACTGGTAAGTTTATTTTCTTGTAAATAAACTTTATTGGATAATCAAAACTTGGGCCATATCTTACGTTTACCCTATCATTCTTAAGCATTAAAAATTTTTCATTATCTTTAGAAATGGCACTCGAGGTAAAAAATATTATGATTAAAATTTTCAAGATTAATTGCACGAACAACCTTTTTTTTTAGTAAATTTTATTTTTCTAAATTCAAGTTTTTTCAGATTAACAACCAGAATTGATGAGTGAAGACTTTTATCTGATGAAATTATGTTTTTTAAAACTTCATTTGCTTGCATACTTCCAATTATGTTTGATGTAGTTCCTAATATTCCTTCACTTTCACAATTTAAAACTTCATCAGATGGTTCTGATTGATAAAAACACTTTAAACATGGACTTGATTTATTATTAAAATCGAATGAAAAAATATGTCCATCAAATTTACTAATAGCTCCAACTATTAATTTTTTTTTATATTTTAATGAAAATTTATTTATTAAAAATTTAGTTTTAAAATTATCTGTGCCATCTACAATAATATCGAAATCTTTAACAATTTTATTTAAATTTTTTTCGGATGCTTTTTCTTTTAAAATTTTGACTTTTACATCTCTGTTAATTAACTTTATTCTTCTTTTAAAGATATCAACCTTAAATTTTCCAACATCTTTTGAAGTATATAAGATTTGCCTTTGAAGATTTGAAATATCTACTTTATCATGATCAATAGCACCTATATACCCTACACCGCATCTAGCTAACAAATCTGCAACTGGACTACCTAATCCACCAATTCCTATAATTAAAACTTTTGAATTAATTATTTTCTTTTGTCCTATTATACCAATATCCTTAAGTATTATTTGTCTAGAGTATCTTTCGAGTTTTCGTTTTGATAATGAATTTTTCACTTACCTGTTGATCCAAATCCACCCGAACCTCTAATTGTCTCAGGCAAAGCTTCTACAGTTTCAAAATCCACTTTTAGAATTGGCATTAATATCATTTGAGCAACTCTATCGTTGTTATTTACTGTAAAGTCTTTATCTCCATGGTTAAATAAAATTACTTTTATTTCTCCTCTATAGTCACTATCAATTGTTCCAGGAGTATTTAAAACACTTATATTATTTTTAGCTGCCAAACCTGATCGTGGTCTGATCTGAAACTCGGTATCTTCAGGTATTGCAATCGATATACCTGTTGGCACTAAAGCGTTTTCTCCAGGTTTTATTACTATTTTCTTTTCAATAAATGCAGTCAAATCTAGTCCTGATGAACCTGTTGTTTTATATTCTGGCAGTTTTACTCTGCTGTCTAATTTTTTAATTAGGACTTTCACCATCAATTTAATTAATTTGTTGAACTACTCTTTTGACTATCTCTTCAGCGACTAATGACTTACTCATCTTTTCAAAATTTTCCTCTGGTTTATCTCTATAAAATATGGAAATTTTATTAAAATCTGACTCAAATCCTATAGTTTGATCTGAGATATCATTTGCAATTATCCAGTCGCAATTTTTTTCATTCAACTTATTCTTTGCATTTATTGAAACATTGTTTGTTTCTGCTGCAAAACCAATCGTTATTTTTGGTCTTAATGAATTATGATTAGATATATGATTTAAAATATCGATATTTCTTTCTAGCTGTAGATTTAACTCCTCGCTCTTTTTAATTTTTGTACTTTTATAATTTTTCACTTTAAAATCAGAAACAGCTGCTGAAAAAATAGCTACATCTGTTGGTAGATTATTTAAACTTTCTTTGAACATCTCTTCAGCTGTCTCAACACTTATGAAGTTAACACCATCCAAAGGTTTAATACTTGTTCTTCCAGAAATAAGCGTAGTATCAAATCCATTATCTCTAAGACATTTAGCTATTTCATACCCTTGTTTGCCACTGGATTTATTTGTAATAAATCTCACAGGATCAATATACTCATTAGTTGGTCCAGCAGTTACTAAAGCTTTTAATTTTTTATTTTTATTTAAATAAGAAAAATAATTTTTAAGCGAATTGGTTATTTCACTTGGCTCTGTCATTTTACCTTCACCGTATTCACCACATGCCATATCCCCTATCTCTGGCCCAATAATTTTGTATCCAAAGCTTTTTAATTTTATAATGTTTTCTTTAGTAGAAGGATGTTCCCACATTCTTACATTCATTGCTGGTGCTAAAAATATTTGTTTGTTTGAGGCTAATAAAACAGTAGACGCCAAATCTTCTGCATTACCTGAAGCTACTTTTGATATGGTATTAGCTGTAATAGGCGCAACTAATACTGCATCAGCCCATCTCGATAAAGATATGTGGTCCATCTCAGCTTCGTTTTCTACACTAAATATATCATCATAAACTTTTTCTTGGGAAAGAGACGAAACAGATAGTGGAGTTACAAATTCTTTTGCGTTTCTTGTTAATATAGTTTTTACACAGGCACCATTTTTCTTAAGTAATCTTATTAATTCAAGACTTTTATAAGCAGAAATTCCACCACATATAATTAACAGTATTTTTTTATTCTCAAAATAATTCATCGTCGAGATTAAAATACTACTAATCCTAAAATTACAAGTAATAATAAACCAATGATTGATTGATTTCTGAAAGCTACCATTTCAGATTTTTTTGTATTTAAATCATTATAAGTATTTGTATTCTGTGGAATTTGACCACTTGCAAGAAATGTTAATGCTTGGTTTGCCTTATCCATTATCTGAGGCATTTCTGGAAGTCTTTTTATAACTTCTGCAGAATTCTTAAGAGTTTCGTTTAATGTGGTAATAGGATCTTTTGTTTCTCTAAGCCATTTTTCAAGAACAGGTCTTGAAGTTTCCCAAATATTTGTCTCTGGATTTAATCTTCTTGCAACACCTTCAACTACTACCATGGTTTTCTGTAGCATAAGCAACTGTGGTTGAGTTTGCATATTAAATTTTTCTGTCACATCAAAAAGTTGTTTGAGTAATTTACCGCCAGATATATCTTTAATTGACTGACCGAATATTGGTTCTCCTATTGATCTTAGTGCTTGGGCGAGATCATCAACAGGCACTTCTTTTGGAACTAACCCTGCATCTAAATGAACTTCAGCTACTTTTTTATAATCTCTTCTTATAAATCCATATAAAATCTCAGCTAGAAATTTTTTACTTAAATCATCTAGCCTTCCCATTATACCAAAATCTATAGGTACTATTTGACCACTATTATTTATAAAAATGTTACCTTGATGCATATCTGCATGAAAAAAACCATCTCTGACAGCATGCCTTAAAAAATGTTGAATAATATCTGATGCAATTTTTTTGGTATCTATATTTCTTTTTTCTAACTCTTCTGTTTCTCTTATAGAGATACCCTCAACCCAGTCTAGAGTCATTACGTTTTCACTTGTGAAATTCCAATAAATTCTTGGAACTTCAAATCCACTGTCATTTTTAGTGTTTTCAGAATATTCATTAGCTGCAGCAGCTTCAAATCTTAAATCCATTTCTAAGTTGGTTATTTCTTTTAGTAAATAAACAACCTCAACTAATTTAAGTCTTTTTGTCTTTTTGATAATTGACTCCGTTAAAAAAGCAAAAAGCATCAAAGCATCAATTTCTTCGTTGAATATTTTTTTTATATTTGGTCGTAAAATTTTTATAGCCACATCTTTAATCGTGCTGTTATCATTTATTTGTGCTTTATGGACTTGAGCTATAGATGCAGCTGCGACTGGTTCAGACAGATTTATTATTGAATTAAAATTTTCTTCACCTAGATCTTTTCTTATTATTTCTTTAGCTTTAGACAATTCAAATGGAGGCAAACGATCTTGTAAACTTTCTAGTTGTTTTGACAATTTTTCTCCAATTATATCTGGTCTAGTTGCTAAAAATTGTCCCAATTTTATAAATGTCGTCCCCATCGATTGTAATGAGTTTGATAATCTTTCTCCTTCAGTCTCATTTACAAAAGAATCATCTTTTTTTGAAAATGATAAAGATAACAAATAGAATAAAATTTTTATTCCAATTGGTGGATTGTGAAACTTTGTGAATATATTTAACGCGTCAGATTTCGCTAATTTTCTTCCTAGTTTAAAAAGTATATATAATTTTTTAATCATATTTTCCAACCAGAATGAATAGCTACTATTCCACCAGAATAATTTCTATATTCACATTTAATAAAATTATTTTTTTCTATTAAATCCTTTAATTCCTGTTGATTAACAAATTCTTGGATACTTTTTATTAGATATTCATAAGGCTCTTTTTCACCAACAACTAATTTTCCTATTTCTGGAATTAATTTAGAGTATCTTTTATAGACCAAATCTAAGTTTAAATTTTGAATTTTTGAAAATTCTAAACAAAAAAATCTACCGCCAGTTTTTAAAACTCTGTAAGCTTCACTTAAAGATTTATCTATATTTTTTGTATTTCTTAAGCCAAAACTAATTGTGTAATAATCACATGAATTGGATTTTAACGGCAATTTTTCTGCTGATCCCTTCATCCACTTGATATTTTTGTAATTTGATAGTCTTTTTTTTCCCTTTTTCATCATTCCTTCATTGGGATCAATACAAAATAATTCTATATTTTTATTTGAACTATTATCGATATAAAGTTTTGCTATATCACCTGTACCACATGCAACATCTGCTAGAACTTTATTTTTTTGGGGATTCATCCAATTTATTAAATTTCTTTTCCAGATTCTATGAACTCCGAGTGACATCAAATCATTCATGATGTCGTATTTATCATAAACTTTATTAAACACACCTTGGACTAGACCTTTTTTATTTTGAAGATATTGTTGCATAAAATAAATAATATTAATTAATATAATAATAAATGCCAGAATTGCCAGAAGTAGAAGTTGTTAAAGAGTCACTAAGTAGAACAATAACAGGAAAAAAAATAAAAAAAGTAAGTATTAAGAATAGGAATTTAAGGTTCAATATAAAAAAAGGTTTTGAAACAAGACTTGAATCAAAATCAATAAAAAAAGTTAAGAGATTTTCAAAATATATTATACTGGTTTTAAATGATGAAAAATTTTGTTTAATTCATCTTGGAATGTCTGGCACCATACATCTTTTAAGAAAAAATGTTTTAAATCAAAAAACAAATGCAAGTTTTTATCATAGTCCTTATTTGCCAAAAAAACATAACCATGTTTTTTTGGAATTTGATAACATAAAAATTATATATAATGATCCTAGAAGATTTGGTTATTTCAAATTATTAGAGAATAAGGATAGTTTAAAAAATTTTGTAAATAAATATGGTCCAGAACCTTTTTCTCAAAAATTTAACTCTAATTACTTAAAAAAATATTTTTATAAAAAAAAAAAAAATATAAAAAATTTTCTATTAGATCAAAAGTTCGTTTCAGGTTTAGGAAATATTTATGCAAGTGAAATTTTATTCAGTTGTAAAATAAATCCAAAAAAAAAAGCAAAATCTTTAAGTGAAAATGATTGTATTAATATTATAAAATATTCAAGAAAAATTTTAAATTTAGCAATAAAAAAAGGAGGGTCTAGTATTAGAAATTTTAAAAATACAGTTGGTAAAAATGGATCTTTTCAAGATAACTTTAAAGTATACAATAGAGAAAATAAGAGTTGTCTTTCTATAGGATGTAAAGGAACAATAAAAAAAAAATTTATCACTAATAGATCGACATTTTTTTGTAATATTTGTCAAAAATAAAAAATTATTCTATTGACCGTATAAATTTCTCGTTATATACAATCGCGCTTATGGCAAACACTAAATCAGCTATTAAACGAATAAGACGTATATCGCGTCAAACTACTGTAAATAAGTCTAGAAAAAGCAGGTTTAGATCTGCAATAAAAAAAATGAATTTAATTCTTGATAAGAAGGACAAAAAAGAGGCTTTAGCTTTTCTGCCAAAATTAAACTCTGAATTGATTAAAATAGCTAAGTCAGGAGTGATAAAAAAGCAAAATGCGTCAAGAAATATTTCTAGAATAACAAAAAAAATAAATTCCTTATAACAACTTTTAGTTTACCTAAAAAAATTACAACTCTAGAGATTATTTTTTCAATTAAAAAAGAATTTCTTAATCTTTTTACTGTAAGATAAAAACAAAATATAAAAAGTAAATTAAAGATTACTAAATTTCAGTCCTTAAAAAGAGATTCAATTATTAATTTATACAATTATAAATTTTATTTTTTTTTGAGAATAAAAATAAATTTATTGCATTGGATTATGAATAGGAGTTTAACAGACACTCATGAAAAATAATCTCACTAACATTAAATCAGACAATATTAATAAGATTGATTGGAAATTATTACAAAATGAAATGAAAAATAAATTTGGCTCTGAGATTTATGATAGTTGGTTAAAAAAAATTGATTTAGTTGACGAGTTTAAGAATTATGTTTTATTGTCTGTATCAACAAGATTTATTAGAGATTGGATAACCTCAAGATATTTAGATCAAATATTACAAATAATTAAATTATATAAAAAAGATATATCCAGAATAGAGTTTGTAATTAACGAGAATATAAATATCAAAAATAATAATGACATAAATCAAGTCAATTCATCTGATGATGAAAAAATTTCGTTTATTAAAGACTCATATCTTCAATATAATCGAATTGATCCAAATAAAAACTTTGAAAATTTCTTGCTTGGTAAAAGTAATAAACTAGCTTTTGAAGCTGCAAAAAAGGTCTCAGAGCAAATAGCCCACTATAATCCTCTATATATTTATGGTGGTGTTGGAATGGGTAAGACACATTTGTTAAATGCAATTGGCTTAAGTTTGAAAGAAAATAATAAAGTAATGTTTATATCAGCTGAAAGATTTATGTATCAATTTGTAAAATCGATAAAATCCAATGAAATGGTAAAGTTCAAAGAGTATTTTAGAAATACTGACATATTTTTGATTGATGATATTCAATTTATGAACGGAAAAGAAGCTATGCAAGAAGAGTTTTTTCATACATTTAATGTTTTGTTAGAGAAAGGATCTCAAATTATTGTGTCAGCAGATAGACCACCAAATAAATTAACTAGAATACAAGAAAGAATTAAATCTAGATTTTCAGGAGGATTGGTAGTTGATATCCAAAATGCTGATTTTGATTTAAGATACAATATAATAAAATCTAAAAACGATGATCTCAAAATTCATGATCCAAATAATATTAAAATTAGCGATGAAATCATAAAATTTATTAGTACAGAAGTTAATACTAGTATCAGAGAACTTGTAGGTGCATTTAATAGAATAGTATCTTTCTCAAGAATTTATGGAAAAACTCCTTCAATGTCAGAGGTAAAAGTAATATTAAAGGATCTCTTAAATTTAACTGAAAATAAAGTCGATATAGATAATATTCAAACAATAGTTTGCAAATATTTTAAAATAAGTAAAAACGAAATGCTTTCTCCAAGAAGGTCAAGATATCTTGTAAGACCAAGACAAACCGCTATTTATTTGGCAAAAATGCTAACATCCAAATCTTTACCAGAGATAGGCCGATCATTTGCCAATAGAGACCACACAACTGTTATTCATTCAGTTAAAACAATAGAAAAATTAAGAAAGAATGATAGCGAATTAAATTTAAGTATTGATAGCTTAAAGAATAAAATATTATACAAACAAGAAAATGAAATTTAGTGTTAATCAACAAGATTTGCAAAAATCTTTAGGTTACTGTCAAGGTGTAATAGAAAAAAGGAGCACTTTGCCTATTCTTTCAAATATTTTGATAGAGGCAGCAAATTCAAAATTAAAAATTACAGCAACAGATTTAGATTTAATTTTTGTAAATGAAATTTCAAATATTAAAATTTTCGATGAGGGCAAAACAACTACTTCTTCATCAATTATGTTTGATATTGTAAGAAAAATACCTTCTGGTAGTCAGATAAATTTTGAAAACACTGGAGAGAGTAAATTACAATTAGAATCAAATAAATCTCTATTCAATTTAAATTCAATTAATGCATCTGAATTTCCAATTACTGATGAAAATTTTAATGAAAATGAATTTTCTATAAATTCAAAAGACTTATTAAAACTTTTAAACAAATGTAAATTTTCGATTTCGAATGATGAAACAAGGCATTATCTTAGTGGTATTTTTTTTCATCAGACCCAAACAGATGATAAGAATTTTTTAACTGCAGCTGCAACGGATAGCCACAGAATGTCTATTTCAAAAGTAAGACTAAAAAATCAAATTGAATTTGAACCAATAATACTTCCAAAAAAAACTATATTTCAATTATGCTCCCTTTTAGAAGATTATGATGGTGATGTTAAAGTTTCGAATATTAAATCTAAAATAAAATTTGAACTTAATAACAGTATTTTGATATCAAAACTAATTGATGGAAAATTTCCTAATTATATTCAAGTTATTCCTAGAGAGAATCAAAAAAAACTTGAAATAAATCTTAAATCTTTTCTAAATTCTGTCGATAGAGTTGCATCAGTTTCTCTAGATAAAAAAGATGGTGTAAAATTTAATTTGACTAAAGATAATCTAGATTTATCAGTTAATAACACTAACAGTGGTGATGGTAAAGAAAGCCTATCTGTAAAATTTGAAACAGATTTAGATATAAGTTTTAATTCTAGATATTTACTTGATATAGCATCCCAATTAAATGGTGATAACATTGAAATATATTTAAAAGATACAGGTTCTCCTGCTTTAATAAAAGATCCTGCAGACTTTGATAGCATCTACGTTGTAATGCCTATGAAAGGTTAGTTAGCAAGACCAAGCTCAGAATAGATCTCTTTTTGCAACAATTTTACAAATTCTGTTTCATCGATACCTGTATTAATTGGTTTTAAAATAGAAATAGTAATTGTTTTATTGGGTATTATTTTTCCAGATTTTGGCCATACTTTTCCAGAGTCAATAGCAACGGGTTGACATTTTACATTTAATTCTCTGTAAATTCTTCCAACTCCTTTTTTAAAGGGAACAATTTCGTCTGGTTGAACTCGAGTAGCTTGGGGAAAAATTATTACAGGTCTTTTTGTTTTCTCCATAGCTTGTTTAATTTTTTTAGTAAAATTAAGGTTTTCTTTAGAAACTTTGTTTCTATTCACAGAAATAGAATCTATCTTTCTTAAATACCAACCAAATATCGGAATATTTAATAATTCTTTTTTAAGAATAAAAATTGGAGAATTAAATATTGTCTGTAAAAAAAAAGTTTCAAACATCGATTGATGAGAGCATGCAATAAAGTAGTTCTCGTTATTAATTATATTTTCTTTACCTTTAATTACTATGTTGGTTGAGTAAAAAATTTTTAAACAGAATGAGGACCAGTATCCAAAAAGTTTACCTCCAAAAAGAGTTATTTTCTTTGGTAGCAATAGTGATGGAAGAAAAATAATGCAAATAAATATTAATCCAGAAAAAAATACGTTTTTAAATAGGATATTTCTCATTACAAATTTTAAGTTAGACTATGTTTTCTATTTTTTGTCTTTTTCTTATAATCTGTACTTTATTTCCTTTAATCAAAATTTCAGCAGGTCTTAATCTAAGATTATAATTAGATGATAATGAATAACCATATGCGCCTGTATCACAAATAATCATAATATCATTTTCTTTTATCTTCTGAAATTTCTTTTCTGTTAAAAATTTATCAGTTGTTTCGCATACTGGACCAACAAATTCTAATATTTTCTTTGATCGCGACTTATTTCTTAGGGACGGAACTATTCTATGTTTTGCATTATACAAAGCTGGTCTTATCAAATCATTCATTGCTGCATCCAATATCACAAATGTTTTTGTCTTATTCTGCTTTAAATAAATTACTTTAGTTGCAAGTACACCAACATTTCCAATTATAGATCTTCCAGGTTCGAAAATTATTTTACAATTATATTTATTTTTAAATTTAATTATTGATTTTTTATATTTTAAATAATTAAGTTTTTTTGTTTTATTGTCATAATTAATTCCCATCCCACCACCTAAGTCAATAAACTCAAATTTATAATCTAAATTTCTCAAAAGTTTATTAAGAACATTTAGCATTTTTTCATAGGGTTTGTGGTCTAAGATTTGACTACCAATATGAACACTTAAACATTTGATGTTTATAAATTTTGAGTCTTTCATCAAATTAATAATTTTTACAAATGTCTTTTTATCTACACCAAATTTATTTTCACTTTTACCGGTAGAAATTTGTTTTAGTGTCTGAGCATCCGTATCTGGATTTAATCTCAGCCCTATATCGACAACTTTATTTAATTTTTTTGCAGCCTTTTCAATAGTCAAAACTTCACTCAAAGACTCAGAATTTATTAATAATATTTTTTGTTTAATTGCGTACTCTATTTCATCTTTCGTTTTACCAACTCCAGAGAAAACTATCTTTTTTTTATTAATACCAGCTTTAAGTGATGCATATAATTCACCCTTTGAAACTACATCTGCTCCAAGGCCAAGTTTTTTTATTTCTTTTAATAATGAAATATTAGAATTAGATTTCACAGAAAAACAAATTAAAGGTCTAATTTCCTTAAAAGCTTTATTAAAATTCTCTATATTTTCTTTTAAATTTTTATAAGAGTAGCAGTATAAAGGTGTATTAAATTTTTTTGTTAAACTTTTAATGTTTTTTCCTTCTATAAAAAATTTACTGTTTATGTATCTCATAATACTTCTTGAATATTCTTATTAAATTCAGATTTATATTCTGGATCACCTTTACGTCCGCAAGCAACTACAAAATATAAACAAAGTATAATAATTAAAAATTTTTTACTCATTTTTTTCTTTCTTTATCATTTTCTTAACATTCTCAAAAGAGGTTCCGCCATAAGATTTTTTTGAATCAATTGAATTTTCTAGATTTAGTATTTTATAAACATTTGATGTAAGTTTTGGCTCAATTTGATTTATTTCTTTCATTTCTAGCTCGTGAAGTTTTTTATTTTTTTTTTCCGCTAAATTAATTATTTTTGCTGTTTGTAGGTATGCCTTTCTAAATGGGTATCCAAGCTCTCTCACAATATAATCAGACAAATCTGTTGCTGTAGTAAATCCCTTGTCTGCTAGGGATAGCATACTCTTTTTATTTATTACTAAATTTTTTACTACATCATTCAATAAAGATAGTGATATTTTTAATTGATCATTTGTTTTAAAAACAATTTCTTTATCATCCTGCAAATCTTTAAAATATGATAAAGGCAAACCTTTTAATATTGAAACCATAGAATTGATATTTCCTATAAATATTCCAGTTTTACCTCTCAAATATTCCAATGGGTCAGGATTCTTTTTTTGTGGCATTATCGAAGAACCAGTTACTAATTTATCATTCAAAGTTATCATGTTGAATGCATCAGAATTCCAAATTATAAGCTCTTCAGCAATTCTAGAAATGTGTAAAGAGCAAGCTAGAGAAGAATACAAAAAGTCTAATACAAAATCTCTATCAGATACAGTATCTACAGAATTGTTTGTTGGTTTTTTAAATTTAAGTTTTTTCGTGGTGTAATTTCTGTCAATTTTAAAAGAAGTACCAGATAAAGCTCCAACACCTAAAGGATTTTCATCTAAAAACTCTAAATTATTCTTAAATTTTTTCTTATCTCTCTTAAACATTTCAACATATGCTAGTAGATAATGTGCTAAAGATAATGGTTGTGCATTTTTTAAATGTGTAAATCCTGGCATAATTGTTCTGATATTTTTTTGTGCAAGATTAAGAATATTTGAATTTGTACTATCTAATAAAATTATTATTTTTTTTGTTGCTTCTTTTAACCATAATTTAAGGTCGGTAATTACCTGATCATTTCTGGATCTAGCGGTATGAACATATCCAGCATCATCACCAATCATTTCAAATAATCTGTTTTCTATATTCATATGAATATCCTCTAAATTATAATTAAAATTGAACTTTTTTTTTACAATTTCATTTTTAATTCTTTTTAATCCCCAAATTATCTTATTTTTTATCCTGAAATTTATAATTTTCTGCTTGTGAAGCATTTCGACGTGTGCAATTGATCCTTCGATATCCTCTTTAAATAGTCTTTTATCAATTAGTAATGAACCTCCAACTTTTTTAAATAAAGTTGATACATTCTTCTTAATTCTTGTACCCCAAATTGGTTTATTGTTTTTATTTTTACTCATGTTATTCAGTTAAAGATTTATGAAATTTATATTTATATCCTTTAAAATAATTTTTCTTTACTTCATATCATTTAGTTCTTCATATTCAATAGAAGCGCCTAATATAAAAAATCTAATAATTTATGAGGAAAAACAAAAAATTAAGTTTTTTGACTTTTTAAATGAGGCTGGAAATAAAGTGAATTTGAAAGATTTTAAATCTGAATTAATTATTTTGAATTTTTGGGCAACATGGTGTGCTCCTTGTAGAGAGGAGATGCCATCTTTAAACAACTTACAAATACTTAAAGATGAAAAAAAAATAAAGATTATCCCAATAAATATAGGTGGAGAAAATATTAGTACATCTAAGAAGTTTTTTGATGACCTGCTCATACGAGAATTACAAGTTTTTGTCGGTGATGGCGCTGGAATTGCAAAAAATTTAAAGTTAAGAGGACTGCCCACAACACTATTTATTGATAAATATGGTTATGAGTTTGCAAGAATTGTTGGCTCCATAGATTTTAACAGTAATGAATTTTTAAATTGGTTAAATAAATTAAATTAATTCTTATAAAAGTAAGCTAATGCTACAAGCACAATTATAGCAACAAATTGTAGTAAAACTCTTAGCTGCATTAATTTGTTTGATGTTTTTTTATCTCCGTCTCCTTTAAAAAGGGTTCTAATTCCAAGAATTAGGACAACAGCTACAGCTGCAAGCAAAACGATTGCTGCAGTTTTAACAAATATTTCGGAAATCATACTTTGATTTTAGTTTCTTTTTAAAATAAAAAAACATAATTACTTATCTATGACATTTTGCCTTGAATCAACAATTATAAAACCTGAAAATGGGACTGAAATCAAAAACGCAGTAATTTTACTTCATGGATATGGTGGGGATGGTAAAGATATAAGTATGTTAACTTTGAATTGGAAAAGGTTTTTAACCAGTACAGTCTTCTTATGCCCAAATGGACATGAACCATGTAAAATTAATCCAATTGGTTATCAATGGTTTGATTTAGAAACAAATGATAAAAATTATATTTTAAATGAAGTAAAAAAAGCTGAAGATAAATTAAGAAAATACATTGAAGAAGTTAAAGCAGAATATAATTTGGAAAATTCTAAGATATGTTTATCTGGATTTAGTCAGGGTTGCATGATGTCAATAAACTTGGGCCTAACTTCTAAAGATCCCTTTAATTGTATTGTTGGATTTTCTGGAAAGATTATAGATAAAGAGGATCTTAGTTTAAGATTAATTTCTAAAACAAAAACTTTATTAATTCATGGTGAAAAAGATGAAATAGTTCCACCCTACAATTTATTGGAAGCAAAAGATTTTTTTACACGCAATAATATTAGTTTAGAAACTTTAATGATCAAAGACTGCGACCATCATATACCAGTAGAGGCTTCAAGTAACGCATTAAAATTTATCAAAAATAATTTTAATTCTTAAATATAATTTATTTTTTTGTTACATTGATTAAATTAAACATGTATTATATTGAATTATTATGACTTTATTGATCAATGAAAATCTTTCACTTGAAAAATGCCCAGCTCTTGTTCTTAACGCAGATTATAGACCATTGAGTTATTATCCTTTATCATTATGGTCGTGGCAAGACGCAATTAAATCTGTATTTTTAGACAGAGTCTCAATTGTAAGTCATTACGATAGAATGATAAGAAGCCCATCATTCTCTATGCAGTTACCAAGTGTTATTGCATTAAAATCTTTTATAAAGCCTCGTTCAAATCCAAATTTCACAAGATTTAATGTTTTTCTACGAGATAAGTTTAGTTGTCAATATTGTGGAAGTAATGATGAACTAACTTTTGACCATCTTCTTCCAAGATCAAAAGGTGGAAAAACTGATTGGGAAAACGTTGTTACTGCTTGCTCAGCATGTAATGTAAAAAAAGGTGGAAGATTGTTAAAAAATTCTGGAATGAAGTTAAATCAATGGCCTTTTCAACCAACAACAGAAGATCTTCATAGAAATGGGAAGAATTTTCCTCCTAATTTTCTACACAGCAGTTGGATGGATTATTTATATTGGGATGTGGAATTAGATCCTAGTTAAATTTTTTCAGAGATATTTATAGCAATTTTTGAGCCAGTTTTAATAATTTTATCCATCACTGAATATAATCCTTTTTTTGTTGCTCCATGCTCATAGGCAATATCTTTATGTTCTAATTCATCAGCTCTAAATTTTTTAATTTTTTCTCTAAGTTTTTTTTCATCATCTTGTAATTGATCTATTTGACTTTGATAATGTTTATCAATTACTTCCTCAACAGAAGCTGTACATAACATTGCTGCTTTTTTTCCTAATATTGTTGAGCCGAAACCTAAACCTACCCCT
Source organism: uncultured Pelagibacteraceae bacterium (assembly GCA_902524995.1). Lineage (GTDB taxonomy): Bacteria > Pseudomonadota > Alphaproteobacteria > Pelagibacterales > Pelagibacteraceae > Pelagibacter. The sequence goes on along the minus strand of CABZFJ010000001.1, from coordinate 107,622 downwards.
AATAAATCCCATAGTGGTAAAAATTTAGTTGGTTTTATATTTCTTTCTCTAATTTCATTTTCAAAAAAATCACTATGTTCTTGCTCATGTTCTCTCATTTCTTCCACTAATTTTAATAGTTCAGGATCCTTTTTTAATGTTCTCAGTGCTAAAAGTTGACCTTCATATATTTTAATTGCACCTCTTTCTCCAGCATGATCAACTCTAATAAATTCTTCTAATTTTTTCTTGTTAGTCTTTTTCATAGACAAGAGTTCTTAGCGAAAATAATACAATTAGTAAAGATGTTAAAAAATTCAATCCAGATAAAGATATGCCTAAAATAGTAAACTCTACATTTTTACAATTTTTAACCATTCCAAGACTTTCGATTATCTTTTCTTTATTTGTGATATCTATATTTGTTTTTGTACAACCAGCATATTCATCAAAAATGCCATTTTCTATACCAAAATGATATCCTGCAAGAGCAGTGCTCAGTGTGAATGTAATGATTAAAGCAATTAATATTCTATCAGATTTAATATAGTTATATCCCAAAAAACAAATGAAGATCGATACTAAAAAAGGAATTCTTTGATAAATACATAATTTACATGGTAAATACCCAAGAACTTTTTCAATATAGATTGTAGATAATATAGCAATAATTGAGTATATGAAAATTAATAAATAAATATTTTTTCTTTTTAAAATAAAGTTCATTTTAGTTCATAAAGTTTTGTAAAAATATATAAATTAAAAAAGCAAAAACTATTAATACAATTGAGATTATAATTGAAACTTTAAGCAGCTTTTTTTCAATTATTGTTTTCATAGCTGGACCAAAATTTCCAACCAAGAAAGCTATTATAAAAAATCTAGATCCTCTTGTTAAAAATGAGACAATTATAAAATAAAAAATATTAAATTGAACAAACCCACTAGTTATTGTGAGTAATTTAAATGGGATGGGTGTAAAACCCGCTATAGCCAGCAACGTTGCCCATGCAAAAACCCCTCCATCTGATGAAATTTTATCTTTTAAAAATGAAGTATTATCTACACCGTAAAGCTCAAAAATCTTAATACCGATTTCATTAAAAAAAACATATCCTATGAAATATCCCAAACATGCACCTAAGACAGATCCTGTCGTAGCAATAATTGCTATATTCATCCATCTTTGTCTGTCGGCAATAGTCATTGGAATAATAAGAACATCCGGTGGAATAGGAAATATGAAACTCTCAATAAAAGATATAAACCCTAAAATTTTTTTTGAATTTTTATGTCCTGCCAGTTTAATTGTTTTATTAAATAGTTTCTTAAACATATTTTCTTTTAATATAAATAGTGTTTTAATACTATTATTTATATTCTATGAAACAAAAAATAAATGGGCGAATGGCGGAACTGGTAGACGCGTTGGACTCAAAATCCAATAGTAGCAATACTGTGAGAGTTCGATTCTCTCTTTGCCCACCAAAAAATATATGAACTTAAAACAAATTAATAATTTAACTGAATTATTTTTTCATCAATTTAATAAACAAATTGATAAAAATAAAATTTTATTATCAACTTTAGGTGATAAAAGAAAAAATTACTCTTGGCAAGAAACCTACGATTTTATTAATTTAGTTTCCAGTGAATTAAGAAAAGTAATATCAAAAGGTGATAGATGTTTATTAATTTCTGAAAATAGACCTGAGTGGTTTATCACAGACTTATCTATTATGTTATCAGACGGAATAACTGTTCCAGCTTACATAACTTATGCAGAAAATGACTATGATTATATTCTTAATGACTGTACTCCAAGTATAATTTTTGTCTCAAACATTGAACAATTTAATAAATTAAAAAATATTATTAAGGACAAAAGTTTTATAAAAAAAATATTTTCTTTTGAAAAATTACCAAGTGTAGAAATTGATTATATTAATTTAGAAGATTTAATCCAAAATAATATTAAAAAAAATTTACGAATTCATAAATCTCTAGCATTAAGAAAAGATCCATCTTGTATAATTTATACTTCAGGTACACAAGGAAATCCTAAAGGAGTGATTTTAAGTCATGGAGGTATTTTAAATAATTGTGAGGGTGCAATAGATATCCTAAAACCATTATTAACTAAAGAACAGCCAAGATTCCTTACTTGGCTTCCACTTTCACACTCCTACGAGCACACTGTCCAATTTGTACAAATCACAGTAGCTGCTAGAATTTTTTATGCAGAAAGCATTGATAAATTAGTGAAAAATATGAGTGATTGTTCTCCAGAAATTATGACGGCTGTACCAAGATTTTATCAAAATCTTTATCAAAAAATTAATGCAAGTTTTAAAAAAGCTACAGGATTGAAAAAAAACTTAATATTTAAAATGTTAGAATTAGGTCTAAAAAAAATAAAAAAAGAAAATTTAACCTTTTTTGAAAAAATACAAGATAGCATGCTAGAAAAATTAGTTAGAAAAAAAATAAAATCACAATTTGGTGGTTCTCTTAAAACATTTGTATCTGGTGGAGGTGCATTAGATAAAGAAGTTGGATATTTCCTAAATGCCATTGGTCTACCAACTCTTCAAGGTTATGGACTAACAGAAACTTCTCCAGTAGTAAGTTGTAATCCAATAGATGATATTAGAATAGATACTGTTGGACCACCATTTAAAGGAAATGAAGTAAAAATAGCCAAAGATGGTGAAATTTTAGTAAAAGGTGAAAACGTAATGTTGGGCTATTGGAATAATAAAAAAGAATCCGAAAAAGTCTTAATAGATGGTTGGCTTCATACAGGTGACATCGGGGTATTTGAAAATAATTTTTTAAAAATTACTGATAGGAAAAAAGATATTCTAATTACTCCTGGAGGAGATAATATTTCTCCATTAAAAATTGAAAATGAATTAGTAAATTTAGAATTTATAGATCAAGCTGTTGTATATGGAGATAATAAACCATATTTAGTTGCATTATTGGTTTTAAACAATGATTTTTTAAATATTAAAAAAGAAATAATTAATGATCAGATTAATAAATTAAATAAAAATTTTTCAAAAATAGAAAATGTTAAAAAATTTTTTATAATTAAAGAAAAATTTTCAATTGAAAATGGAATGTTAACACCAACCTTAAAGTTAAAAAGATATAAAATTATAAAAAAATATAGAAATAGTTTTGAGGATCTTTATAATTAATAAAAAAATTGATTAATAATCCCTATTTTACTTAACTTTTATTAATATTTATTTTTTTTTATTTTTTAAAAAAAAAATTAAAAAATTTCAAAAAATTATGTAATTGACATAACTATTCAAAAAAAATAAAAAAAGGTAATTAAACGAATCAAAAAGATTCGTAATTAAAAAAGGGAGCTAAAGATGGCTAAAAGAAGAAAAAAAGCTGCTAAAAAGAAAACTAAGAAAAAAGCTAAGAAAAAAGCTAAAAAGAAAAAAAGAAGATAGTTTAGTATTCTTTTTATTAAATAACGCTTCTCATGGCGCTTGCGTGGGGAGCGTTTTTTTTATTTAGCTATTTCTTCTGAAATTTCCACTTCAGGTAACTTTGTTTCAACTGTTTGAATTTGTTTTTCAAGATTTCGTTTTAACGCTTTATCTAATTTTTTTTGTGTGTCATCTAAGCTCAAATTTAAAACTATTTGAAATTCACTAAGTATTCGCTCATAGGCTTTTTCAAAAAGTTGTCTCTCACTGTAAGATTGGTCTACCATTAAATCATCACCTTTATTAAGGTCCCTAACTACCTCTGCTAACTCATAAATTTTTCCTGAAGAAATCTTAGATTCATATTCTTGGGCTCTTCTGGACCACATGCTTCTCTTAATTTTTGGTTTACTTTTTAATATACTGATACATTTATTTACCTGATTTATAGTTGCTAACGGTCTTAAATGAGATTGTTTATTTACTGGAACCATACCATTTGCTTTATCTTTTTCAAATTTTAAAACATAAGTTTCAATTTCAATTCCCCCAATATTCATCTTTTTGAATTCTGTTATCTGACCAACACCATGTTTAGGGTAAACCACATATTCTTTAATCTTATAATCTTTTTTTTCTGTTTCTTGTTTTTTTACTTTTTTTATTTCTGGTTTTTGTTCATTACTTTTTGGTATTCGTAGTAAATTTGAATTCGTATCTATATTTTCTTTTTTTTTAACTATTTTTTGTGATTTTGATTTTATCCCAGTTTTAGAATTTTTTTTTTTTACTTTTTTTGACTTTGTTGTTTTATCTTTTTTAATTTTAGATATGGTCTTTTTATTTTTTATTTTAGGTGTTTTTAAGTTATTTTTTTTTGTAACTTTTTTTTTTGTTTTAAATGTTTTCTTCAAAGTATTTATCAAACTTATTTTCTTCATCTTTAAATTTTTCGTGGTCTGGCAAGGGATCTTTCGCTTCTGTAATATTTGGCCATACTTCAGAATATTTTTGATTAATCTCTAACCATTTTTCGCTTCCTGCTTCTGTATCAGACACAATTGCATCAATTGGACACTCAGGTTCACAAACGCCACAATCTATACACTCATCAGGTTTAATTACAAGCATATTTTTTCCTTCATAAAAACAATCGACAGGACACACATCAACGCATGTAGTGTGTTTACATTTTATACATTTGTCATTAACTAAATATGTCATCTATTTAACTTAACTTTTTCTTTTATATCACCAACTATTTTTGGGTCTAAATACAATAATCCCGACAATCTTCTCATCAGGTTTGTTTCATACATATCTGCATTTTCATCTGAATAAATAATTTTCCATAGTGCTTCTATAACTATCTTTTTTTCTTCAGTATTTTTATTTTTAACTTCTTTAGTAAATTCTAAAATTTGATTAGAGTCCTTTTCCTTTAATTCAGCATCATTTATTATTTCATCTATTTTTTCTTTATCAGCTCCCATTTCAATTAAAGCATTTTTTATAATCAATTTCTCTTTTTTAGTAAAATTTTCATCTACTTTTGCTGAGTGTATTAGAAGAGCTGCTACACTTATTAGTGATAAATGGTCGTTTTGATTTTCTTCACCAGTTTTCTTTTTAAATAAATTGAACATTATTTCAAATTTAGTTGATTTAATACACTGAATGGATTGTTAGAATAGTCTTTTTTGTCATCCTTTTTAGAAATCTTTCTTTTTATAGGAAGATATTTTATAAAATATTCTTCTTCTTTCTCATAAACTTTATAATCCATTTTTATTAATAATCTTTTAAAGTTATCCTTTGAGCAACCAAGCAAGTTTAACATCTCAGGAACAACTTTTATCTCTTTGTTATCATTTTTATCTGAATTGAATATTAATAAAAACAATCTTTCAAGTATATCTATTCTTACGTATATATCGTCAAATTTCTCAAAACCACAAAGTAACATAAAATCTTTATTTGCTGATTTCATTCCCTCTAAAAAATTTAATCCAAAAGTTGGTGGTAATAAATTCAAAAATTTGTTATTGTAACTTTTCCATAATAATATTCTTAATGAAACAGAGCTTGGTTTAAATAATTTGAACAAAAATATGTGATATCTTCCAAATTTTACTCCCAGCCTTCTTAATTTTTTTCTATCTTCCTGACTAATTTTTTTTAAATAATCAGAAATAATAGATCTTTTTATCACACCATTATTTTCATAAAGTCTATAAGCTAAGGCCCTAAGTTCTGGATTTTCCTCTCTAAAGTTTTTTAATTCAATTAAGCTATTAAGTTCCAAATCTATTTTCTTGCTTACCCATTTATTTAAATAATCATTAAGTTTATTTCTTTCCTCATTTTCAATCATTTCGTCTATTATCAAATCTACTTTTGGATTAAGATAATCGGATCCACCAATTAATTTTGCTATTGGTTCATTATCCCAATAAATTTTAAAATCTTCCTTTAATTTTATCAGGCCGGTATCAATTATTTTCTGTATTCTACTAATTATTTCTGGACCGACATTTTGTCTAGCCGCCTTTTTTAAAGATTTGATGTCTGCATCAAGCGCATCGACTTTTAAATCTAAATAAAGCTTTAATCCTTTTAAATTACCAATATACTGTTCATTGATTAATACCTTTTCTTTTTGAATTATTTCAGTTTTTAATTCAATATTTTGCCTTAGGCCTCTTGCCAGCACACTTGCCCTTTTGTCAATAAATGTTTTTGTTAATTCATCATGAAGTCTATCAGACAATTTATCTTCAAGATTTTTAGTTCTTTCAATCCAATAGTCTTGATTTTCAACCCAATTAGACTTATTTGATACGTAAGACCATGTTCTTACACTTGATATTCTATTTGATATAGAGTCTACATTTCCATCAAGTTTATCTAGCAAAGAAAGCTGTTTTTTCATGTAATGGTTGGGAATTTTTCCATCTTTTCCTGTAAGAAAAGCGAATACTTTACTAACAACTTCTAAATGATGGCCATAAGTTTTTTTAACAAAATCAGGTATTTGACAACATTCCCATAAAATCTTTAATATAGCAGAGTCATTTCCAATATCTTGATTATTTTCTTTTAAAAAATATTTTAAAACCTTTTCGTCCTCACATTCTCCGATTCTTCTTAACCAGTCTTTATTCGGCTTTTCATCAAGTGAAATTAACAATGCTTCTTTATTAGAAAAATTTAAATTAGAATTCCTCCAAAAAATATTTTGAATCTCAGGGAAATTGTGATTTTCTAATAATTCAATTTCTTCTGGATTTATTTCATCACAATTACCTGTAATTCCAAAACTACCATTGTTTAAGTATCTTCCTGCTCTCCCAGATATTTGTCCAACTTCAGAGATCTTTAATCTTCTAATTTTTTTTCCATCAAATTTCTTTATATTTGAAAAATAAACATGATCTAAATCCATATTTATTCCCATTCCAATAGCATCAGTAGCAACTAGATAATCGACATCCCCCGATTGATATAAATTTACTTGAGCATTTCTAGTTTTAGGACTGAGAGATCCCATCACAATTGCTGCTCCACCTTTTTGTCTTCTTAATAATTCTGCAATTGCGTAAACTTCTTCTGTAGAAAAAGCTATTATTGCACTTTTTCTCTCAATTCTTGAAATTTTTTTATGCCCTCCAAATGAAAGCTTTGATAATCTTTGTTTATTTATAAATTCAATATCTTCATCAAGTTTTTGAATAATATTTTTGATAGTATTAGAACCCATTAACATTGTTAATTTATCACCTCTTAGATTTAATAATCTATCTGTAAAAATATGACCTCGCTCATGATCAGAACACATTTGAATTTCATCAATGCCTACGAAATCTAAAACCTTATCTACAGGCATTGATTCTACTGTACATAAAAAATACTTAGCATTAAGTGGTATAATTTTTTCTTCCCCTGTAATAAGAGCTACATTGGAAGCGTCTACTTTTTGTATTATTTTGTCATAGACTTCTCTTGCTAGAAGTCTCAGGGGAAATCCTATCATTCCAGTGTCAAAAGAAAGCATTGTCTCTATTGCTAAAAAGGTCTTACCAGTATTTGTAGGACCCAGAACTGCAGTTATCTTATTTTTTGACATATCAACTTTTAGTATGATCTTTTTTTAGCCTACTATATTTTGTTACTCAAAAAGAACAAAAATAGACTGAAACTAGTCCGAATCAGATAGGAAAAAGTTCTCATTTTCAATTTATATGATCTAAGGTTAGCATAAATTTTACAATATAAATATAAATATTTAATGCCTAAAAAACTTTGGGAACCATCTAAAGCACTTATAAAAAATTCGAATTTATTTGCTTATGAGAAATTTATTTCAAAATATTATAAATATAATTTTTCAAGAAATTATACAAAGTTGTTAAAATGGAGTTTAAAAAATCCTAAAGATTTTTGGAACTCAATCTGGAAGTATTTTGATGTAATAGGATTAAAAACTAACAAATTCAAACTAACTAAGGATCTTATTAATAGTAAGTTTTTTGTTAATTCAAAATTAAATTTTGCAGAAAATCTTTTAGTTAAAAATTCAAATCAAAAAGCTATTACATTCATCAGTGAAAATGGTTACAGAGAACAAAAGTCCTGGAAAGAACTTAATATTGACGTAAAAAAAATAATTACATTTTATAAAAAAATAAATATTTCTGAAAAGGATAGGATAGCGGCTTATACTCCAAATCAGATAGAAACCGTAGAATGTTTCCTAAGTGCAAGCGCTATAGGATCAATCTGGAGTTCGTGCTCTCCTGATTTTGGTGTACCTGGAGTTATAGAACGTTTTTCCCAAATTAAGCCTAAATTATTAATTATTACTGATAAATATTATTATAACGGCAAGGAAATTAATATTGTTGAGAGATTACCTAAAATATTAAAAAAAATAAAAAGTATAAAATCAGTATTAGTTTTAAATTACCCTGGAAAAAAATTAACAAAATTAAAAAAAATTAAAAATACAAAAATTTATTATTTTACTGAGATTAAAAAACTTGAAATAAGTAAGAAAAAGTTAAAAAAATTTGATTTTGACCACGAATTAGCAATTTTATACTCAAGTGGCACAACAGGGAAACCAAAATGTATTTGCCATAGATCTGGTGGAGTCTTATTACAACATTTGAAAGAACATCAATTACATTGCAATATAAAACCAAATGATAACGTATTTTACTTTACAACTTGTGGATGGATGATGTGGAATTGGCTTGTTACAGCATTAGCATCCAAAGCATCAATATTGCTATTCGATGGCTTTCCTATGCATAAATCTCCAGAGCTATTGTTAAAAATTGCAAATAAAGAGAAAGTTACTCTATTTGGTATAAGTGCAAAATATATTGATCAACTTACTAAACAGAATGTTAATGTAAAAGAAAAAATTAAATTAAAATCTTTAAAAACGATTTGTTCTACAGGCTCTCCACTTTCTAAAGATGGTTTTGAATTTGTTTATAGAAATATAAAAAAAAATATTCATTTAGCTTCTATTTCTGGGGGGACAGATATTGTCTCCTGTTTTGTAAATGGAAACATTTATTCAACAGTAAATAGTGGTGAAATACAAAATAATGGTCTTGGCATGGATACAGCAGTATTTTCTGATAAAGGTAAATCGATTTTAAATAAAAAAGGAGAATTAGTATGCAGAAACTCCTTTCCATCAATGCCTTTAAAATTTTGGAATGATCCTGGAAAGGTTAAATACAAGAAAGCTTATTTTTCAAAATTTAAAAATATTTGGCATCATGGAGATTATGCTGAGAGAAAGAATAATGGTTCTTATATTATTTATGGAAGATCAGATGCAACATTAAACCCAGGCGGTGTTCGACTTGGCACAGCTGAAATTTATTCTGTTGTGGAAAAATTTAAAGAAATTAAAGAATCTATCGTCGTAGGGCAATCTTGGGATAATGATGTGAGAATAATTCTTTTTACTGTCTTATCAAAAAACAATAAATTAGATGAAGAATTAATTTCGAAACTAAAAAAAACAATTAGATATGAAGCTTCTCCTAGACATGTGCCTGCTAAAATAATTGCGGTAAACGACATTCCAAGAACTAAAAATGGTAAAATCGTAGAAGTAGCGGTTAAAAATATAATAGATGGTAACATAATAAATAATATTGAAGCATTATCTAATCCATCTGCTTTAAATGAATATAAAAGTCTTATTGAGTTAAAATCGTAATGATCAAAGATAATATTAAAAACTTAAGTTTGTCGGCAACACTAAAAATAAACGAAAAATCAAAAGTTATTGAAAATGAGGGAAAAAATATTATTAAATTTGGATTTGGACAATCACCATTCCCAGTTCCAATTACTATTATTGAAGAATTAAAAAAAAATGCACATCAAAAAAGTTATTTACCTATCCAAGGATTAGAAAAATTAAGAGATTCGATCGCAAAATATGAGTCAAAAAAGAAACATTACAATTTTAAATCAGATCAGGTCATAGTAGGTCCTGGTACCAAAGAGCTAATGTTCTTGATGCATTTAGTATTTGAAGGTGAAGTTTTGTTGCCAGCTCCAAGTTGGGTATCATATAAGCCACAATCAATTATAGCTAAAAATAACTATCATTGGATACAAACAACTGCTGAAAATAACTGGTTTCCCAAAGCTCAAGAAATAGAAAAAACTATTTTAAAAAATCAAGATAAAAAATTTATTTTGTTTCTTAATTCTCCAAATAATCCATCAGGACAAGTATGCAAAAATTTAAAAGAAATTTCCTTAATAATAAAAAAATATAATATTCTAGTTTTATCAGATGAAATTTATTCTGAATTAACTTTTGATGAAAGTTATATTTCAATTTTTGAACAATGCCCAGACAATGTCATAATAAGTAACGGACTTAGTAAATGGTGTGGTGCTGGTGGATGGAGACTTGGATACTTTATAATACCAAAGAAAAAAATTGAATTACTTAAATCTATGAAAGTTTTAGCGAGTGAAACATTTTCTGCAGTAAGTTCACCAATCCAGTTTGCTGCAATATCAGCTTTTAATGCTAATCATGAAGACTACATTTTAAAATCAAAAAAAATTCTTAAGGCTATTGGAGAGTACGTATATAGAAATTTATCATCTAATAATATTATTATGAATAAACCAATGGGAGGCTTTTATTTATTGCCAGAATTTCTGAACAAAAAATTTGAAAGTTCTTCCAAATTATGTGATGAAATTTTAACTAATTTAAATATTGCTTTACTTCCAGGAAGTGATTTTGGATTTGATCAAAAAAGGATGATTGCTCGTTTAAGTTTTACAGACTTTGATGGTGATACATTTATGAAAAGTATTAATGAAAAAACCGATATCAATGATGAGCTAATAAAATTGTACGCCCCAAAGGTTGTAGAAGGAGTGCATAAATTAAAATCTTGGGTTGAAAATTAATAATCAGTTAAAAAATTCCTTAATTAGCTGTATTTATATCCAATGAATTTACTAGACACTAGAAGGAATAAATAGTTAGATTTGATTTTAAAACTTTAGAGAGGGTATATGAAAAAAATACTATCAACAATATCAAGCTCTCTGATTATTTTTGCTGCCATATTTTCATTTGGATCAATAGCAAAATCAGCAGAGTTTTTTACAATAGGCACAGGAGGACCAACTGGAGTTTATTTTCAGACAGGAAATGCCATTTGCAAAATGCTACACAAATCAGCAATTAGTGCTGAACATGGTAGAAAAAAAGGTATGAAAGATAAAGCTTACAGGTGTACCGCTCCTTCAACTGGAGGCTCAAATTATAACATCGGACAAATAAAAGATGGTGAGTTTCAATTTGGTGTAGCTCAATCTGACTGGCAATATCATGCTTATAATGGATCAAGCAAATGGGAAGGGAAACAATTCAAAAATTTAAGAGCTGTTTTTTCAGTACATAACGAGCCATTTCAAATCTGGGCTAGAAAAAAAGCAAAAGTTAAAGATTTTATGGGCCTTAAAGGAAAAGTAGTAAACATTGGAAATCCAGGTTCTGGTCAAAGAGGAACGATGGAAGAATTAATGAAAGCTATGGGAGTTGATAACAGTTTCTTTAAATCAGTTACCGAGTTAACATCCTCAGAGCAAGTAAAAGCTTTATGTGATGGTAAAATTGATGCGTTTGGATATTCAGTAGGTTTTCCAAATGGAGCAATGGAACAAGCAGCAACATGTGCAGCTAAAGCTATGCCAATTAATTTAACAGGAGATGTAATTGACGGAATTATTAATGGAGCTGATTATTATGCATCTGCAACAATTCCAAAAGGTACTTATACTAAACAGAGAAAAGATGTAACTACATTTGGTGTTAAAGCTACTGTCGTAACAAGTGTGGATGTATCTGAAGATTTAGTTTACCAGGTTACAAAAGCTGTTTTTGAAAATTTTGATGATTTTAGAAAACAACACCCAGCTTTTGCTCCTTTAGAGAAAAAAAATATGATAGCTGATGGTTTATCAGCACCACTTCATCCAGGAGCTGTTAAATATTATAAAGAAGCTGGTTTAATGTAATTAAATTTATATATAAAAAAATTGAGGCCCAATATATCTATTGGGCCTTTTTTTTTATATATTAAGCTGGATGTCAGCAGACAAAGAAAAAAAAATTGAAAATAAGATTAAAGGAGATCTTTCTCCTACAAGAAATCTAACAGGTTTTCATTTAAAGTTAGTTGCAGTTATTGCAATAACGTGGTCTTTATTTCAGCTTTGGTATGCTTCTCCATTTCCATTTTGGCTTAATTTTGGAATGTTTAAAGGTTTGCCCGCTAGAGCAATTCATCTTGGTTTTGCACTTTTACTAGCTTTTTTAATATTTCCATATGCAAGGGGTAAAAAAGTAAATTTTATAGATATATTAATTGCAATAATAGGTGCAGTTTGTTGTTTATATATTTATTTTTTTTATGATCAATTAGTAGATAGGGGAGGAATATTACTTAAAATAAATTTTTTCGATAATTTTATTATTCCAGTAGAACTTATACTCGGAATAATTGGAATATTAATTCTTCTTGAAGCCACACGTAGAGTAATAGGTATTCCATTAGTTATTATTGCTGTTTGTTTTTTGTTATTTTCTTATTTTGGTCAATATGCACCAGATATAATTTCTCATGGTGGATTATCATTAAAACGGTTAGTTGGTTTTCAATGGTTTGATCAAGAAGCAATTTTTGGGATCCCAATAGGTGTTTCAGTTGATTTCATTTTTCTCTTTGTACTTTTTGGAGCACTTTTAGAGACTGCTGGAGGAGGCAAATATTTTTTAGATTTAGCTTTTGCAATGGTTGGAAAAATGAGAGGTGGTCCTGCCAAAGCAGCCATACTTGGATCTGGTATGACAGGATTAATCTCCGGATCATCGATTGCAAATACAGTTACGACAGGAACTTTTACAATTCCAATTATGAAAAAGACAGGTTTTTCAAAAGAAAAAGCGGGTGCAATTGAGGTATCTTCGTCAGTTAATGGTCAAATAATGCCTCCTGTTATGGGAGCAGCAGCCTTCGTGATGGCAAGTTTTATTGGAGTTACATATTTTGAAGTTGTAAAACACGCTTTTTTACCAGCTATAATTTCTTACATTGCACTATTTTATATATCTCACCTTGAAGCACTTAAATTAAATTTAAAAGGTATGGATGAAAATGATATTCCAAAATTGAAAAAAACATTTTTTGAAGGAATACATTTTTTAGTTCCAATATTTGTTCTTATTTATCTACTAGTTTATATGAGACTTACAGCTTCTTACTCTATTTTTTTTGCAATAATAACTTTAATTATAGTCAATCTTTTAAATAAAGTTTTTAAAGAAAAGAACTTTAAGAATGCATTAATATATTGGTACAACCAAACTGTTGTTGGTTTCGAAAAGGGTGCCTTGAATATGGTTAGTGTCGGAATAGCAATTGCAACAGCAGGTATTATAGTTGGTGCAGTTGGATCTACAGGTTTGAGTACTAATTTAATAATTGTAATCGAGTCGATTGCAAAAGATAATGTTACTATTCTTTTATTTTTAACTATTATTTTATGTTTACTATTGGGTATGGGTTTACCAACCACTGCAAACTATGTAGTTGTAGCGTCTCTAATGGCAACTGTTCTTGTGGATGTTGGAAATGCATCAGGATTTATTTTTCCGCTAATTGCCGTTCATTTATTCGTATTCTATTTTGGTCTGATGGCAGACGTAACACCTCCAGTTGGCTTAGCATCTTATGCAGCTGCTGCTATTTCTGGTGGAGATCCGTTAAGAACAGGAGCCCAGGCATTTTGGTATAGTCTGAGAACAGGAATACTTCCTATTGTATTCTTATTTAACAGCGAGTTATTATTAATTGGTATTGAAAGCATATGGCATGGATTAATGGTCATAGCAACCTCATTGATTGGGATTTTAGTATTTACTTCTGCCACTCAGGGATGGTTTATAAATAAATTGAGATGGTATGAGATTATTATTTTTTTAATAATTTCAATATCATTATTATCTCCAGAATTTACTCTAAATAAATTTTTCCCAAAATATAACTATTTAAGTATTGAAGAAATAAACAAAAAACAGTTTGATTATAATAAAGAGATAAGAATTAAAATCACTAGACTTACAGAGTACGGTGAAAGATATAAATTATTTGTAATTGAAAAAAATAGTTTTGATGAAAATTTTAGTTTAGATGATTATGGAATGAGCTTAGTGGTGGTAGATAATAAAACCATAATTGATACTTTAAAATGGAATGGAATTGCAAAAAAGTCTGGTTTAGATATGGGAGATATAATTAATGAATTTAAAATTGAAAATCAAAGCAGACCAAAAAAAGAAATAATTTATCCTATTGCTCTTGTTATTTTATCAATTTTTGGTTATTTAAATATAAGAAGAAGAATTTAGCTTAGACCTGCATGAGGTAACTTACGTTGAAGTATTTTCCAAATACCTGAGGCAGATGCAATTATTTTACCTTTACATTTTAAATAGCACTCTAAAAAAACCATGCTTTTCGTTTTCTTTTTAATTTTTACGTATCCAAAAATTTCATCACCGATAGTTGAAGGTCCAATAAAGTTAATATTAAGTGTTATGGTTACACAAGGTTGATTACCTGAAATTCTATGAGCTCCAGATCCACACCCAGTATCTATAATCGATGCTATGTACCCACCATGAGTTATGCCAGCTCTGTTAAGATGGTTTTTTTTTACTATTGTTTTAAATTCATATTTAGTTCTTGAGATATCTCTTAGTAGCAAACCACCATTGTGTCTCATGAAACCTTTTTTAATGCTAATTTGTTTAAATCTTTTCATTAAATTAATAAAGTTATTAAAAATAATATTATTAACACTATTACAAAAAAATAAATTACAGATTTTTGCAAAGATATTTTCATTTTTCCTACTTTTTGGTGCGCCTGCTAGGAGTCGAACCCAGAGCCTCCTGGTCCGTAGCCAAGCGCTCTATCCAATTGAGCTACAGGCGCTAATTATAATCTATTCTTTTAACATTTATTATTAATTTTACTAAATTTTAATAATGGTCAAAAATATACATCTATTAAAAGTAAATAATATATATATATACAATTAGTAAAATGAGTGAAAAATTACTAGTTCCAGATATTGGAGATTTTGAAGAAGTAGAAATTATAGAAATTCTTGTAAAAGAAGGAGATAAAATCTCTAAGAATGACCCTGTAATAACCCTAGAAAGTGATAAATCAAGCGTTGAAGTGCCATCTACTTTTGAGGGTGTTGTAGATAGTATTAATATAAAAATTGGCGATAAAGTTTCTAAAGGAGATTTGATACTAACATTATCCTCTGAGAATGGAACTCAGCAAAAACAAGAAATTATTGAAAAGATACCGCCCGCAACTGAAAAAATAATTGCAGAAGCAGAAAATTACAATGGATATAATAATTCTGAATTAGATACTAGTGTACATAAAGAGACCAAAGTAGAAACTACACAAGCAGAAGAACATAATGAAAGATTAGAAATAGTCAAAAGTGAAAATGATATTGATCCTCAAGAGACAAAAGAATGGTTAGAATCTTTGTCTGCTGTAGTACATTCCGAAGGACCTGAAAGAGCTCATTTTTTAATTAAACAATTGATTGATCAAGCATATAAAGAAGGATCAAATATCCCCTACACACAAAACACACCATACATAAACACTATACCAGCAGATGAGGAGATAAAATCTCCAGGAGATCAAAATATTGAAAGAAAAATCAGAGCACTAATTCGATGGAATTCAGCAGTAATGGTTGTCAGAGCAAATATGAGAGATCCTTCATTAGGAGGTCACATTGGAACATTTGCTTCAGCAGCAACTCTTTATGATATAGGAATGAATCATTTTTGGAGGGCTAAAAATAATAAATTTGGTGGAGATTTAATTTATTTTCAAGGACATTCAGCACCAGGAATTTACGCTAGAGCTTTTTTGGAAGGAAGGCTTGAAGAAAAGCAATTAGATAGATTCAGACAGGAAGTTTACCCAGGAGGTTTGTCATCTTACCCCCATCCATGGCTGATGCCTAAGTTTTGGCAGTTTCCAACTGTTTCTATGGGTCTTGGACCAATGATGGCAACCTATCAGGCAAGATTTATGAAATATCTTATTAATAGAAAATTAATAAAAGATGAGAATAGAAAAGTTTGGTCTTTCTTAGGAGATGGTGAAATAGACGAGCCAGAAGCTCTAGGATCTATTGGTTTAGCAGCAAGAGAAAAGTTAGATAACTTGATTTATGTTGTGAACTGCAACCTACAAAGATTAGATGGTCCAGTAAGAGGCAATGGTAAAATTATTCAAGAATTAGAGGGAATTTTTAGAGGAGCTGGCTGGGATGTAATAAAAGTCATTTGGGGGTCATACTGGGATCCTTTACTTGCAAATGATAAATCAGGTTTACTTGTCAAAAGAATGAACGAGGCAGTTGATGGAGAATACCAAGCCTTTAAAGCAAAAGGCGGTTTATACGTTAGAGATAACTTCTTTGGGAAATACCCTGAACTTAAAAATCTTGTTGCAAGTTATACGGATAGCGATATTTGGAAATTAAATAGAGGTGGTCACGATCCACATAAAGTTTATGCTGCTTATCATAAAGCTGTTAATACAAAAGGTAGACCAACAGTCATATTAGCTAAAACAATTAAAGGATATGGTATGGGAAAATCAGGTGAAAGTATAAATACAACCCACCAGCAAAAAAAATTAGGTGTAGATGATTTGTTATATTATAGAGATAGATTTGATGTTCCATTAACAGATGAACAAGTCAAAAATATAGAATACTTTAGACCTGATGAAAATTCGGAGGAATTAAAATACTTAAAAAAAAAAAGATTAGCTTTGGGAGGATATATTCCTGAGAGATCATCTTTTTCAAAACCGATCAAAACACCAAGCAATGATATTTTTGACTTTATGAAAAAATCAACTGGTGAAAAAGAAATGTCAACTACCATGGCACTTGTTAGGATGTTGACGAATTTGTTAAGAGATAAAAATGTTGCTCCAAGACTTGTTCCTATAATTCCGGATGAAGCAAGAACATTTGGTATGGAAGGTTTTTTCCAAAAAATAGGTATATATGCGCATGAAGGTCAAAAATATGAGCCAGAGGACTCAGCTCAATTAAGCTCTTACAAAGAAGAGAAAAGTGGTCAAGTTTTAGAGGAAGGAATAAATGAGGCTGGATCCATGGCATCATGGATAGCTGCAGGAACATCGTATTCAAATCATGACGTAGAAATGATACCAATTTATCTTTTTTACTCAATGTTTGGTTTTCAAAGAACTGGAGATTTTGCGTGGGCGGCTGGAGATAGTCAAACAAGAGGATTTCTAATTGGAGCTACAGCTGGAAGAACAACTTTGGCTGGAGAAGGTCTTCAACACCAGGATGGTCACAGTCATTTATTAGCATCAACAATTCCAAATTGTGTTTCTTATGATCCAACCTTTCATTATGAATTAGCTACAATTTTTAAAGAAGGTTTAAGAAGAATGCATGAAAAACATGAAAATATTTTTTACTATATTACAACAATGAATGAAAATTATTCTCATCCAGAGATGCCCAAAGACTGTGAAGAAGGCATATTAAAAGGGATGTATAAAATAAAAGATTTCAGTAGAAATAAGAAAAATAAGATTCAGTTATTAGGTTCAGGAACAATTCTAAGAGAGATGATGGAGGCAGCAGAAATTTTACAAAATGAATATCAAGTTGATAGTGAAGTTTGGAGTGTTACCAGTTTTAATGAATTAAGAAGAGATGGACTTGAAACAGAAAGGTATAACTTGCTTAATCCAGGAGGAGAGAAAAAAATCTCTTACGTTGAAAAATGCCTTGGAAAAACTGAAGGTCCTATACTAGCAGCTTCAGATTACATGAGAATAAATTCTGACCAAATTAGACCTTACATAAATAAAAGTTTTTATTCATTGGGTACAGATGGATTTGGTAGAAGTGACACAAGAAAAAATCTAAGAAAATTTTTTGAAGTCGATAAAGAGCATATAGTTGCATATGGCTTAAGTATTTTATCTAATGAACAATTAATTGCTTCCAAACATGCGGTAGATGCAATTAAAAAATATAAAATTGATAAAGATAAGCCTATGCCTACAAAATTATAATGAGCGAGAAAGAAGTATTAGTTCCTAACATTGGTGATTTTAAGGATGTAGAAGTAATTGAGGTATTAATTGAGGCAGGATCAAATATTAATAAAGATGACCCGATAATTACTATTGAAAGTGATAAATCAAGTGTTGAGATTCCTAGCCCATACTCAGGTAGTGTTAAAAAAGTTAATTTAAAAGTTGGTGATAAGGTTTCAGAGGGTTCCTCAATACTAATAATTGGTTCAGAAGAAGAAAAACCAGATGTGCAAATCGAAGAAGAAACCAAAGAAGTTAAAGAAGAAACTATTATAAAAAAATCTCCTGAGGCAGTAATTTCAAAACCAAAAGAAACATTACAAAATATAAAAGTTAGTATATTCAAATCAAGCAAAGCACTTGCTAGCCCGAAAACTAGAAAATTTGCGAGAGAACTTGGTGTTGATATTAATAATGTTACTGGATCAGAAAGATCGGGAAGAATTATAGAAGAAGATATAAAAAAATTTGTATCTTCTAATTTTAATAAACCTCAAGAAGAAAAGAAGGCTCAATCTATAAAACCCTCAGAATATGATCATGCTGATTTTGGAGAAGTAGAAATTCAAGATATACCGAGAATTAAAAGAATTGCTGCTCCACATTTATCAAATTCTTGGCAAACAATACCGCATGTTACCAGTTGTGATGAAGCAGATATTACGGAGTTAGAAGAATTTAGACAAAATTTGACTGATACTTTTACTGGAGAAAAAAAGAAAATTACTCCATTGGCATTTATTATAAAGGCAGTCGTGGAGGCTTTGAAAGTTTTTCCAAGATTTAATAGTTCAATTGATAATATTGAAAATGGAAAAATAACGTTAAAAAAATACTTTCATGTAGGAATTGCTGTTGATACTCCCAACGGATTAATGGTACCAAAAATAAGAAATGCCAACCAAAAGAATATAGATCAAATAAGTAAGGATCTAAAAAAAGTAAGTGATGATTGTCGAAATTTGAAGATAGATAAAAAAGAGTTTTATGGAGGATCCATAACTATAACAAGCCTAGGTGGTATTGGGGGGACTTATTTTACTCCTATAATAAATTATCCTGAGGTTGCTATTTTAGGAATTGGAAGGACTTATATTAAACCTGTTTATATTGATGGACTATTTAAACCTAGAACAATGTTGCCTCTATCTCTTTCTTATGATCATAGAATTATTGATGGTGCCGAAGGTTCAAGATTTAATAATGAATTAAAAAGTAACCTTGGTAAAAACTTTGCCTATAAATTAGCTAAGCAATGATTAAAAATTTTAAACTTTTAAATAATAAAACTGTATTTTACTTTAATGACAACAAGTTTGAAACATTTCCTAATATTTGGTTAAGAGATCATATTAAAAATAAAGAAAACTGGGATTTTAAAACTAATCAAAGAATAACCTATACCGCAAATTTAGACATTAATATCAAAGTTAAAAAAGCAAAATTATTAAAAAAAGGTAAATTGATTGAAATATTATGGTCTGATGAAAATAAACCAACGAAATATTCATATAAATTTTTAAAAAAAAATTCTTTAAAAAAAGTAGAAACTAAAAGTGATATTCAATTTTGGAAAGACAAAGACATAAAAAATCAAATTTTCATTAACTATAAGCAATTACAAACTAAAGCTGGATTTAAAAATTTATTAAAAAAAATCCATGTATATGGTTTTGCTGTTGTAAAGAATTGTTCAAAAAATTTAAACTCTATTGAAAATATAGCTAAAAAAATAGGTTATGTCAGAAATTCAATTTTTGGAGGATTGTGGAATTTTGAATCAAATAATAAAAAAGCAGACAGTGCATATTCAAACCAAGAACTGAGACCACATACAGACTCTACATATAGTAATGATGCTCCAGGTTTACAATTACTGCTTTGTTGTAAGTATGAAGCTAAAGGAGGAGACTCTATTCTGGTAGATGGATTTAAATTGGCAAATGAAATAAAACAAAAATATAAAAAACATTTTAAAACTTTAACAACTACACAAGTTAAAGGTTCTTATATTGGTGACGGTGTTCGCCTTGAAGCAAAAAGAGCAATAATAAAATTAAATGAAAAAAATAATTTTGATCAAATTAGTTTTAATAATTATGATAGAGCGCCCTTTAGAGAAACTAATCAGAAAACAATTAATTTTTATAAAGCAATTAAAGTATTTGATATGATGGCAAACCAAAAGCAATATCAGTGGAGGCATATTTTAAAACCTGGTGAATTACTAATTTTTAATAATTGGAGAGTAATGCATGGTAGAGGTGCATTTTCAGGTATAAGAAAAATGGCTGGTTGCTATATCAATAAAGAAGATTTTGATAGCTGTTGTAGAATGAATAATATTATCTAAATTTAATTAAATTAATGTCCAAAACTACTTCGCTTATATGCGCTTTGATAACAACATTTATTTGGGGTACTGCTTTTATTGCTCAAGACACAGGTATGGACAATATTGGTCCATTAACATTCAATGCATCTAGATTTTTTGTTGGTTTTCTTACAGTCCTACCCATTGCTTTAATTTTAGAGAGAAAAAAAATTAATTATGAAATCAATTCTAATAAAAAATTATTTTTAAAATATTTATTTTTAATGGGTATATCATTATTTTTGGGTACCTACTTGCAGCAAGCCGCATTACAATACACGAATATAGCTAATGCAGCTTTTTTCACAGTTTTTTACGTTCCATTAGTTCCAATTTTATTATTTTTTATTTATTCTATTAAAGTTCATTGGAGTCTTTGGCCTTCAATAGGGTTATGTATAATAGGTGTTTACTTATTAAGTGATTTTTCAAACTCAGAAATTATGATAGGGGATGCTTTAGTTATTTTATGCTCACTATTTTGGGCTTTACATATAATTTTTGCTGGAAAATTCATGGAGAAATTTAATATACCAATTTTTTATGCAGCATTACAAGCAGCTCTTGTTTTTGGTTTATCTCTTGTATTCGCTTTTATTTTAGAAGAAGTAGTTATTACAAAAATTATAACTGAATATAGTTCAATATTATATGCAGGTGTCTTATCTGGAGGAATTGCTTTTACTTTACAGATGTTCGCGCAAAAAAATATTGAAGAAGCTCCTGCAGCAATAATTTACTCTCTTGAAGGTGTCTTTGCAACGATTGCTGGATGGATTATTTTAAGTCAACTTCTTAACATAAATAATATTATAGGATGTGTATTAATTCTTATTGCTGTAATATTTTCTCAAGTTGCCCCAGTGTCAAAAAAATTATAAGTATATAATTGAAAAAAGAATAATACTTAAAACTATTCTATAAATAACAAAAAAACTTAAGCTAAACTTTTTAACATAAATAAGAAAATATTTAATTGTAAAATAAGAAAATAAAAATGAAGCTAAAGTAGAAAAAATAAATATAGTATCAAAATTTATTTGATCATTAATAACATCTTTAAATCCCAAAACACTTGCACCTGCTAAAGCTGGAATAGACAAATAAAAAGCTATCTTTGATGACTCAACTCTGTCAAATTTTAAAAATCTTGAAGCTGTAATTACTATCCCTGATCTACTGACTCCTGGAATAATAGCTAAAATCTGAAATAACCCTATTATAATAATACTTTTAATATTTAATTCTGAAGAAGTTTTATTTTTCAATTCAAACTTATCTGAAAAGTATAGTAAAACTCCAAAAATTAAAGTTGTCCAAGCGACAACTTTTAAGTTTCTAAATTGATCAATTAAATTTGTAGAGTAAAAAATATAACCAATTATAATTAATGGTATAGACCCAAGTATTATTAGTAGAAATATATTTTTATTATTAATGGTATTTATTAACTCTTTTCTAAAAAATAAAATTATTGCTAACAAAGAACCTAAATGCAGACTAATATCTAATTGTAGGTTGCTAACATTGAAGTCACTTAATCTTGACATAATTAAAAGATGTGCAGACGAGCTAACTGGAATAAACTCAGATATACCTTGAATAATTGATAAAATTAGCGTCTCTACATATTTTGAAATCATTAGATCCAGTACTTCATAATGAAATTGTAACCAAATTAAAGCAATTACATATTTGCATATCATCTATGCATAATAAGAAAAAACCTCAGATTTACTTAAGTTTTGTAAAATATTAGTCAATACTTATGACCTTGTAATTGTTTATTATTAAATTTTTATCGTATATACAACGTCCACCATGTCAGAAAAAATGCTTAAGTTTGTTGATATAGGTCAACAAAATCCACCTAAAAGAGATATATCAGACCGAAAAGAGGATTTTGACGAAATTTATCAAGAATTTCTTAAAGATAGAGCTATTCAGCAGTCAAGCAGATGTTCCCAATGTGGAGTACCATTTTGCCAAGTTCATTGTCCATTAAGTAACAATATACCAGATTGGCTTAAACTAACTGCGGAGGGAAGGTATGAGGAAGCTTATCAATTGTCACAAAGCACAAACAACATGCCAGAAGTTTGTGGAAGAATTTGCCCCCAGGATAGGCTGTGTGAAGGAAATTGTGTAATAGAGCAATCTGGTCACGGAACAGTAACTATTGGGTCAATAGAAAAATATATTACAGAGAAAGCTTGGGAAAATGGTTGGGTTAAACCAATTAAAATAAATAGTGAAAAAAATGAGAGTGTAGGAATTATAGGTTCTGGTCCTGCTGGACTTGCTTGTGGAGAACAACTCAGAAAAAAAGGATACAAGGTAACAATATATGATCGTTATGACAGAGCTGGGGGACTATTAATATACGGTATACCAGGATTTAAATTAGAAAAGCACGTTGTTCAAAGAAGAATAAAACTTTTGGAAGAAAGTGGAATTAAATTTGTCTTAAACTTTGAAGTTGGAAAAGATTCTAGCTTGACGGAGTTAAAAGAAAAGCACGATGCAATTTTAATAGCTACAGGAGTTTATAAAGCTAGAGAAGTTAATCTGCCTGGTAATGATTTGAGTAATATTTTCCCTGCAATGGAATTTTTGACTGCATCAAATAAAAAAGGACTAGGTGATAAAGTTGAGATGTTTGATAACGGAACTTTAAATGCTGAAGGCAAAGATGTTGTAGTAATTGGAGGTGGTGATACAGCAATGGACTGCTTGAGGACTTCGGTGAGACAGAATGCGAAGTCTGTAAAATGTTTATATAGAAGAGATAGAGAAAATATGCCAGGATCAGCAAGAGAAGTTGGTAATGCAGAAGAAGAAGGTGTTGAATTTATTTGGTTAACAAGTCCTAAAGAGTTTAAGGGAACAAATAAAATTGAAAGTGTAGTTGTTAATAAAATGAATTTGGGTGAGCCAGATGATAGCGGTAGAAGAAAGCCAATTGTGAAAGAAAATTCAGATTTTGAAATTAAAGCCGATCTTGTAATCAAAGCACTTGGATTTGATCCAGAAGATCTTCCAAAATTATTTAATGAAGAAAAATTAAAAGTATCAAGATGGGGAACAATAAAAGCGGATTTTGATACAATGGAAACTAGTATAGAGGGAGTTTTTGCAGCTGGAGATATAGTTAGAGGAGCATCTTTAGTGGTTTGGGGTATCAAAGATGGAAGAGATGCAGCAACATCAATTGATAATTATTTACAAAGTAAACAAAAACTTAGAGTTGCCTAATGAAGTTAAGAAATAAAAATTTAAAAATTTTAAAAAGTAATTATGTTTACACCGAAGAGATGGAACATGATGCATGTGGCGTAGGTTTAGTAGCATCCACCGAAGGTCTAAAATCAAGAAAAGTTGTAGAATATGGAATCGATGCACTAAAAGCTGTTTGGCATAGGGGTGCAATCGATGCTGACGGAAAAACGGGAGATGGTGCTGGAATCCATATTGAAATTCCAAAAGATTTCTTTGAGGAAAAAATTGAAGTCACTGGTCATAAACACGATAATTCTGAACTTTGTGTGGGTATGATTTTCTTACCAAGAAATGATTATAGCTCCCAAGAGCAATGCAGAACTATTGTTGAAAGTGAACTAACAAAGAGAAATTTTAGTATCTATGGCTGGAGACAAGTTCCAGTCGACCCTTCTGTCTTAGGAGAAAAAGCTGAACAAACAAGACCTGAAATTACTCAAGTATTGTTTACATACAATGACAAAAAAGTTGTCAGCAAGTCTCTGGAACAAAAATTGTATGAAACTAGAAGAATAATTGAAAAAGAAGCTCTCAATAATCAATTAAATAATTTTTATATATGTTCATTTAGTTCTAAATCTATCATTTACAAAGGAATGTTTTTAGCAGAATCTTTGTCAGATTTTTATACTGACTTAAAAGATGAAAGATTTATATCTAGGTATGCAATATTTCATCAAAGATTTTCAACTAATACTGCGCCAAGTTGGGACTTAGCTCAACCATTTAGATCTATAGCTCATAATGGTGAAATAAATACTCTTAAAGGAAATGTTAATTGGATGAAGGTTCACGAAGAAGAGATGTTTAGTCCTGTTTTCGAAGATATAGAGAATCTTAAGCCTGTAATACCAGCTGGAAACTCTGACTCTGCATCATTAGACAATGTTTTTGAATTATTAAATATTTCTGGACAGCCTGCTCCTCTAGCAAAATTAATGTTGATACCTGATGCTTGGTCAAAAAAAAATAAGGTATTAAAAAAAGATCATCAACAATTATTCAATTTTTTAAATAGTACCATGGAGCCTTGGGATGGGCCAGCTGCTATAGCTGCTACAGATAATGAGTGGGTAATTGTTGCGACTGACAGAAATGGACTAAGACCACTTAGATATACAGTCACAAGAGACAAACTCCTTTTTGCTGGAAGTGAAACAGGTATGATAGATTTAAATGAGAAAAAAATTGTATCTAAAGGAAGATTGGGACCTGGTGAAATATTAGGAGTAAGAATAGAAAAAGGTAAAGTATACTCAAACGATGAAATAAAAAACTATCTTTCAAAAGAATACAAGCATTACAACAGTCAGATTATTGATCTTGATAAAAAATTAGAAGCTGAAACTGAAAAAGTAGAGCTAGAAGGCCGAAGTTTGAGGAATTTTCAACATTGTTTTGGATATAGCATAGAAGATTTAGAATTAATTCTTCATCCAATGGCAGAAGATGCGAAAGAAGCAACAGGTTCAATGGGTGATGACACGCCTTTAGCAGTTTTATCTGACAAATACAGGCCATTATATCATTACTTTAGACAAAACTTTAGCCAGGTTACAAACCCACCAATTGATTCTTTAAGAGAAAATAAAGTTATGAGTTTAAAGACAAGATTTGGAAATCTTGGCAATATTTTAGATTTTAGTAAATTAACTAAAGACAATATTTATGTTTTAAATAGTCCGATATTATCAAACGCGCAATTTGAAAAATTTTTAAAATTCTTTGGAAATAATAATAAAGTTTTAGATTGTACATTCAGTAAAGATGATGATTTAGAGACATCAATAAATTTACTCAAAGTTAAATCAGAACAAGTTGTTAGAGAGGGAATTAAACAAATAATATTATCAGATAAAAATATTTCAGAAAATAGAATGCCAATGCCAATGCTTTTATGTATTGGGGCAATAAATACACACTTAGTTAAATTAGGTTTAAGAGGTTATGTTTCTATAAATGTTCAAACTGGAGATGCTTTAGATACTCATTCTTTTGCAACATTAATTGGCGTCGGTGCTACCACTGTAAACCCATATTTAGCTTTTGACAGTTTATATCAAAGACATTCTAAGAAATTATTTGGAAATTTCACTTTTGATGAATGTGTTTCAAGATATATTAAATCAGTCAATCTTGGTCTTCTTAAAATAATGTCTAAAATGGGAATTTCTGTTTTAAGTTCTTATAGAGGTGGATGTAATTTTGAAACTGTAGGATTAAGCAGAACAATTGTGAAAGATTACTTTCCTGGAATGTTATCAAAGATTTCTGGAATTGGTTTAAAAGGAATAGAAAAGAAAATTAGAACTATACATAAGGAAGCATTTTTTGATAATTCTAATATTTTACCTATTGGAGGTATTTACAGATATAGGAAAAATGGTGAAACACATCAATATCAAGGCAAGCTAATTCATTTATTACAAACTGCAGTTGGACAAGGATCTTATGAAATATATAAAAAATATACAAAAGGTATTTACAATTTAAATCCAATTAGTTTGAGAGATTTAGTAGATTTTAAATCTAAAAATCCTATTGATAAATCTGATGTTGAGCCAGCATCCAGTATTTTAAAAAGATTTGGAAGTGGAAGCATGTCTCATGGAGCCTTATCCAAAGAAGCACATGAAACTCTTGCTGTTGGTATGAATAGAATTAAAGGTGCATCTTGTAGTGGTGAAGGTGGAGAAGATGAAAAACGATTTAAGATTATGGAGAATGGAGATAGTGCAAATTCTAGGGTTAAACAAATTGCATCAGCTAGATTTGGAGTAACCATTAATTACTTAAATAATTGCAATGAGATTGAAATCAAAATTGCACAGGGCGCTAAACCAGGTGAAGGTGGACAATTACCAGGTTTTAAAGTTACAGATGAAATTGCGAGATTGAGACACTCAACTCCAGGAGTTACTTTAATATCACCTCCGCCACATCATGATATTTACTCAATAGAAGATCTAGCTCAACTAATTTATGATTTAAAACAAATAAATCCAAAGGCTAGAGTTGGAGTTAAATTAGTTGCTTCCTCAGGTATTGGAACAATAGCTGCTGGAGTTGCAAAAGCTAAAGCAGATATAATTTTAATTTCAGGTCACTCAGGAGGTACAGGAGCCACTCCACAGACAAGTGTTAAATATGTAGGAGTTCCTTGGGAGATGGGATTAACAGAAGCCAATCAAGTATTGACTTTAAATAACTTGAGGCATCAAGTGACGCTTAGAACAGACGGTGGAATAAAAACAGGAAGAGATGTTGTTATTGCAGCAATGATGGGAGCAGAGGAGTTTGGCGTGGCAACAACTGCTTTAGTAGCTATGGGTTGCATAATGGTTAGACAATGTCATTCAAATACATGTCCAGTTGGTGTGTGCACACAAGATGATAAATTAAGAGAGAAATTTACAGGAACTCCTGACAAAGTAGTAAACCTTTTTACATTTATAGCAGAGGAAGTGAGAGAAATACTAGCTGATATTGGTTTCAAATCTTTAAATGAAGTAATTGGAAGAACTGACCTGCTAAGACAAGTAAGCAAGGGATCACCAAACTTGGATGATTTGGATCTAAACCCTCTTTTTGTTCAGGCAGACCCTGGAAAAAATAAAAGATATTGTGAGAAACCAGAAATTAATTCTGTTCCAGATACTTTAGACCAAAAATTATGGCCTGTAATAGAGAACAAAATAGATAAAAAAGAAAAAATAAACGAAGAATTTGAAATTCAAAATACTGATAGAGCAGTTGGTACAAGAATTTCTTATCATTTGTACAAAAAATTCGGAAATAATAATCTTGATAAAAATTCGATCGAATTAAATTTTAAAGGTTCAGCAGGGCAATCTTTTGGTGCTTTTGCCATTAAAGGACTAAAACTAATTTTAAAAGGTGATGCAAATGATTATGTTGCTAAAGGACTATCAGGTGGAACTATTGTGATTAAATTACAAGACGAAAGCAACCTTGTTTCAAATGAAAATACTATTATTGGAAACACTGTTTTGTATGGAGCTACTTCTGGAAAATTATTAGCAGCAGGACAAGCAGGAGAGAGATTTGCTGTTAGAAATTCAGGTGCAACTGCAGTAATTGAAGGTTGCGACTCAAATGGTTGTGAATACATGACAGGTGGAAACATAATTATATTAGGAGATATTGGTGATAATTTCGGAGCTGGCATGACAGGAGGTATGGCTTTTATTTATGACTCTAAAAATCAATTTGATAAAAAAGTAAATCCTGAAAGTGTAGTTTGGCAAACTCCAGAAACTAAATTTTGGATTGAGTATCTAAGGAAATTAATACAAGAGCATATGATAGAAACAAATTCAACAATCTCGAAAAAAATAGTTGAGAATTTTGAAAATGAAATAAATAATTTTGTCCAAGTTTGTCCAAAAGAAATGTTAGATAAATTAGAAAATCCTATTTCAAATAAAAAGTTAGTCAGCCAAGCTAGTTAATATTTTTAATAATATTATCTAACTCTTTACAAATAATATTTAGATTTTTTTTTGACGAGAGACTATGGTCTCCCTTCTTAATTATATTTAATTTTTTTTTTGCTTTGCTGAAGATTTTTAAAACTTCTCTAGAGTATTTAATTGGTACTACTTCATCTTTTTGACCATGGACCATAGTAACAGGTATTTTCGTTGAAATTTTAACATTTAAAACTTTATTTTTTTTTTTTCTTCCATCTTCAATTAATTGATTAGTTATAAGATACTCATATCCACCATTTTTAATTTTGCTAATACCTTTTTTAATAATTTCATTCTTTGTCTTTTTTGAAAATTTTTTCCACATTATTCTTGTTAAAAATTCTGGAGCGGAACCAATTCCCAAAAAGCCTTTAATCTGTATTTTAATTGATTTAAATAATAATAATGAAATCCAAGCACCCATACTAGAGCCTATTAAAATTATTTCATTTTTTTTAACTATATTTTTAATAGTCAGTTTCGCATCATTTGCCCAAGTGGAAATATTCCCTTTTGTAAACTCACCTGAAGATTTTCCGTATCCAGAATATTCTAGTGCCAAAAAACCCAATTTATTTTTTTTAGCATAGTTTAAAAATCTTTTAGGTTTATCTCCTTCTATATCGGACGCAAAACCTGGTAAAAATATAATATAAAGATTTTTCTTATAATAATTGCTTATATATCTTAGTTTTTTTGTTTTAGAAATTTTTAGATATTTAAATTTTTTCATATAAAGTATTAAAATTGATTTGAAATATTATAACTCTACCATATGCATCCAAAATTGAAAGTTCTGCAAGTTATACCAAAACTTGGATACGGTGGCGCAGAAACAGGTTGTTATGATATCGCACACTATCTACATGAAAATGAGTGTAAATCTTTTTTAATATGCAACGGTGGTGAATTAACAAAGTTTATAGATAAAAAAAAAGTTAAATATATAAGATTACCTGTTAATTCCAAAAACCCTATTTTAGTTTTTTTTAATTCAATAATTATTTCTTTAATAATTTTATTTTATGGAATTAATATTGTTCACGCGAGAAGTAGAGCACCTGCATGGTCTTGTTTGCTAGCTACTAAAATCACACGACGTAAATTTGTAACTACATTTCATGGAACATATAATTTTAAAAGTAAATTAAAAAAATTATATAATTCTGTAATGTTGAGATCTGATTTAATTATTGCTGGTTCTAATTTTATATTTTCGCATATTAAAGAAAACTACTCTGAATACCTTAATGATAAAAAAAAATTCTTGGTGATATTTAGAGGCATTAATACTGATTATTTTGATCCATCAACTACTATAGAAACAGAGGAAGATGAATTATTTAAATCATGGGAACTTAAGATTGAGAGAAAAACTGTTCTATTGCCTGGAAGATTAACAGAATGGAAAGGCCAAGAAATGTTTTTAGATGCTATTAGTAAAGTAAATATTAATTTAGGACATGAGGTATTTAACGTAATTATTCTTGGGAGCGATCAAGGAAGAGAACTTTACAAAAAGAAACTTATTAGGTTAGTTGAACAGTACAGATTAACTAATCAAGTAAAATTTATAGATCATTGTAAAAATATGCCACTAGCTTACAAAGTTTCTGATATCATAGTTTCTTCATCAATAGAACCAGAAGCGTTTGGAAGAATATCTGTTGAGGCCCAGGCAATGAAAAAACCAATTGTTGCAAGTAATATTGGGGGATCAAAAGAGACTATAAATGAAAATAAAACAGGATTTTTATTTGAAGCAAATAACTCCGACGATCTTTCAAAAAAATTAATAGAAATTATGAATTTAGATGAACAGACTATCAATCAGATGGGTGTAGATGGTAGAAAAAATGTTGTTTCAAAATTTAATGTTGAAAAAATGTGTTTTTCTACTTATTCAGAGTATAAAAAATTAATAAACTAATGCCAAATATTACACTACCAAACGGAAAAAAATTAAACTTTGAAAAAAGTATAACAGGCACCGAAGTTGCTGAAAAGATTAGTACATCTTTAGGTAAGCAAGCTTTAGTGATGAGCATAAACGGTGAGCTTAAAGATTTATATACTGTTATTGAAGATGATTGCTCTATTGAAATATTTACAGCTAAAGATCCTGAGGGTTTAGAAGTTATTAGACATGACGCTGCACATATAATGGCTATGGCTGTTCAAGAACTATACCCAGGTACCCAAGTAACAATTGGTCCAGTTATAGAAAATGGATTTTACTATGATTTTGCAAGAAAAGAGCCTTTTACTAGTGACGATCTAAAAAAAATTGAAAAAAAAATGTCTGAGATAATTGATAAAGACGTAAAAACAAGGAAAGAAGTTTGGGAAAGAGATAAAGCAATAAGTCATTTTAAAAAAATTGGAGAAAAATACAAAGCCGAGATAATTGAAAGCATTCCTAAAAATGAAGAGCTAACAGTTTATCATCATGGTGAAACGTGGCACGATTTATGTAGAGGTCCTCATTTAGTATCTTCTGGTAAAATAGGTAAGGCTTTTAAACTGACAAAAGTATCTGGAGCTTATTGGCGTGGTGACTCTAATAATGAAATGCTTCAAAGAATATATGGGACTGGTTGGGCAACTCAAAAAGAATTAGACCTTCATCTTCAGAGAATTGAAGAAGCAGAAAAAAGAGATCATAGAAAAATTGGAAAAGAAATGGACTTATTTCATTTTAGAGAAGAAAGTCCTGGATCTGTATTTTGGCACCAGAAAGGTTGGAATTTGTTCCAAAAACTCGTCTCTTATATGAGAATGAAACAAGATCATGATGGTTACAAAGAGATAAATACTCCAGAAATACTTGATAGATCTTTGTGGGAGAAATCTGGCCACTGGGAAAAATTTGGAGCTAATATGTATACTTCAACAACACCAGATGAAAAAGTATTTGCAATTAAACCCATGAATTGCCCTGGATGTGTCCAAGTATTCAATCAAGGACTAAAAAGTTATAGGGATTTACCTTTAAAGATGTCTGAATTTGGAAAAGTTCATAGATATGAACCGTCAGGAGCCTTGCATGGATTATTACGTGTAAGAGCTTTTACTCAAGATGATGCTCATATTTTTTGTACAGAAGAACAAATTACTGAAGAATGTTTGAGTGTTACAAATTTAATTTTAGAAATTTATAAAGATCTTGGTTTTGAAGATGTTATTTTAAAATATTCAGATAGACCAGATTTAAGAGTCGGGGACGATAAAGTTTGGGATAAGTCAGAAGCTGCATTATTAGAGGCAATTAAAGCGACAAAGCTAGAGTACTCAATTAATAAAGGCGAGGGCGCATTTTATGGGCCAAAAATTGAATTTGTTTTAAGAGACGCAATAGGTAGAGATTGGCAGTGTGGAACTTTGCAAGTAGATCTAAATTTACCAGGTAGATTGGGAGCCTCTTTTGTTGATAAAGATGGAACTAAAAAAGTACCTGTAATGTTACACAGAGCATTATTTGGATCTTTAGAAAGGTTCATAGGTATACTTATAGAAAATTATGCAGGTAAACTACCATTTTGGATATCCCCCTTACAAGCAGTAGTTATTCCAATTTCTAGTGATTTTGATGAATATGCTAAAAGTGTAGCTAAGGAATTAAAACGTGGTGGTTTAATTGCTGAGGTGGATCTTAAAAATCATAATTTAAATTATAAAATAAGAGATCATTCTTTAACAAAAGTACCAATGTTATTGATTTGTGGAAAAAAAGAAGTTGACTCCAACAGTGTAACTATTAGAAGATTGGATTCTAATAAACAAGAAAACATGGCTTTGAAAGAATTTATAAAAAAATATTCAGATCTAAATAAAGCTCCTTCAATCTAAGTGGCAGATTTTAAACAAAATTATTTTCAAAAAAGAACTAAAGCAAGAGGTCCAAGGTCTAACAACAGAATTACATCAAATGAAGTTCAAGTTATTGCAAGCAATGGAGAAAACTTAGGAATATTAAATTTAAATGAAGCTATAAGTAAAGCGAAAAATGAAGGATTAGATTTAATTGAAATTGCTCCAAATGCGAGGCCACCTGTATGTAAAATTATGGATATGGGTAAGTATAAATACGATGCTCAAAAAAAAGCAAATAAGGCAAAAAAGAAACAAAAAAAAATTGAATTAAAAGAAATAAAATTAAGACCAGTCACAGAAGTGCATGACTATACTTTCAAAATTAAAAATGCTCAAAAATTTTTAGCCAAAGGCGACAAAGTTAAATTTACAATAAGGTTTAAAGGAAGAGAATTACAACACTCTAATCTAGGCAATCAATTAATGGATAAAATTAAAGCTGATATGGAGACAATAGGAAGGGTAGAACTTCAGCCAAAATTTGATGGAAAGCAAATGATTATGGTAATCCAGCCTTTATAACCCATATTTCTAGTTGTAAATTTAATTTAATATTTGTATAACCCCCAAAAATTATGCCTAAGTTAAAAACAAAAAGTTCAGCTAAAAAAAGATTTAAAATCTCAGCTAAGGGCAAGGTTATTACCCCACAGGCTGGAAAAAGACACGGTATGATTAAAAGAACAAATTCACAAATTAGAAAACAAAGAGGCACAACTGTTTTATCCAAACAAGATGGTAAGATAGTAAAATCTTATATGCCTTACAGCTTAAGAGGATAAAATGGCAAGAGTTAAAAGAGGAGTTACAAGCAGAGCTAAACACAAAAAAGTTTTAAAAGCTGTTAAAGGTCAGTGGGGAAGAAGAAAAAATACTATAAGAGTTGCAAGACAAGCAATGGAGAAAGCTTTGCAGTACGCTTATAGAGATAGAAGAAATAAAAAAAGAGATTTCAAATCATTGTGGATTCAAAGAATTAATGCTGGTGTCAGATCCGAAGGTATAACATATTCAAAGTTTATTAATGGTTTAAGCAAATCAGGAATTAAATTAGATAGAAAAATTCTTGCAGAAATTGCTTACGATAACCCTGAAGCATTCAAAACTATAGTTAAAAGGGCTCAAGCAGCATTAAATTAATCAAGACTATTGTTTTTCTTTCCTTAACAAATATTCTATCACAATGTCTGATATTAAAAAAATAAAAGATGGTTACATCGATAAACTTAATACGGAAAATAATGTTGATAAAGTAAATAACATTAAATCAGAACTATTTGGAAAAAATGGAATTATATCAAACGAATTTAAAAAATTAGGTTCGTTTTCAGTAGAGGAAAGGAAAAAATTAGCCTCAGATTTAAATAATATTAAAGACGAACTCCAAAATAAAATATCAATCAAAATTCAAGAAATAGAAACTAAAGAAATTAATTTAAAGCTTGAGAAAGAAAAAATAGATGTAACTCTTCCAGAAAGAGATATTGAAATTGGTAAAATTCATCCAGTCTCTCAGGTGATAGATGAAATTTCATCTATATTTTCTGAGATTGGATTTAGCGTTGAGGAAGGTCCGGATGTAGAAAATGAATATAATAATTTTACAGCATTAAATACTCCAGATAATCATCCAGCTAGAGATATGCATGATACTTTTTATCTAGATAATAATAAGGAATTACTTTTGAGAACACACACATCTCCAGTTCAGGTAAGAACTATGTTAAAAGGTAAGCCTCCTTTTAAAATTATTGCACCAGGAAGAACTTACAGATCAGACAGTGATCAAACACATGCTCCAATGTTTCATCAAGTTGAAGGATTACATATAGATAAAAATGTAAACATGGGACATCTAAAAGGATGTTTAAATTATTTTATTAAGGAGTTTTTTGAAATTGATAAAATTAAAATGAGATTTAGACCAAGTCATTTTCCATTTACTGAACCTTCAGCAGAAGTAGATATAGGATATGAAATTAAAAATGGAAAGATAGTAATTGGTGAAGGTGACAAATGGCTAGAAATTTTAGGTTGCGGAATGGTTCATCCAAATGTTTTAAAAAATGTAAAAGTTAATCCAAGTAAATATCAAGGATATGCCTTTGGAATTGGTATAGACAGACTGGGAATGTTGAAATATGGAATTAATGATTTAAGAGCCTTTTTTGAGACAGATTATAGATGGTTAAGTCACTTTGGTTTTGATCCATTAGATGTCCCAACAAATTATAGAGGACTGAGTAGATGAAATTTACAGTTGACTGGTTAAAAAACCATCTTGATACAAAATTTAATAATAATCAAATAATAGATAAATTAACCAATATTGGTCTAGAAGTAGAAAGTTTTGAGAGCTCTATATCTGAATTAGATAATTTTATTGTTGCAAAAATTATAAATACCAAAACTCATCCAAATGCAGACAGATTGAAGTTATGTGATGTTGATATAGGTAGCAACAAAACAATTAAAGTAGTATGTGGAGCCCCAAATGCAAAAAATGGTCTTTTAACAGTTTACGCTCCTCCAGGATCGATTATTCCCAAAAATCAGATGAAATTATCTGTAAGTAAAATAAGAGGTGTAATATCATATGGAATGCTCTGCTCTGAATCAGAATTATTATTATCTAATGAAAGCGACGGATTAATAGAATTAAAAAACTTTAAATATGCAAATAAAATTGGAGAAAAATATTTTAAAAACACTTCTGAAAAAGTAATAGATTTATCAATTACACCCAATAGACCAGATTGTTTAGGGGTAAGAGGGATCGCAAGAGATTTATCAGCTGCTGGTGCTGGTAAATTAATATTTAATAAAAAATCGAATTTAAAATATAGAGGAAATCAAAATATAAATGTTTCTATAAAAAAAGAAAAAGTTCAAGGATGTACAACATTTGGAAGTTGTTTAATAAAAGGTGTAACAAATAAAGAGAGTCCAAAATGGCTAAAAGATAAAATTAATTCTTTAGGACAAAAACCAATCTCTGCGATAGTTGATATTACTAATTATGTGATGTTTGATTTAAATAGACCATTACATGCTTATGATGCAGATAAAATAGATAATGAAATTATTGTTAGAAGTTCCTTCAAAGGAGAAAGATTCGAAGCCTTGGATAATAAAAAATATTTTTTAGAAAATGATATGTGTGTTATTTCTGACAGATCCGGAGTCCTTGGTCTTGGAGGCATAATTGGCGGGGTAAGATCTGGAACAGAATATTCAACTAAAAACATATTATTAGAATCTGCTTATTTTTTACCGCGTTCAATAAGAACAACCTCTAAACAATTAAATATAGATACAGATGCAAAATTCAGATTTGAAAGAGGCATAGATCCTTTATCAATTGAAGAAGGATTAATAAAAGCTTCTGAGCTTATAAAACAAATTTGTGGAGGCGAAATAAGTAATTTAGATGTAAAAAAA
This sequence comes from uncultured Pelagibacteraceae bacterium, assembly GCA_902524995.1. Classification (GTDB taxonomy): domain Bacteria; phylum Pseudomonadota; class Alphaproteobacteria; order Pelagibacterales; family Pelagibacteraceae; genus Pelagibacter. Next base: position 71,963 of record CABZFJ010000001.1, on the reverse strand, counting down.
ATTGAAAATTTTAAAAAAACAATAATTAATTTTGACCCATTTCTTTTTGAAAAAACGACTGGATTTAATATTGAAAATAAAAAATTAATTAAAATACTTGAAAAGCTAGGTTTTAATGTATCTAAGAATAAAAAAATTTTAAAGTTAGTAGTACCATCTTGGAGACCAGATATAACTCAATCAATTGATATTGTTGAAGAAATTGTGAGAATAAAAGGCTACGAACATATTAATACATCAGAACCTGTTAAGACAAGATTAAAGCCGACACTTAATTATTATCAGAAATTATTCCATTTTTTACAAAGATCAGTGGCATCAAAAGGTTATTTAGAAACTGTAACATGGTCATTTACTGACTCTAAAATTAATCAACTGTTTAAAGAAAATGATGAAGAAATACCAATTGTAAATCCGATTAGTTCAGATCTAAATGTTTTAAGAAATTCTATTTTCCCAAATTTGATATTTTATTTAAAGAAAAATTTAGATAGAGGAATTAAAGATATTTCTTTATTTGAAATTGGTCCAGCGTTTAAAGGAAAAAATCCAGGAGATCAACTGACTGTGATAAGTGCTTTAAGAGCAGGAAAGGTTTCAAGATTATCTTGGAATGATAAAGAAAGAATTGTAGACATATTCGACGTAAAAAAAGATGTAATACAAAGTCTTTGTGAAGCAGGGATTGATAAAGATGATATTATTATAGATGATAAAACTCCTTCTTACTATCATCCAGGAAAATCTGGAGGTGTTTACCAAAATAAAAACGAAAAAAATGCTTTAGCATATTTTGGTGAGATACATCCAAATATTATAAAAAAATTAGATATAAAAACTGAAGGTTTGGTAATATTTGAAATTTGTCTTGATTATATAAAAAAGTCAAAACAAAAGATAAAAGATTCAAAATCTGAATATAAATTTTCTGATTTCCAAAAATCAGAAAGAGATTTTGCATTTATCATTAATAAAAATTTTAAATCTCAAGAATTGGTTAATATAATTAAATCTGTTGATAACAAATTAATTAAGTTAGTAAGAGTATTTGATGTATTTGAGGGAGAAAATATACCAGAGGGAAAAAAATCTATAGCTGTTAATGTAACTATTCAGTCAGAAGAAAAAACATTAAATGAAAATGACCTGGACAACATTAATAAATTAATTATCTCTTCAGTTGAGTCAAGGTCTGGCGCAAAAATTAGATCCTAAAAATGAGTGATACAATAGATAACATTAGGAATTTTGCAATAATAGCTCATATAGATCACGGTAAATCAACAATAGCTGACAGAATAATTCATAAATGTGGAGGTTTAAGTGACAGAGAAATGAAATCACAAGTGCTTGACTCTATGGATATAGAAAGAGAGAGAGGAATAACAATTAAAGCTCAAACAGTTAAATTAAATTATAAAGCTAAAAATGGCAAAAATTATATTTTAAATATTATAGACACCCCAGGACATGTAGATTTTAGTTATGAAGTTAGTAGAAGCCTTTATGCGTGTGAGGGTTCAATATTAATTGTAGATAGCACTCAAGGGGTAGAAGCCCAAACACTTGCAAATGTATATCAAGCACTTGATATAAATCATGAGATTATTCCGGTACTAAATAAAATTGATCTACCAGCATCTGATCTTGAGAGAACAAATAATCAAATTGAAGATGTTATTGGCATAGATACATCTAATTCTGTTCCTTGCTCTGGAAAAACTGGACAAGGAATAGATGAAATTCTTGAGCAAATTATTAACTCTTTGCCTGGACCTAAAGGTGAAAAAACAAGCAAATTAAAATGTTTATTAGTTGATAGCTGGTATGACACTTATCTTGGAGTAGTTATATTAGTGAGAATTATAGACGGAAAACTAAAAAAAAATATGAAAATAAAAATGATGTCTACAAATCAAGAATATATAGTAGAAAAAGTTGGTGTTTTTACCCCCAAGGCTAAAGATGTGAGTGAACTTAATGCTGGAGAAATAGGTTTTATTACAACTGGTATTAAAATTTTATCAGAAACTAAAGTTGGAGACACTATATGTGATGCAGAGAATCCCCTTCATGATGCATTACCAGGTTTTAAACCAAGTAAACCAGTAGTTTTTTGTGGTTTATTTCCTGTAGATAGCTCAGAATATCAAAAGTTAAAAGATGGACTTGCTAAATTACAATTAAATGATGCAAGTTTTTCTTATGAAGCAGAATCATCATCTGCTTTAGGACTTGGTTTTAGATGTGGATTTTTAGGTCTCTTACATCTTGAAATAATCACAGAAAGGCTTGAAAGAGAATTTGATATTAATTTATTAACTACAACACCAGGTGTTGTTTATAAGGTTCACTTAAATAATGGTGAAATTCTTGAACTTCAAAATCCTTCAAATTTACCAGATCCAACTTATATAAAATTTATTGAAGAACCATGGATTAAAGCTACAATAATCACTCCAGATCAGTATTTGGGATCAATTATTAATTTATGTCAAAATAAAAGAGGTATACAAACTAATTTAAGTTATTCAGGAAATCGTGCAGTAATTAATTATGAGATACCTTTAAATGAGGTAGTATTTGATTTTAATGATCGTCTTAAATCTATGACAAGCGGATATGCTAGTTTTGATTATGAAATTATTGATCACAAAGAAGGAGATCTAGTCAAAATGAATATACTTGTAAACTCAGAACCTGTTGATGCTCTTGCAATGATGATACATAAAGATTTTGCTCAAATTACAGGTAGAGAAGTCTGTGAAAAATTAAAAGACTTAATTCCAAGACACAACTTTATGATACCAATTCAAGCAGCTATTGGCAGTAAAATTATTGCTAGAGAAACTATCAAAGGTTTTAAAAAAGATGTGTTAACAAAAATTCATGGAGGTGGAGCGACAGATAGAAAAAGAAAACTGCTAGAAAAACAGAAAAAAGGTAAAGCTAGAGCTAAGCAATTTGGAAAAGTTGAGATTCCTCAAGAAGCATTTATAGGTGTTTTAAGGATAAACAAAGAGTAGTTATTTTGGAGAGGTGGCCGAGCGGTTGAAGGCGCACGCTTGGAAAGCGTGTATAGGGGAAACTCTATCATGGGTTCGAATCCCATTCTCTCCGCCATATTTTTGTTGGAAAATTGATCTTTTTAAAGGGTTTTAAAGAAATAGAAAAAAAATCTAAAAAACATCAAATAAATGTTGGTATTCAACACTTATTTAAGCATTTGCATTTCTACTATTTTTAAATTTTTTCTAAAAATGTTATAAAAATTTCTTCCGTATTAAAAATTAATGACAAAAAATAATTCAAATAATTACCAAGCTGACTCCATAAAAGTCCTAAAAGGTTTAGAAGCTGTAAGAAAAAGACCAGGTATGTATATTGGTGACACTGATGATGGGACTGGATTACATCATATGGTTTACGAAGTTGTAGATAATTCTATTGATGAAGCTCTAGCAGGTTTTTGTAAAAAAATTGAAATAAGTATAAACGATGATAACTCTGTAACAGTGATTGATGACGGCAGAGGAATTCCTGTTGATATTCATAAGGGTGAAAAAAAATCAGCTGCCGAAGTTATAATGACCCAACTTCACGCTGGTGGTAAATTTGATCATAATTCTTATAAAGTTTCTGGAGGACTACATGGAGTAGGAGTATCAGTTGTTAATGCTCTTTCAGAGAGATTGAAACTTACAATAAATAGAGATAATAAAAAATATTATATAGAATTTGAAAATGGAGACGCTAAAACTTCTTTAAAACAAGTTGGAAAATCAAAAAATAGTGGAACCGAAATTAATTTTGTTCCCTCCAAAGATATATTTTCATCCATTAAATTTAGTTTTTCTATTTTAGAGAAAAGGATGAGAGAATTAGCTTTTTTAAATAAAGGCATAAAAATAGTTTTAACCGATTTAAGACAAAAAAAACTAAAAAAATTAGAGTTTAAATTCGAAGGAGGTATCAGTGAATTTGTACAATTCATTGATGAGAAAAAAGAAAGTTTAAAAAACAAAAATGAAAATGATCTTTTTAAAAAACCTATATATATAGAGGGTTTAAAAAATAATATTGACGTTCAATGCTCCATTAAATGGAATGCTGGATATAGTGAAGATGTATTACCTTATACCAATAACATTTATCAAAAAGATGGGGGAACACATCTTCTTGGATTTCGAAGTGCATTAACAAGAGTAGTAAATAAATATGCAAATGAACAAAACTTATTAAAAAAAAATAAAGTTTCTTTATCTGGTGATGACGTTAAAGAGGGATTAACTTCTGTTCTATCTATCAAAATTCCGGACCCTAAATTTTCATCTCAAACAAAAGATAAATTAGTCTCATCAGAAGTTAGAAATATTGTTGAAACTATCATTAATGAGAAGTTGTCTATTTGGTTTGATCAAAATCCATCAATTTCAAAAATTATCTTAACTAAAATTATCCAGGCCGCAGTAGCAAGAGATGTAGCTAGAAAGGCAAGAGAAAACGTAAGAAGAAAAGGAGCCTTAGAATTAACGGGTTTGCCTGGAAAATTAGCCGATTGTCAAAATTCAAAGCAAGACGGTACCGAACTATTTATTGTAGAGGGTGACTCAGCTGGCGGTTCAGCGAAACAAGGCAGAAACCGTGAAAATCAAGCAGTTTTGCCACTTAGGGGAAAAATATTAAATACTTTTACAGATCTTAATGGATCAAAAAAGAACGGAAATGCAAATGATTTAAGAACTAAAAGTTTATCAAAGATGATTTCATCAAATGAAATAGTTACACTCATAAACGCGCTTGGTCTTGATCCAAAAAATGAGGACATAGATCTCAAAGATTTAAGATATGGAAAAATAATAATAATGACAGATGCTGATGTTGATGGTTCACATATAAGAGCATTATTATTAACGTTTTTTAATAATAAACCATTTGATAAATTAATTGAGTTTGGACATGTTTATCTTGCTCAGCCACCTTTATTTAAAATTAATAAAGGAACTAAAAGCATATATATCAAAGATGAAAATGAGCTTGAAAGTTATTTAATAAAAAATTCAAAGGATATAAAAAAATATAAAAAGAATTCAAAAGAATTTAATAATATTCTCCAAATTGAAAAGTCAAAACTTAACATTCAAAGATTCAAGGGACTTGGAGAAATGAACCCTGATGAATTATGGAATACAACTTTAAATCCTGAAACAAGAAATTTATTGCAGGTTCAATATTCAAAGAATAGTAAAAAAGATCAAGATTTGATACAAACCTTAATGGGTAACGATGTTTCCTCAAGAAAAGATTTTATTGTTGAAAACGCAATAAATGTTTCAAACTTAGATATTTAGATGGATTTAAAACAATCTGTCAAAGCAGCATCATTAAATAAGTCCACTTATATCAATTTAAGATGGATTGGGATTTTAGGTCAATTTATAACTATAAACACAGTCAAATTTATTTTTGGTTTTGAGTTCAACTTTATTTTATCTAATCTTATAATTTTTGTTGGAGCTTTAAGTAACTTTTACTTAATGTTTTTTTATAAAAAACCAATACTTTCAAACGTAACTTCTTTTAATTTTTTATCTTTAGATATACTTCAATTGAGCGCTTTACTTTATTTATCTGGAGGTATTTTAAATCCATTTTCGATATTTCTTTTGATACCAAGCGTATTTGCTGCATCTAATTTAAATATTAAAACAAATATTGCTTTAATTTTAATTACCCTAGCATCGATTATAATTTTAACTTTTTATCATTATGAATTGCCAAAACCATTGGATGAATATAGTATTAGTCTGTATTACTACTATGCAATTCCTCTTGCATTAATTATTGCATTATTTTTTTTAAATTATTTTGCATTTATTTTTGGACAAGAAACAAATCTTAGGAAAGATGCACTAGATAAAATCCAAGAAGTAATTTCCAAAGAACATGAGCTAGTTTCACTTGGAGGACAGGCTGCAGCTGCAGCCCATTCATTTGGCACTCCTTTGTCTACAATTAAAATTATTTCTCACGATTTATTTGATCAATTCAAAGATAATAATGATGTAAAAAAAGATCTCGAACTATTAATTAGTCAGGTTAATAGGTGTAATGATATTTTAAAAAAATTAACTTTAAATCCTACTATTGAAGATGATTTTATTGACAAAAATAAAACGCTTTACGATTATATTAATGAGATAGTTAACTCATTTAAGGAAATTTCTAATAAGAATTTCAATATTGATAAAGAGCAAGACTCTAACTCATTTGAAATATTAAAATCAGTCGAAATTGTATATGGTTTGAGGAATTTTATTGGAAATGCTAACAAATTTTCAAATGAAAATATCTATATTGCTATCAAAAGTGATAGCCAAAAGACTGAAATAACAATAGAGGATGATGGCCCTGGTATACCAAAAGATATACTTAATAAGATTGGAGAGCCTTATATTAAGACACTTAAACCCAAAGATAATAAAAAAACTGGACTAGGTTTAGGGATTTTTATAGGCAAAACATTGTTAGAAAAAAATTCTGCCAGAATAACAATTAGAAATTCAGAAACTAGAGGTGGAGCTGAAGTAAAAATAGAGTGGGAAAATAAAAATTTAAAAAAATTAGTGTAATTTTTTATTATTTTCAAACAATCCACTAAGCTGACCAATCATTACATCACCTAACTCTTGAACGTCAGCAATTTTTATCGCTTTTTTGTAATATCTCGAAACATCGTGGCCTATACCTATGGCAAGAATTTCAATATCACTTTTGTTTTCAATTGATTTTACAGTTTGCTTTAGATGTTTTTCTAAAAAATCTCCCGAGTTAACAGATAATGTTGAGTCATCAACCGGAGCTCCATCTGAAATAACCATAAGAATTTTTCTCTCTTCTTTTCTTTTCTTAAGTCTGTTGAAAGCCCAAGTAATAGCTTCACCATCGATATTTTCTTTAAGCAAACCCTCTTTTAGCATTAAACCTAAATTTTTTTTTGATTGCCTCCAGTGAGTATCAGCAGATTTATAAATTATATGTCTTAAGTCATTCAAACGACCTGGATTTTTTAATTTTCCAAGTTTATTCCACTTTTCTCTACTCTTACCGCCCTTCCAATTTTTTGTTGTGAAACCAAGAATTTCAACTTTAACTGAGCATCTTTCTAAGGTCCTAGACAATATATCAGCACATAGAGCCGCAATAGTAATTGGTCTTCCTCTCATTGATCCAGAATTATCTATGAGTAAAGTCACAACTGTATCTTTAAACTCCAAATCTTTCTCTTTTTTAAAAGAAAGAGAATTATATGGATCAATTATTATTCTCGTTAATTTTGAACTATCTAATAAACCTTCTTCAAGATCAAATTCCCAAGATCTGTTTTGTTTTGCTAGCAACTGTCTTTGTAGTTTATTTGCGAGTTTTGTAATTATATCTTGGAAACTAGTAAGCTGTTGATCTAAATTTTTTCTTAATTTAGAAATTTCCTCAGAGTTTTCCAGTGTTTCTGCTTTTGCTGTCTCATCAAATTCAGAAGTATATATTTTATATTCTTTATTACCTATTCCTAAATTTTTTTTCTGAACAATATTTTCTATTTCATTATTTTCAGCATCATCATCTCCCAGTTGTTCATCAAGTCTAAATTCATTCATTTCGTCAGAACTATCTACACCTTCTTTGATACTGTCTTCCTGTTCTCTTTCTTGAGACTCTCCACTGTCTGTTTTTTGATCATCTTTTGAATTATTATTATCTTGCTCATCTTCTTTCTGCTCTTCCCTTTTGTTTTCTTCTTCGGATTCAAAGATTTCCATATTCTGGAGTATTTCTGATATTTTGGAATTGTATATGTCTTGATTTTCTGCATTTTCTTTTAAAAAATCTATGTGTTTATCTAAAGATTTTTCAAAATCATCTTTCCAATATGATAAAATTTTTTCAGCGCTTTTAGATAAACTCACATTCATTAGTTTATTAAGCATGTAATATTCAAAAGCTTCAGAAACATTAGATTCTTCTTTCTTTTTTATGTTTTCAGATTTTGCCATACCAATCTTATTGTTATATTTGGTCATTAAATTTTTAGAAATTCCCTTCATCATTTGTGACCCTAAAAGTTCATATCTTATTTTTTCAGAAATTTTATAAAGTGTATGGCAAGTAGGTGTTTTTGGAATATTTTGTTCCAAAGTGGAATTATCAGAAAATTTTCTTTTTAATGCCTCCGAATCTGCCTCGGCTCTTAATTTGATAAAGTTTTCTTTATCCTTTAAATTATCAAATTTAGAAATATTAAATTCTTTTAAATTTTTTTTGTCTTTTAATGGATATGTTTCACCTGAAATCGCTTTAATCGTTGAGTTTAAAGCTTGTTTAAATTGCTCTTTTATAAGATCAACTTTGTTCATCAAACCTGAATATTTATCATCGACTCTGGCAGTTCTTCACCAAAACATCTCTGATAGTATTCTGCGATTGTATTTTTTTCTACATCATCACATTTATTCAAAAAAGTTACTCTGAATGCATAGCCCACATCTTTAAATATTTCAGAATTTTCTGCCCAATGTAGTACTGTCCTAGGACTCATAACGGTAGAAATATCTCCAGCAATAAATCCTTTTCTTGTTAGTGTCGCAACTTTTATCATGTTTGCAACTCTCTCTTTACCTTTATTATTATCTAAAGATTTATTTTTTCCTAAAATAATTTCCATTTCTTTTTCCAAAGCTAAATAATTTAATGTTGTTACGATGTTCCATCTATCCATTTGTCCCTGGTTTATTTGTTGTGTTCCATGATAGAGTCCAGTTGTATCTCCTAAACCAACAGTATTTGAGGTTGCAAATAATCTGAAATATTTATTTTGCTTAATGACCTTATTCTTATCTAATAAAGTAAAATTTCCCTCAGCCTCCAAAACTCTTTGAATTACAAACATCACATCTGGTCTACCGGCATCATATTCATCAAATACTAAAGCTATTGGATTTTGTATCGACCAGGGAAGAATTCCCTCCTTGAATTCTGTGACTTGTTTGCCATCTTTGATTACAATTGAGTCTTTACCAATTAAATCTATTCTACTAACATGACTATCTAAGTTAATTCTGATACATGGCCAGTTCAATCTGGCTGCAATTTGTTCTATATGAGTTGATTTACCTGTTCCATGATAACCTTGCACTAAGACTCTTTTATTAAATGAAAATCCAGAGAGGATTGCCAATGTTGTATCCTTATCAAATTTATAAGATTTATCTATATCTGGCACATAATCAGTTTTTTTTGAAAATGCGTCCACTTCCATATCAGAATCAATACCGAATGTTTGTTTAATCGATAATTTAATATCTGGGGTTTGTTCAATATTTGTTGTCAATTTTGTCCTTATAAGTATTTTTTAATTGGGTATAAGCTAAAGTTATTACTTTAAGTTTATCTTCAAATTTTTTATTGCCAGCATTCATATCAGGGTGAAATTTTTTCACAAGTCTTTTGAATTTTTCTTGTATTTTGGCCCATTTTAAACCAACTCCAACACCCAAAATTTCAAAGGCTTTAAGATCATTACTGTTAAACTTAAACTTATTCATATGATTCAAGTTACTAAAATCTTTAAATTTTCCATTTTCATCTTTTAAAGTATTATTCCACAATATTTTGAAAAAATTATCTGATGAGCTGAAACTCTGTGTTGGCTTATGCCATGTTATGTCTGACTTTAAAAAGTTGATTACTTGTTCGTCGCTCATACCTGAAAAATAATTCCAGCTTTTATTAAACTCTCTGACATGCACAAGACAGAGAAGCCGATATTCTTTGCTGTTATCCTTTTCTTTTGGAGCTTTGTAAAGTCCCTCTTCGTTACAATTATTCCATTCACAAATATTTTTCATATTATATAATACCAAGTTTAATGGATATTAATCAACTTTCAAAAAAAATTGAAAATAAACTTTTGAAAGACACTTCCATAAAAAAAGTAAAGATAATTGATAACTCTTATAAGCATTTAAAACACAATTCACATCAGAAAGGCAAATTTCATATTAAATTAGAAATAAATTCTGACATATTAAAAAAAACTAATAGGATTCAGTCTCATAAAGTAATTTACAAAATTTTAAGCGAAGAATTGAAAACTTATATTCACTCTTTACAAATAAGCTTTATTTAATTCTTTCAATAAAAACTTGTTCAATTCACCAGATTTTGCCTGATAATTCAGGTTTAATTTTCCAAAATTCCTTATTAATATTAAGTTTATACAATCTGATTTATTTTTTTTATCACTTTTCATAAAATTTAAAATTGTTGTAATTTTCCTTTTATTAAAAAGGTCTTTATATTTATTTTTAATTTCTATCTTTTTAATATGATTGTTTATTAATTCTGAATTTGAATTTGAAATAATTTTTTTTTCTTTACTAAAATTTATCGCATTCATTAAACCAAATATAACAGCTTCTCCATGATTTAATTTTTTTGAGTAACCAAGCGTAGCCTCATATGCGTGAGCAAAAGTATGGCCAAGATTTAAAGATTTTCTTAAATTTTTTTCCTTTTCATCCTTTTCAATAATTTTTTTTTTTAATAAACAGCTATTTAAAATTGCATTAATTATAAAATTTCCTTTTAAGTTTAAAATCTTATTAAAATTTTTATCTAAAAAAATAAAATTTTTTTTGCTATCAATTAAACTACTTTTTAATATTTCAGCATATCCACATATAATTTCTCTTTTGGGGAGGGTACGAAGCAAATTAATATCTGAAATTACTAAATCTGGCTGATAAAAACTTCCTACAAGATTTTTTCCAAATTTATTATTAATACCTGTTTTTCCGCCAACAGAAGAATCGACTTGAGCTAATAAAGTGGAGGGTATGTTAATAAATTTTATTCCTCTTTTAAATGTGCTAGCTGCATATCCTACAACATCTCCTGTAATTCCCCCACCAAATGAAACTATACAGTCATCTCTATAAAAATTATTTTTAAATAAAACATTATGTATTTTATCGATACTTAAGTTACTTTTATTTTTTTCATTTGCATTAAAATTAAAAGTATAAATTTTTTGATTTTTAAAATTTTCTAAGAGCAATTTTCTAAATTTTTTTGGTATTTTACTGTCAATTACGATTAAACATTTTGAAAATAATAATTTATTTTGTTTTAAAATATTTCTTAATTTTGAAATTAGGTTGGTACCAATATGAACTTCGTAATTTTTACTTTTAGTTTTAACCTTTATTATTTTTTGTTTCATATTTTTTTATAATTTTATTTGCTATTTCATTTTTATTTAGCTGATCACAATTAATTGTGAAATCTGCCAAACTATATATTCTAGTTCTTTCATTTATTAGTTTCTCTAGATCCGTTTCACTTAATGTCATAGCCAAAGGTCTTTTTTTGCTACCGTATATTCTTTTAATTATTATATCTTTTTTCCAGTTCAACCAAAAACTAAAAGAACTCTTATTACATTCTTTCCTAATATTAGTATTAATATAAGCACCTCCACCTAATGATAAAATTTGTTTCTCACCTTTTAAACATGATAATGTTATTTCTTCTTCACATTCACGGAAGTATTTTTCTCCCTTTTTTTTGAAAATTTCTGCAATTTTCATTTTTTCTTTTTCTTCAATTTTATCATCTACATCAATAAATTTAAGTTTGGTTTGTTTAGAAATCAATTTTCCTATTAATGTCTTTCCCGAACCCATCATACCTACTAAAACTAGATTTTTATTTGATTCCATATATTTCTAAGTTGAAAAAACACAAATATGTCTTATTTTAATTTTACAAAATTATATGCTTTTAAAACATTATACTACTGAGGAATATAACATATTATGAAATTTGCAATTAAAGCTGGAATTATTTTTTTTATATTAATTTTGTCTATTGTTGTTTTGAGTCAGATTGATTTCCCATCCCCCAACAAAAAAATTGAAGTGATTTTGCCTAATGAAAATTTTAAAACAATTAAGTAGAATAATTTTCAAAATAACCTTAATTTTATTTTTTTATAATTGTTCTTTTGCAAATGAACCAATCGATATCTGGAAAATTGAAAAAAAAGGCATTAAAAAAGAAAATTCAACCTCAAATATCAAAGCAAGTAATAATCTAAATACTAATACAACATTATCAGTTCAATCTAGTTCCGAGATAGTGATAAATAAAGAAATCGAATCATCCACTATAAAATTAGCTGGATTATATGATCCAGCACAGAACGGCCTAAAAATTGACATGTGGTCGAACAGTGATGGCGAGTTAATTAAAAGTATATTAAATAAAAATTTAAATAGAAACTTATCCGAATTTTCAAAAAAAATATTAGACATAGCTTTACTAACAAATTCTTATATTCCTACAAATAATATTACTGAAGAGGAATTTTTAGAGTTTAAATTTAATCATTTAATAAATAAAAAAGATTTTGAATTAATTAAAGAATTTTTAATCAATAATTCTGAAGTTTCTAATAGAAATAAATTAATTAGATTTTATTCAGAATATTTTCTTTCAAACTCTGAAGTAAAAAAAGCATGTGAAATATTTAATATTAGTGGTGCTGTTACTGATAATTATTTAAATAATTTTAAAATTTATTGTTTAATTCTAGAAGATAAAAAAGAAGAAGCTCAACTTCTTTTCGATTTGTCTAAGGAGTTAGATGAGATTGACATTTTTTTTGAAAATAAATTTAATATATTAATGGGTTACGCAAGTAAAGATGAAATAATTTCAGACGACAATATTTTATATTTTCACTTATCTCATAAAACAAATAATGATTTTAATTATGAGCCAAAAATGGACTCACCTAAATATATCTGGAATTATTTATCGTCATCAAATATTCTTAAAAATGCGAATTCCTTTGATATTGAAAATCCGGAAGATTTAAGATTATTAGAAAGAGCAACTCATGAAAATGTATTTGATGAGAGAGAACTACTAGATACATATAAAAAATTTCAATTTAACATAACACAATTATTAAATGCCAAAGATGCTTATAAGCTACTCCCAGATTATGAGGGCAGAGCTTTATTATATCAAAGATTACTTTTATCTGTTGATGTTGAGCAAAAATTAAGTATGGCATCTGAACTATATAAATCTTTCCAAAAAAAAAAATTAGATAATGCGATTGATAATGAAATCAAAGTAATATTAAAAAAAATAAAGAAAGATGATGTTCCCTCGAATTTTACTACCTTTTATGAAAATCATACCGACAATAAGTTAAAAAAAGAAAGAAAGATAAAATTTAATAATAAAAAAATACATCAGTCAAAATTATTAAATTACTTTTTAAATAAAACTAGTTTGCCTAAAGCTGAAAAGGAAACAAACGATATTTTGAAAAAAATTAAGAGAAACAAAAAATATGTTTTTTCTACAAAAGATATGATTCTTATTGAATCGCTTAAATCAGATGGTGTAAAAATAGATAAAAAATACTCGAATCTTTATGAATATAACTTTCAATTTTCCTCTGATATAAAACAAATGCTATCGAATGGAGAGTTAGGCTTATTATTAATTAAAATAGTAGATATTGTTGGTGAAAGTAATCTTGAAGATCTAGATATAAACACTGTTAATTTATTAGTTTCAACTATGAATGAGCTAAAAAATGTAGATTTAAGGAACGAAATTCTAATAGAAGTCTTGCCTTTAAAAGTCTAAACATAAAATAACTATGTCAGTAAAAGAACTAATCACAGTACCTGATGATATTCTTAGAAAAAAATCTGAGCCATTAAATAAAGTTGATGTTAATGAAAAAAAACTTGTAGAAGATTTATTTGAAACTATGTACCATCACAATGGTATAGGTTTAGCAGCTGTTCAAGTTGGAATCCTAAAAAGAGTAATTGTTTTAGATGTCTCAAAAAATGAAAATGAAAAAAAACCTTTATGCTTTATTAATCCACAAATAAAAACTTTAAGTGAAAAAATGTCTACATACGAGGAAGGTTGCTTATCAATACCTAATACCTTTATTGAGATAGAGAGACCAGAAATTTGTATCGTATCATATTTAGATGAAAATGGTGATAAGAAAGAAATGGAATGCGATGGACTACTCTCAACATGTTTACAACATGAAATAAATCATCTAGATGGAAAACTAATCATTGATTATTTATCTAAAATCAAAAAAGATTTAATAATAAAAAAATTGTCTAAACAAAAAACTTCTAATAGAGTTGTTGTTTGAATGTCAAATATTGTATTCATGGGTACACCGCAGTTTGCTGTGCCTATTTTAAAAAAAATTAATCAAAAATATAAAATTAACTGTGTATTTACTCAGCCTCCAAGTAAATCAAATAGAGGTCAAAAGTTTACAAAATCACCAATTCATTCATGTGCAGAGGAACTTAATTTAGAAATTAAAACTCCAAAAAAAATTGATGAAGAATTTGAATATCTTAAAGGATTAAATTTAGATCTTGTAATTGTTGTTGCATACGGACAGTTAATTTCAAAAAAAATTCTTGATTTGAGTAAAAAAGGTTTTTTGAATATTCATGCTTCATTATTACCAAAATGGAGAGGGGCGGCACCAATCCAAAGATCGATTTTAAACAACGAAAAAAAAACTGGTATATCATTTATGAAAATTGATGAAAAATTAGATACTGGACCAGTATGTAATAAATATTCAATAGATATTCTTGACCAAGATAATGCAGAGACCTTATCACAAAAATTATCAAATCTTAGTGCAAACAAAATATCTGAAAATATAAAAAATATTTTAAATGATCAGGCAGTTTTTGAAGATCAGGATGATAACTTAGCAACATACGCTAAAAAAATTAACAAAGATGAAGGCCAAATTAATTGGAGAAAAGATGCTAATTTAATTATAGCGAAAATTAATGGCCTCTATCCACAGCCTGGCGGTTGGTTTAAATATGAAAATAATAGATATAAAATATTAAAGGCTACACTTTCTGAAAATAATAAAGAACCAGGTGAAATTATTGGAAATGATTTAACAATTTCTTGTGGTAATAATTCAATTAAAGTAATTAAAATTCAAAGAGAAGGAAAAAAACCTCAATTTACTAAAGATTTTCTTTTAGGTAGTAGATTAAAAAAAGGTATCATTTTAAATAATGATTAGATACCAATTACTTATTGAATATGATGGGACCTCATTCATAGGATGGCAAACTCAAAAAAAAGGAAAATCTATACAAAAAACAATACAAAATGTTCTCCGTAATTTATTAAAAGAAAAAATTTATCTCCATGGTTCTGGTCGAACGGATAAAGGTGTTCATGCTATGGAACAGTCAGCTCATTTTGATTGTCGAAAAAAAATTGTTGATATTAATAAATTAATAAAATCTTTAAATTATTTTCTTAATAAAAACAAAATTTCAATACTTAAAATAAAACAAAAAAAAAATAGTTTTCACTCAAGATTTTCAGCTAAGGAGAGAGTATATCTATATTTAATTAGAAATAATCATTCTCCATCAATGTTAAATCATAATAGAGAGTGGAACATTAGAAAAAATTTGGATATTAATTTAATGAAAAAGGGTGCAAAAAAATTAATTGGCACACATAACTTTTCAACATTTAGAGCTTCAAATTGTAATTCAAAAAATCCGATAAAAACAATAAATAATATACAAATTTTAAAATCAAACAAACAAATCAAGATAAGAATTAAATCTCAATCATTTCTAAAAAGTCAGGTCAGATCAATTGTCGGATCGTTAAAATATTTATCTGAAAAAAAATGGAATTTAAAAAAATTTAATCAAGTTTTTAGGTCAAAAAACAGAAAAAATTGTGCACCTTTGGCGCCTCCACATGGATTATACTTGGAAAAAATAAAGTATTAGCTTCTTCTTTTTTTACCTATTGCAAATTTTCTGTTGATTCTCCATCTCGATTCGGCCCGAACTATATATCCACAACAGTTTTTGGATCCACATTTACATGGAAATTGCTTATAATCTTTATCATAACCAAATCCATAATCACAAGTAAGCTCTTCACCCTTTTTAATATTTTTCACTGCCGTAACCCATATCTTTAAACCTTTACCTTCATACTCACAATTATTTTTACATGAATGATTAATTAAACCTGCAGTATTCCAGTGAAAATCTCCATCTAATGTGAATCTTTTATTAAGAGTAAATAAATAGATTGGCTTTGAATTATCAAATTTGTCTGAATCTTCTATTTGTTTATTTGTTACAATTTTTCCTACGTAATCAATAACTTTTGTTCCAGCTATTATATTTTTTGAGGCGTAGAGTCCTCTACCTTTTTTATCAATTTTAGACTTTTTAATTTTATATAATTTCATTAATTTCATTAATTTTATTAATAAATACAAATTATATTCAGTTGAATTCTATAAGTGCATCCACATGTCTTTGCGTACTTTTTTGTAAAGCTTGCAAGTCATACCCACCCTCAAGAATAGATACAACATTACCATTACAAAATGATTTTGAGATTTTTAAAGTTCTTTTCGTTATTAGGTAAAAGTCTTCTGAATTCAATTTAAGTTGTGCGAGTGGATCATCATTGTGGGCATCAAAACCAGCTGAGAATAGTAAAAATTCTGGCCTAAACTCTTGTATTTTATTTAAAACACTCTCATAAGCGTTGAGAAATTCATATCCTGTTGTTCCAGCTTTTAAAGGAATATTTAAAACATTGTTATATTTTCCAGCTTCTTTTTCTGAACCAGATCCTGGGTAAAAAGGATACTGGTGCGTTGATACATACAAAACATTTTTATTATCATAAAATATATCTTGAGTTCCGTTCCCATGATGTACATCAAAATCAATGATTGCTATTTTTTTATATTTATATTTATTTATTAAATAATTAGCTCCAACGGCTACATTATTGTAAATACAGAAACCCATTGCTTTTTCTTTTTCTGCATGGTGTCCAGGAGGTCTTACACAACAAAATGCGTTCTTAAATTTTTTTTTCTCTACACCATCAATTGCAGTAATAATCGATCCAACAGCATCTTTTGTAGCATCTTTACTTCCTGGTGAGACAATCGTATCTCCATCAAGAAAATTAAATCCATTTTTAGGAAAAGAGTTATTTACCATTTTTACGTAATCAGTCGAATGAGTTGTAACTAAAAGCGTTTCATCGTATTTGCTAGGTTTTTGCCAAACTAGATTTTTATTGTCTAACTTTTTGAAATTATCAATTACAGCAGTAACACGATCTATTTTTTCAGGATGCCCATCCCCAGTGTTATGATTTTTATAAGTATCTGAAGTTATTAAACCAGTTTTCACTTAAAATAATTTTCCAATATACTTGAATATATTAGAGTTAACTTTCTTAAATCTGACAACGCAACTGCTTCATCTATTTTATGCATAGTTTTTCCTACTAAACCAAATTCTAAGCAAGGTGAAATTTTTCTAATAAATCTTGCATCAGAAGTGCCTCCAGTTGTTGAAAATTTCGGTTTTACTTTTGTAATTTTTTTTATTGTATTTTGTATCATGAAAGTTGTTTTATTTGGCTTAGTTATAAAAGCTTCACCTGAAACAGAATATTTAATTGTATATCTAGATTTATTTTTTATACAAATTCTTTTTATAATTTTGTTTAATTTTTTTTTTAAAGATAAAGATGAATGTTTATTATTAAATCTAATATTAAAATTTGCAGTTGCTAATCCAGGAATTACATTGTCAGCAGAATTGTTAATATTTATTTGAGTGACTTCCAAATTTGTTGGTTGAAAGTCTTTTGTTCCATTGTCAAATCTAATTTCTTTAAATTCTTTTAAAATCTGAACAAGTGCTGTTGATGGATTATTGGCTCTTTGAGGGTAAGCTACATGACCTTGAATTCCAATTACAGATAACTTTCCAGTAATACTACCTCTTCGGCCTATTTTAATCATCTCACCAAGTCTATTTGGATTAGTTGGTTCACCCACCAAACAAAAATCTATTTTTTCTTTTCTTTTTTTTAAATATTCTACAACTTTTTTAGTACCGTTAATTGCAACCCCTTCCTCATCACCTGTAATTAAAAGACTAATGGAACCATTAAAATTTTTGTTATTTTTAATAAAACCGCTTGCCCCTGCTACAAATGCTGCAACAGAGCTTTTCATATCATTTGCGCCTCTTCCAATTAAATGACCATTTTTAACTGATGGTTTAAATGGATTCACTGTCCAATCTTTTAAATTTCCAGCAGGCACAACGTCTAAGTGTCCTGCATAACAGAAATTTGGATTTTTAGTACCCATTCTTGCGTAAATATTCTTTACTGGTTTTGAATTTTTTTCCTTAAATTCAAGAATTTTGGTTTTAAAACCAAGTATTTTTAATTTTTTTTCTAAATATCTCATAATCCCAGCATCAATTGGAGTGACTGATGGAAATTTAATTAGCTCTTTAGCTAATTTTAGTTCATTATATGTTTTCATTAATCTATTCTCTTAAAAGATCATTTATTGAAGTTTTTGATCTTGTTTTTTCGTCTACTTGTTTGATTATTACTGCGCAATATAATGATGGAGCAGTTGGATTGTTTTTATCTGGTAGAGAACCTGGTACAACAACAGAATATGGTGGAATTTTACCGTAGCTTATTTCACCTGTTTTCCTGTTAACGATTTTTGTTGATTGTCCAATATACATTCCCATACTTAAAACTGAACCTTGGCCTACTATCACTCCTTCTACAACTTCAGACATTGCTCCTAAAAAAACATTGTCCTCAATGATTGTTGGTAATGCTTGTGCAGGCTCTAAAACTCCTCCAACCCCACTTCCTGCAGAGATATGACAATTTTTTCCAATTTGAGAACAGCTCCCAGCTCTTGCAAAAGTATCTATCATTGTTCCCTCATCAATGTATGCTCCTATATTCACATAGCATGGCATCAAAACAGCATTTTTGCCCACAAAAGATCCTTTTCTCACTGGAGAATTAGGAACCATTCTGAAACCAGCTTTTTCATGGTCCTCCTTAGACCAACCTGCTGTTTTGCCTTTTAAAAGATGTGCTTTATCATACCAACTACTGTAGGGACCATTTAAATTTTCCATTGGATACATTCTAAAACTTAACATAATTGCTTTTTTTATGTGTTGATGAGTTACCCACTCACCATTGATTTTTTCAGCTACTCTGACTTTACCACTATCTAATTCATCAATAATTTGGTTAACAATATTTTTTAAACTCTCATCTGAGTTTGGACTAACTCTGTCTCTATTTTCCCAAGCATCATTGATTATATTTTCTATGTTCATAAATTTAAGAACTTTTTAATAACCTTATTTCTTTTAAAAATAAAGAGAGATTTTCGATTTTATAGTCGATGTAATCTTTGTCAGACTCTTTTTTACCCCAGTATTCATTATTAATAAGCCAAGCTGTTATTGCTCCTCGCTCTTTACCTATTGATAAATTTTTAGCTATATCCTCGATATAAAGAGTTTCTTTTGGATTAATCTTAAATTTATCAACCATAAGATCAAAAGCTTTAGCTTCAGGCTTAGGATGATATTTTGCATCAACAATATCAAATATATCTTTAAATTGGTCTTCAATACCAAGAGTTTTCACTATATTTTTTACGTGAGCTCTACTTCCGTTTGTGAATACGAATTTATTTAAATTCATGTTTTCAAGCTCATTTTTTAAGACAAGATCTTTTTCCATAAATGAAAGATCAATATCATGAACATACTCCAAGAATTCTTCCGGTGGTATATCATGATGAATCATCAATCCATTTAAGCTTGTGTTGTATTTGTGAAAATAATCTCTTTGTAATTCTCTAGCTTTTACAAAATCTAAGTTGAGTTTATTTGAGATATATTCTGTCATCCTTTTACTAACTTGTCCAAAAACTGCCTCTAAATCACTATATAAAACACCATCACAGTCAAATAAAATATTTTTTATATTTTTTAAATTATTCATTTTCTTATCAACGTTCCCGCACCCTTGTCAGAAAATAACTCAAATAGTATTGAATGTGGTTTTCTCCCATCAACAATAACTACACCTTTAACACCATTAGATATTGCATCTAAACAAGTATTTATTTTTGGTATCATGCCCCCAGAAATAATATTATTTTTTAACATCTCGTTGGCTCTATTGAGATTAATTTCAGATATTAGTTTTTGATTTTCATCAAGAACACCCTCAACATCTGTCATCAAAAGAAGTCGTTTAGCATCGATCTCTTTTGCAATTGAACCTGCAGCAATATCTGCATTAATATTATAAATTTTACCATCATCACCCAATCCCAAAGGGACAACAATTGGAATTTTTTTATTATTAATAGAATTTAATATTTTCTCTTTGTTAATTTTTTTTGGTTTCCCGACAAATCCCAATTCTTTACTCTCAGGAATAATATTAATTACATTATTTTCTTTAGGTGATATTGAACAAACATTAGTGTTTTTTGATTTTAATTCATGTAAAATCTCTAAATTAAGCTCTAATAAAGCCTCTTCTATATATCTTATTGTTTTTTCGTCTGAAACCCTAAGTCCTTTGATAAATCTTGTTTCAATATTATTTTCATCTAATTTTTTTTTAATATTTTTACCTCCACCATGAACTACTATTGCTGATAAACCAATTTTGTTTATCACTGAAATATCTTCTATGAACTGATTAAATAGTCTTTTATTTAATAAAACAGATCCACCACATTTAATTACTACAACCTCAGACTGATATTTATCTATATATTTTTCAACCTCATTAATATTCGGCCCATCTGCTGGAATAATCTTATCTAATTCCATCAATTAAACTGTTTTAACTGAAGTTCTCTTCATAATTACATACTGTTGTGCCATTGTAAGTACGTTATTAATTGTCCAATATATAACTAACCCTGATGGAAAAGGTGCAAGTATAACTGTTAAGAATACGGGAAAAAACATGAAAATTTTTTGCTGAATTGGATCTGGTGGTGTTGGGTTAAGTTTTTGTTGCATCCACATTGTTACACCCATAGCTACAGGCCAAGCGCCGATAATTAAAAAAGATGGGACATCATATGGTAATAAACCAAATAAATTAAATAAACTTGTTGGATCTCTTTCACTTAGATCGTGTATCCAACCAAAAAAAGGCTGATGTCTCATTTCAATTGTAACAAACAACATTTTATAAATTGCAAAAAAGAATGGTATTTGAATTAAAATAGGCAAACATCCACTTACAGGATTCACTTTCTCTCTTTTGTAAAGAGCCATCATTTCTTGCTGTAACTTCATTTTATCTTCCTTATGAAGCTCTTTAAGCCTAACCATTTCGGGTTGAAGAACTTTCATTTTTGCCATTGATCTAAATGAGTAGTTAGCGAGAGGAAAAAATAATATTCTTATACAAGCAGTAATAAGTATAATTGCAATTCCATAGTTGCCAGTTAACTTAAAAAAATAATCTGATATTAAAAATATGGGTTTTGTTAAAAAATATAAGAAACCCCAATCAATTGCTAAATCAAACTTATTAATATTTAGTTTTTCCGCATAACCATCAACAACATCCACTTCTTTTGCTGCAATAATCACTTTTACCTGATTAGTTTTACTTTCATTAGCTCTAACTTCTGTTGCAGCAGTCTCAATGAAATTAGCTTTAAATTTATTTTTATAATCGAAATCAGATCTAAAACTTTTATCACTTTCTGGGATTAAACTTGTTATCCAATATTTATCTGTAATACCCATCCATCCTTTGTTAGCATTTACAGAGTACTTTTTGTCCTTAATGTCATCGTAATCTTCTTCAACAAGATTATCATCAAAAACACCTAATAAACCTTCATGTAATATATAAAAATCAGTTACATCAGGAGCCAGGTTTCTAATAATCTGTCCGTAGGGATAAAAGTTATAAGTATTCTGAGTATTATTCGTAATTTTTTGGTTTATAGTAAATAAAAATTTATCATCTATACTTATTTCTTTCTCAAAAGTTATATTCTGCTCATTATTCCATACCAATTTAATTGGAGTGTTTGGTGTTAGTAATTTATTGCCGATAACTTCCCATTTTGTATTTGAATTAGGAACTTCGATATCTTTATTATTTATAGCCCAACCTGTTTCTATATAGTAACCATTTTCAGATTCTTTAGGATTAAGCAAAACTACATTTTCATCAGAGTCTAGAGTTTCAGTATATTTCTTGAAAATTAGGTCATCAATTAATGATCCCTCTAGCGAAATAGAACCTTTAATATTTTCATTTTCAAAAAGTATCCTTTCAACTTTGTTAATTGCCTCTGATCTAGAAACTTTATTATTTTCAACATTCTGCTCTATTTTTGGTGCTTCATTAAGTTGAAGATTGTTCTTATTTTGATCATTATTAGTTACCTGCTTTGGATCGGGACTTGGCGGAGCAAAAAATAATCCGTAGAGAATTATTACTGCCGCACTTAATGAAATTGCTGCTATTACGTTTCTTGTGTCCATTATTTAATATTCTTTTTCTTTACCGGATCATACCCATGTCCTCCACCCAAAAATTTTACGGGATGACAAGATAAAATTCTTTTAATACCTTTGTAACAACCTTTCAAAACACCATATGCATTTAAACTATCAATAAAATACTCCGAACAGGTTGGAAGATACCTGCAATTATTACCCATAACTGGTGAAATGAAATATTTATAAAATTTAATTAAATATATTAATCCTTTTTTAATCATAACTATCTAATTTTTTTTAACTCACTAAAAAGTTTTATTTTAATAAAATTGTACTCGTCTTCTAAAACAGATTTTCTAGCAATTAATAAATAACTATAGTTAAGGTTAATTTTAATTTTTTTTAAAGCCTCATTCATCATATTTCTTAATCTTCTTTTAATTTTATTTCTTATAACAGCTGTACCAATCTTTTTTTTTGTAATAAAACTTATATTAAAATATCTATTACTTTTATTTTCTAATCTCCTATAAAAAATTGTTGAATATCTATTTGAAATTTTTTTACCATTTAAAACAAATTTAAAATCCTCATTTTTGGATAAACTTTTTAATTTGACCTGCATTAAACAGTGAGTTTTTTTCTACCCTTACTTCTTCTTCTTCTAATTAGTTTTCTTCCACCTTTAGTCTTCATTTTAGACCTAAAACCATGCCTTCTTTTTCTCACTTTTTTACTAGGTTGATATGTACGTTTCATATTAAGGCTTCTTTTTTGTTAAATTTCGGTAGTTATACAATTTAATGTATATAAGTACAGCGATTTTTAATAAATTAAAACAAAATGGAAAACGAAAATAAATTAAAAATTATTCTCGGTATTATATATCTTTCCATAGTTACTGGTTTTTTGTTGCTTTTTTTTTGCTATTTCTCATTAGATGACTTTTCAAGTTTTGAACTTATAAAAAATAATAGAGATAAACTAAATGAAATCAAAAATTCCAATCTTTTTATTGCCAGCATTTTATTTTTTATCGGAGTGATTATATGGGTTATGCTCTTAGGATTTGGATCACCAGTTTTTTTAGTTGGAGGATTTATATTTGGAAAATGGATAGGGACAATTCTTATAGTATTTGGTTTATCTATTGGCGCAACACTTTTATATATTTGTTCAAATTATTTTTTTAAAGATTTAATTAAAAAAAAATTTTCATCAAAATTTTCTAATCTTACCGAAAAATTTAAAAAAAATGAATTTACTTTTTTTTTAATATATAGATTTGTCGGCGGTATACCTTTTTTTATCTCAAATATTTTGCCAACATTATTTAATATTAAGATTAGAAATTTCTTTTTTGGATCTGTTATTGGAATGACACCACAGTTATTCGTTGGAGCTTCACTTGGTGCAGGATTAAATAAAGTAATTGAAAACAATCAAGACCTTCCAAGTATATTTGATATAATTATAAGTCCAGATATTTATGTTCCAATTGTTGGTATGATAATCTTGTTTTTAATTGGATTTATGATAAGAAAAAAATTCTATAAATAACTGGTGCCCTCACCCAGAATTGAACTGGAAACTCATCCTTACCATGGACGTGTTATACCATTTAACTATGAGGGCTTTTTTTAATTATAATTAGTGTATAAAATTGTTTTTTTCAAATAATTGCCTTAATTTTTTACAAAAATCAGGTATATCTAAATTTGGTAAATGATATGGGAATTCACTACGATTATAAATCGACAAGAGGAGCTAAAGCTATGGAGAAGCAGGCTAAAAGAGAAAAAAAGCTTGCAGAAAAAAGAGCAAAAAAAGTAGCAAAAGAAGGTGACCCCAAAAGTCAAGAAGATAAAACTATACCGATCGATCAAGTAATAACTTTGGATCACCTTACCAATCCAAACAAAAAGTAATCAAGATGGACAGGAAGAAGGATAAAAAAGCTAAACTCGAAGAGGCTTTGCGTAAAAACTTAAGAAAAAGAAAAATTTTTCAAAGAAAAAATAAAAAAAATAAATAAATGTCAGTGCAATCAGATAAGTGGATAATCAAAATGGCAAATGAACAAGCAATGATTTCTCCATTTGAAGATAAACAAATAAGGGAGGGAAAAATTTCATTTGGTGTTTCTTCATACGGCTACGATGCCAGAGTATCTAATGAGTTTAAAATATTTACTAATGTTAACTCTGAGATTGTAGATCCAAAAAATTTTAAACCAACAAATTTTGTAACGAAAGAATCCGATGAATGTATTATTCCACCAAATTCTTTTGTTTTAGCAAGAACTGTCGAATATTTTAAAATTCCTAGCGATGTTCTAGTCATTTGTTTAGGTAAGTCTACTTATGCTAGATGTGGAATAATTGTTAATGTAACACCTTTGGAACCAGGATGGGAAGGCCATGTGACCCTTGAATTTTCAAACACAACTCCATTACCAGCCAAAATTTATGCAAATGAGGGTGTGGCTCAATTTATATTTTTAAGAGGGAATGAGAAACCTGATGTTTCATATGCCGATAGAAATGGAAAATATATGGGTCAAAAAGGGGTAACGCTTCCCAAAATTTAAAATGGATAAATTTAAAATTAATGGTCCCTCTAAGATCAGAGGAGAGGTATCAATTTCTGGAAGTAAAAATGCTGCTCTACCAATACTCGCCGCGACTTTACTCTTTGATAGAAATGTAACAATTAAAAATCTTCCAAGAGTTAAAGATATTGATACAATGCTTAATTTGCTAAAATCATTAGGAAAAAAAATTAGCTTTAAAAATAATAAAAAAATCGCGACAATCTCAAAAGGAAAAAAAAATAATTTTTTTGCACCTTATTCTCTAGTTAAAACAATGAGAGCAGGAATTTTAGTTCTTGGTCCTTTATTAGCAAAATATAAAAAAGCAAAAGTAAGTAGCCCAGGTGGTTGCAGTATAGGAGTAAGACCAATAGATATTCATTTAAAAGCTATATCAAAGTTAGGTGTTAAAATACAAATTGAAAAAGGTTATGTTAATGCAAAAGCTCAAGAGGGATTAGTTGGTTCAGAAATAAAATTTTCAAAAATATCTGTTGGAGCTACCGAAAATTCAATTCTGGCTGCTTGTCTTGCAAAAGGAATAACAATAATAAAGAATTGTGCTATAGAGCCTGAGATCAAGGATTTAACAAATTTTCTTAAAACAGCTGGTGCCAAGATCAAATGGATTGGTAAAAGAACTTTAAAAATAGAGGGTGTTAAAACATTAAAAAGTATAACTTACTCAATCATGAATGATAGAATTGAAGCAGGTACTTTTTGTATTGCCGCATGTTTAAATGGTGGAAACTTAAAAATTAAAAATTTTGAACCAAAAATTATCGATACAGAGATAAATTTACTTAAGAAAATTGGAGCAAAGATAAAAACCACAAAAAATACAATTCAAATTAAGGGACCAAAAAAAATTAAAAGTTTGAATTTTTTAAAAACTAGAGAATATCCAAACTTCCCCACTGATTTGCAAGCTCAAATTATGGTATTATTAACTAGAGCGAACGGTAAAAGCACAATTGAAGAAAATATATTTGAAAACAGATTTATGCATGTCCCAGAATTAAAAAGATTAGGTGCAAAAATAAATATTAAAGGTAATAAGGCAATTATTGAAGGAACTAATAATTTAGAGGGAGCTGAGTTAATGTCTAGTGATTTAAGGGCATCAGTAGCTTTGGTTTTAGCAGCTTTTATTTCAAGAGGAACATCTATTATAAATAGAGTATATCATTTAGACAGAGGTTATGAAAAAATTGAAAATAAATTAAAAAAAATTGGGGTAAAAATAAAAAGAATATCTTAGTGAATAATTTTTTAAAGAAAGTAATTGCTCAATCTCCAGGTGACTTACAAATTATATCAGCAATATGTGCAGAATCTAAAGTCAAAATTTCTGATATAAAATATTTGCCATCTACAAAAATTTTTTTATTTTCTGTTTTAAGAATAGATAAGGAAACAGATGGTGGCAAACCTATTAATAGTGTTGTAAAATTTGAATTTATTGAAAGTTCCAAGTCTAAAAACATTAACCAGTCCAATGCAGATTTAACTTTAGAATTATTTGCAATTGATATTTTTAAAAAAAAAGAAAATTTTGAAATAGTTCTGTTATTTTCAAAAAATGGAATTATAACACTGTCCACAGAAGTTATTGATGTAACGTTAGAAGACCAAAAAATTGAAAATGATAAAAGTAATTAATTGCAAGAAAAAAAATTATAAAAGAGAATTAGTATCTTTTTTGTATAAAAGGAGATCTGGAAAAGCAGTAGACACTTCAATAGTTCCAAAAATTTTAAAAGATATCAAAATTAATGGAAGAAAAGCACTTTTAAAGTATGAGAAAAAATTTAGTAAAAATACAGAGATAGTTCCTTCAAAAGATAAATTAAACAAAGCAATTAATACATTAGAACCTAAGATTAAAAAAAGTATCGATTTAGCCTATAATAGAATTTTTAAGTTTCATTCACTACAAAAACCAAAAAATATTAAGTATGTAGATAATTTTAAAAATAAACTTGAATATAAGCATGTGCCACTACAGTCTGTAGGTATTTATGTGCCAGCTAATTTACCATCCACATTGTTAATGAATGCAGTACCTGCAAAAATTTCTGGTGTAAAAAGAATTGTTTTGGCTAATCCAAAACTTAATGGAAAACTAAATCCTGCTGTTCTTTATGCAGCTAAAAAAGTAGGAATAAAGGAAATTTACTCAATGGGTGGTGCCCAAGCTATAGCAAGTTTAGCATATATACAAAAAGTGAACAAAATTGTTGGACCCGGAAATATTTATGTTGCAAGAAGCAAGCGTGAAGTCTTTGGTGATGTTGGAACAGAAGGAATGGTTGCTGGTCCCAGTGAAATTTGTGTTTTAGCAGATGGTAAAACTGATCTAAATCAAGTTATAACATCTATGATTGGACAAGCAGAACATGATGTAAATTCTCAGTGTATTTTAATTACAAAAGATAAAAAATTAGCAAATAAATTTAATATAGAAATAAAAGGAAGTATAAAAAAAGTTCAAAGAAGAGGCGTTGTTTTAAAAAGTTTAAAAAATAATGGATTAATTGTATTAGCCCAAAATGATAAGCAAATAATAGAAGCAATTAATGAAGTTGCTCCAGAGCACTTAGAAATTAATGTGTCTAATTATAAAAAGTATTTAAATCAAATTCATAATGCAGGAAGTATTATGATTGGAAAGTATTCTCCAATGGCTGTCTCAGATTATAATGTTGGTTCAAACCATGTATTACCAACTTTAGGATCTGCAAAATTTTCATCTGGACTAAGTCTTAGTGAATTTTATAAAAAAATTAGCCATATAACTCTTACAAAAAAAGGTATTGAGAAATTAGGAGAATCCGCTACACATCTCGCTGAGTATGAAGAACTAAAAAATCATGCTCAAAGTATTAAATCTAGAATGAGGAGATAATAATTTGAGTAAACAGGATACGTTGGAGTTTGAAGGTGTGGTAACAGATCTTCTTCCTAATGCTATGTTTAGAGTTAAACTAGACAACGGTCATAATGTTACAGCTCACACAGCAGGAAAACTTAGAAAAAATCGTATTCGTGTTTTACAAGGTGATAGAGTAAAATTGGAAGTATCTCCATACGATCTATCAAAGGGTCGTATAATTTTTAGATCTTAATATGGCTTCGTAGCTCAGTTGGTAGAGCAGAGCCCTGAAAAGGCTTGTGTCGCTGGTTCGAGTCCCGCCGAAGCCACCACTCCCATGTGGTATTAATATCCATCATTATGCTTGCATTCAAAATTAAAATCTAATACCTATCCATCAGCTATTTATAGCTAATTATATAATAACAAAGAAAGAGTAACCAAAGTATGAGTACATTAAAAGGCAAAGTAAAGTGGTTCAACGGTAAGAAGGGCTACGGTTTTATTGAAAGAGAAGACGGAGAAAAAGATTGTTTCGTTCATGCAAGCGCAGTTAGAGAAGCTGGGCTAAGATTTCTGAATGAAAACGATGCTATAGAATTCGAAATTCAAGATGGCGAAAAAGGTCCAAGCGCTGTAAATTTGAAAAAATTAGGTTAATAAAATTTAATTCATCAAAAATATTTGTATAGGAATAGGATATGTTAAAAAACATAGCTATTCCTGTGCAAAGCCTTTTCTTACTTGCATTTAAAAAAAAAAATGCTAATTACACAGCAATGAATAAATTCGTTATTATTAACAGAAAAACTCACAGACATCATTTTCATGCTGGCTGCAAGCTAGCTATTTAATTATTTATAAATTTAATTTTATCCACATTTAGTATAAAACAGTAGAAGGAGCACGGGTAGCTCAGTTGGTTAGAGCAGCGGTTTGTGGAACCGAAGGTCGACAGTTCGAATCTGTCCCCGTGTACCAAAAAATGAATAAAGAAAAAAAATTATCTGCAAATACCCCTTCGGGTTTTGTTGATAGATACGGTAAAGAATTAGCGTTAAAAGAAAATTTAATTGCTAAGATTGAGGAAAATTTTGTAAAATTTGGTTTTTCTAAGCTAGAAACCCCAAGTTTTGAAGTATCAGAAAATATAGGAAAATTTTTACCAGATGAAGATAGGCCAAGCTCTGGTGTATTTGGTTTTCAAGAGGAAAATAATAGTTGGATATCATTACGTTATGATTTAACTGCGCCATTAGCAAGATACGTATCTCAAAATTATTTAAATATCTCAAATCCCTTTAAAAGATATCAGATTGGTAATGTATGGCGAAATGAGAAACCTGGTCCTGGTAGATTTAGAGAGTTTACACAAGCTGATTGTGATATTGTTGGATCTAGTAATCCCTTAGCAGATGCTGAGATGTGCAATCTTTTAGCTGACACATTATATTTCTGTGGCTTAGAAAAAAATCAATATCAAATCAAATTAAGTAATAGAAAATTAATTCAAGGACTTATTGAAAATTTAAAAATTTCAGAAAGCAAACAACAACTTACTGTTTTGAGAGCCATAGATAAGTTTGATAGAGTTGGAACTGATGGTGTTAAAGAATTGCTTACAACAGGACGTAAAGACAAATCTGGTGATAAAACTATTGGAGCAAACCTCTCTGATAATCAAGCTGAAGAAATAGTCAGTTTTATAAATATGAAATCTTTAGCTGAAATTAAGTCAGCTATACCAAACAAATTAGTTGAAGATGGTGTTGATGAATTAAATAAAGTATTAGATGGAATAACTTATTCATCTAATTTTGATCAAATAACTTTTTCTCCTGAAGTTATCAGAGGACTTGAATATTATGATGGCCCAATATTTGAGGCAAATTTAACATTCAAAGTTAAAAATCAAAAAAACCAAGAAGTGGAGTTTGGCTCAGTTGGTGGAGGAGGAAGATATAATTCTTTAGTTTCAAGATTTAAAAAAGTAGACTTATCTGCAACAGGTGTTTCCATAGGCCTTGATCGTTTGCTATACGCATTAGTTCAGTTAAACAAAATCGAGGTTAAAAATTATTCACCAATAATAATATGTGTTTTAGATAAAAAATATCTCTCTAATTATTATGAATTGTTATCACAACTTAGAAATCAAAATATAAGATCCGAAATTTATCTAGGAGATTCAGGTTTGAAATCTCAATTAAAATATGCTGATAAAAGGAGTTCGCCAGCTGTAATTCTTTGTGGGGAAGATGAATTTAAAGATAATAAAATTACTATAAAAAAATTAAACTTAAACTTAAACGAAATATCAAAAAATTTATCTAGAGAAGAGTGGAAAAAATCTGAAAATACTCAAATTACATTTGACAAGGAGAACCTTATTGATGAAATTAAAAAACTTGTCTGAGAATATTTTAAAAATTATTAAGTCAAATGGATATAAACATATTGATCTTGATACAGTAATTGACACGAATTTAATATTGGAAAGGTCAGGAGAAAGTTTCAAAAGATTTATATTTTCTTTTAATGATCAATTGGGAAATGAACTTTGTTTAAGACCTGATTTAACAATTGCATCTTGCGTTAGATATTTAAATCATAATAAGAAAACTAGTGAAAAAATTTTCTATAGTGGTCAAGCATTTAGAAAAGGATTAAATAAAAAAGCTTCTGTTATCAGAAATCAAATTGGTTTTGAAATATTGGGATCTTTTACTGAAAAAAAAGACGATAAAAAAATAATAGAAACTTCACTAAAAGCATTATCAAAAATTAAATATAATAGTGGAAATTTAGTAATAGGTAACATAGAAATTTTTAGGCTTTTATTAGATAAATTGGATTGTCCGGCAAGATGGAAATTAAGATTACAACGTCATTTTTGGAGAGAAAAATATTTTAATGATTTACTAAAACGACTGGAGACCAACTCTGACATTGATCCAACAATTGTTGAAATAGATAAAAAAAAATATTCTAGAATGATAAATGGAAACCAAAAAAAAGAAGTTGCTGGAAGATCAATAGAAGAAATATTATTGAGATTTGACTCAAAGATTAAAGATCCAAGAAGAACAAAAAAAGGAAGTAATGTTGTAAAAATTTTAAAAAAATACTTAAAAATTGAGTGTCCAATTAATCAAGCGTCTAAAAAGTTAAATTTATTTTTTAAAAAAAATAAAATTAATCTTAGAGTTCAGGATGATTATTTTCCAATAACTAAAAATAAAATTAATAAATTAAATGTTAGATTTAATTCTTCTTTTGGAAGACATCTCGAATATTACACTGGTTTGGTATTTAAGATTGATATTAAATCAAAGTCTGAGAAACTAAATATTAGAGGTGGTAGATACGATTCTTTAATTAAAGATCTTGGCTTTAAAAAAAATATACCAGCTGTAGGAGCTGCTATTAACTTAGAAAAAATATGATAATTTGGTTAGCTTCATATCCCAAAAGTGGAAATACATGGTTGAGATCTTTAATAGCAAATTATTATTTCTCAGAAACAGGTGAGTTTAATTTTGACCTTTTAGAAAAAATAGACTCTTTTCCAAGCAACAAATATTTTAGAAAGTATTTAGATAAATTCAACCGGCCTTACGATACTTCAAAGTATTGGATAAAGGAGCAAGAAAAAATTAATCAATCCAAAGGTTTGAAATTTTTTAAAACTCATAATGCACTTTGTAAAATAGAAGGTAATAAATTTACTAATAAAGAAAATACGTTAGGCGTTATTTATATAATAAGAGATCCAAGAAATGTAATCTCTTCATTATCAAACCATTACCAAATTTCTGTTGATGAGGCTTTTCAATTTATGACAGATGAAAAAAGAGGAATTGTCTCTAGAGAAAAAGATCGATTTTTAGGTTTTCAGGCACTTTTTTCTTGGAAATTAAATCAGAAATCATGGGTAGATAATAAATTATATCCAGTTTTAATTGTAAGATATGAAGATCTACAAACCAATGCACTAAACACACTTAAACAAGTCATTAATTTTATTAATAAACTTTCTAAATCAGATGAAAAATTTAAAAAAGAAAAAGCTTTAAAATGCGTAGATAATTGCAATTTTAATAATTTAAAAAACTAGAGGAAGAAAAAGGCTTTTCAGAAGCTATTACAAAAAAAGGTTCTGACAAAAAAATAAAATTTTTTAATTTAGGAAAAGACAATGATTACAGGAAATTACTTAATGAAAATTTAATAAGTAAAATGAATAATTTATTTCAAGAAGAGTTGATAAAATATAAATATGAGTAATAAAATCATAAAAATTGGAATTCCAAGTAAAGGTCGTTTACGGTCTGGAGTATTAGATATTTTTAAAAAAAAGAAATTAAAAATTCTCTCTGAAAGAGGAGAGAGAGACTTATTCGGATTTATCAAAGGAAAAAAAAATATAGTTATTAATTATCTGCATGCTAGAGAGATAATAGAACGTCTTGCAGATGGATCTTTAGATATTGGTTTTTCTGGATATGATTTATTAAAGGAAAGTGAAATTAATATTAAAAAAAAGGTGATTGTAAAAAAAAAGTACGATTTCGGAGAGGCTACCTTGGTAGTTGCAATCCCAGATGATTGGATAGACGTACAGACAATGCCTGATTTAGAAGAAATAGCTTTTGAATTTAAAGATAAAAAAAGAAATAGATTGCGTATAGCTACAAAATATCCAAATCTAACTACGGAGTTTATGTTCTCTAGAGGAGTTACACAATTTAAACTAGTAAAGAGTCTTGGTGCTACTGAGATATATCCATTTACTGGATCATCAGAAATTATAACTGATATAACTTCAACAGGAGCAACCTTAAAAGCTAATAAATTAAGGATATTAAAAGACGGAATAATTCTTAAATCCCAAGCGTGTCTAATGACCCCAAAAAAAAATAAAGAGGTAGAACTCTTAAAAGTGTTTTAAATAAACTTTAAATATTATTAAGTAAGTGTAACATACGAATCATGGATATAATTTTAATAATTATTTTAGCTTTAATATTAATAGCGACTTTATCTATCCTTTATTTAAATATTAAATCAAATACAAAAAAAGAGAATGAAAACAAAGCTGATGAGATAGCTAATCTAAATGCTGAAATAATTAAATTAAAAGATAGTTTAAATACTACTATAAATACATCTTTAAGTTCGATGTCTTCATCTTTTAACAATCTTTCAACTGGTGTTACGAAAGATATGACAGCAGCTCTGACAAAAGTTGATGAGAAAGTTGCAGCTTTTAATTCCCAAGTTGAAAATTTAAACGAAAGTCAGAAAGGCATTAATAAAATTTTAGCTGGAGTTAAAAAGTATGGAACTTTAGCTGAGTTCAGCCTGGGCTCACTTATTAAGGATTTACTACCTTCTTCACAGTACCTTTCAAATGTTAAAATGAAGGAGGAAACTAGTGAAAATGTTGAATTTGCTATTAAACTCCAAGAGGGTGTATTGGTTCCGGTTGATAGCCATTTTCCTGTTGAGAGATTTAAAGCTATTCAAGATGCTCATCAAGAAGACGATAAAAAAGCTATTGCGGATGCAAGAACTAAACTTGCAAAAGCTTTCAAAGAAAAAGCCAAGAGTATAAATGAAAAATATATTGTTCCACCTAAAACAACTGATTTTGCAATTGTGTATGCGCCAACAGAGAGTTTGTTTTTAGAGTTAGCTAATTATCAAGATCCAAATACTAAAGAACTATTGAGCCAAGAATTAATGAAAAAATATAAAGTAACTGTTATGGGACCAAATAATTTATCTGGGTATCTACAATCATTACACATGGGTTTTCAAACATTAAAAGTTCAAAAACACGCAACAGAAATATATGATCATTTAAAAACAATAAGTACTAGATTTACAAAACACTTTGATGGAATTGTTAATCTCAGAAAAAAATTAGAAGAGGCAATGACAGTTGTTGATAAATTTGGAACAGATGCAAGATCTATTAAAAGAACATTAGAAAATATAAAAGATCCCGAGCAAATTGAAAAGGCTATTGAAACAGAAAATGTTGAGAAATTTGAGGACATTCCAAGACAAGCAAAAAATTAAATAATTCTAATAAAAAAAATCAATGAAATGGAATAATAAATTTAATTATCCAAAGTCTTTAAAGTCAATTGAAGATGGATACAGAAAATATTTATTAGGAGAGAACAAACTACCAAGTGTTACTACTATTCTAAGTACTACAAAGTCTGAAGAAGAGAAGGCAGCTCTTGCAAATTGGAAAGAGAGAGTAGGAGTTAAGGAAGCAAATAGAATTAAAATGGAGGCGTCATCAAGAGGTACTTCTATGCACTCATATATTGAGGACTACTTAAGAGGGAGGATTAACGAGAGTTTTTTTGAGAGTAATGAGCAATACAAAAATATGGCTAAGGAAATAATTCAAAAAGGAATTACTGGAAGACTTAATGAAGTATATGGAATGGAAGAAACTTTATATTATCCAGATCAATACGCTGGTACAGCTGACATGATTGCATTATACGAAGGTAAAGATGTTATAGTAGATTTTAAACAGTCTAATAAACCAAAAAAAGTCGACTACATTCAAGATTATTTTTTACAATTAGGAGCCTATACTTTAGCTCATGATGTTGTTCACGGAACTAAGATGAAAGCAGGAATAATATTATTATGTACTAAAGATATTTTGTTTCAAGAATTTAAAATTGAGGGAGCTGAATTAGAAATGTATCAAAATTTATTTTTAGGAAGGGTTAAAAAGTTTTACGAATTGAATAATATATCTTGACTTTACTTAACCTATCCATAAAAGAGTTATTAATACCTGAGCTAATCGTTTATATGCTAATGGTGAAGTCTTTAAAAAACTTTCCAAAAACCCATAAATATTAGCTAATCAGAGGATAAAATTATGAATTTAGCAATTTGGGATATAGAATCATCGAGTGCGAGCACTGACTTCGGGAGCATCATTGAAATTGGTGGAGTTTTAGTTGATGAGAATTTTAAAGAGAAAGACAGATTTAATTTAAGATGCAGCTTACCCGAAGGAGAAATCTTTCAGGCCATGGCACTTATTGTAAATAAAACATCTATAAAGCAGTTAACTCAAACCAATCTTTCCCACTATCAAATGTTAGCAGAAGTTGAAAAAATATTTAAAAAGTGGAGTCCTGCAGTATTTCTTGGTTGGTCTAATATTGGATTTGATGATGAAATGATAAGAAAAGAGTTTTTTAAAGGGATTAGATATCCATATTTAACGAATGCAGCTCCAAACAAGAGGCATGATGGAATTAATATTGCTCGCGCAGCGTATGCAATTGATCCTTCAATTTTAGAAGTAGAATTTAATGAAAAAAATAATGCAGTATTTAAATTAGAATCTCTAGCAAGAATGCAGGGTATAGATTCAACTGATGCCCATAGCGCTTTAAGCGATAGTATTATGACTGCTAAAGTTTTAAATATAGTTAAAAAAAAACAACCAGACACTTGGGAGTCTTTTTTTAAAACTGCTAATAAATCAGATACTGAAACTATAATTAAAAAAGGTGAAGTAGTTACATTAAATGAATATTATTATGGTAAATCTAGACTCCATTTAGTTGCTCCTCTTCACCAAAAATATTGTATGCATCCTATATATTCTGGCTGGTATTATGCATTAGATTTAAGAATTGATATTGAGCCATTATTAAATTTATCAATAAATGAGCTAAAAGTAGAAATGAAAAAATCTCCTAAATTTTTAAGAACGATTAGATCTAATAAAGCTCCAATAATTGTAGATGCAAAATATGGAATGCAAGCAGAACCATACAATTTAATGGATATATCATTAATTAAAAAAAGAGCAGACATTGTTAAAAATAACGAAAAATTTTCTCAAAATATACTACATGCATTAAGAGAAGTGGCTGAAGAAAAAGAACAATCTAAAACACAAGAAGATATATATGCTGAAGAAAGCATATATACTAAATTTACATCCAACAAAGATACTGCTTTATTTCCAGCATGGCACGCAGCATCATGGAAAGATAAACTTAAACTACTTGACAAATTTGATGATGATCGATTAGTTGGTTTCGGAAAAAAAATCATTTTTCAGGAGGCTCCAGAAGTTCTTCCAGATAATATGCTTAAATCAATAAAAAGAGAAATTGCCAAACGTATTTTGAGTGAAAGAAAAGAAAAATGGTGGACAATCCCTACACTTTATACAGAAATTGATACACTTAGAGAAAAATATACTAATGAAAATGACAATGAAAAGCTTTCATTATTAGACGAGTTTAATGAATACGCAATGTCAATACAAAAAAAATATGAAAATGTTTGATGTGGATAATTTTAACATTCCTCTTTTAACTATTGATAAAAAAATTTTAATTTATATATAAGGCTAATGGCAACATTAAAAGTTACAGATGAAAAATTTGAAGAACATGTTTTAAAAAATGAGAAACCAGTTTTAGTAGATTTTTGGGCTGAATGGTGCGGACCTTGTAAAATGGTTGGTCCAATTTTAGAGGAAATTTCGGAAGAAATGGCAAATGATATTGTCATTGCAAAACATGACATAGATACAGAACCTAACACGCCTACCAAGTATGGTGTTCGTGGAATTCCCACAATGCTTTTATTTAAAGGTGGTGAATTAAAAGCAACTAAAGTTGGAGCTACACCAAAAAGTGATATTGTGGCTTTTATAAAAGAAAATATTTAATTCAAATTAAGCATCTCACCAGCAAGATATAAAGATCCAGTTATCATTATCAAATCGTCTTTCTCTGGATTTAGGGACACAAGAGCTTCTTCAATAGATTTTTTATAACTAACATTTGGATATTTATTTAATTTTTTCTTTAAATCTATTCCTCTGATAGCATTTGATTGGTTAGGAATATCAATTGTTGTTATGGAAGATATATTATTAAATTTGCTTAAATATTCTTCATGATCTTTATTAGACATCATTCCAAGAATTAAATGCTTTTTACAATCAAGAGTGTTTAAATATTCATTAAGAGCTTTTGCACCTAAGGGATTATGTGAGCCATCTAAATATAATCTATTATCCTTACAAATATTTTTAAGCTTTCCGGATTTAATTTCTTGAAGTCTTGCAATACTTTTTATCCTAGTGATACCTTTTTTAATATCTTCATCTTTTACTCCTAGTTGTAAATTTCTTACTGTAGCAATAGCTGTCGCACAATTATCAATTTGAAAATTACCTAATAGGTTTGGTTTTGGTAATTTTAAACAACCATATTCATCTTCATAATAAATAAAACCATTTTCGCTTAATGAATAATTAAAATCATCTTTATAAATGATTTTTTTTGATTGATTATTATTAATTGTTTTTTTTATTAAATTTAAGGTTTCATCCGAACTTTGTTTGCTAACTACAATAGTAGAATTTAGAAGGGATGAGGTTTTTTCATAAACAATTTTTTCAATATTTTGCTCGTTTTTTGGTAACCAATCTAAATGATCTAAACCTATTGAAGTAACAATACTAGTTAAATTATTATCAATAATATTTGTTGCATCAAATCTATGAAAAAGACCACTTTCTATAATATTAATTTTGTCTTTGAATTTACTTGCATGATAAAAATATGCTGCAGTTAATATTTCGAAATAAGTTATTTGTTCTCCATTATTAACATTTTCAACTTCTATTAATAAATTAGATAAATTATTATCAGATATTTCTTCGTCATTAAAAATAAATCTCTCATTAATTTTTTGAATATGCGGGCTCGTATAAATATTACAATCTATATTGGCTGTTTTTAAAATTGATCTTACTGCCTGTATAGTCGAATACTTTCCATTTGTTCCAACTACAGATATATATTTTAATTTTTTTTGAGGATCACCTAATTTTTCACAAAGATTTTTAACTCTAATTAGACTTAGGTCGATTTCTTTAGGATGCAGCTTTTGCAAGCGGTTCAATATTGTCTGAAGTTTCATTTATTTGATTTTCATTTACCGCGTTATCTTTTTTTAACAATATTGATAATAGTAAGCTTATTTCGGTTTTTAAATCTTTTCGTTCAACAATTCTGTCGACAAATCCATGCTTTTCGACGAACTCAGATGTTTGAAAGTCTGAACTAAGCTCTTCTTTAACTGTTGCTTGTATAACTCTTTTTCCCGCAAAGGCTATTAAACAACCAGGTTCAGCAAAATGAATATCACCTAACATCGCAAAAGATGCAGTAATTCCACCAGCCGTTGGATCTGTAAAACAAACTAAATAAGGAAGATTATTTTTTTTAAGTTCATTAATAGCAAGAGTAGTTCTTGTCATATTTGCAAGTGCAATCGGTGACTCAAAGATTCTTTGTCCACCACCACAAGGAAAGAAAACGAATGGTGTTTGATTATCAATAGCATGTTGTACACCATAAATAATTGCTTCACCTTCCGCTGCGCCAACAGAACCACCAATAAACTCAAAATTAATAACTCCTGCTGTCACCTCGATTCCATTTATTCTTCCTTTAGCAATCATCACAGCTGAATTTTGATTAGTTTTCTTTCGTGCGGATTTTAATCTATCTTTATAAGATTTGGTATCTACCCATCCAAGGGGATCTTCAGCAGGAATTGGTGTATCAATTATTTCGTAAGTATTTCTTCCAAAAATAATATCAAATCTTTGCCGACAATTAATTCTATGATGTTTTCCACATAAGTTGCAGACCCATAAATTTTCTTCAAGATCTTTTTTTAATATTGGGCCTTTGCAACAACTTGTCCAGTCTGAGTTTGCTATATCCTCTTTTGATGGTCTTTTTTTTAAAACTTTTTTTATTTTTTCACCAAAACTTAAAGCTTTCGTAATCCAGTTCATAGAATTTTACTTTTTAATTTTTTTACTAGCTTACTTACATTTGTGACAGGATTTTGTCTATGCCTTAAACTCTTGCTAATTTCCTTACAAATAGCACTGCCAACAACTAATCCATCTGCAGATTTGAGTTTTCCAATTGTTTTTTCAGTGATTCCAAAACCAATAACAATTTCTTTCTTTGGATCAATTTTTTTTATTTTGGTATATTTTTTTAATATATCATTAGGTGAAACTTTTAGTTTACCACCTGTTGTGCTCAACATTGAAATAAAATAATTCATAGGATGAGAGTCTTTCATAATTTTTTTAAGCCTTATTTTTGTTGTTGTTGGTGATAAAAGCTGAATAAAATAGATAGATTTTTTTTTACATTTTTTTGCGAAATTCTTATTTTCTGGCCAAGGTAAATCCACAACTATCAATCCATTTACTCCAGATAACTTACATTTATTTAAGAATTTATTTTCACCATATTGAAAAATCATATTATAATAGCCCATTAAGATAACAGGTTTATTTCTATCAAACTTTTTGAAGTCTTTTACAATTTTGAAAATATCATTTACTTTAATTCCATTTTTGATTGCTCTATACGCACTTGTTTGGATTTGACTACCGTCCGCTACTGGAGTGTTGTGTGGTACGCCTAATTCTAAAATATCAGCATTTTTTGAAATTGATTTTAATATATCTAATGATTGTCTTTTTGAGCTATCTCCTGCTACAGTATAGGTTAATAGGGCAGCTCTATTTTCCTGTTTTGCTTTTTGAAAGGCAAGACTAATTGGGTTTAACATATTTTTTTCCTAATCTCTTTTTTAAAATTTCACGATCTTTGTAAGCATCACCACAACTATTAACTACCACGATAGTATCTTTGCTTAATTTTTTTGCTTCTTTTATTGCAACCGAAAAAGCGTGACTTGGCTCTAAAGAAGGTCTTAAATTTTCGAACTTTGTTACAGTTTTATAAGCAATTAAAGCATCTTCATCGCTTGCTGCAGTATATCTAGCTCGTTTCGTATCTTTTAAAAAACAGTGAAGTGGAGAAATTCCAGGATAATCAAGTCCAGCAGAAATTGATTCGGTTTCTTCTATCTGACCATCTGCGTCTTGATTAACATATTGAGCTGCACCATGAAGAATTCCAATTTTTGAACCATAAGTCAAAGGTGCAGCATGCTTTTTACTTTTTACCGGTCCACCAGCTTCTACACCAATAAATTCGCATTGTTTTTTATCATAATCCATAAATTCGTTCCAAAAACCGAAACTTGAGCTTCCTCCACCAACACAATTATAAAGTTTTAGTTTTTTTGGAATTGATCCAAACTCATCAATTAACTGAACTTTCAGCTCTCTTGAAATTTGACTAGTACTCCATCCACAAATACGAACAAAAACAGCTGGTCCTACTGTGCTTCCAACGCACATTGCTGTCGTATCGCAATTAGCAACCCAGAATCTCATGCATTCAGAAACAGCATCAACAAGTGTTTGACTTCCTGAGTAAACAGGTATTACTTCAGCTCCATTTTTTTTCATAGCTTTTACATTCGGTTTTTGTCTTGAAATATCTTTTGCACCCATGAAAATCTTACATTTTAAACCAAATTTTTTAGCAGCCATGCTCAACATTTTACCTGCATAACCAGCGCCAGTATCCCCAATTATAAATTTTTTACCAGATCGTTTGGCGAGGAGACAATGTACGGTAGCATTATATATTTTGTGCGCTCCTCCGTTTGCATCAGAAACAACCTTTGACCAAATTTGAGCCCCACCAACATGATTAGTTAGATTTTTTAATTTTATAAATCGAGTAGGAGTACCAACCCAATTTTTAAAATATTTATCTCTTTCAGCTATGAATTTTTTATCATTTTTCAATTTATTAAATAGAATTTCCAGATCTTCTATTGGTTTTTTCAATGTTTCAGGAACGTAGTTCCCTCCAAACTTTCCACCCCAAAAACCAAGTTTACTTGCTTGATCAATTAGTGGAATTTTTTTTTTAATTTTCATATTTTTGCAAACAAATTTAACAATTTATTAATTTTATTTATATCTTTTTTTCCATAAGTATCTTCTAGAGATCCACTCAGGTCTATAATGAAATCCTTATTTTTAAAATTAGAAATATCATCTATTTGTATGTTACCTGCAATCATTTTACTTAATTTATTTGGCACAATATCAAGCAGGCTATGATCAAAACTTTCAGATTTATGATATCCTTTTGAGTCAAATAAAATTATATCTGATATCCCTTGATAATTTTTATATTTAATTACGTCATCTTCTTTAGAAACTGTAAGCGCAGTTATTATTTTTATACCATATTTTAATTTAATTTCTTTTGTTCTTTCAGGTTCTACATCATAGAGTTGATAGTAATCAAAATTTAAATTTTTTATTTTTTCTAAAATTTCCTGAGTTGGATCTACAAGAACTGAAATAAACTTTATATTTCTTTTATTGACATTAAGTAGTTCTTTAAGTTTTTCATATTCAATAAATCTTTTACTTTTTTTATAATTTGTTATGAACCCAATATACTTTGGTGGATTAGAGTGGGTTAAAATATAGTTTAGTGTTTTAGGATCTGAGATCCCACAAATTTTTAAACTTTCTATCATTTATCTAAATGATTAATTAATTTTTGAATATTATTTTTAATGCTACCTTTTGTAATATCTCTACCTATTACAAGCCAGTCAGCACCGTTTTTGTAAGCTTCATAAGGTGTCAAAACTCTTTTTTGATCATCTATTTTAGAATTTAATCTTATACCTGGAGTTATAATCTCTTTTTTAAATACTTTTTTTACTATTTTAACTTCTTGAGCACTACATACGATTGCATCTAATTTTGCCTTTGTTGCCAATTTTGCTTGATGAAGAACCAATTCTTTTATATTTTTATTAAATCCAATTTCTTTAACAGCTTTATTATCCAATGAAGTTAATATTGTAACACCAATTAGTTTTGCTTTACCTGCAGCCTTTTTTGCTTCTTTAAGAGCTTCATACCCAGAATTAATATGTATAGTTATATAATTAAATTTTAAATCTTTAATTGCTCTTATTGTTGATGCACAAGTATTTGGTATATCCGAAATTTTATAATCACCGAATATAATTTTATTTTTTAATTTTTTTAAATAATTTCTTCCGTTTTTAGAATTGAGAAATTCTAAACCAAACTTGTAACCAACTATCAATTTATTGTTACTAGTATTTTTAATAATTTTGTTAACATCACTAACTTTTGTTGTATCACAAGCAATAAAAACTTTATTTTTCTTCATTTATTTTATTTGTCCACATTTTTGATGATTTAAATAATATTGTATATTTTTCTTTAACATAAATTTTTTCATTAGTTTTTGGATTTCTTGAAAAACGAGCTTTTTGTAATCTAGGCTCGATAGAAAAATTATCTCTCAATTCAACTCTTTCTCCTCTTTTTAATGAGTTTTTTACTTCTTCTAAAAAAATATCAACAAGTCTTGTTAAATCTTTTTTTAAAAAATTAGGGTAGTTATCTGAAAGTTTTTTAATAATTTCTGATTTTACAGTTGCCAATTAATCACTCTTCATCATTTTTTTTCTTGTCATCTAATTTTTTAGATAATGACGAAAATGGCAAGTTCTTACCACTCAAAGGGCTTGAAAATTTAGAAACGGCCTCTTTATTTTGTAATTCTTCTAATAGTTTAATACTTAAACTGACTTTTCTTTTTTCCATATTGATTTCCGCTATAGCTGCATCAATTCTTTCTCCCCCAACAAACCTTGATGGCCTGGCGTCAGATGCATTTACGGCAATGTTAGCTTTTTTGATCAGAAATTCCAAGTCGCAGTTTTCTGGCTTAACATACAATCCTTTATTGTCAGTTGAGGTCACTTGAACAGTTATTATATCATTAGTATTTTTATCCTTAAACCAATCAAACGGATCATTTCCTGTCTGTTTGAGACCAACTCTGACTTTTTGTTCCTCTTTTTTAATTTCTAGCACTTTAACTTTAACTTTATCTCCTTTTTTGAAATTCTTTAATTCTTCCTCTGGTTTATTAAGGTAACTTAGATCATTAGCGTGTAAAAACCCATCTATATCAAATCCCTCCAATTTAACATATAAAGCGTACTCATTTGAATTTGAAACAGTTCCATTTATTTCGCTTCCAACAGGATGTTTCTTCATAAAGGTTTCGTAAGGATTTTCCACAGTCAATTTGTGTGAGATTGCAATTCTTCTTTTATCTTTGTCTATTTCAGTTATTACACAATCAATCATATCTCCTAATTGGAATAGCTTTTTAGGAACTATGTTTCTTTTTATCCAACTCATCTCGCTACTATGTAAAAGAGTACTCAAACCAGGCTCAAGAGAGCAAAAACATCCGTAGTCAGTTATCTTTTCTACTTTAACTTTATATTTTTTTCCTATTTCATAATTTGAAATATGTTCAAATGGATCAGGAGATAATTGCTTTATTGAACAACCAATTTGCAATTTTTCCTTATCAATTGAAATGACTTTCAGATCATGTTTTTCTCCAATATTAAATATTTCATCAGGATGGTTAACTCTTGAATATGATATT
Source organism: uncultured Pelagibacteraceae bacterium (assembly GCA_902524995.1). Lineage (GTDB taxonomy): Bacteria > Pseudomonadota > Alphaproteobacteria > Pelagibacterales > Pelagibacteraceae > Pelagibacter. The sequence continues at coordinate 28,493 of CABZFJ010000001.1, read as the reverse complement.
TCTTGCAGGTGAACCAGGACATCTATTTCATTATTTACTTCAAAAAAACATCCAAAAGAAGAGTATCCTTTTACTACCGCATCTTTAATAATATCTCCAACTTTAAATTTTTCTATAATCTTCGCTTTATCTTCCCTTTTGTTTGAAGAAACAATTTGTCTGCGTGAAACGCACGCATTACCTCTAACTTTATCTAATTTAATTATCGCAAACTTCTGCTTTACCCCAATCAAATGATCAATGTTTTTTAATGGTTTATCGCTTATTTGTGACCCAGGGCAAAACATTAATGAACCAGTTTCAGCATGTTCAACAATCACTCCACCCTTACATTTTGAAGTAATTTTACCAATTATTGACTCATTTTCTTCATAAGCTTTCTCAAGTTTAAACCACCCCTTGATTTTCTGAGCCTTAATTGCCGAAACAATTACTTCTCCATTTTTGTCCTCAATTTTCTCCAATAGAACAGGTATACTTTCCCCCTCAGAAATTTTATCTTTTAAACCAATCATTTTTAATTCATTGATATCTACAATCGGTTCGCTTTTTAGTCCAGGTATGAATATAAATACGAATTTATCAGTTATCTTTGTCACTTTTCCATCAATTATTTTACCCTCTTCGATCTTATTTTTTGAAAGTTGTGAATTTAGTAATTTTTCGAATTCTTGCTTAATTGGAGTATTAATGTCTTTATATATTTCCATTTATTTTTAGTTTTTTGTCAATAATTCTTTTAATTTTTTTAAAGCAAGATTTCTTACTTAATTTAGAAGTATTAATCAAGATTGAATCTTTAGTTTTTTTTAAGGGACTTATTTTCCTCAATTTATCAAGATTATCCCTATTTCTTAAGCTTTTTAGAACTTGACTATAAGGTATGTTTTTCTTAAGTTTTTTAAATTCTAAATACCTCCTTTTTGCTCTTACTTTTAAACTTGCAGTAATAAAAAATTTAAACATTGCATCTTTCATAATTACTGAAGTTATATCTCTCCCATCTAAAACCGATCCTCTAAATCTATTTGGAGGATTATATGCATAATGATGTTGAAAATTTCTGACAATATCTCTGATAAATTTATCTTTTGCAATTTCAGATGCAGCTTTTGCAATTTCGTCAGATAAAAGTGATCTTCCTTTTAAATGTTTAATTTTAACTTTTTTCATTTTTTTTTTTATTAAAGCATAATCAAATCGTTTCTTATAATCTAATTTAAGTTTTCCGATATATCGATAGATTTTACCTGTATCTAAATAGAGTAAATTATATTCTTTACTTAATAATTTCGATTGTGTACCAGCTCCAGCTGCGGCAGGTGAATCTATTGCTATCGTAATTAGATTTTTTTTCATTTTAATCTAATTTGGCTCCCAATCTTTTCATGATATTAAAAAAACTTGGAAATGAGGTATTAACAGAATCAGGATCATGTATAGTCCATTTCCCACCCAGAACCAATCCAGCTACAAATGACATCATAAATACTCTGTGATCCTTCATAAAATTCTTAATTATAAATTTTTTATTTAAATATAAATTAGGATTACCATAAATCTTTAAATAGCTTTTTTTTCTAAGCGTTTTTATTCCAATCATATTCAAAATTTTTAATGCAATATTCAATCTAGGACTCTCTTTTTTATTAAGTTCATCTAAATTTTTGAAGGTTGATATCCCTTTCGATTTTGCTGCAACCAAAAAAATTATTAAAAACTCATCTATCGCGGAGCTATTTAGACTTGATGGACAATTTATTGCTTTAATATTTTTTGTGCTTTTTGCAGTGATATCTGCTATGTCTTCACCTTTGTAAATTCTTTTATTATTCACAGAAATATCACAATTCATTTTTTTTAAGATCTTAATTATTCCAATTCTGCTCTCATTGACATTGACATTTTTAATTAAAATTTTAGATTTTTTCGAAAGCAATGTAAGGACGATAAAAAATGCAGCAGAGCTGATATCGCCAGGAATATTATAATTAAAAGCTTTGAAATTATGTTGTCCATGTAATTCAATAAAATCAATATTTTTCGTTTTTTTTATTTTTATTGGAATGTTTAGACTTTTAAACAACAATTCAGTATGGTTCCTAGATTTTTTTGCTTTAATTTTTGTTATTCCAGGTGTTTTTAGTCCTGCTAGCATCACTGAACTCTTGCATTGTGCGCTACCTATTTTTTCATAAAAATTTATTGGTCTAAGGAATTGACTACCAACAATTTTAACTGGTAGTTTATTTTTATTTGAAGAAATACTTGCTCCAAACATTTTTAAAGGCTCTGTGACTCTAGAAAAATCTCTTTTTGATAAACTTTTATCTCCAATTAGAGTAACTTGCTTTTCATTATTAACCAATAGTCCTAAAATTAGTCTTGCCAGCGTTCCGGAGTTTCCAGCGTTAATAGTAATTTTTTTTTGTGCATTAAAACTTTTAATGCCAAGTCCATATATAATATAGTATCCGTCTTTTTTTTTGAATTTTATTCCTAATTTTTTTATTGTACGAAGAGAATTTAATACATCTTCAGATTCTAAAAGATTATTTATTTTAGTTTCTCCTATTGCTTGTGAAGCTAATAACACACATCTTATAGAAATACTTTTGTCTCCACTTACAGATATTAATTTATTAAAAGGCTTAATTTTTTTTTTTATAACAATATTTTTTGACATTGATGGATTAGTTTATGTTAAATTCGTCGCCAAAATATTGATTTTTTGCATCTTTATCGGTTATTACTTCATTAGGGCTACCTGACGCGATTACTTTACCATTAGATAAAATCACAGCACGATCACAGGTTTTAAGTAGATCAGCTGCTTGATGATCACATATAACCACAGAAATTTCCTCAGTAGATTGAAGGTTAAGAATTATTTCTTGTAACATTTTTATTGTTAAAATATCTAGTGCAGCAAATGGTTCATCCAGAAGTAAAATTTTAGGGTCATTTATTAGTGCCATTGCTATCACAAGCTTTTTTTTTTGACCTCCAGATAAATGTTTTGCTTTGATGTTTAAAAGTGACTCAAATTCAAATTGAGAAACCAACTTTTCTATTTTAAAATTCCTCATATTTTTTTCTTTTATGTGTATTTCTGATACCAAAGTTAAATTTTCTTTTAAGCTTAAATCATTTATCAATCCTCCATATTGAGGAACTAGGCCAAGCTTAAATTTTGTAAATCTCTCATTTATAGGTAGATTAGTGCAGTCAACACCATTTATTATTATTTTTCCATAGTTAACATCTTTTAGACCTGTAATTAAGTTAAATATTGTTGATTTTCCAACCCCATTTGGACCTAGCATACCTAAAATTTCTTGTTTGTTTATTTTTAAATTCAAATTTTCCAAAATTTGTCTTTTATTATAAAAAACAGAGATATTTTTTAGCTCAACTATTGTTTCATTATTCTTGTAACTTTTTATTCTGAATTTTTTTATTAGAGCCATTAATTGTTTTTTATATTTATTTTATTATTTGAATTTATTTTTATATCTTTTGTTAATATATCTATTGTTATCTCATTTGCTTTCATAATAGACTTGTCACTTTCGACAATAACATTGTTATATGCAACAGCAATATTTTCGTTTAAATTAATTGCGAAGTTATCACAAAAAATTATATTTTTGTCATACTTTATTATGACATTATCAAAAAATTCAGAATTTTGGTTATTATAGTTGTAACTTGCAAAGTCTGACTTTATATCTATCTCCCTTTTAGATCTTGTTAAAATTGTGCCAGTTACTTGCTCTAAATCTAAGATATTATTGTTTTTATTGTTTGTTTTTCCAAACTTTGCCAGAATCTTATACTCATTTCCTTTATTGTCCGTAGTAGTATATTCAATGTTTTTAGTTAAATTTTTATTTCCTACATTATTATTTTGTTTTATAAAATTATTGTTATCTGCTGATCTATTTTTATTAACCGATTTATTTTGTTGATCAATATCCAATATATTTGTTTTATTTTCTTTTTTTTTATCTATGTTCTCTTTTTCTATTTGTGAATTTCCTTCAAGAAGTTCATCACCCTGATTTTTATTATCATCAAGGGTTTTTTCTATTTCATTTTCAACATTATTAATTAAAACTGTTTTTTCTGATGGTTTAGAAAAAAAATACATGAAATATATACCGCCAATTATAAGCACTATCAGACATAATAATATAAACTGCAGCAGAGATTTTATAGACATTAATTAATATTTGATTTTAAAATATCATGCACATGAATAAGCCCTATAGTCTTCTTTTTATTATTCTTTTTATGCACACAAAGAGAAGTAATTTTTCTAGAATTCATTATTGATAAGGCATTTGCAGCTAATTTATCTTTTTCAATGCTTACTGGATTTTTTTTCATTACTTTATTTAATTCTAGGCTTTGTAATTTTTGATATTTTTGAGCCATTCTTTTTAAATCACCATCAGTAATAATTCCAACTGTATTACCTTTCTTATCTTTAATTATCAAAACTCCTAATTTTTTTGTATTAATAATGCTAATTGCTTTTTTCATATTTGATTTTATAGAGATTATAGGAATTTTGTTACCTGTAATCATCAAATCCCCTACAGTTTTGAGTTTAATTGACAAGGTACCACTTGGGTGAAATTTCTTAAAATCAAGCTTTGTAAATTTTCTATACTTCATGCAAGCAATAGCTATTGCATCTCCCAAAGCCAATTGAGATGTCGTCGATGACGTAGGTACAATATTTTCTGGGCCAGCCTCTTTTATACTTGGTATCAAGAAAACTTGATTAGAGTTCTTATATAATAATGAGTCTTTTTTAGAAGTAATCCCAATTAACTTGATATTTTTATTTCGAGCTGTGTATTGTATTATATTTTTTAATTCATCACTTTGCCCGCTGTTGCTAATAAGAATAACCAAATCGTTTGAGGTAATTTGCCCCATATCTCCGTGACTTGCATTTGTTGGATCTAAAAAAAAAGATGGAACTCCAACAGATGATAAAGTTGCTGACCATTTTCTTGCAATTATTCCACTTTTTCCAACACCAGAAATAATAACTTTTCCATTTTTAAGTGATAGTAATAATTTTACAACTTTATTAAACGATCTACCAATATTTGATTTAAGTTTTTGCAAAGCATTAATTTCGTACTGAATTACTTCTATCCCAACTTTTTGTATGTTATTTTTGTCCACTTAATGCGCCCAAATATCATCATGATATGATGCTAAATCCAAATTTACTCTGGTTTTTAAAAATTTTATTGTTTCAGTGTATATTTCATATCTATTTTCTCTAACTAGTATATTTTTTAATGAATTAAATATTTTGTGGAGATAAATTACGTCTTTAGCACAATACTGAAGTTGTTTTTCAGATAATTCTCCTCCGAAGTCTGATGACTGAAGATTTTTACTAATTTCGGATCCAGTAAATTCTCTTATAAGATCTTTTAATCCATGCTTATCACTATAACTTCTTGCAATTTTACTCATTATTTTTGTGCAATCCACATTATCAATATCTATCTCTAAATACTTTTTTATGAATAGTAAGTCTGCTCTGGCATAATGAAAAACTTTATTTATTTTTTTGTTTGATAATACCTTTTTTAAATTTGGAGAATTATAAGTATTTCTATTTAATCTGACTATATGGGCATCATTTTTACCTGTTGATATTTGGACTAAACATAATTTATCTCTCTCTACATTTAATCCCATAAATTCGCAATCAATTGCAATTTTGTCACCCAGGCCCAAATCGTCTGGTAAATCTTCGTTATGTAAATTAATATCAATTCTCATAAAATAGAATATATATATGAAACAAAAAGAAATACTACTTTTCGGTGGAACGGGTCAGATAGGTCGAAATTTAGTCAGAAAATTATCCGAAAATAACTACAAAATAACTGTAGTTACAAGAAATTTACACCAGAGTGGATACATTTTAAAAACACAGGCTAACCCAGGATATTTAAATTTAGTTGAAATGAATAATTTTAATATGAAAAAAATATCAAGTCTTATGGAAAATATCGATATATGTATAAATTTAGTTGGAATATTATATGAAAAAAAAAAGGATGAATTTAAACTAATTCATACAGATTTTCCAAATATGTTATCAAAATTAGCGAAAACACATCAAATTAAAAAATTTATTCACGTTTCTTCTTTGGGAATAGAAAATGCAATTGATAGTAAATATGCTCAAAGTAAACTAGAAGGAGAAAATACTGTTAGAAATAATTTTAGCAAATTTATTATATTAAAACCATCAATTGTTTACTCGGTAGATGATAAATTTACAACTAATTTTATGAGTTTGCTGAGTTTACTTCCTTTTATGCCACTTTATTATTCTGGTAAAACAAAATTTATACCAATTCACGTTATAGATCTTGTAAATATAATTATGAATGTTATTGAAATTGAAACTGAAGGTATTACAATTGAATGTGTAGGACCTGAGACCTTATCATTTAAAGAAATACTAAGAAAACTTTTAAGATCAATTGATAAAAAAAGATTATTAATTCCTTTACCAATGCCAATTGCAAAATTTTCTGCAAAATTATTACAATTACTTCCAAAACCAATTTTAACTGAAGACCAATTAAGAACTTTAAAATATGATAACATTTTAAGTGGCAAATATAAAAGCAATTTCGATATTGGCATTAAAGCAGAAAAATTTTTTGAGAATGAAATTAACAAGTACAGCTTTAATTGGAGATCAGGAGGTCAGTTTTCTAAAGAGACTAAAAAAAAGATATTATGATGACGTATATTGTTATTGGAATATGTTTAGCTTTGCTTGCAACTGTAGTTATAATAGCTGCAAAACCTATCGGTATGGGTATTGAAGCCAGAAGGAATAATACGCATTCAAAAAATGAAAAAGAAGATGAGCATAGTTCTATAAACTCAGAATATAATGATTATGAAAATGAAAATCTACATGATCAAATTATAAAGCTGAAACAACTAAAAGATGATGGGATCTTAACTGAAGAAGAATTTAAAAAAGCTAAAAAAAAATTAATTGATTAAGCTGATTTAATTTTCTTCTGAATAAATTTTGGCATTTCATCATCTTTATCTACTACATCTTCCTTTTTTCCTTTTGGCTGAAATACCATCATTAAATGTAATGGGCAGTATGAAAACTTTTCCACACTCTTTCTTCCACAAAAACTTGCAGTTTTCTCGTTAGGATTGCCTTCCATATATTTGCAAGTTTCTTCAGTCAACTCCTCTAATGTTAAATTTTTTGCTGGCTCAAAATTTTTATCTAATAACAAAGACTTAAATTTTCCCCTTCTTCCTTTATATTTTATTTCTTTATCATTATTTTTAGAGATATTTTTATGAGCAGCACTAGCAGATCTTTGTCTGATTTTTGCAGACAAATTTAATCTATGAGCTTTTCCTATCACTGCGTTTCTTGAAACTCCTCCAATGATTTCTGCAATTTGATTAGCTGTTTGTCCTTTACCCCAAAGCTCTCTCAGTTTATTTACTTTTTCATCTGTCCAACTCATAAATACTACATTTAGTGTTTAAATTTAAAAAACATCACTATCTTGATCATATTATTTGTTAAAACAAGTTTTTTCTTTTATTTTTCAACATCTTATAAATATATATTTATAACTTCAGGTTGAATTAAAAAATTTATTAGTATGTTTAAAAAATTAAAAATTTTATGAGTGCACTAGCAAAAAACTATAATAGAAAAAATATTTCCTTTGCAAAAGGAAAAGGAAGCTTTTTAATTTCTAATGATGGAGTTAAGTATTTAGACTTTGTGCAAGGTATAGCTGTAAATTCTTTAGGTCACTCCAACAAAAAATTAATTAAAGCGATAAATACTCAATCTAAAAAACTATGGCATGTATCAAATGCTTTTAAAATTCCAGAGGGAGAAACGCTTGCAAAAAAATTGGTTAAAAGAACTTTCGCTGACTCAGTTATATTTCAAAATAGTGGAGCAGAGGCAACAGAAGCAGCTATTAAAATTGCAAGAAGGTATTTCTTTTCAATAGGAAAACCAAATAAAAATAGAATAATATGTATAAAAAACTCATTTCATGGAAGAACTTTAGCAGCGATATATGCCAGTGGTTCAAAAAAAATGACTGAAGGATTTGGTCCTAAAATTCCTGGTTTTGACCATTTTAATTTTGGAGATCACAAAAAACTTAAGAGATTGATCAACAAAAATACGGCAGCTATTATGATTGAAACTGTTATGGGAGAGGGAGGTATTAAAGTAATACCTAATTGGTGTATTAAAGCAATACGAAAATTATGTAATCAAAAAAAAATACTTTTAATTTTGGATGAGGTTCAGTGCGGAATTGGAAGATCAGGTAAATTTTTTGCATTTGAGTATGCTAAAGTCAAACCTGATATAGTTCCAATTGCCAAAGGTATTGGTGGCGGTTTTCCAGTTGGGGCCGTTTTGATGACAAGAAAAGTTGCTAAAGCAATGGTTCCTGGAACTCACGGTTCAACATTTGGAGGTAATCCGCTCGCAATGGCTGTTGGTAATGCTGTTCTAAATCAAATTAATTACACTTTACTTAACAATGTAAATAAAATGTCAAAATACTTTATTTTGAACTTAAATATTTTAAAAAAAAAGTACCCTAAAATTATAAAAGAAATTAGAGGTGTGGGCCTACTTATTGGTTTACAGCTTTTCAAAGATCAAACAAATGTTATTAGAATTCTTCCTCCATTAAATGTAAAAAAAAGTGAAATTGACCTAGCTTTAAAAATTATCCATAAAGTATGTAATGAATTGAATAAAAATGAAACATTTTATTAATCTTAAAGACATATCTAGTAGAGATCTAAGAAAAATTTTAGTTGACTCAAAAAAAAGAAAAAAATTGAGAAAAAATTTAAGTAATCTCGAAGTAGACAAAGGTGCGCCATTAAAAGGAAAAATACTAATTCAAATGTATGAGAAAGCAAGTTCAAGAACAAGACTAAGCTTTTATTTAGCTATAAAACAGTTGGGTGGTGGCACAATAACGCTCAGATCTAATGAATTACATCTAGGCCAAGGAGGTGAAAGTATAGCTGATACAGCAAAAATTCTTTCTACATATGGAGATGGATTTATGTTTAGAACAGACAGTGATAAAAAAATTGAGAATTTTAAAGAATATTTAACCATACCCATTATTAATGGCTTAAGTCCTTCTTCACATCCAACACAAGTTCTATCAGATATATTTACTGTCGAAGAAATAAAAAAAAAAACTATTTCGAAATTAAAAATATGCTGGATAGGTGACTCCAATAATGTCCTTGATAGTTTAATTGCAGCCTCAGTCAAATTTTCTTTTAAATTAAGTATTGGTTGCCCGAAAAAATTTGAACCAGGAAATAAAGTTAGAAATTGGGTTAAAAAAAATAATAAAAAAATTTATATTTATAATAATCCTAAAAAAGCTGCTTTAGGAGCAGATGTTATCTTTTCAGATAAAGTAATTTCAATGAATGACAAAGTGAATAAGAAAAATAAAATATTACAATTTAAAAAATTTAAAATAGATAAAAAATTATTCAGATATGCAAAAAAAAATTGCATATTTTTGCATTGTTTGCCAAGAGGCAATGAAGTTGATGACGAAATTTTTTTGGGAAAAAAATCTCATGTCTGGCAACAAGCTTTAAATAGAGTTCACGTTCAAAAGAGTATATTGTTATATTGTTTTGGAAAATTAAGGTAAAGGAATTGGGCTATCCGAATTCTGGTTGAGATATAAAATAACCGACGCTCTATCTTTTTCTTTTCTTAATCCTGCAAATGCCATTTTAGTACCTTTAATATAACTTTGTGGTTTTTTTAAATAACCATTCATTTCTTCGAATGTCCAATTTTTATCATATGAAGCCATTGCTTTTGAATACTTGTAATTTTCTTTTGATGCAACTTTTCTACCAATTACTCCATAAAGAGCTGGTCCAATTTTGTTTTCTCCACCTTTATTTACCAGATGACATGCCGCACATTTTTTAAAAACCTTTTCACCATGAGTTATATCTCCTAGTGCAAGCAATGCAGCTATATTAATTTTTTCAACAATTTTCTCAGCTTTTGAATTTGAGATTACATTATCATCTTGAATTTCTACTTTGTAGGCAGATTTTTTAGGTTTATCTACATGAAATGCAATATCAGAAATTTTCCCTATTCCTATTACTATGAGCGCTATCAAAAGTACGGCAGCGATAATTTTATTTATTTCAAATGAGTCCATGATTTATTTTAAAAGGTCGTATAACATGATAAACAAAATTAAACGAAATTTAATTTATAAATTTGCGTCTCAAAGACGCATAAAATATGATTATATGAGTAAATCAATCATAATTATTCCCGCTAGATTAGCGGCTGCACGATTACCAAATAAACCTTTAATAAACATAAATAATAAAACACTAATAATGCATGTTTATGAAAAGGCCATTAAAAGTCAGATTGGAGAAGTTTATGTCGCTACATGTGATGAAGAAATTGCATCAGAAGTCAATAAAAATGGTGGCAAATTTATTATGACAAGTAAAAAACATACAACTGGAACAGATAGAGTTTATGAGGCTACAAATAAACTTGAATTACAAGATGAAGATTTTGTAATAAATCTGCAAGGGGATGAGCCAATGATAGATCCATTAGATATCAAGAATTTAATTGAAATATCTAAGAAAAATAATTTAAATATTTCAACACTTGCCTACAAAATTAAGAATAAAGATGATTATTTAAATGAGAATATTGTCAAAGTTATAACAAATTATAAAATAACTAATAATCTAGCAATAAAAGCATTAAATTTTTCAAGAATTATAAAAGACGAAAATAAACTTAATATATACCATCATTTTGGAATTTATTCCTACAAGCTTTTAGCTTTAAAACAGTTTGTAAACTTAAAAAAAAGTGAAAATGAGATTAAAAAGAAATTAGAGCAATTAAGGGCAATTGATAATTCAGTGGATATTGATGTAGTGTTAGCAAATAACTTTTCAATTGGAATTGATACCAAAAAAGATCTGGACGAATACTTAAAAATATTAAATAAATGAAAATATGAAAATAGCTTATCAAGGTATAGCCGGTAGTTATAGCGAGAGCTGTGCAAAGTATATGTTTCCAGGAGTAGAGACAATATCTTGTAAAACTTTTGATGAATGCTTTGAAACTGCTAGTAGTGATGATGATATAAGAGCCATTATACCAGAGTCAAATAAAACTACTGGTAACATTGGTGTAGAATATTTAATATTTAAATATAGGTTAAATATTTATGAAGAATTTTTTTTTCCAATAGACCATAATCTTATTGGTGTTAAAGGATCAAAATTAAATGACATTAAAAATGTTTATTCACATGCTCAAGCATTAAGTCAAGCTTCTAAATTTTTAAAAAAAAATAATTTTTCGGCTAATGTTAGGGCCGATACTGCTGGATCAGCAAAATATATATCTGAAGAAAATGACAAATCAAAAGGTGCTATAGCATCTAAATTAAGTGCTGAAATATATAATCTTGAAATATTGAAAGAAAAAATTCAAGATGATAAAGATAATTTCACAAGGTTTCTTATAATGGGTAAAGAAATTATTCAACCTGATCTAAAAAAAAAAAATTATATAACCTCCTTATTATTTAAACTTAGAGACAAACCAGCTGCCTTATATTCTGCACTATCAGGATTTGCTATTAACGGTGTTAATATGACTAAACTTCAAAGTTTTCCTGAAAAGAATTCTTTTTCATCATTCTTTTTTTTATGTGATATCGATGGCCACTTAGATGAAAAAAAAATTAAAAATTCATTGGAGGAATTAGCTTTTCATTGTGAAGATATGCACGTGTTAGGTGTTTATAAAGCACACGAATTTAGAGAAAAAAAATAATTAACTTTATTGTAGATATGAAAAAATTATTGTTATAATACATTTGGAGGCCTTCCAGGTGGGAATACCATGAACTCCCCCAGACTTGAAAAAGAGCAAGGGTAATGAGTTTTTTCCAGGTTGGTAGGTCTCCTATTATGACAAATAATTCTAAAGTTCTTGCCTTAAAATATAGACCACAAACCTTTAAAGATCTAATTGGTCATGAAGAAATTGCCACTACAATTTATAATTCCATTAAAAATAATAATTCAGCTAATGCTTTTTTGTTTACCGGCATGAGGGGAATTGGAAAGACTACATTTGCAAGAATTGTTGCCAAAGCATTAAATTGTGAACACGCAATTGAAGGAAAGTGTGAAAAAAAATGTGATCAATGTGATCCAATATCAAATTCTAATCATATAGATGTTCTTGAAATAGACGCAGCAAGCAAAACAGGCGTTGATGATGTTAGGGAGCTAATAGAATTTTCTAGATATCCACCAACAATATCTAAGTTTAAAATTTTTATAATTGATGAAGTACACATGCTAAGCAAACAAGCATTTAATGCCTTACTTAAGACATTAGAAGAACCTCCAAAATATTTAAAATTTATTTTTGCAACCACCGAGGTAAAAAAAATTCCTATTACTGTTATATCCAGATGTCAAAGGTACGATTTATCAAGAATTAAGTCTGAAGAATTGTTCAATTATTTAAAAAATATAGCAATAAAAGAAAAAAAGGATGTCGAGGACAACGCAATTAAATTAATAGTAAAATTATCAGAGGGCTCGGTGAGAGATGCATTATCTTTGCTAGATAGGGCAACTATTTCTAATAACGAAAATTCTTTGACATTTGAAGAAGCTCAAAAAATTTTTGGCTATATCAATAAAAGTTCATACATAAAATTATTAGAAATAATTTTTTTAGGCGATGAAGAAAAAATAATAGATCATTATAGAAAATTGTACAATTCAGGCATTGACCCCAACCTATTTTTAAATGATTTCTTAGAGCTATTATATTTTGTAAAGAATATATCTTACGTTGAAAATGGAGGTAATAATTTTTCTTTAAATGATAGTGATTACAAAAAAATAACTTCTTTATCAAATGAAATAGATCCTAATGCAATATTATTATTTTGGGAATTTACTTTAAAAACTTTAAAAGAAATAAATATAGTTGCTAATCCAAATTTATTAGTTGAGATGTTTCTTATTCAATTAACTTATTTAAAAAAAAAAAATTTATCACAAAATAATCAGCAAAATGAATTAAACAACATACCAATAAAAAACGTAGATGTAAAAAATACTATAAATAAAGATGCAATTAACCAAATTAAAAATATTAAACAAGAAGAAGAAAAAATTGAAAAGAAAAATAATTTAGAGATTAACAATTTAGAAGATTTAATTGAAATGTGCTTTGAAAAAAAGGAGATGAAACTAAAATACGAATTAGAAAATAATGTAAATCTAGTATCTTTTTCAAATATGAATATAGAAATATCTTTTAATGATAAACTAAATAAGAATTTTGTAAAAGATTTATCTGAGAAATTGTACGATTGGACTAAAAACCGGTGGCTTATTTCTTTTTCAAAGGAAAAAGGTACCATGAGTACAAAAGAGAAAAAACATATTCAAAAAAAACAAAAAATCTCAGAGTATAAAAGTTCAAATGAATATAAAAATTTGCTGGAAGCATTTCCTGATATTGAATTAGTTGATATTAAAAAAAAAGATGACTGATTTTAATAAAATTTTAGAAAAAGCTAAAGAGATAGAAAAAAAAATGAAGGAAAGTCAGGAGAATCTTAAAAAGATCGAAGTTGATGGTGCGTCAGGTGGGGATGTGGTTAAAATTACACTTAACGGAGATGGAGAGATGACTAAAATTTTGTTAAGTGATAAAGTGTTGAATGAAGATAAAGAAATAATTCAGGATTTAATTACGGCTGCACATAATGATGCCAAGAACAAATTAAAATCAAAAACTGCAGAAGAAATATCTAAAGCAACTGGGGGATTGGGTGTACCTGGTTTTAAATGGCCTTTATAATTAAATGCAAAATCTGCCTGAAATAGATAATTTAATCAAACTAATATCTAAATTGCCAGGTCTTGGACCCAAGTCTGCAAAAAGAATAATTTTAAAAATGATTAATAATCGAAAAGAAATATTAAAACCGTTGGCTAATAATCTTGGTGAAGTCATGAAAAATATTGAACGTTGTAGAATTTGTGGAACATTAAAATCTAATAATAATTCTTGCAATAACTGCGAAGATAAAAGTAAAAAATATGGTAAAATATGTGTAGTTGAAAATATTTCAGATCAATGGGCAATAGAAAGTTCATCAATTTTTCAGGGTTATTATCATATTTTAGGTGGCACAATATCTGATAGCAATAACAGCAATAATAGAGAAAATTTGCTTATAAATTCTCTAATAGAAAGAGTGAAAAATGACAATATCGATGAAGTAATCTTAGCAACCAGTGCTACAGTTGAAGGACAAACTACTGCATTTTATATTCAAGACAGTTTAAAAAATACAAATGTAAAAATTTCAAAATTAGCCCAAGGATTACCTGTAGGTGGAGAAATCGAAAATTCAGATGATGGGACGCTTATATCTGCTTTTAAAAATAGAAGAGATTTATAAATTTGTAAAATTAACTTTTTTTAATTAATCTATTTAAATGTAATAAAGGTTCTGTGTAGCCTGACGGTTGTGACTTACCGTGAAATATCAACTCACATGCAGCCTTAAAGGAAATAGATTTGTCATAATTCGGAGACATATTCTGATATTCTGGATCTGCTTTATTTTGTTGATCAACTATTTTTGCCATTTTTTTTAGAACTTCTAAAACTTGTCTGTTTGAGCAAATACCATGATGTAACCAATTAGCTATATGTTGTGATGATATTCTTAAAGTTGCCCTGTCTTCCATTAAACCTATATTATTAATATCTGGCACTTTAGAACATCCTATTCCTTGATCTACCCATCTAACAACATAGCCTAATATTGTTTGAGCTGAGTTGCATAATTCATTATTTATTTCTTCTTTACTCCAATTAGGTCTATCTGCAATTGGGATGGATAATAAATCATCAATGTAATTTGTTTTACTACTATTTAATTTTTTATGCTTATCAAATATGTTTAACCTATGATAATGCATAGCATGTAAAGAGGCTGCCGTAGGCGATGGCACCCAAGCACAGTTTGCACCAGCCTCTAGATGTGATATTTTTTGATCTATCATTTCTTTCATTTTATCTGGCATTGCCCACATACCCTTGCCTATTTGTGCAACACCTGAAAATCCACATCTTAAACCAACTTCAACATTGTTATTTTCATATGCTGTTATCCATTTTGATTTTTTCATGTCACCTTTTTTTATCATTGGACCTGCTTCCATTGATGTATGCATCTCGTCCCCAGTTCTATCTAAAAAACCTGTATTTATAAAAAAAACTCTACTCTTTAATGTTCTTATACATTCTTTTAGGTTTAATGACGTTCTTCTTTCCTCATCCATAATACCACATTTAATAGTATTTTTTTCAAGTTTTAGGACTTCTTCAACTCTTGTAAATATTTTATCTGTGAAAGCAGTTTCCTCTGGCCCATGCATTTTAGGTTTTACTATATATATTGAACCTGTTCTTGAATTGCCTTTTTTTTTTAAATCATGAATTGCTGCAGCGGTTGTAATAAATGCATCCATGATACCCTCAGGAATTTCAGATCCATCCTCTAAAATAATTGCTGAATTGGTCATCAGATGACCAACATTCCTAATCAAAAGTAAACTTCTGCCATGTAGCTTTTCTTTTATATTATCTTTTGAAATGTAACTCCTATCTGGATTTAGCTTCCTTTCTAAAGTTTTTCCATCTTTTTCAAAAACAGATTTTAGAGTTCCTTTCATCAAACCCAACCAATTTCTGTAACAAATCACCTTATCTTCTGAGTCTACTGCCGCAACACTATCTTCATTATCACATATTGTTGATATGGCTGACTCTATAATTATATCACTTATTCCAGCAGCATCTTGAACAGCGCTGAAAGCTTTAGGGTTAATTATAATTTCTATTTTTAAATTATTGTTTTCTAGAATTATTGTAGTTGGATTATTTGGCTCTCCTCGGTATCCAATAAATTTATTTTTATCTTTTAGCTCAAACTCTTTATTATCTTTTAAAATTTTTAGATTATTAGGCTCTATTTTAAAACTAGTTATATCTTTCCAATGTATCCCATTAATAGAGAAGTGATCATTTAGAAAATCTCGAGCATATTTTATTACTTCTTGTCCTCTTAGAGGATCGTATTTTTGACTTCCTGTTTCTTCAGACTCAATTAAATCTGTTCCATATAAACTATCGTAAAGACTTACCCATCTAGCGTTAGCAGCATTTAAAGTGTATCTAGAATTCATTATAGGAACTACAAGCTGAGGTCCTGCAATACTAGAAATTTCTTTATCTAAGTTTTTTGTTTCTATTTTAAAATCGTCCCCTTCTTTTTTCAAATACCCAATTTCTTTTAAAAAATCCTTGTACTCTTGATGGTTAAATTCTTCATTTCTATTTTTTTTTAACCATAAATCAATTTCAGATTGAAGAGTTTCACGTATTTCTAATAATTTTTTATTTATTGGTGCAAGTTCATTAACACTCTTATCAAAGCCATCCCAGAAATCTTTTTCATTAACATCCAATCCTGGAAGAAGTTCATTTTTTACAAAATCAGCTAAATCCTTAGATACTGATAAAGTATTAATTCTGATAAAAGTATCACTCATAATTTTTTATAAACTTTGAAATCGTTGTATATGACAATCAATAAATTATGTCATTAATTTATTTGAAAAAATGTTATTTTCCATCTTAGAAAAATATAATTGTTATAATTTGATCATTTTATCGCCTAAAAATAATATATAGTAAATTAATGAAAAATTATTTAAATTTTGAGACTGATATCAAAAACTTAGAAATAGAACTAGATAAATTAAAAGATCCTTATAATCAAGACGGTCTTTCAGAAGTAGACACTAATAAAATTACAGATTTACAAAATGAAATAGATAAAAAACTCAAAGATGTATATTCAAATCTTGATGAATGGCAAACTACATTGGTTGCAAGACATGAGGATAGACCTAAATCTAAATATTTTATAGATAATTTATTTGATGAATTCATTTCGCTTTCAGGAGATAGATTTTATGGAGAAGATAAATCGGTAATATGTGGTTTTGGTAAGTTTAATTCCAAATCAGTTTTAGTAATAGGACAGGAAAAAGGAGAAAATTTAGATTCTAGAATTGAAAGAAATTTTGGGATGATGAGACCAGAAGGCTATAGAAAAACTATAAGATTGATGAATCTAGCTAATAAATTTAAAATACCAATTATTAATTTCGTAGATACACCAGGTGCTTACCCAGGAGTTGGTGCTGAAGAAAGAGGACAGGCAGAAGCAATTGCAAAATCAATTGAATGTTCTATGCAATTGACTGTTCCAACTTTATCAATAATAATTGGTGAAGGAGGCTCTGGTGGTGCGATTGCATTAGCTTCATCTAGTAAAGTATTGATGCTAGAGAATGCAATATATTCAGTAATATCCCCAGAAGGATGCGCAACTATACTTTGGCGAGATCCAACAAAGACTTTGGAAGCTGCAAAAGCAATGAAGCTGTCAGCGAAAGATCTTTTAAAACTAGAAATAATTGATGAAATAATACCTGAACCTTTAGGGGGTGCACATCGAGATAAAGATCTCATTTTAGACAATGTGCGTACTGCTATTGATAGAAATTTGAGTAAATTTCTCACATTAAATGAGGATGAAATATTAAATCAAAGAAAGAATAAGTTTTTAGATATTGGAAGGAATAAAGGTTTCAGTACCAATGCAGCACATCAAGATAAACTTACTATTAAACATAATCTCCTTCAAAATTTGATTTCAAATATTAAATTGAATAAAATATTATTTATTTCAACTACATCAATTCTTCTATTGTTAATTTTATTAATAGTGATTTTTTAATTTATAAGGCACCGCAGCAGTGCTTATATTTTTTTCCAGATCCACATGGGCATGGTTCATTTCTTCCAATTTTACTTTTTGCAATAGATTTTAAGTTTTCCTTCACTTTGTTTTGATAATTATCTTCCTCTTCTTTTTGTATTATTTTTAAATTTAAAAGCATTGTGACAAGATCAGTTTTTAATTTGGCCAATAAATTTTCAAATAATAAAAATGCTTCTTTTTTATATTCCACTAAAGGATCTCTTTGTCCATAAGATCTTAAACCAATTACTTGTCTTAATTGCTCAAGGTATTGAATATGTGATTTCCAATTTTGATCTATAATTTGTACCAATATTCTTTTTTCAATTTCTTTTCCCTGTTCAACACCTAATAAATTATTTCTTTCATCTCTGTTATTTATAAATTTATCCTTTATTTTTTTTTCCATTGTTTTTAGATCTGAATTTAAAATTTCACCCAACTCATGATCAGTTATTGATTTACCTAAAGTCTGCTTTAAAGCATTTGGAAATTCCTTAGAATTTGGAGATTTTTCGTATAATATTTTTTGACGTTTTAAATTTTCTAAGACCTCATCAAGAAAAATATCTGAATAATTTTCTTTTTCATTACCATCAATTACATGTTTCCGTTGTTCAAAAATTACATGTCTTTGGTCATTAAGAACATTATCAAATTTAATAAGCGTTTTTCTTATATCAAAGTTTCTTGCTTCAACTTTTTGTTGTGCTCTTTCAATTGCTTTATTTATCCAAGGATGATCAATACTTTCACCATCTTTAAGACCAAGTTTTTCTAGCATTGAATTCATGGTTTCTGAGCCAAATAATCTCATCAAATCATCTTCTAAACTTACAAAAAAAATTGAACTGCCTTCATCTCCTTGTCTTCCCGATCTTCCTCTTGCTTGATTATCAACTCTCCTACTTTCCATTCTTTCAGTTCCAATTACAAATAAACCTCCCCTTTTTTTCACATCATCTTTTTCAGATTGATTTTGTCCACCCAACTTAATATCAACACCTCTTCCTGATATGCTTGTTGTAATAATTACAGAATTTATTTTGCCTGCGTTTGCAATAATTTCGGCTTCTTTCTCATGATTTTTAGCATTTAAAACAATATGTTTTATTTTTTCTTTTTCTAATAAATTAGAGTAATGCTCAGATTTATTTATGCTAGATGTGAAAACCAAGATTGGCTGTCCAATTTTATTACTTTCTTTTATTTTTTGTATGATTGCGTTATCTTTTTCTAAATTTGTTCTAAAGATTTGGTCATTAAGATCATTTCTTATCATATCTTTGTTGGTAGGTATTTGTAAAACTGGCAAGTTATAAATTTCAAAAAATTCTGCAGACTCTGTTTGCGCTGTTCCTGTACAACCTGCTAATTTATTATACAACTTAAAAAAATTTTGATAGGTTATTGACGCCAGTGTTTGATTTTCAGCTTTAACTTCTATTTTTTCTTTAGCTTCTAAGCTTTGATGAAGTCCATCACCAAATCTTCTACCTGGCAATTGCCTACCTGTTTGTTCATCAATTATAATTATTTCATTATCTTTAACTATATAATCTCTTCCATGCTCAAATAAATAATTTGCCCTTAATGCTTGGTTTACATGATGAACTAAATGTAAATTTTCTGGGTCATAAAAATTGTTATTTTTTAAAATACCAGCATCAGAAAATATTTTTTCAACATTATCTATTCCTTCATTTGTCAAGAGTATGTTTTTTTCTTTTTCATCTAAGTCAAAGTCTGTTTTTTTCAAATTTTTAATTAATTTGTCTACAGCAATATATTGCATGGTTTTATCTTCTGCTGCTCCAGAAATAACTAAAGGAGTTCTTGCTTCATCTATTAAACAAGAGTCAATCTCATCAACTATCGCAAAGTTATGCTTCCTCAGGACCATCTCATTTTTTGAATATTTCATGTTGTCTCTTAAAAAATCAAAGCCCAATTCACTGTTAGTGGCATAAGTTATATCTTTATTATAATTTTCTTTGCGTTCCTCATCTGACTGGTTTGAGTTTATATATCCACAACTCAAACCCAAAAAATTGTAGATTTTACCCATGTTTATACTATCTCTTTTTGCTAGGTAATCATTTACAGTAACTATATGAACGCCTTTTTTTTCTAATGCATTAAGGTATGCTGCAAGAACAATGGTAAGTGTTTTGCCTTCACCCGTTTTCATCTCTGCAATCTTATTCTCATGTAACGCAATACCTCCAATTAGCTGAACATCAAAGTGTTTCTCATTGTTAATTCTTTTCGAAGCTTCTCTTACCAATGCAAATGCCTCAGGCAATATATCGTTTAATTTTTCTCCCTCTTTTAATTTAGAAATAAATTCATTCGTTCTTAAGGGAAATTCATTATCCTCAAATTTGCTAACCTCGCTTTCTTTAAGATTAATCTCTTTTACAATTTTTTGAATTCTGTCTAATTCTTTTTGATTGCCACTTTTTATAAATTTACTAATAATGTTTAATGGATTAAGCATATTTTTGATGTTTTAATAGTTATAAATTATATAGTTATTTATTTAAAAAATTAAATAGCATGGATTTTGGTATAAACAACTTTTTTGACAAGAAACACAAGGACTCTAAAATAAGACATTTTCAAGATCTTGAACATATTGATGGATTATCTATCTCAGCAATTAGCTGTGGTCTTTATAATAAAAAAAGAGATGACTTAGTTTTATTTTATTTTAGGGATGGTGCAAATTATGCAAATTTATATACACAATCTACTTTAATATCTGAAAATATAAAATGGAATAAAAAAATAAAAGATAAAAAAATTTACGGAATTCTAATCAATACAAGGAATGCAAACGCCTTAACAGGGAATGATGGCTATAATTCTCTTAAAAAAATCTCCTTAAATTTATCAAAATTGTTAACATCAAAACAAATTGCAGATGAGGATAAACCAAGAGAAATTAAACCAAACCAATTATTATTTGCTTGCACAGGAACTATAGGAGAAAAATTTCCTGAAAATATAATTTTAAGTAACATTAAAAATTTAGTTGATAAAATAAAATATAATCAAAATAAACTAATTTGGATTAAAGCAGCTCTTGGAATTATGACAACTGATACAAAACCAAAATTATCAATGGCGGAATGTAAAATAGGAGGTTCTGATGTAAAAATATATGGTGTTGCAAAAGGTTCAGGAATGATCTTTCCAAATATGGCAACAACTTTAGGATTTATTTTTACTGATGCCAACATTTCTTCATCAATTTTGAAACAGATACTTAATTTGAACATTAAGACTACTTTTAATGCTATAACATGCGATGGAGACACTAGCACAAATGACATGGTTTCAATATTTTCAACAGGTAAAGCAAACAATAAAGAGATAAAAAGTTTTAAAGACCCAAAATTAAAGCATTTCATTAATAGTGTTCATCAGGTCATGCTAAACTTAGCAAAAAGAGTTGCGAGTGATGGTGAAGGAGCAACAAAGTTTGTTACTATTAATTGCCTCAATAGCAAAACTGAGAAAGATGCAAAAAATATCTGTTTCTCAATAGCCAATTCACCATTAGTTAAAACAGCAATCTTTGGAGAAGATCCAAATTGGGGAAGAATCGCGATGGCAATTGGAAAAAGTGGTGCAACTGTTAAACATGAAAAATTATCTATATTAATGGGATCTTATATTATCCTTAAAAAAGGCAAGTTAGATAAAAATTATAATGAAAACATTTTAAGTGATTATATGAAAAACGAAAACATAGAGATAACAATTGATCTATCTATTGGAAGTAAAAAATTTACAGCTTATACGATGGATTTATCTAAGGAATATATTGAAATTAATTCTGATTACAGATCTTAAACATTGAAATCTTAAAAAATATAATTAAATCATTTTTATGATAAAGTATTTATTAAATTGTAAAAGTTGTAAGCTAGAGTTTGAAAGTTGGTTTGCTAGTTCGAAGGAATTCGATAAATTAAAAAAACTAAAGCTTCTTAATTGTCAGCACTGTAATTCCCAAAAAATTGAGAAGTCCTTGATGAAGCCAAATCTAGCTAGTTCTAACTTTAAACAAGATAAAGTTTATAAAAACAATAAAAATGTTAAAAAAAAATTAAAAGAATATCAAAAATTTATAAAAGAAAACTTTGAATATGTTGGAGAAAATTTTGCTTATGAGGCAAGATCTATTCATTATAATAAAAATAATAATAAAAAAAATATTTTTGGAAAAGCGTCAATTGAAGATATTAAGGAATTAAAAGAGGAAGGTATAGAGACATCAACTATTCCTTGGATTGAAGATAAGGAAAATTAAGCCTTTTTGTACTTTGTGATATAATTTATGGATTTGTCATTTGAAAGTTTCCACTTATTTAAAAGTGGATTAAATTTAACTCCATCTATATTTTTTAATATAAGTGAATTTTTATTACAGATATTTTCTAGATTTTTAGGTTTTACAAATTTATTCCAATCATGCGTTCCGATTGGAAGCCATCTTAAAATATATTCAGCTCCTATTATTGCAAATAGATAAGATTTTAATGTTTGGTTTAAGGTAGCAATAAACATCAAACCATTGCTTTTTAAAAATTTTGCACTTTGATTTATAAATTTGGGAATATCCTCAACATGTTCAATTATTTCCATGTTGAGAATTACATCAAATTTTTTTTCATAAATAAAATTCTCTGGAGACTTATTATGATACTCAATTTTTAAATTACTTATTTTCAAATGATGTTTTGCAATATCAATATTTTTTTTGGCCGCATCTATACCTACAACTTCTGCTCCAAGTCTTGCTAAAGGCTCAGATAATAAACCGCCCCCACATCCAATATCAAGAATACTTATTCCTTTTAGTGGTTTGTGATTTGATGATATATTAAAATCTCTAACAATATTGTTTTTTATATACTCTATTCTAATTGGATTAAATTTATGAAGTGGTTTAAATTTTCCATTAGGATTCCACCATTCTTCAGCAATTTTGTTAAATTTTTCGACTTCTTCCTTGTTTATAGTATTATTGCTCATTCTTTATTGACATTATAAATAAGATGTATTTTATCAATATTATAAAGTTTGTAAATAAAACTACCAATGAAAATTATTGTATTAAAGTTTGGCGGTACTTCAATCGGTTCAATTCAAAGAATTAAGAAAGTATCCAAAATAATTAAGTCTTATTCAAAAAAATATAGGGTAATAGTTTTGTCATCTGCAATGAGTGGTACTACTAATAAGTTGATAAATATGTCAAAACAAATCAGTAAAAAATTTCCTGATAATGAATATGATACTTTAGTTTCAGCAGGTGAACAGATTTCGTGTTCGTTGTTAGCGGGTCATCTTGTGGCAAATGGCCTAGATTCTAAATCTTGGATGGCTTGGCAAATACCAATTTTAACAGAGGGAAAACATAAATATTCCAGAATTAAGCACATAAATAAGTCTAAAATTTTAAAATTTTTAAAATCTGGAGGAATTCCTATTATTGCTGGATTTCAGGGTATAGATAAAAATTTAAATATCACAACTATTGGCAGAGGAGGTTCTGATTCTAGTGCAATTATGGTTGCCAAGTTTTTTAAAGCCGATAGATGTGTTATATATACAGATGTTGAAGGAATATATACCACTGATCCTAATAAACTAAATTCTGCAAAAAAAATTAAAAATATATCATATGAGGAAATGTTAGAAATGGCCTCTTTAGGATCAAAAGTAATGCAGCCAGACTCAATACAAGACGCAAGATTAAATAGGATTAATATTGAGGTAAAATCATCATTTACAGATAGATCAGGTACATTGATAACAAAGCGGAAAAATATTATTAATAATAAAATTATCACAGGAATTTCTTCCACAGATAATGATGCTAAGGTCACATTAATAGGAGTTAAAGATAGACCAGGTATAGCAGCATCAATATTTAGACCACTTTCGCAAAATTCAATTAATGTAGATATGGTTGTTCAAAATATATCTTCAGATGGTCGAGAAACTGATCTTACTTTTACTATAAAATCTTTTGATTTAGCCAAAACAAAAAAAATTATAAGTAAAAATAAAAATATAATCTTTAAAAAAATGATTTTTGATAAAAATGTATCAAAAGTGTCAATTATAGGTGTTGGTATGATTACTACACCAGGTGTAACGTTTAGAATGTTCCAAGCTCTTGCAAGAAAAAATATAAATATACAAGTTATTTCAACGTCAGAAATAAAAATTTCAGTTTTAATAAAAAGGAAGAATGTTACAAAAGCAATCAAATGTTTACATAAAGAATTTAAGTTAGACAAATGACATCAGAAATTAGACCATTTAGAAATATTAACAGAAAAAAGACAAGAGTAATAAATGTCGGAAAAGTTAAAGTTGGAGGAGATAATCCAATTACAGTTCAGACAATGACTAATACATTGACAACTGATTATAAATCTACAATCGAACAAATTCATAAAGTTACTGAAGCTGGTGCAGATATCGTTAGAGTTTCATGTCCTGATAGTAAATCAACAAAGGCTTTAAAAACAATAATTAAAAATGTGGATGTTCCTATAGTTGCAGATATACATTTTCATTACAAAAGAGCAATTGAAGCTGCAGAGAGTGGTGCGGATTGTCTTAGAATAAATCCTGGAAATATTGGAGATACAAAAAGAGTTGCAGAAGTCATATCTGCTGCAAAAAATAATAATTGTTCTATTAGAATTGGAGTTAATGCTGGATCGCTTGAAAAAGATATTCTTGAAAAATATAAAGAACCATGTCCCGAAGCTTTAGTTGAAAGTGCATTAAGAAATATACGAATAATTGAAGATATGGATTTTTCAAATTTTAAAATTAGTGTTAAATCTTCTGATGTATTTTTGTCAATTGCAGCATATAAATTATTATCAGATAAAACAGATTATCCTTTACATCTTGGAATTACAGAAGCTGGTAGCTATTTACCTGGCAGCATCAAAACTTCTATAGGTTTTGGAAGTTTATTGTTAGATGGCATCGGAGACACTATAAGGGTATCACTTTCAGATGATCCTACTGAAGAAATAAAAGTTGGTAGTGAAATTTTAAAATCATTAAACTTAAGAAATAGAGGTGTAAAGATTATTTCTTGTCCTTCATGCGCTAGACAAGCTTTTCAAGTTATTGAGACTGTGAAGCAATTAGAAAAGAGATTGTCTCATATAAAAAAACCAATAACACTATCGATTATAGGTTGCGTTGTGAATGGACCAGGTGAGGCAAAGCAAACAGATATAGGAATTACTGGTGGTGGAAAAGATAATCATATGTTGTATTTAAATGGTATAGAAACTGAAAAAGTATTAACTAACAACATGATAGATAAAATTGTTACTTTAGTTGAAGAAAAAGCCTCAAACTTATAACAAATAAATTAATGCTCCCACAAGATAAAGTTCAGCATCTAATCGATAGACATCTTAAACTTGAAAAAGAACTTTCGTCAGGTGAGATAGATAAAAAAAAATATGCTGAAATCTCAAAGGAATATTCTGATTTAAATGACATTATAAAACAGGTAAAAGAATATTTGAATTATCAAAAAGATACTGAAGAATTAGATATTATAATAAATGATAAAAACTCAGACCCTGAAATGAAAGAGTTTGCAAGCAATGAACTTGAAAATCTAAAAAACAACCATCAAATAAATGAAAAGAAAATAAAATTATTTTTACTTCCTAAAGATCTTGCAGACAGTAAAAATGCTATAATTGAAATAAGAGCAGGGACAGGAGGTCTTGAGGCCAGTCTTTTTGCATCAGATTTATATAAAATGTATGAAAAAGTGAGTCAAAAAAAAGAATGGATTATAGAAGTTATTTCTATTTCTAAAAGCGAAGCTGGAGGTCTAAAAGAAATTATTGCTTTAATAAAAGGAAAAAATATTTATTCAGCCTTAAAATATGAGAGTGGAGTTCACAGAGTACAACGTGTTCCAGATACCGAAACTCAAGGGAGAGTTCACACTTCAGCTGCCACAGTTGCTGTTTTACCTGAAGCTGAAGATTTAGATATAAAATTGGATGAAAAAGATATAAGGATTGATGTTTTTAGGAGTAGTGGTCCTGGAGGTCAAAGCGTTAATACTACAGATTCTGCAGTAAGAATTACACATCTTCCGACAGGTATAGTTGTAAGTCAGCAAGATGAAAAGTCACAAATACGCAACAAAGAAAAAGGATTAAAAATTTTAAAGTCAAGAATTTATGATTTTGAAAGACAAAAAATTGATCAAGAAAGATCAAAAGATAGGAAAAATAAAATAGGTTCTGGTGATCGATCAGAAAGAATCAGAACTTATAATTTTCCCCAAGGTAGAGTGACTGATCATAGAATTAATTTGACATTTCATAAGTTAGATGAATTTATGGAAGGAGAGATCTTTGATGAAATGATTGAAAATTTAAGTCTTCAAGCTCAAAAGGATCAACTAAGTAATATTAGTTAATGAATTATCTTCAAGCTATTGATTTTGGAATAAATTCATTAAAACAAAAAAAAACCAAGAGCTATAATCTTGATAGTGAATTGTTGTTAGCAAAAGTGTTAAACTTAACAAGAGAGGAGTTATTAATAAATCTAAATAAAAAAATTCAAAAAAACGTTTTCATTAAATACAAAAAACTTATTAAAAGGAGAGTAAAAAAAGAACCGATTGCATATCTATTAAAAAAAAAAGAATTCTGGAAATATATATTTTATGTAAATAAGGATGTTCTGATACCTCGACCTGAAACAGAGTTGATCATAGAGGAAACTTTAAAAATTATTAGACCAGAAAGCTCAAAAAAATTGTTGGATGTTGGAACTGGTTCTGGATGTATAATAATATCTCTAATAAATGAAAGACCAAAATGCAACGGCATAGCAATAGATATTAGTAAAAAAGCCCTTAAAATTGCAAAATTTAATGCAAAAATGCATCACTTACAAAATAAAATAAACTTCGTAAATATGAATATTGACAAATTTATTGATTATAAATATGATTTTATTATATCTAATCCTCCTTACATCACTAAACAAGATTTATCGAGATTGGATGATGATGTTAGTTTCTACGAACCACATTTAGCACTTGAAGCTGGCGTAGATGGATTAAGAGAGATAAAAAAATTAATATTAAAAAGTAAACACTTGCTTAAAACAAACGGAAGATTGATATTCGAAATTGGTAAAGATCAGATGGAATACTCTAAATATTTATTAAAAATAAACGGTTTTCGCATAAATAAGGTTTCAAAAGATTTAAATTTAATTCCAAGAATTATTGTAGCTACTAAAATATTTTAATGAATAATTACCGCAATAACAGAAAAAATAGATTCAAGTCTAATAATGATAGAGGCTATAGAAAGAGATCTTTGAATGGTCACAAAAATTCAAATGATTTTAATAGCAACTCAGAATTTAGACATAGAAATCCTGGTAGAAACAACCAAAATGCTGCTAAGCTAATAGAAAAATATAACAATTTAGCAAGAGAAGCCTTGTCAACTGGGGATAAAATTTTATCAGAAAACTATTTACAGCATGCAGATCATTTCTCCAGAATATTAGCCTTGCAGGAAATAAATAAACCTTCTGATAATAATGTTATTGAGCAAAACTTTAAAAATAATTCAGATTTAACTGACCTTAACAAAAACACGAAACAAGATACTGGTGAAATTCTAGAAAAAGATTAATTATATTTTGTAATTAAATTTGACTTCATAACATCAATTTTTATTTTAGAAACTTCAAAATTTCTTCTTTCTTCTCCTTTTAATATTTTTCCTGATGGTAACTTGAGTTTTTGAGAGTTAACTTTTTTTCCATTTACTATAACTTCATAATGTAAATGTGGACCTGTAGATAAGCCAGTTGATCCAACATATCCAATTGTTTGACCTTGTTTAACCCTAACTCCTTTTTTAATGCCTTTTGCAAACTTTGACATATGCGCATATACAGTTTGATATGTGGTATTATGTTTTATTTTCACACAGTTTCCTCCTCCTCCACACCATCCTACTTTTATTATTTTACCATCCCCAGATGCCATTATTGGAGTCCCTTTTGGTGCAGCAAAATCTGTACCTGTATGCATTTTTGTATATCCCAAAATAGGATGTTTTCTCTTACCATATGCTGATGAGAGTCTTGCTCCGTTTATTGGAGTTTTCATTAAAGTTTTTTTTATACTTTTTCCATTTTCATCGAAATAATCTATCTTATTTTTTTTGTACTCATATTTATACAACTGCAAGTCAGAATTTTGCAAATTTAAATTTGCAAAGATAATATCTCCTGTATCAATAACTTTTTTGTTTTCATTTATAAATTCTTCATATATAATTTGGAAGCTGTCGTTCTTCCAAATATCTCTTTGAA